>NZ_JADYVW010000001.1:0-901744 GCF_020194135.1 Bradyrhizobium sp. BRP23 | reverse complement strand
TCAACGTCCTTCGTCACGTAAACGACGCGCTCGCCCGCTGGACGAGGCGGAAATACAAGCGGTTGAAAGGCCGGAAAGTCGCCTCAGTATATTGGTTGGGACGGCTCGCACAGCGCGATCCGAACCTACTCTATTTGTGGCGAGTCGGCATTCGACCTGCGGCTGGAAGATAGAAGCCGGATGAATCGAGAGGTTCACGTCCGGTTTCGTGAGAGCCTCGGGGTGCAATTCCCCGGGGGCTACTCGACCGACCGTGACCCGCTTGAGGTCCTGGCTGCGCAACGCGCCGGCCTCGTGTGCCACCCGCAAGCTCTCGGCCAGCAACAGCTCCAGCTTGTCGCCGAGCCGCTTGCGCCAGTGGCTCAGGTCCGAGCGCTCCTGCGGGAATGCGTGCTGGAAGAACTCTTCGCCGGTAAAGTACTGGAAATATGGGTCGTGGACCCAGCGCTCGCACACCCCCCTCATCGGACAGCCCGTAAATGTGCTTGAGCAGCAACAGCCCGATCATGAAGCGGCTCGCGATCCCGGGCCGACCATTCTCGCTGTAGAGCGGCGCGATCTCGCCGTCGATCCAGTCCCAATCGACCTTGCCGGCGAGCTGAACCAGCTCGTGCTTCATATTGATGATTTGGTCCAGCCTGGCCCGGAACAGATCGCCCGATCCCGTCGTCCTGTGCTTCTTCGGTCGCATCGCCACCTCCGATGCGATGACGGAATCATGGTTGGCGATTCGACCGAATCCTGAAAATGAAATTGCAAGGTTCCGACGCCCGAAGCATCAAACCCCTGCAAACGCAAAACAGTCCACAACGACAAATGCGATTCTAGCTCAATCGCTTAGCCACTCTTCACGGACGACTACGGCCGGCGTGAAGTTCTCGGCATGGACATCGGTCCCTCGGAGGCCGAGACGTTCTGGACCGCGTTCTTGCTCAAGCTCGCTCGGCGCGGGCTTCGTGGCGTCAAGCTCGTGATCTCCGATGCGCATGAGGGCATCAAGGCCGCCGTCAGCAAGGTGCTCAACACCGCCTGGCAGCGCTGCCGCGTGGGATCGTTGAAAAAGTCCGAATTGACTGATTCCATTCTTGTCGGCGATTCGCGATCGGCGGAGCAAACGAGATGCTGGGGCGCAAGGAGCGGGATCAGCTTGAGCTCTTCATCACCGGCTCGCTCAAACAACTCGTCCCAGACGAGCACGTGCTGGCGCGGGTCGATCGTGTGCTCGACCTGACTTGGCTAAGGCAAGAGGTCACCGACTGTTACTGCGCGAATGACGGCCGGCCCGGCATCGATCCCGAAGCGGCGGTACGGCTGATGCTCGCCGGTCTGCTCAGCGGCATCGTGCACGATCGCAAGCTGATGCGTGAAGCTCAGGTCAACATCGCGATCCGCTGGTTTGTCGGTTATGGCCTGCATGAGCAACTACCGCACCATTCAAGCCTGACGCGCATTCGCCAGCGCTGGGGCGAAGAGCGGTTCCGTAGGATCTTCAAGCGCACGGTCGAGGCCTGCCTGAAGGCCAAGATCGCCACTGCGGAGGTGGTCCACATCGATGCGTCGCTGATCCGCGCCAATGTGAGTTGGGACAGCCTCACCGAGCAGCATGTGGTGGATGTCCTGAGCGAAAATCAAAACGAGGATGAAAGCGAGGCTGAGAAAACGGGCCGACAGAGTGGCAAGTACAAGAAGGTCTGCACGACCGACCCCGATGCGACGATGGCCACGAATGCCCGCAACCGGCGGCTGGAGCCCTCTTACAAGCAGCACACGGCCGTCGATGACAAGGTCGGAGTCATTTTGGACGTCGCGGTCACAACTGGACAAACGAACGAAGGCGAGATGATCGAGCCGCAAGTCGACGAGGTTGAAGCGATTACAGGCATTGACATCAAAACGGTCACCGCCGATGCCGGCTATGCCTACGCTAAAGTATACGGTGCTCTCGAACGGCGCGGCATCGATGCCCTGATCCCAGCTAAAGCTGAACCGATCAAGAGTCGCGTACCGCTCAGGCGCTTCCGGTACGACGCCAAGCACGACATCCTGAAGTGCCCGCGAGGACGTGTCTTGCGGCCCGCGCGACCCATCAAGCACGGCCGTTTCTTTTACTCAAAGGCAAAGGATTGTGCCCGGTGTCCGCTCAAGGGTGATTGCCTATCGAAGGGGCGAGTTAATAAGGCAGTTGTTGTAGGGAACGATTATCCGGCACTGCTCCGCGCCCGGCGCCGTCGCGAACGATGGAGCTGGCAGGATCGACGGCTCTATCAGCGTCATCGCTGGCGTTCAGAGGGCTTCCATGGCGAAGCCAAGACCTGGCATGGGCTGGCGCGCGCCATACGGCGTGGTCTACCGAACATGAAGATCCAGGCCTATCTGACGGCCGCCGCCATCAACCTCAAGCGGCTGGCAGCCGCTCTTGTTGCGCTTCTTTTGTGCTTGATCGCCTCCCTCGACGCGTCTCCGTCGGCATCGCGCGGAGTGCCGGGTTGATGTGAAGGCATGAATGGGCCGGTCGCTGCATCGAGCGGATTCGGTGAACCACTTGTTCAACGACGCCCGCGTCCACTTCATGCGCAACGTCCTGGCCCATGCCGGCAAGAGCGGAAGACGCGTCGTCTCCGCCTTCATCGCCACCGCCTTTGCCCAGGACGATGCCGAAGCGGCCAGGGCTCAGTGGCGCAAGGTCGCCGACCAGCTCCGTCCCAAACTGCCAAAGCTCGCCGCCTTCATGGATGAGGCCGAGCCAGACGTGCTCGCCTATATGAGCTTCCCGCCTCAGCACCGTGCCAAGCTGCATTCGACGGATGAGATGGACAAGCGATTTTTAAATGATCGCCCCGATGACTATGCGGAAATCGCGTCCATTCTTTTGTTCGGCCGCGGCGCGGGCCATTCTTCCGTCCCGGTCACCGATCTCGCAGCCGCCGCGCGCAGGGTCGGTCAAGGCTGGCCGCGTTTGCGGCCACCGCACGGCTTGGCCTTGACCGGCCCGAGCACGGCGGCATGCTGGCGTGGAACGGGACTGCATTCCTGGCTGGCACTGCCGTCAGCGGCGGTTATGGTTGTCCGGCGCGGGCGACCTCGTGGCGAAGCGTGACGCGTCGGCTGAAAGCGTCACCGGACTGCCTATTTTGTCCTGCCGAGCTGAGGCGCCCGCGCGCCAGGTTTTGGCCGCCGCGGTTTCCATTGCGACACCAATTGTTCGTAGTTTCGCTCCGCCTGGGCGGCAATCAACATCTCACGGTCGCGCAGCGCCTTGATGTTGTAGGCATAGGCTGGTCCGCAGCCGGCTGCCCTTCTGTTGCGGATGTCCAGCTTGAAGTTGCATTGCGCGGGTCTTGTTGGCGACCAGCGCCGGACGCGCCCACAGCTAATCTTCGCCCTTCGTCAACAAATGCCAGCAGAGCACCGTGAGCTTGCGAGCCACGGCCACCGCGGCGACCTGATGGCCACGCCGGGCGCGAATCCGCACGAAAAAAGCATGCAGTGGACCGGGCGCCTTGGCCGCGGCCCAGGCGGCCTCGACCAGCATGGCGCGCGCGTGACTGCGGCCGATCTTGCTGATGCGACCGTGATGGGCGGCTCCCAGTCCCGACTGCCGCACCCGCGGGTTCAGCCCGAAATAGCTCACCAGCTTCTGCGGGCTGTCGAACCGGCTGATGTCGCCGATCGCCGCCACGATGCCGGCGGCGACCGCCAGATTGACGCCGGTGATCGTCATCAATCTGTTGACCGCGAGGTCGTCGATGGCGTCCTGAGCGATCTCACGGTCGAGCAGAGCCAGGTCTTCCGCCAGCCGGTCAAGCTCACGGACATGCCGATCGATGGCCGCGCGCTCATCGTGCGGCAGCTGTTGGGCGGCCAACCACGCCCGGCCGCGGGCGTTGAAAAGATCGGCATGCGGGCACTTCGGGATTAGGTGCGCGTGCAGGATCGAATGCACCTCGTTCTTGAGCCGCGTGCGATGCCGCACGACCTGGTAGCGCCGCGCCACCAGCCGACGCTTGCGTTCGGTCTCCGCGTCAGGCGTCCAGATCTGCGGCAGGTACCCGGCCGCCTGCAGACTGGCGAGCGTGCCGGCATCGATCTTGTCGGTCTTAACGTGAGCCTGGGCGATCGCCTTCACCTGCAGCGGATTGGCGATAATCACCCGTGCCACGAACGGCGCCAGAACCCGCGACACCGCCATGCTGTTGGCAGTCGCTTCGAGCACCACCTCATCACTGGCCAGCAGGGTCTTGCCAAATCCCTCCAGCGCAGTCCGCGTCATATCGATGCGGCCCGCATGTCGGAGCCTGCCGTCCTCCCAAAACACCACCTCGCCGAAAGTTCGGTGGACGTCGATGCCAATCACCCGTCGCATTCGCACCTCCTGCCAGACATAATGACGGGAGCTGCGGGCGACACGACAACTACGGATTCGCGCTCCCAGCGCAACCGGGCGAGTCGCAGAGGCGGCCAGCTACTAACTCGAGCTCTCGGCTCATCGAATAACATCGGCCTGCCCGCACTTCGTGCTCCCGGTGCCTCTGTCCCGATGGTCGCACCATACGCCACGATGTAGAACACCGCAGCGGGAACGTTGGCACCGAGACATCTCATACCGGTTACCAATCCGATCGAGCGCCTCAACGGCGAGATCAAGCGGCGGACCGAGGTGGTTGGCATCTTCCCAAATGAAGACGCCATCGTTCGCCTGGTCGGCGCGATCCTTCTCGAGCAGAACGACGAGTGGGCGGTTCAGCGGGCCCGCTACATGACGCTGGAAACCATCGCGCCGTTGAGTAATGATCCAACCGTCAGCCTCCCGGCTATCGCCAGCTGACTAGTCCGGCTCTTGCCGGCGAACGCGGTATCCCACCGCCAGTTACACCACGCTCAGGGAGTACGTCATGCCAAGCTGATGATTGCTTGTGGGTGCAAGTCCCATCCGGCCAAAGCCGTAGCAGGCAAGCCGGGACCGAGTCTTGCGGGCGTCGCGGCAACGCTGGAGTCCGAAGTGTAGACAGGAGTCGTGCGGGGTGCGGGAATGAGCCTCGAAAGGTGGATGTTCGCGGAGGCCGAGTGTGTTCCCTAAGCACGAAGGCTGCATGAGCATCGTCGATACGCGAGACGATGCCGCTCCGTCGGGGTCGATGGCCGCATCACGCACGGAAGGCAATCATCGGAACATGAGAGGCCCGACCGGGTCCGCTGGATTGATCTCCAGCGGGGGACAGCGGCAAGGCACTGCCAGAGCCGTTGTCCGAGCTGAGGTCGGGAGTCGGACTGGTCCATACTACCTGTGAAGTCGTCGAAGGTAACGAGACGCATGGAGGGAAGGGACCAGCCCGAGGGGAGCCTGCGCGAGGAGGCCAAGGTCCGGACACAGAGCCGGGTTACCTTGCCGCCGAACCTCAAGCGGGTGAGCGCGGCAGCCAAGCAAGCTGTCCAAACCCGGTTCACGGCCCTGCTGCACCATGTCGATGACGACGCTCTTCTTCGGGCGTTTCGACGACAAAAGCGGCAGGCCAGCGCGGGGGTCGATGAGGTGACGGTGGCGAAGTACGAAGAGAGGCTGACGGATAACCTCCGCGACCTCTGCGGACGGGTCCACTCCGGTCGTTACCGGCCACAGCCGGTGCGGCGCGTCTACATCCCCAAAGCCGATGGCGGTAAGCGGCCTCTCGGCGTGCCGGCGCTAGAGGACAAGATTGTCCAAAGCGCGGTGGCCGAGGTGCTGAGCGCCGTCTACGAGGCCGACTTCCTCGGGTTCTCCTATGGCTTCCGGCCGGGGCGGAATCCTCACATGGTGCTTGATGCTCTGCATACGGCGATCATGAGCCAGCACGTGAACTGGGTGCTCGATGCCGACATACGCAGCTTCTTGGACGTGGCTTCATAATACCCCCTGGTTCATGCGGTTTGGTCGAAAAGGCCGGCTTGCGGGGCTAAGACCTTGATGCGGAGTCCTTTTTGCTTCCCGCGCACAACGTGCACGGCTTCGAGTTCGCCGCGCTTGACTCGCTGCAAGACGGTTTGGCGCGAGACCCCGAGCGCCCGCATAGCCTCGCGCATCGGCAGAAAGTCGTCGGACGTTTCACTGTTGAAGCGGGCCTTGAGTTCATCGGTCAGGCGAATGCGCCAGGGAGCGCCTGGCGTGAGCTGCTCGCCGGCGATAATGCCGTCGTTGAGCAAACGATGGATCGTCGAGGGAGCGACACCAAGCGCGGCGGCGGCTTGCTTGATGGTCAAAAGATCGGGCCGGCGGCTTGCGGTTTATCTTGGAAGCCTGGGATCTTCCAGTGCCGGCGTAAATTACCGACGCGGTTGCGGTCGAGCGGTGGCCGTAGGCCGTTGTGCGGCTCTGCCGGTTGAGGATGCCGGCGATCACGGCATCGGGATAATGCACTGCCAGTCGTCGCAGGAGCGCAACTGTATCCTCGTCGGTGCGGATCGTCGCTGGCCGCGATCGGGGCAGGCCGAGATCAATCTCGGTCAGCGCGCCGCCCTTCCAGCGCAGCGTCAAATGGGCGGCAAAGGCCTCGCGATCGACTTTGACGATGACCTCGTCGAGGAGCGTCCGCAGCAACTCTTTCCGGTCGCGCGGCGTCGTCGTGCTTGCGTTCCAGACGGAGACGAGATCAGGTCCGAGCGCGAGCAGGCGGTCACGCTCCTGTTGGCTGATCGTATGGGGGCGAGCAGCCTCACGACGCGCAAGATCGGCCTTGGCGGCCTCCAGCGCCTTCAGGCACGCTTCCCACTCTCGCTCGAGAACCGCGCGCGACGAGACGGTTATCGGGATCGACGGCGCGATAGCGCCGTTCTGCACGCCGGGCTTCGTAGCTGGCGCGTTCCGCGGCAAGTCGCCATTGCTTGAGCCCCGCCTCGCGATCCGCCTCAAGCCGTTCCGCGGCGGTGAGTGTCGCGGTCAGCTTTGCGGGTTCTAAGGCGGCGATGAACGCTTGGGTGATGGCGTGGTCGATTTGAACGCCGCCGATATTGAGGCAGTAGACGCCTCGGTTCTCGACCAGCACTTTGCCAGCACAGTGATAGCCTGGCGAAGCATTGCGTCCGCGATAGTGGGTGTGCAGGCGGCGGCCGCAATGGCCGCAACTGGCAAGACCTTGCAGGAGGGCGCCACCCTCTCTCACGGCACCGCCGCCCTTGTGCGGCTGAGGTCGCGTGTTCGCGGCGAGACGTTGCTGATTTGCTTCATAGGTCTGCCAATCGATGAAGCCTGGATGATGCTCGGGGATGAGAACCTGCCATTGGGAACGCGGCAAGAATCGAATCCGCTGCTTGCGCGCGCCAGTGCCATCGAGAATCGTCTCATGGCGCGTTTTGCCATAGACATAGGCGCCGGCATAGACGGGATTGGTCAAGACCTGGTGGATGGCGGTGTAACTGGCCTCGACCCAGCGGATCTCGGCGCGGGCGTGCAGCTGCAGCGGGAACGTGAGCCCCTCGGACCGAAACCAGAGCCAAACGCGACGTGCCGATCCCATCTCGGCAAAGCGCGCAAAAACATGGCGAATGGCGGTAACGACAGCCTCATCGGGATGGAAGCGGACCTCGCCATCAGTCTCGCCCCAGACGAAGCCGACCGGCAGACCGCGGCGCAGTTCGCCGCGCGCCGCCTTGTTGCGGATTCCACCGTTGAGGCGAGCCCGCAGCACGTGCAGTTCGGCTTCGCTCATCGTGCCTTTGAGCCCCAGCAAGAGACGGTCATTGAACATGGCCGGATGATAAATGCCGTCGGCATCGCCGATCAGCGTGTCGGTGAATCCGGCCAGATCAATCAGGCGGTACCATTCGGCGTTATTACGCGCGAGCCGCGAGACTTCGAGACCGAGCACCAGTCCGACGCGCGCGAGCGCCACTTCGGCGGTGAGGCGGGCAAAGCCCGAACGCGCCACCGTGCCCGAACCGGAGAGGCCAAGATCCTCGTCGATAACGATGATGCGGTCATCGGGCCAGCCGAGGTCGCGCGCTTTGCCGACAAGTGCATATTGCCGCTCGGTCGATTCGCGGTTGTGCTCGACCTGTGCGGCGCTGGATTGGCGCAGATAGACGACGGCCTGTCGAGAGAGATGAATTGACGTAATCTTGACGTGCTCATTCATCGCTTGCCTCCGTCGCCGGGCCGCTCTGAAGCAGGCGTGACATGAGGCGCGCCAGAAGCTCGATTGCCGCGATGCGGGCGGCTTCGTCGATTTGGTCCCACGCGACTGGCGCGCTTGGTGGAACCTCGGGCTGATCGAACAAGTCCAGGTTCAATTGCATGGCGGCTCTCCTTGCACGGCGCCGACTCGGCACCCCGGATGCAAAGAGCGTCGACCAGCTTGCGCAAGTGGAGCAAATCACCGAGCCTGCCGAGATCGTGGACAGCGTCATCGGCATCGATTGGCGGCGTGCCTCCAAGCGGCTCCACCTTCCAATCGGTCCAGCTCGCCGGAATCAACGACCGACTGCCATCCGGCAGAACCGTGAGGAGAAAGTGGATGCCGCGCCGCCTGATGGTACTGATGACGGCCAGCGTCCGACCTTCGAAAGCGTGACGCGTGCGCGTGATCGTTACCGAAGCCGGAATATCTTGGCGATGGGCAGTCTGTGGCCGCTTCCTTCGACTCGGTCGACCACGAGTGGCTGTTGCGGATGCTGGCGCACAGGATCGCCGATCCTCGCATCTTGCAGCTCATCGGGCTGTGGCTGCGAGCCGGCGTTCTTGAGAGCGGCGAGAAGCAAGAGACGGACAGGGGCACGCCGCAAGGGGCGGGCATCAGCCCGCTCCTGCCAACATCTTCCTGCACTACATCCTCGATCTCTGGACCCAGAAATGGCGTCATCGCCACGCACGCGGTCGTATCGTGATCGTGCGCTACGCGGACGACTTCGTCATGGGCTTCGAGAACAAGGCAGATGCGCGGGAAATGCTGTTGGCCCTCAAGGCGCGGCTGGCCAGCTTCGGCCTGACGCTCCATGAGGACAAGACGCGGCTGATCGAGTTTGGCCGGTTCGCGGCCCTCTCGCGTCAGCGGCGGGGCGAGCGGCGGCCAGAGACCTTCGCCTTCCTCGGCTTCACCCACTACTGCGGGCGGACCCGAGATGGCCGGTTCATCGTGAGGCACAAGACGGAAGGGAAACGCCTGACGCGCAAGCTGACGGCGTTGCGCCAGGAGGCCTGGCGGCTCATGCACGCGCCACTGGCCACGCAGCACGAGTAGTTCGCCGCCGTTCTGCGCGGGCACTATGGCTATTATGGCAGGCCGCACAATTATCCAGCGCTCAACGGCTTCTACCGCGAAGTGCGTCGGACCTGGCTGCGTTGTCTGAGACGGCGTAGCCAGAAAAGTCGGCGCATGGGCTGGCCGGAGTTCGAGACCCTGACGGCACGCTTCCGCCTGCCAACTCCACGCATCACTCGCACATGGGCGCAGGCGCGGATATGACGCGGGTTACCCTCGGGAAGAGCCGGGTGCGGGAAAGCCGCCTGCCCGGATCTGTGAGGGCAAAGCCAAATGGCCGAGCTACTCGACCACGATCCCGCGACCCGGCCCCAGAGCGCGTGATCTACACATGTGACGGTTTGAGTCGCACGGAACGGACCGTCTTCAGTGATCTATTCGTTGGCTTCTCCCCTTTAGCAGTCCCGGATTTCGCATTTTCGTGATCACGGGCGCCTCCGGTGGCATCGATGGGCGGTGATTCTGACAAACGCGGCTAAATCAGCAGATCCAAGTTCAAACCAGCGCGCACACTTGTGCCCCGTTCCCCCAGAGAACGCCGCAACGAAATCGCAACGAATTGGGTGAAACGACCGTGAACAAAACGGGACGGTAACCGCTGCCACCTCGATAAAAATCAATAACTTAGAAGATATTCACTGCGTTCGGGACGCAGGGGTCGCAGGTTCGAATCCTGCCACTCCGACCATTCTTCCAAAAGTCGACGTTTTCCAGAGTCTTGGCAGACCGGCTGCCGGCGCCTCAGGACGCCTTTTTGCAACGATTTCGGGATTGGGTCCACGGCCGATTTGGCGGGGCAGGGTGGCCTGTCGCGGTAGCATGGCTTGCCAGAAGCGAGCGCCGGCGGTTCCGACTTGCGGAGCTAGGTCAGGGGCCTACCGCCGCGCCATCAGCACACCCACCAAAAACGCCACCATCAGCGCCGGGCCGTGGTGCCTCGCCGGTTGCCCTCCAGTCATCCCGACGGCTAGATGAGTCCCAAGCTGATCGCGCGCCTGAGGCGCGATCGGCCAATAACAAAAACAGGGCTGGAAATCATGAACAATAAAATCATCGCGCTCGCTACGGCTTTTGGCTTCGCGGCCTGCGGGTCGGCATGGGCCGCGTGGCCCGACGACAAGCCGATCGAAGTCGTCGTCGGCTTTGCGCCCGGCGGCGGCACCGATGTCATGGCGCGCAAGCTCCTTCCCTTTGTCGAGCGTGTGCTGGGCGGCAAGGCGAAGTTCGTCGTCCTGAACAAGCCCGGCGCCGGCGGAGAGATCGCGTTTGCGTCGATCGCGCGCGCGGCGCCCGAGGGCTATTCGATCGGTGTCGTCAACGTGCCAGGCTACAACTTCCTGCCAATGACCCGCAAAACCCAATACACCACGGATGAAATCCGGCTGGTCGCTCGCGTCGTCGAAGATCCGAATGTCATGGTGGTGCCTGCCGATAGCAGATTCAGCAATCTGCCGGATGTCGTTGCCGCACTGCGCAGCAAGCCGGGCTCGGTGACCTTCGGTCACAATGGTGCCGGCACGAACGGTCATCTGGCCATTCGCATGCTTGCGGCAGCCGCGAAAGTCGAGCCCAACGAGATCTCCTACAGAGGAACGGCCGCACAGCGGACCGATCTCCTGGGCGGGCATCTGGACGTCGGCATGGTCACCCTCAGCGAGATCCCCGAATTGCATGGCACCAACAAGGGGCCACTTCGTGTCATCGCGATCCTGTCGAAGAAGCGCTTTCCATCGCTGCCGGGCGTTCCGACGGCAGAGGAGGCGGGCTTTCCGGTCATGACGACGGCGGAACGCGGCTTCGCGGTCCCCAAGGGCGTTCCGGACGACATCGTCAAGAAGCTGGAAGCCGGGATCGCCGAGGGCCTGCGTAGTCCAGAGTACCTGACGGGTTCGCCCGGCGACGAGCCGGTGATCGCCTTCCTGCCTGGCGCGGAGTGGCAGAAACGCCTCGACGACATGTCCGAAGCCCTGCGTCCTTTTGCCGAGCAGATGCGGGCAAGCGAACAGAAGTGATTGATCCTGCTCTGGCAGGCGGTTGCTAAGACTATTCGTCATGCTTCGGGCCGCTGCAAATCAAGGTCTCGATGGCCGCGCCGCCTCATGTTTGCCACCCTCCAACGCAAACGGCGCGGCCGTGATCGACCGCGCCGCTGTGATCTTCTGATGTGAAGGGCCTAGTCTTCGTAGGGTGCGTAGGCTGATGCGCCCCAGCGAGGCCCGTCATAGCCGTATCCCGGGCCCCAATAACCGTAGGTGTTGGCAGGGTGCCAACTGCCGATGCGCTGGCATTGGCCGATGCCGGCCATCAACTGGCCGCCGCTCATGGCGGGCCCGGCGGCGCCGACTGCTTCTCCAGCCGGTGGGGTGCACGGGCCGGGACCGCGGCCCGCAGCGAGGCTGGGGCTTACAGTTGCGAGCGGCAAAATCGCGGCCAGAGTTGCGGCGACGCTCACGAGTTTCGTACGTGTCATGGTTGTCTCCATGTTCGAGGCTTAACGGGGGACCAATCCCTCCTGCCGCGAGACGTTCCGCGCGGAACGGTCGCGTTTTCGCGAGCAAAAAAGGTTTCCTCGGGTTTCACGGAACGCCGCGATTTCCATTGACGTGAGCGCGTCATCGCGAGCGCGCATCATCTGCGAGCGACCAGCACACCGACCAGAAAGGCCACCAGCAGCGACGGCAGCGGGGCGTCGCGCACCATGCCGCGGACGACGTCTTGCCAGTGCTGCTCCGGCACCAGTCTCGGCGATCGCACGTTGGGCGCGGGCTGGATACCCCAGTGTGATGCGAGCTCGGCGACCTCGCTTTGCGCGAGGCGCACGCCGTCGCGGACGCGATAGATCGCGGCCTCGGACCGCTCACGCGGTGCGAGCAGCATCAAGGTCTCGACCGCGGTGCGCAGCGTCATCTCGCCGTAGCCTTGCAGCCTGACCTGCTCCTCGGGATCGGACGTCATGCAAAATCCCTCACAGCGTCAAATTCTTCACAATGAGAAATGGCGCGCGATGGTGAAGGCCGCCGCCGTGCACAGAACCAGCGTGGGCCCGGCCACGTCGCGCGCGAGATCGGCGCGCGTCAGCTGCCTGCTCATGGTCTTGCTCCATGCTTTGCATGGAAATGGCCGCCGCCGCGCTTGGTTCCCTGCGCCGGCGCGAATCGGCAGGCCGACTATTTCCGCAGCAGCTCGCTCAAGGCCGCCGTCGCTTCGGCGCAGCGGATGTCGTCGATCTCCCGCGACAGGCTGAGCGCGCTCGATCTCAGCTCCTCGAGCTTCCAGCTGTCCGGATGCTGGTTTTCGAGCTGACCGAGACGCTTATTCAGATCGTCTAATCTCGATTGAAGCTGCCCGATGCTGGCGGCCCCATTCACTTTCCAAACGCGTTGTGCGCGCATCGTCGTTCCCCTGATAGTCTCACGGCCTTGTGAGAGCGGTTCATGGCCGGAATGGGAGTTTGTTTTGTCCGGCTTCAGACGGCGGGGAACCGTTGCAGATCGGCAACGAAGTTCCTGTTTGGTGCTCACCCAGCGCCGCACGATGATACCCGCAGGCCCGGAATTTGATTGCGCCCTCAGTACGGGGCGCCGAGGCGGCCTGTGCGCGCGGGTGATAGGCTCTGGCCGGGCGCACTCGAAAAAGATGAGGAACGACGCGTGACGAGAACTGTGACCATTGCAGCCGGCCAGCTCGGACCGATCGCGAGGAGCGAGTCGAGGTCCGCGGTGGTGGCGCGACTGATGGCGTTGATGCGCGAGGCGCGGGCCTGCGGCTGCGACCTGATCGTCTATCCCGAGCTGGCGCTGACCACGTTCTTTCCGCGCTGGTACTTCGAGGACCAGGCCGAGATCGACAGCTTCTTCGAGCGCGAGATGCCGGGTGCCGAGACACAGGCGCTGTTCGATCTCGCCCGCCAGCTCGGCATCGGCTTCTGCCTCGGCTATGCCGAACTGACGCTCGAGGTCGGGATTGTCAGGCGCTACAACACGTCCATCCTCGTCGACAAGAGCGGCGCGATCGTCCTGAAATATCGCAAGGTGCATCTGCCCGGCCATGCCGAGCACGAACCGTGGCGCGAATTCCAGCATCTGGAGAAGCGCTATTTCGAGCCCGGCAGCGGCTTCGGCGTGGTCGGTGCCTTCGGCGGCGTGATCGGCATGGCGATCTGCAACGACCGCCGCTGGAGCGAGACCTATCGCGTGATGGGCCTGCAGGGCGTCGAGATGGTGCTGATCGGCTACAACACGCCCGTGCACAATCCGCCCGCGCCGGAGCATGACGATCTCTCGCTGTTCCACAATCATCTGGTGATGCAGGCCGGCGCCTATCAGAACGGCACATTCGTGGTCGGGGTCGCCAAGGCCGGTGTGGAGGAGGGCGTCGACCACATCGGAGGCAGCTGCATCATCGCGCCCTCGGGCGAGATCATTGCGGCCTGCACGACAAAGGGCGACGAGATCGCGCTGGCGCGCTGCGATCTCGATCTCTGCAGTTCCTACAAGCGCACCACCTTCAATTTCGACGTGCACCGCCAGCCGCGCGCCTACGGCATGATCGTCGAGCGGAAGGGCGTGACGATCATGGCGGATGGGACGCCGGTGCCGCGGAGGGGGTGACTCTCTCTCCTTCGTGATTGATTCTCTTCACGACCACGTGTGTTTATTCGGAAACGTTCATTCCCTATTATCCCGCAATGCAAAAGACCGCCCGCCGCTCCCGACCTGCCGCCCGTCTGCCCGGCCGTCCCCGGGAATTCGACATGGACACCGCGCTCGACCGCGCCGTGCGCGTGTTTCGTGAGCGCGGCTATCATGCCACCTCGATCGGGGACCTCACTGCGGCGATGCGGCTCGCGACGGGAAGCATCTACAAGGCGTTTCGCGACAAGCATGCGGTGTTTCTCGCCGCCTTCGAGCGCTACACGGCCCTGCGCCAGCAGCAGACCCGCAGCGCGGCGGCGCGTGGTGCAAACGGCCGCGAGCAAATCCGCAACGTGCTGCTGTCCTATGTCGAGCATTCCCGGGGCAGCGAGGGGCGGCGCGGCTGCCTCGTGGTCGGCAGCGCGGTCGAACTGTCCGCGCTCGATCCGGTCGTGGGTGCCCGCGTCAGCACACAGCTCGCGAGCAACGAGAGCTTCATCGCCGGCCTCATCCGCGCCGGACAGGCCGATGGCTCGATCCCCCGCCATGTCGTAGCCGACGACACCGCGCGGCTGATGCTCTGCATCACGCAGGGAATGCGCGTCGTCGGCAAGGCGCGTCTGCCGCTCGACGCAGAGCGTCTCGTCGGCGCCGCAATGAAGCTGCTCGCCTGAATTTTTTGTCAGAATAGGGAATGACCATTCCCTATACCTTACCTAACGGCCATTCCCTGCGCCTTACCTGGAGACCATGCGAATGACGATGAATGCCACGATCGAGACCGCGCCGGGGCCGGATGCGGTGTCGCAGCGCCTGACCTTCGTGCTTGCCGCGGCCTGTGGCATGGTCGCCGCCAACATCTATTATGCGCAGCCGCTGATCGCCCCAATCAGCGCCGCGCTCGGCCTGTCGCATGCAGCTAGCGGGCTGATCGTGACGATGACGCAGATCGGCTACGGCACCGGGCTGCTGCTGATCGTGCCGCTCGGCGATCTCGTCGAGAACCGCGCGCTGATCTGCTCGGTGATCATGCTCGGCGCCGCGGCGCTGCTCGCCGCGGCGTTCGCAACCCATGCGCTGCCGTTCCTGCTCGCCGCACTGTTCATCGGCCTCGGCTCGGTCGCGGTGCAGATCATCATCCCCTATGCAGCGCATCTGGCGCCCGAAGCCATCCGCGGCCGCGTCGTCGGCAACGTCTCGACCGGCCTGATGCTCGGCATCATGCTGGCGCGTCCGGTGTCGAGCTTCGTCACCGCCTTGCTGTCGTGGCACGCAGTGTTCTTCGCCTCCGCCGCGCTGATGATCGTGCTCGCAGCCGTGCTCTGGATGACGCTGCCGAAGCGCAAGCCGGTCACGCGGATGCATTACGGCCAATTGCTGCTGTCGATGCCGGACCTGGTGCGGGCCACGCCGCTGCTGCGGCGCCGCGCGCTGTACCAGGCGAGCCTGTTCGGCGCCTTCACCCTGTTCTGGACGGTGGCGCCACTCCAGCTCGCCGGCGAGTTCGGCTTCTCCCAGCGCGGCATCGCGCTGTTCGCGCTGGCCGGCGTCGCCGGCGTGTTCGCAGCACCGATCGCCGGGCGCCTCGCGGACCGCGGCCATAGCCGGATCGCGACGCTGGTCGCGATGCTGCTCACGGCCGCCGGCTTCCTGGTGACCTCCATCGGCGCGTCCGGCTCGATGCTGAACCTCGCCTGTCTGGTGGTGGCCGCGATTGCGATCGATATCGGCGTCCAGGGCAATGTGGTGCTGGGCTTCCGCGCCATCTTCGCGCTCGGGCACGAGCACCGCAGTCGCCTCAATGGTCTCTACATGGCGACGTTCTTCGCCGCCGGCGCGGTCGGCTCGGCGGTCGGAGCATGGGCGTTCGCACAGGGAGGCTGGACGCTCGCATCGGCCATTGGCCTTGCTTTGCCCGTCGCGGGGTTGCTCTACGCGCTGACCGAGTAGCGGCCGTCGCCCGAACGGTGCGACCGACCTCGCGATGACGCAATTTGCATCTCGCGGATTGGTTGCGGTTGTAGTACTTTCGTCGCAACGCACCTGGTTAACGGGCGGCAGGGGGATGCTGATGAAACGTGCGGGGCTGTTTGGCGCACGGCGGGTACGGCCATGGTCGTGGGGGGCGTTTCTGCTCGGGCTCGCCGTCGTCGCGGTTTCGGCCGTGGTTCAGGGCATCTGCGTCCTGCTCGGCGCAAAGTTCTATTTCGCAGCGTTCCTGCCCGGCCTGTTCGTGCTTGCGCTGATGGCGGGTGCACCGGCGGCGGCATTCGCCGCGCTGCTCACCGTGCCGCTGGTGTGGTGGGCGTTCATCCCGCCGTTCTTCGAGCTCAATGCGCTGACCAGCGCGCATGCCGATTCGATCAACCTGTTCTGTCTTCTTGCCGTCCTCCTGATCGGCCTTGCCGATCTCTGCCGCGCGACGATGACAATCGTCAGAAGCGGCGGGCTGAAGCCTTCGGGCGAGAGCGCGGCAACGAATCCGCAATAGATCGCGCCGCGCGCGTTGCGCCCGAGCAACAGTCCGGCAACCATCCGCGAACTTGCCGCGCGCCGCTAACTTTTCGAAAAAGATTTGGCCGCAGTTTCTCCCGCGGGAATGACGAGGGAGTTTTCGGACATGAACGGTCACGCCATCCTGGAGAACGTGCGCCGCTACCGCGGCATCGCATCGCTCTATCGCCAGACCGCAGCGTTCCGCCCGGGCCAGAGCTGGTCGCTGCTGGAGCAGGCGAGCGAGTGGGAGGCGCGGGCGCTGTCGGAGCTGGAAGCCTATTTCGCCTCGCGCACGGACCACACCGCCCCGCTCGCGGCCTGATCGCCGGCCATCGGCGCGCCCTGAACCGGCTCGCCGAAGGCGCGACCGCCACGGGCAACTACGGAGTTGTCTCCGCATCCTTCTGTGCTAGCAACGGGCGAGAGATTCTTCTTCACGTCGGCCGGGGCACGCGATGACCACCTTCAACCGCATCTTCACGACGGAGCGCCTGCTCCAGATCATCGTGGTGCTGGCGGCGACGCTCGCCATGAAGCTGATGAGCTGAGCGAAGGCCGGCTATCGTCCGCCTAGCTCGGGCAAATCAGGCAGATAATTCGAGCCTTCCGAGCCGAGGAAATCGAACATCGCCTGCGCGGGCGGCAGCAGCACCTTGTCGCTGCGGCGGATCACGTACCATTGCCGCACGATCGGCAGGCCCGCGACGTCGAGCACGACGAGCCGGCCCTCGGCGAGCTCATGCGCCACGGTGTGAGCCGAGATGAAGGCGATGCCGAGCCCGGCGATGACCGCCTGCTTGATGGTCTCGTTGCTGCTCATCTCCATGCCGATGATCGGCTCGAGATCCGATTTCTGGAACATGCCCTCCATCAGCGTCCGCGTGCCCGAGCCGGGCTCGCGGGTGAGGAAGGTCTCGTGCACGAGATCGGTCAGGCTGAGGCCGGAATCCTTCTCCAGCCAATGGCCCTTGCGCGCGACGATGATGTGCGGGTTGCGCCCGAGCTGGCGGACGTCGACGGTGACGTCGGCCGGTGGCCGACCCATTACGGCGAAGTCGAGGTCGTAGCCGTGCATGGCCTCGCGGATTTCCTCGCGATTGCCGATGGTCAGCTTGATCTCGATCTTGGGGTAGCGCTTGGAGAACGCCGCGATCGCGTGCGGCACGAAATATTTCGCGGTCGAGACCGCGCCGAGATGCACGGTGCCGCCGGTCCGCCCCGCGAGCAGGTCGAGCGCGCCCTGGCAATCGGTGATCGCGGCTTCGACCCGTTCGGCCAGCGCCAGCACCTCCCTGCCGGCTTCCGTCAGCAGCATGCCGTCGCCGGTTCGCTGCACCAGGGGCAGGCCGGCCAGGTCCTGCAGCTGCCGCAGCTGCTGGGTCACGGCCGGCTGGGTCAGCCCGAGATGGCTCGACGCCGCCGTCACGCTGCCTTTGGCCGAGAGCGCCGCAAGCGAGCGCAGCTGCCGGATCGTCAGATGCCGGAGCTGGGCCGCTGCATGGCCGGTGCCATTATAAGAAAATTCTTTGAGGCTCATTATAATTAGAAATTTTCCTTATTAAGCCGCTCCTGTCAATCTCCTGATGCCGGCACTGAACGCGACCTGCCTCCACCAGGAGGGAATGGGTGCGGCACCGGCAAGGGGATGGACGCAGATGACCGGGCAACTCAGGTTGGACGACCACCTTCAACGGTACTCTGAGACCGCGCCGCATGCGTTGGCCGTGGCAGCCGCGGTCGATGCCATCGCGGCCGCAGCGATCGAGATTGCCGATCTCATCGCCAGCGGCGATCTCGCCGACGCCTCGGGCCTGACCACCGGGCGCAACAGCGACGGCGATCTCCAACGCGACCTCGACGTCCAGGCGGACGCGATCCTGCGCCGCTGCCTCGGCCGGCTGCCGATCGCGGCGCTGGCGTCGGAGGAGATGCGTGAGGCCCAGATCGTCGATCGTCAGGGGCGAATCTGCATCGCGATCGATCCGCTCGACGGCTCCTCCAACATCGACATCAACATGACCGTCGGCACGATCTTCTCGATCCTGCCGGCCCCCAATGATCTCTCACTCGCCTTTCAGCAGCGGGGCTCGGCGCAGCTCGCGGCGGGCTTCGTCACCTACGGCCCGCAGACCTCGCTGGTGCTGACGCTCGGCGACGGCGTCGACATTTTCACGCTCGATCGCAAGGCGGGCTGCTTCCGCTTCGCGCGCAGCGGCGTGCAGATCGCCGAAGCCTGCGAGGAGTTCGCGATCAACGCCTCGAACCGCCGGCATTGGGATCCGCCGGTGCGCGCCTTCATCGACGAATGCCTCGCCGGCGTCGACGGGCCCGCCAACCACGATTTCAACATGCGCTGGATCGGGTCGCTGGTCGCGGAGGCCTATCGCATCCTCACCCGTGGCGGCGTGTTTCTCTACCCTTCCGATGCGCGGCCCGGCTACGGCGACGGCCGCCTACGCCTGACCTACGAAGCACACCCGATGGCGATGATCATCGAGCAGGCCGGCGGCTCGGCCTCGACCGGGCGCGAGCGCATCCTCGATCTATCGGCGCAGAGCCTGCACCAGCGCGTGCCGCTGATCATGGGCTCGAGCAACGAGGTGCGGCGCGTCGAGGAGCTGCATTGCGATCCGCTGCTGGTTGCCAGCGTCTCGGCGCCGCTGTTCGCGCGGCGCGGATTCTTCCGGCTCTGAGCGAGGCGTCCGATGTCCAGGAAGCATCCGATCATCTCCATCACCGGCTCCTCCGGCGCCGGCACCACCTCCGTCAAGAAGACCTTCGAGCAGATCTTTTTCCGCGAGAAGGTCAACGCCGTCTACATCGAGGGCGACGCCTTCCACCGCTACGACCGTGCCGAGATGCGTGCGCAGATGGCGAAGGAGGCCGAGCGCGGCAACAAGCACTTCAGCCATTTCAGCCCCGAGACCAATTTGTTCGAGGAGCTGGAACGCGCCTTCCGCGACTACGGCGAGACCGGCACCGCGGTGACGCGGCACTACGTCCACGACGCCGAGGAATCGGCGCTGCATGGTGCGGCACCAGGCACCTTCACCGACTGGAAGCAGCTGCCGGAGGATTCGGACCTTCTGTTCTACGAGGGCCTGCACGGCGCCGTAGTCACCGATAAGGTGAACGTCGCGCGCTATGCCGACCTCAAGATCGGCGTCGTGCCCGTCATCAACCTCGAATGGATCCAGAAGCTGCACCGCGACCGCAGCGCACGCGGCTATTCGACCGAGGCGGTCACCGACACCATCCTGCGGCGGATGCCCGACTACATCCACTACATCTGCCCGCAATTCACCGAGACCGACATCAACTTCCAGCGCGTCCCGACCGTGGACACCTCCAATCCATTCATCGCGCGCTGGATCCCGACGCCGGACGAATCGATGGTGGTGATCCGCTTCAAGAATCCGCGCGGTATCGACTTCCCCTATCTGCTCTCGATGCTGCCGCAGAGCTGGATGTCGCGCGCCAATTCGATCGTGTGCCCGGGCGCGAAGCTGGACCTGGCCATGCAGCTGATCCTGACGCCGCTGATCATGCAGCTGATCGAGCGCAAGCGCAGCCTGAAGTGAACAGGGAGAGACTCCGATGAACATCTCCGTCCATGCCGAAGCCGACCTCAATGCGGTCACGCACAACGATCTCGCCAATGCCGTCCGCTTCCTCGCGGTCGACGCCATCGAGGCAGCGCAGTCAGGCCATCCCGGGCTGCCCATGGGCATGGCCGACGTCGCGACTGTGCTGTTCTCGCGCTTCCTGAAGTTCGACTCGGCGCATCCGAACTGGCCGGACCGCGACCGCTTCGTGCTGTCGGCGGGGCACGGCTCGATGCTGCTCTATGCGCTGCTGCATCTCACCGGCGGCGATATCAGCCTCGACGACATCAAGGCCTTTCGCCAGTGGGGCTCGAAGACGCCGGGCCACCCCGAATATGGCCACACGGCTGGTGTCGAGACCACGACGGGACCGCTGGGCCAGGGCATTGCGACCGCGGTCGGCATGGCGCTCGCCGAGCGGATGGCGAATGCGCGGCATGGCGATGGGCTCGTCGATCACTTCACCTATGTTATCGCGGGCGATGGCTGCCTGATGGAAGGCCTCAGCCATGAGGCGATCTCGCTGGCCGGTCATCTCGGGCTCGGCCGGCTGATCGTGCTGTTCGACGACAACGGCATCTCCATCGACGGTCCGACCTCGCTGGCGACATCGGACGACCAGCTCGCGCGCTTCGCTGCCTCCGGCTGGTCGGTGCGCCGCGTCGACGGACATGATCCCGAAGCGGTGGCGCAGGCGATAGCGGAGGAGCGGGAGACCGCGAAGCCGTCGCTGATCGCCTGTCGCACAATCATCGGCTATGGCGCGCCTGATAGACAGGGCACCGAGAAAGTGCATGGCGCGCCGCTCGGCACCGAGCAGACGGCAGCGGCGCGGCGGACGCTGGGTTGGGACTATCAGCCTTTCGTGGTGCCGATCCCGGTGCTCAAGGCTTGGCGGATGATCGGGCAGCGCGGGCAGGTCGACCGCCTCGCTTGGCTCGATCGTTACGAAGGTGCGACGCCGGAGCAGCGCGACCTGTTCGTCGAGGGCAAAGCCGCGGCTCTGCCCGCCGCCTATGCGCTGGCCGCGGCGAAATTGCGTGAGCACTTTGCATCCGAGCGGCCGAAGCTGGCGACGCGGCAGGCCTCGCAACAGGTGCTCGAGGGAATCGCAGGAACAATTCCCGGCCTGGTCGGCGGCTCCGCGGACCTCACCCATTCGAACCTGACGCATGCCAAGGCGCAGGCGCCGGTCAAGAGTGGTGCGTTCGCCGGCGACTACATCCACTATGGCATCCGCGAGCACGGCATGGCCGCAGCGATGAACGGCCTGGCGCTGCATGGCGGCTTCATTCCCTATGGCGGCACGTTTCTGGCGTTCTCCGACTACAGCCGGCCGGCGATCCGACTTGCGGCCTTGATGCGGCTGCGCGTCATCCACGTGATGACGCACGACTCCATCGGTCTTGGCGAGGATGGTCCGACGCATCAGCCGGTCGAGCATCTGACCGCGCTGCGCGTGATTCCGAGCCTGCTGGTGTTCCGCCCCGCCGATGCCGTCGAGACGCTGGAGGCCTGGGATTGCGCGCTCGCGGCGGAGCATCGCCCCTCAGTGCTATGCCTGTCGCGGCAGGCCTTGCCGACATTCCGCAGCGATGGGCGCGGCAGAAACCGCGTCGCGAATGGTGCCTATCTCGTCGTCTCGCCGGATGGCGGTCGCGACGTGACGCTCATTGCAACCGGCTCGGAAGTCTCGATCGCGCTGGAAGCGGCCCGCCTGCTCGCGACCGAGCACGTTCGCGCCGCCGTGGTCTCGGCGCCGTGTTTCGCACTGTTCGAGGAGCAGCCGGATGATTACCGCGCCTCGGTGCTCGGCACCGCGCCGCGCGTCGGCATCGAGGCAGCTGTCGCCGGCGACTGGCATCGCTGGATCGGCGCTGACGGCGAATTCGTCGGCATGCGCGGCTTCGGCGCCTCGGCCCCCGCCCCGGTGTTGTACCGCGAATTCGGCATCACACCGCAAAGCATTGCGGAAGCGGCTCGCCGGGCGATGGCCCGCAAGAGCCAATAAGGAGGACGAATCTTGGCCCGTATCACCCTTCGCCAATTGCTCGATCACGCTGCCAGCCACGGCTACGCCGTGCCGGCGTTCAACATCAACAACATGGAGCAGGGCATCGCGATCATGCAGGCGGCGGCCGCGGTCGATGCGCCGGTCATCATCCAGGCCTCGCGCGGCGCGCGCAGCTATGCCGGCGATCTCATGCTTTCGCACATGATCGACGCGCTGGAGCGGACCTATCCCGACATTCCGCTCTGCATGCACCAGGACCACGGCAATGACGAAGCGACCTGCGCCTCGGCCATCGCCCATGGCTTCACCTCCGTCATGATGGATGGCTCGCTCAAAGCCGACGCCAAGACCGCGGCCGACTATGACTATAACGTCGCGATCACGCGCCGCGTGGTCGATCTCGCTCATTGGGTCGGCGCGTCCGTCGAAGGCGAGCTCGGCGTGCTCGGTTCGCTCGAGCACGGCGGCGGCGAGCAGGAGGATGGTCACGGCGTCGAGGGCAAGGTCGGCCACGATCAGCTCTTGACCGATCCGGACCAGGCCGTCGACTTCGTCCGTGCAACCAAGGTCGATGCGCTCGCGATCGCGATGGGCACCTCGCACGGCGCCTACAAGTTCAGCCGCAAGCCCGACGGCGATATCCTGGCGATGCGGGTGGTCGAGGAGATCCACCGCCGGCTGCCGAACACGCATCTGGTCATGCACGGCTCGTCCTCGGTGCCGCAGCCGCTCCAGGACATGTTCAACCAGTTCGGCGGCGAGATGCCGCAGACCTGGGGCGTGCCGGTCGAGGAGATCGTTCGCGGCATCCGAAGCGGCGTGCGCAAGGTCAATATCGACACCGATTGCCGGCTGGCGATGACCGCGGTGTTCCGGAAGGTGGCGGCGGAAGCGCGCTCCGAATTCGATCCGCGCAAGTTCCTGAAGCCGGCGATGGACGCAATGCGCGAATTGTGCCGCGAGCGGTTCGAGCAGTTCGGTACCGCAGGCCACGCCAGCAAGATCAAGGTCATTCCAATGAGCGAGATGGCGCGGCGCTATCGCGCCGGCGAGCTCGATCCGCGCATCGACGCCCGCGAGCCGGTTGCCGCTTAGCCAATCAGAAAGAGCAGAGAAAAGAGCAGGAGAGAGACATGAACGCACATGCAGGCACGGTCCGCGGCAAAGAGCGCTATCGCTCCGGCGTGATGGAATACAAGCGCATGGGCTATTGGGAGCCCGATTACACGCCGAAGGACACCGACGTCATCGCGCTGTTCCGCGTGACGCCGCAGGAGGGCGTCGACCCGATCGAGGCCTCTGCTGCGGTTGCCGGCGAATCCTCGACCGCGACCTGGACGGTGGTGTGGACCGATCGCCTGACGGCGGCCGAGAAGTATCGCGCCAAGTGCTATCGCGTCGATCCCGTTCCGGGCTCACCCGGCTCGTATTTCGCCTACATCGCCTATGATCTCGACCTGTTCGAGCCGGGCTCGATCGCCAACCTCTCGGCCTCGATCATCGGCAACGTGTTCGGCTTCAAGCCGCTGAAGGCGCTGCGCCTCGAGGACATGCGCTTTCCCGTCGCCTATGTGAAGACGTTCCAGGGACCGGCGACCGGCATCGTGGTGGAGCGCGAGCGGCTCGACAAGTTCGGCCGGCCGCTGCTCGGCGCGACGGTGAAGCCGAAGCTCGGTCTGTCCGGCCGCAATTACGGCCGTGTGGTCTATGAGGCGCTGAAGGGCGGGCTCGACTTCACCAAGGACGACGAGAACATCAACTCGCAGCCCTTCATGCATTGGCGTGATCGCTTCCTTTATTGCATGGAGGCGGTGAACCGCGCGCAGGCCGCCTCCGGCGAGGTGAAAGGGACCTACCTGAACGTCACCGCGGCCACCATGGAGGACATGTACGAGCGTGCGGAGTTCGCCAAGGAGCTCGGCTCGGTGATCGTGATGATCGACCTCGTGATCGGCTACACTGCGATCCAGTCCATGGCCAAGTGGGCGCGGCGCAACGACATGATCCTGCATCTGCATCGCGCCGGCCACTCCACCTATACGCGGCAGAAGAGCCATGGCGTGTCGTTCCGCGTCATCGCCAAATGGATGCGGCTTGCCGGCGTCGACCACATCCACGCCGGCACGGTGGTCGGCAAGCTCGAAGGCGATCCCAACACCACACGCGGCTACTACGATGTCTGCCGCGAAGACTTCAACCCGACCAAGCTCGAGCATGGCCTGTTCTTCGACCAGTCCTGGGCGAGCCTCAACAAGATGATGCCGGTAGCCTCCGGCGGCATCCATGCCGGGCAGATGCACCAGCTGCTCGACCTGTTAGGCGAGGACGTCGTGCTGCAGTTCGGCGGCGGCACCATCGGCCATCCCATGGGCATTGCGGCCGGCGCGACCGCCAACCGCGTGGCGCTGGAAGCGATGATCCTCGCCCGCAACGAGGGCCGCGACTATGTCCACGAGGGCCCGGAAATCTTGGCCAAGGCGGCCCAGACCTGCACGCCGCTGAAGGCCGCGCTCGAGGTCTGGAAGGACGTCACTTTCAACTATCAATCCACCGACACGCCGGACTTCGTGCCGACGGCGCTAGAAACCGTCTGAGGAGATTTGAGATGAAGATCACCCAGGGCTGCTTCTCGTACCTGCCGGATCTGACCGACGAGCAGATCACCAGCCAGGTGCAGTATTGCCTCGCCAATGGCTGGGCGGTGAACATCGAGTTCACCGACGATCCGCATCCCCGAAACACCTATTGGGAGATGTGGGGCCTGCCGATGTTCGATCTCCAGGACGCCGCCGGCGTGATGATGGAGCTCGCCGAGTGCCGCAGGGTCTATGGTAACAGCTACATCCGCATCAGCGGCTTCGATGCCAGCCACGGCTGGGAGTCGGTGCGGATCTCCTTCCTCGTCAACCGGCCGAAGCAAGAAACGGAGTTCGAGCTGGTGCGGCAGGAGGTCGGCGGCCGTGCGGTCCGCTACACCACGGTTCGAAAGCCGGCCGCGCACGCGCCAGCTTGAGTCATCCGCTTCCGCGCGAGCTCTCCCTGCTTCGCATCCTTGGCGGACCACTGCTTCGCCGCCTTGCTCGCGGCGAAGCTCTTTTCTTCGAGGGTAGCCATGCTCGATGTCCCCCACGCAACCACGACCGAACACAGCGAGACCCATTTCGATCTCCGCAAGGAGGCTGAAGCCGCCGGAATCACCGAGACGCTGCTACAGCTCGATCAGGAGCTGATCGGGCTCAAGCCGGTCAAGAACCGCGTGCGCCAGATCGCCTCGCTGCTGCTGATCGAGCGCATCCGGCAGCGTGCCGGCCTCGCCTCCGCGCCGCCGACGCTGCACATGTCGTTCACCGGCAATCCTGGAACAGGCAAGACCACCGTCGCGCTGCGCATGGCCAGGATCCTGCACGGGCTCGGCTTCGTGCGGCGCGGGCAGGTGATCTCGGTGACGCGCGACGATCTCGTCGGCCAGTATATCGGCCACACCGCGCCGAAGACCAAGGAGATACTGAAAAAGGCGATGGGCGGCGTGCTGTTCATCGACGAGGCCTATTATCTGCATCGTCCCGACAACGAGCGCGACTATGGTCAGGAATCGATCGAGATCCTGCTCCAGGTGATGGAGAACCAGCGCGAGGACCTCGTCGTGATCCTCGCCGGCTATGGCGAGCGGATGACGAAATTCTTCGCCTCCAATCCCGGCTTCCGCTCGCGCATCGCCCACCACATCGAATTCCCTGACTATGCAGAGGCCGAGCTGCTCGTTATCGCCGAGCTGATGCTGAAGGAGCGCGGCTATCGCTTGTCGGCCGCGGCGCGCGAGGCGTTCGAGAAATACATCGCGCTGCGTCGGACCCAGCCGTTCTTCTCCAACGCGCGCTCGATCCGCAACGCCGTCGACCGCATCCGCCTGCGGCAGGCCGATCGGCTGGTGTCCGATCTCAATCGCATGCTCGATGTCGCCGACCTCGAAACCATCGATGCCATGGACGTCTTGGCGAGCCGAGTCTTCAGCGGCGGTGCGGATGCGCGGAGTGCAGTGCCATGACGAAGGAGATCATGATCGCTCCCTCGATCCTCGCCGCGGATTTCGCGCGTCTCGGCGAGGAGGTCGCCGCGATCGACGCCGCTGGGGCCGACTGGATCCATTGCGACGTCATGGACGGACACTTCGTGCCGAACATCAGTTTCGGTGCCGACGTCATCAGGGCGGTCCGTCCCTATTCGAAGAAGCCGTTCGACGTGCATTTGATGATCGCGCCGACAGATCCCTATCTCGAGGCGTTCGCAAAGGCCGGAGCGGACATCATCACGGTGCACGCCGAAGCGGGGGCGCATCTCGACCGCTCGCTCCAGGCGATCCGCTCGCTCGGCACCAAGGCTGGCGTCAGCCTTTGTCCGTCGACCCCGGAAGCGGTGATCGAGTATGTGCTCGATCGTATCGATCTCGTGCTGGTGATGACGGTCAATCCGGGCTTTGGCGGCCAATCCTTCATCGCATCGCAGATCGACAAGATCAGGCGGATCAGGACCATGATCGGCGGGCGGCCGATCCGGCTCGAGGTCGACGGCGGTGTCACGTGCGACAATGCCGCGGCCGTGGCTGCAGCGGGTGCCGACACGCTGGTCGCGGGCTCCGCCGTGTTTCGCGGCAAGAGCGCTGGCGAATATGCCGCCAATATCGCGGCTATTCGCATCGCCGCGGAGACCGGCCGGGTTCCGAAGCTGCAAGATAGTTCCGCGCCCGCGAAGCGGGCCGAAGAAAGTGCGCTCATCCGGTAGATTACGGAGCAGCCCACCGCCGTGGCTCCGGTGTGTCAAGGCGCGCCACTTTCTCCGGATCTCTACGGAGCATGCCTTCCAAATCGATCGGCTCATTCAGGCCGGGGTAACCAACGCACCGGAGAAGGACAATCGATTAACGACCGCGCAATGCCAAGCGTCTCAATCTGTGGTTTAGGGACGCTATGAGAGCGCGGATGCGTAACGACGGAAACTGCGGCATGAAGCCCGCACGCGGCGCAACGTGATGGCATGAGCATGCATCGCCTGTTCGCCGAGCAGCTCCGCTGCGCCACCGATGCCACCGGACAGGTCGATCTCGTCAAGCTGGGCAAGTTCGTCAGTGCGGCTTACGAGGCCGGTGATCGCGAGCGTCAGCGGATGATCGAAGTACGCGCGCAAACGCGCGACGAGGTCGAGCAGGATCTGCTGAGGACTCGCGAGTTCCTCGACACAATCATCGAAAACATTCCGATCGCCGTCTTCGCGAAATGTGCGGAGAGTTCGCGCTACATCCTGCTCAACCGCGCCGGAGAAGACTATTACGGCATGCCGCGCGAACAGATGCTGGGCCGAACGCCCGAGCAGATCTTCCCGGCTGACGTGGCCCGCGTGGTCAACGAGCAGGATAGACGCGTCGCGGCCAGCGGCATGCCGATGGTTCTGGAGGAGCATTTGCTCGAACTCGGCGTCAAGGGCCGCGACCGGGTCGTCAATTCACGCAAGATGCTGATCACGGATGGCAACGGGGATCCGCAATATCTGGTCGGCGTGATCGAGGATGTCACGGAGCGTGTCACCACCCGGCAGCGGATCAGCCATCTTGCGCATCATGATGCGCTCACGGACCTGCCGAACCGCAGCGCCTTCAACGCGGCGCTCGACGAACGGCTGGAGCGGGCGCAGGAGGCATCGACCAGTTTCGCTGTGCTGAGCCTCGATCTCGACCGCTTCAAGGAGGTCAACGACGTGTTCGGTCACCCCGTCGGCGACATGCTGATGCGGGCGGCCGCCGACCGGCTTGCCGCGGAAGCCGAAGGCGCCTTCGTCGCCCGCATCGGCGGCGACGAGTTCATGATCCTGATGCCCGACAACGCCAGCCGTGAGGACGTTCTGGCGCTGGCCGAACGCCTGGTCGAGACGATCGGCAAGGAGCTCGAGATCGACGACTATCTCTCCCACGTGGGCCTCAGCGTCGGCATCGCGTTCTATCCCGACGATGGCGTGAACGCGGCGACGCTGCTCGCCAATGCCGACTCGGCTCTCTACCGCGCCAAGCGCGAGGGCAGGAGCCGGGTCCGCTGCTTCGAATCCGAGATGGACCAGGAGCTGCGCGATCGCAGGCTGTTGCAGCACGACCTGCGGCAGGCGCTGGAGCACAACCAGCTCCTCGTCTATTTCCAGCCGCAGGCGCGGGTGGATGGCGAGGTCATCGGCTTCGAGGCGCTGCTGCGATGGAATCACCCGACGCGGGGCTTCGTGCCGCCGGACCAGTTCATTCCGCTCGCCGAGGAGAACGGGCTGATCGTCGAGATCGGTGAATGGGTGCTGCGCGAGGCGTGCCGCGAGGCGGCATCCTGGCCGCGGCCGTTGCAGGTCGCGGTCAATCTGTCGCCGGTCCAATTCCAGGCGGGCGATCTCGAGCGCTCGATCCATCAGATCCTGTTGGAGACGGGATTGACGCCGACGCGGCTCGAGGTCGAGATCACCGAGGGCGTGCTGATCGGCGATTTCACCCGCGCGCTCAATCTGCTGCGGCGGCTGAAGGCGCTCGGCATCCGCATCGCCATGGACGATTTCGGTACCGGCTATTCCTCGCTGTCGTATCTGCAGTCGTTCCCGTTCGACAAGATCAAGATCGACCGCAGTTTCATCTCCAACCTGGAGGCGACGCCGCAATCGGCCGAGATTGTCCGCGCCGTCCTGAGCCTGGCGCACGCGCTGAAGATCCCGGTCATTGCCGAGGGGGTGGAGACGGAAGCCCAACGTGCCTTCTTGGCCCGCGAGGCCTGCGAGGAGATGCAAGGCTATCTCGTCGGCCGTCCCGACTTGATCGAGCGCTACCTCGACCTGGTGGGCCTCGCCGTGGAGCGCCGCCTCTACGCCTAGCATTGGGCACAGAGTTCCGAGCGGACGTTTGGAACTAAAATCCTTACCGGCACTTCTCGAAAATTAACTTGGTTCAGGCGCGTTGAGCGCGCAGCAAATGTTTTGCATAAACGCCATCGGCCTGACGCAAATCAGGGCAATAAGCCGGTGAACGCGAGGGAGGGTCTCATGGAGAACGTACGTCGCTACCGGGCGCTGGCGTCCCTCTGCCGTCAGCAGGCGGCCTACCGGCCGCTCCAGAACTGGGAACTCCTCGGCCAGGCCGAACATTTCGAACATCTTGCCGAAATCGAGCTCAAGGCGCATTTCGACGCGTGCAATGTGCATCGCGACAAGGACGCCGCCGCGCCGGCGACTTGGGAGGCTCCCGTCGCGGCGTGACGGCGCCAGGCCGGCTCATCAATGCGACATCAGCGTCGGGACCGTCATGGCTTCCAGCATGGCGCGGGTGACGCCCCCGAGAAAGCGTTCCTGCAACCGCGAATGGCCGTAGCCGCCCATCACCAGAAGATCGAGACTCTCGTCGGCCGCCAGCGACAGAATGATCGGCTGAATGTTGGCGCGCGTGGCGGTCAGGCTGACCGTGCGGGTGGACAATCCGCGCCGGCCGAGATGTCTGGCCAAGCCACTCGCTGAAGCTTCGCCGCAGACGTCGTCGGTCTCGTTGACGGTGATGATCACGATCTCTTCGGCGCGCGCCAGGAACGGAGCTGCGTCGCGCATAGCGCGGGCGGCAACGCGACTGCCGTCCCAGCAGATGCCGATCCGCTTCGCCTTGAAGGCTCCCCGGAAGGTGTAGGGCAGGAACAGCACCGGGCCGCCCGCGCGGAACAGGATCTCGCTCGGCATGTCGTTGTCGAACGAGCCTTGCGCCGGATCGGGCTGGAGCAGGACGCTGAGGTCGTGCAGCCGTGCCATCTCGCCGAGCGAGCCGGCGGCATCTGCCGGGATCGCGCCGAGTGCGTGGCAGGTATAGGCGATGCCGGCGTTCGCCGCCTCGCTCTTGAATACCGCGAGCGCCGCCTCGGCCCGCTCCACGGCGCGCTCGCGCTCCAGCTCGAACACGGCCGCCACCGCCGCGCCGCCTTCCATGACGTAAGCCGTACTGGTGGCGACATAGCCGACCGCGACCGCGTCGAGATGCGCGTTGAGCTTCGCCGCGAGCGAGACCGAGCCCTCGATCGCGGGACGCATGGGACGTTCGGTGGGAATGTGGACGAGAATGTCTTTGTACATGGCGCGCCTCCGCTGAGCATCATCCGATGGTCGCAGTTTTTCACTGCGCGAAGGCGGCGCGTTGAGCTGTATCAAACGTCCGGATTGGCTGCTGCGACCGCTCATCCATTCTTTGCCGAGATTTAATCGGACGGACGGGACGCCGTAAGGTGGCAGCGACCATGTTGCGGGCAAGGCGACACCTGCTCAACATGGACATTTCGACATGAACGATCGCGTCAATTCCGACATCACCACGTCTCGCAAGATCTTGCGGCCGCGGCGGCTCGCGCTGCTCGGCACCGTGGCCGCGCTGGGCGTGGCCGCCCTGGCAGTTGCGCCAGGCGCCTCGCCGTACGGCATCAACTCCTTGATTGCGCCGGCTCAGGCGGCCGAAGCCGCCGCGACGCCGCCCGGCTTCGGCGATCTCGTCAGCAGGGTCAAACCCGCTGTGATCTCGGTGCGGGTCAAAATCGATCAGGACAACGACAAGAGCGCGATGCTGCAGCAGAACCGGATGGATTCGGACGAGGACACGCCGTTCGACCAGTTCTCGCGACAGTTCGGTTTCCGCTTTCCGGGCGGCGCGAACGGCATGCCGCGCCAGCGCCACCAGATGATCACGGGCGAAGGCTCCGGCTTTTTCATCTCCGCCGACGGCTATGCTGTGACCAACAATCACGTCGTCGATCGCGCCGAGTCCGTGCAGGTGACGATGGACGATGGCACGACCTACACCGCGAAAGTGGTCGGCACCGATCCGAAGACAGATCTCGCGCTGATCAAGGTCGACGGCAAGAAGGACTTTCCGTTCGTCAAGTTCTCCGACCAGAAGCCGCGCATTGGCGACTGGGTGGTCGCGGTCGGCAATCCCTTCGGTCTTGGCGGCACCGTGACCGCCGGCATCGTCTCGGCCAGCGGCCGCGACATCGGCAACGGTCCCTATGACGACTTCATCCAGATCGACGCGCCGATCAACAAGGGCAATTCCGGCGGTCCGGCCTTCGACATGAACGGCAACGTGATCGGCGTGAACACTGCGATCTTCTCGCCCTCGGGCGGCTCGGTCGGCATCGGCTTCGATATCCCGGCTTCGACCGCCAAGCTCGTCGTCGCGCAATTGAAGGACAAAGGCGCGGTCACCCGGGGCTGGCTCGGCGTGCAGGTGCAGCCGGTGACGTCGGATATTGCCGACAGCCTCGGGCTCAAGGAGGCGCGCGGCGCGATCGTCGACAATCCGCAGGATGGCAGCCCGGCGGCGAAGGCCGGCATCCAGGCGGGCGATGTCATCACCGCCGTCAACGGCACCACGATCAAGGACTCCCGCGACCTCGCCCGCACCATCGCCGGCTTGACGCCGGGCACGTCCGTGAAGCTCGATGTCTTCCGCAAGGGCGACAGCAAGACGGTGACGCTGGCGCTCGGCGAGTTGCCGAACGAGCGGCAGGCCAAGGGCAATGGCAGTGGCAATGCCGACGAGGGCAGCGGACAGCCGGGTGCCGGCACGCCGCGCCTCGGCCTCAGCCTGGCGCCCGCCGGTGACGTCCAGGGCGCAGGCCAGAACGGCGTCGTCGTCACCGAGGTTGATCCGCAAGGCCCGGCCGCGCAACGCGGCATCCGGACCGGCGACGTCATCCTCAATGTCGGCGGCAAGGCTGTCAGCAATGTCGGCGAGGTGCGCTCCGAGCTGGCGCAGGCCAAATCGTCGGGCAAGCGCAGCGTGCTGCTTCAGGTCAGAAGCGCGGAGGCCACCCGCTTCGTTGCGGTGCCACTCGCATAACGTCAACTCGACCCTTACCAATCCAGGAAGGCGGCCTTCGGGCCGCCTTTTGCACACACGTCACGTCCGCACCAGGCCGGTCACATTCTCGTTAACGGCAGGGATGATGACCTGGTGCGTCCGAAAAAGCCGTGTTCGCTGATCACACTCGCAGGGCGCCTCGGTGCTCTGCGCCAACGTCGCCGCTGAGAGGGGTTGCAAGCGTGGAACTTCGAGCCTCCCGGCGCTTTGTGGAACTCGCCGGTGGTTCACAAGTGATCGGTGCCGACATGGATCGATTGAAGCTCTCGCTCAGGAGTGCGCTGCTCGTGGCGCCATTGGTGCTCTCGGGGGGAAACGCGCTCGGGCGCGACGACGGCCGCTACGCGAATTCTCCTCTGAAGCCATGGTTCGACAGTTTGCGCAGCCATCTCGGTCCGTGCTGCTCGGACGCGGACGGTTTCGCCCTTGCCGATCTCGACTGGGAGTCGCACAACGGGCGCTACCGTGTCCGCATCGACGGACAGTGGATCGATGTGCCGGATGAGGCCGTCATCACCGAGCCCAACCGGGCCGGCCGCACGATGGTGTGGCCGGTCAAGACTGCGTTCGGGATTTCGATCCGCTGCTTCATGCCGGGGAGCATGATCTGAGGCGGGTCAGCGCGACCGCTTGGATTTGCGCTTCGATGATTTCTTGTTCGACGATTTCTTGGACGACGTCCCGGACGTTTTCTTGGATGATTTCTTGGACGTCTTCTTGGACGTCTTCTTGGCGCTCTTGCGCTTCGAAGCCTTCTTCGGGACCTTCTTGCCCTTCTTGCGTGCCTTCGACAGTCCGATCGCGATGGCCTGCTTGCGGTTCTTGACGCGGCCGCCGCGCCCGCCACGGCCGCTCTTCGCGGTGCCCTTCTTGTAACGCCGCATCTCGGTGGCGACATCGCTTCCCGAGCTGCGTGAGTAGCGGCGCTTTTTTGCCTTGCGTGCCATGCATATTCTCCCTCGGCGGGGAGAACCATTCTGCACAGCCATGGTTCCGGGAGCGTGGAACGGCGCAGGCCTAAAGCGCGATGCGATGCTCTAGAAGGAGTTTGCCAGCTCGATCTCCGCTTCCAGCACCTGGATGCGCCGGGCGGCCTCGCTGAAGGACAGATCCCGCGCATATTGGCCGGGCTGGTAGGCCTCTTCGCTGAGCCGCTTCAGCTTGAGACCCTGCGCCCGCGTCATCTGCTCGCCCAGGAAAAATCTGGCGTCGTATTTACCTTGAACCTGCATCTGGCGTCTCCGTCCTGAAATCGTGACTTGACTATATGTTCTTATTTTGTTCTAACAAGGCATGGACAACAGAATTAATGAAATTCGACGTAAAATCAGAGCCTTGAGGCTCGAGATGGCCGACGTCGAGGCGTCGGTGCGCGACCTCGTCGAGCGCGATCACGACTGCACGGAAAGGGCCCTGGCGCAGATGGACCTGCGCCGGAAAATCACTCTCTTGATTGCCGAATGGAAGGCGGCCGGCGGCAGCGACGTACTGCCAAACGTTCGCGACCGGGTGCGGCTTCGTGCCGTGAAGACAGGCGGCAATTCCGCGCGCGCAGCCGAGCGCCGCTGAGATCCTTGGCGCCGGATACTGAAGGCCGAGTGCCGAACCCAAAGATAGAAGACAAAGGGCTCCGCAATGCGGAGCCCTTCATGATTCCAGGAGCGCCTATTTGGTGTCGGTCATGCCGCCCTTGTTGGTCATGGTGCCGCCCTGATCGGAGCCGGGACCGGCGCCGCCTTGGCCGGACGGATCAGCGCCCTTGGAGGACTTGGTGTTGGCGCCGGTGATCTGTGCCGACGACATCGAGGATCCATGCTTGACCTTGTGCGATTTGGCTTGGGCGGCAAACGGCGCGGCGGCAAGGCCGGTTGCCAATATTACGGCGAGAGCGAGCTTGGTCGTCTCATGCGGGGAAACCCCCTGAGTTAAATTGACGCAGGCAGCAAACCGCGCGTCGCGGCAGGAGTTCCCGGCGAAGTATCTTCCGTACGTCACGCACGCTTCAAGTTTGCTTGTCCTCGGCCAGGATGAACACGGCGCCGGTGAGCGTCGCGCCGATCGCGAAGGTCGTCACCAAGGTGAGGGCGAAGACCATCGCGGCCTGGCTTCCGCCATTGTTCAGCAGGTTGGCGACGGCTGGATTGGACAGGACGAGCGTGAGGCTGAAAATGAGGCCGAGCGCTGCGCCCATCATTGCATGCGTCATCAGCTTGATAAGGCCGCTGGCAGAGATCAGCTCAGACGACTTCTTGGTGCGCATGGGACGGCATCCCGAACTTGCCACGCCAACGCGCATGTGATCGCCCGGTTCCGTTCCGCTGAAGGAATTGTTACCGCCCGTTTCATCGGGCGTTCATGCCGGGCTTGCCAAGATGGGCGCCAGCAAAACGGGAACATCGATATGGGTAAGGTCGTCTTTCTTTACCGCTCGCTGGCCTATCGCAACGCGGCCGCGGACATCCTGCGCAAGGCGCGCAAGCTTCCGCTTGGCGCGGAGCGGAGCGCGGCCCGCCGCTACGCGAGGGCGCTGCGCGATCTCGCCCGAACGGAAGCTTGGCTCGAAGGGCGCGTCGCGCGCGAACCACGCACGGCGCAGCGCATGAGCAGCGCAGCGTCAGGTTAACCGGATGCGCGTTGCAATTCGGCAGCGCCGGCGGTGTCGAACTTGCTTGGTGCAGCCGCCGCGGTCTTGCGTGTCAACGGCACCTCAAGACGGCACAGCAGGCCCTCGGCGCGCCAATCGAACTGCGCCTGTCCGCCAAGCTGGGACTCGATGCTCGCAAGCAGGCTTCGCGTGCCGAAGCCGCGCGATTTCGGGGTCTTGACCAGGGGACCGCCGGATTCCTCCCAGCTCAGCGTGAGCAGCTCCTCGTCGACCTGCCAATCGATCGCGAGCCGCCCCGCTCGCGTGGATAGCGCGCCGTACTTTGCCGAGTTGGTGAAGAGCTCGTGCAATGCGAGCGCCAGCGTCTGGGCCGTCGCCGGCAGCAACTGAACTTCGGGCCCTGCCAATTTGATCTGGTCGCCCAGCGAATAGGGCGCAAGCTCCTCGTCGATCAGCCTGGAGAGCTCGGCGCCCTGCCAGCTCGACAGCGACAGGATGGTGTGCACGCGCGCCAGCGCATTGATGCGCCCCTCGACGGCGTTGACATAGGCCTTGACCTCGTCGGCCCGGGTGAGGCGCACGATCGACTGCGCCAGCGCCAGCGCGTTCTTCGCGCGATGATCGACTTCCCGCGCCAGCAGGTTCTGCCGCTCCTCGGCGCGCTTGCGCTCGGTGATGTCGACGGTCACGCCGCTGACGCGCACCACGCGCCCGCTCTCGTCCGTGGTTGCGGCCGCCGTGCCGACGCACCAGCGCACCTCGCCGTCGGGCCGGATGATGCGGAACTCCGTCTCATAGGCGCGTGTGCCCTTGTTGAACTCGGCGATCGCCTTGCGCAACTGGTCGACATCGTCGGGGTGCAGCAGGGCCTGAACGTTGGCCGGATTGATCTCGAAATTGTCGGGGCTGACGCCGAAGATATTGTATTGCCCCTCGTCCCACATCCAATCGCCGCTGATCCAGTCCCAGTCCCAGGACCCCATCTTGCCTGCCGCGATCGCCATGCTGCGCCGCTGCTCGCTCTCGCGCAGCTTCGCGGTGGAAGCCTCCAGTTCCGCGGTGCGGGCGCGGACGCGATCCTCGAGCTCGTGGTTCAGCCGTTCGAGCTCGCGCGTCTTGCGGTAGAGCTCGGCAAACACCTTGATCTTGGCGCGCAGTACCTCCGGCACGACCGGAACCGGCACGTAATCGACCGCGCCCATCTCGTAGCCGCGCAGCCGGTCGATGTCGCTGACCTGGATCGCCGAGATGAAGATCATGGCGGTCTTCTGGAAACGCGGATGCTCGCGGATCATCGCGGCGAGCTCGAAGCCGTCGAGCTCGGGCATGCAGACGTCGACCAGGATCACCGCGATCTCGGTCTTGAGCAGCACCTCCAACGCCTCGCGGCCCGAGGAGGCGATGACGAGGTTCTCGCCGAGATCCTTCAGGATCACCTCATAGGCGAGCAGCTTGGCCGGCTGGTCGTCGACGAGCAGGATGTTGACCTTTTCCTGGTCCATACGCATGTCCAACTCAGCGATGCAGCCACATGCGGATCGCAAGCAGCAATTGGTCGGTGTTGACCGGTTTGGCGAGGTAGTCGGACGCGCCGGCTTCGAGGCATTTCTCCCGGTCGCCCTTCATCGCCTTGGCGGTCAACGCGATGATCGGCAGACGGGCGAAGGCCGGGTTCTCGCGGATCACGCCGATGGTCTGGTAGCCATCCATCTGCGGCATCATGATGTCCATCAGCACGATCGCGATCTCCGGATTGGATTCGACCAAGGTCACCGCCTCGCTGCCGGTCGTGGCCGTCAGCACCTTCATGCCGCGTCGTTCCAGCACGCTCGAGAGCGCGAAGATATTGCGGGCATCGTCGTCGACGAGCAGGGCGGTCTTGCCGATCAGGTCCTCGTCGGAACTGTTCAGCTTCTCCAGCATGCGCTGCTTCTCGAGCGGCAACTCCGTGATCACGCGGTGCAGGAACAACGCGGTCTCGTCGAGCAGGCGCTCGGGCGATTCCACGCCCTTGACCACGATGCTGCGTGCCATGGTGTGGAGTTCCGCATCCTCCTCGGCCGAGAGCTCGCGGCCGGTGAACACCACGACGGGGATGTTCGACAGCGCCTCGTCGTTGCGGATCTGATCGAGCACCTCGAAGCCGCTCATGTCGGGCAGCCTGAGGTCGAGCACCACGCAATCGCAGGGTTGCTCGCGCAACGTCGTGAGCGCGCCTGCCCCGGTATCCGTGGCCAGGATCTCGATGTCGTCGTGGTGCAGCAGCTCGCGGATCGAGAGCCGCTCGGCCTCGTTGTCCTCGACGATCAAGAGCCGCTTGCGCCGCGGCCGCGCATATTCCTTGATCTGCGTCAGCGCGGCCGAGACGCCCTCGGTCGTCGTCGGCTTGTTGACGAAGGAGAAGGCGCCGCGCGCCAGCGCATGCTGGCGGTCCTCGTCGAGCGTGATGATCTGAACCGGGATGTGGCGGGTGAGCGGATTGTGCTTGAGCTGGCTCAACACGGTCCAGCCCAGCATGTCGGGCAGGAACACGTCGAGGGAGACGGCCGTCGGCTGGTATTGCTTGGCGAGCTCGAGGGCCTCGGCGCCGCGCGCGGCGACCAGGACCTTGAAGCCCTTGTCGCGGGCCAGATCGACCAGCACGCGGGCATAATGCGGGTCGTCCTCGACGATCAGGAGAATGGTGTCGCCGGGCTCGAGGTTGAGGCGGTCGTCGGGCAGCTGCTCGATAACGCGCTGCTGGTCAGGCGCGGCAGGCTGCAGCGCCGGCGGCTGGCCGTATTGCTGTGACGCCGGCGCCCGCGGCGCGAGGGTCGGGCCGGAATATTTCAAGGGCAGATAGAGCGTGAAGGTCGAGCCCTTGCCCGGCGCGCTGCGCAGGTGGATCTCGCCGCCGAGCAGGCTGGCAAGCTCGCGGCTGATCGCAAGGCCGAGACCGGTGCCGCCATATTTGCGGCTGGTGCCGGCATCGGCCTGCTGGAACGCCTCGAAGATCAGCTTCTGCTTCTCCAGGGGAATGCCGATGCCGGTGTCGGACACTTCGAAGGCGATCACGGCCGGCGCCGAGTTCAGCACCGGATGATCCGACCCCCAGCCGCCGATTGCGCCGGCGACTTTCAGGCGCACTTCGCCGTCGGCGGTGAACTTGAAGGCGTTGGAGAGCAGATTCTTCAGAACCTGTTGCAGCCGCTTGGAGTCGGTCACGATGCTGCGCGGCAGGTTCGGATCGACGTCGATCTTGAACGACAGGTTGCGGTTGTCCGCCTCGTGCCGGAACGGCCGGCCGACGGTCTCGAGCAGGTTCGCGGTCAGGATTTCCTCGGCGTCGACCGTCACGGTGCCGGACTCGATCTTGGAGAGATCGAGAATGTCGCTGATGAGGTTGAGCAGGTCGGTGCCGGCACCATGGATGGTGCGGGCGAACTCGACCTGCTTGGCCGAGAGGTTGCCATCGGGATTGTCGCTGAGCTGCTGTCCGAGGATCAGGATCGAGTTCAGCGGCGTACGCAGCTCGTGGCTCATATTGGCGAGGAATTCGGACTTGTACTTCGACGTCAGCGCGAGCTCGGTCGCCTTCTCCTCGAGCGCGCGGCGGGCCTGCTCGATTTCCTGGTTCTTGCGTTCGACCTCGACGTTGCGCTCGGCGAGCTGCTGCGCCTTCTGCTCGAGCTGGTCGTTGGTCTGCTGCAATTCGCGCTGCTGGGTCTGCAGCTCGCCGGCGAGCTGCTGCGACTGCTTGAGCAGGCCTTCGGTCTGCATCGTGGCCTCGATCGAATTGAGCACGATGCCGATGGAGTCGGTGAGCTGCTCCAGGAACGTCATCTGCGAGGTCGTGAAGGAGACCAGCGAGGCGAGCTCGATCACGGCCTTGACCTGGCCCTCGAACAGCACCGGCAGCACGACGAGGTTCTTCGGGGCGACGCGGAACAGCGCCGAGTTGATCGGCACCACGTCCGAGGGAATGTCGGAGACGACGCGCGGCCGCTTGTCGAAGGCGCATTGGCCGATCAGGCCTTCGCCGAACTGCAGCACCGGCTGATAGGGGTAGACGCCGTCGCTGGCGTAGGAGGCGAGCAGCAGGAGCTGGGGATCGTTCTCGTTCTCGACCTGGTAGATCACGCCCGTATGGGCGTTCACCAGCGGCGACAATTCGGTGAGCAGCAATCGGCCGACCGTGGTGAGATCGCGCTGTCCCTGGAGCATGTTGGTGAACTTGGCGAGGTTGGTCTTGAGCCAGTCCTGCTCGGTATTCACGTCCGTCGTGAGACGGAGGTTGGTGATCATCGTGTTGATGTTGTCCTTCAGCTCCGCCACTTCGCCGCGGGCGTCGACCTGGATCGACCGCGTCAGGTCGCCCTTGGTCACCGCAGTTGCGACTTCCGCGATCGCGCGCACCTGCGAGGTCAGGTTGGCCGCGAGCAGGTTGACGTTGCCGGTGAGATCCTTCCAGGTGCCGGCAGCGCCGGGCACGTTGGCCTGGCCGCCGAGCCGGCCTTCGACGCCGACCTCGCGCGCCACCGAGGTCACCTGGTCGGCGAAGGTCGCGAGCGTCTCGGTCATGTTGTTGATGGTGTCGGCGAGCGCCGCGACCTCGCCCTTCGATTTCACCGTGAGGTTCTGCTTCAGATCGCCATTGGCGACCGCGGTCACCACCTTGACGATGCCGCGGACCTGCTCGGTCAGGTTCGCCGCCATGAAGTTGACGGTGTCGGTGAGATCCTTCCACGTGCCGGCGACGCCGGGCACCTGAGCCTGGCCGCCCAGCTTTCCTTCGGTGCCGACCTCGCGGGCGACGCGCGTGACTTCGCCGGCGAAGGCGTTGAGCTGGTCGACCATGGTGTTGATGGTGTTCTTCAGCTCCAGGATTTCGCCCTTCACGTCGACAGTGATCTTGCGCGAGAGGTCGCCGCGCGCGACCGCCGTGGTGACTTCGGCGATGTTGCGGACCTGGGTGGTGAGGTTCGCAGCCAAGAGGTTGACGTTGTCCGTGAGATCCTTCCAGGTGCCGCCGACGCCGGGCACCACGGCCTGACCGCCGAGCCGGCCCTCGGTGCCGACCTCGCGCGCCACGCGCGTGACTTCGGCGGCGAAGGAGCGGAGCTGCTCGACCATGGTGTTCAGCGTGTCCTTCAGGAGAAGGATCTCGCCGCGTACGTCCACCGTGATCTTCTTCGACAGGTCGCCGCCGGCGATCGCGGTTGCGACCTCGGCGATGTTGCGGACCTGCGCCGTCAGGTTGGAGGCCATGAAGTTGACGTTGTCGGTGAGGTCCTTCCAGGTGCCGGCGACGCCGGGCACCTCGGCCTGGCCGCCGAGCTTGCCTTCGGTGCCGACCTCTCGCGCCACGCGCGTGACTTCGCCGGCAAAGCCGTTGAGCTGGTCCACCATGGTGTTGATGGTGTTCTTCAGCTCGAGGATTTCGCCCTTCACGTCGACGGTGATCTTGCGCGAGAGGTCGCCGCGCGCCACCGCGGTCGTCACCTCGGCGATGTTGCGGACCTGGGCGGTGAGGTTACCCGCCATCGAGTTGACGCTGTCGGTGAGATCCTTCCAGGTGCCGGCGACGCCGGGCACGTTGGCCTGACCGCCGAGGCGGCCTTCGGTGCCGACCTCGCGCGCCACGCGCGTCACCTCGCCCGCGAAGCGGTTGAGCTGGTCGACCATGGTGTTCAGCGTGTCCTTGAGCTGAAGGATCTCGCCGCGCACGTCCACGGTGATCTTGCGCGACAGGTCGCCGCCGGCGATGGCGGTGGCAACTTCCGCGATGTTGCGGACCTGCGCGGTGAGGTTACCCGCCATCGAGTTCACGGAGTCGGTCAGGTCCTTCCACGTGCCGGCGACTCCGGGCACGTCGGCCTGGCCGCCGAGCTTGCCGTCGGTGCCGACCTCGCGGGCGACGCGCGTGACTTCGCCGGCGAAGGCGTTGAGCTGGTCGACCATGGTGTTGAGCGTTTCCTTCAGCTGAAGGATTTCGCCCGAGACGTTCACCGTGATCTTCTTGGACAAGTCGCCCTTCGCCACCGCGGTTGCGACCTCGGCGATGTTGCGGACCTGGCCCGTGAGGTTCGAGGCCATCGAGTTGACGCTGTCGGTGAGGTCCTTCCACGTGCCGCCGACGCCGCGCACCACCGCCTGACCGCCGAGCTTGCCTTCGGTGCCGACCTCGCGCGCCACGCGCGTGACTTCGCCGGCGAAGGCGTTGAGCTGGTCCACCATCGTGTTGATGGTGTCCTTCAGCTCGAGGATCTCGCCGCGCACGTCCACGGTGATCTTCTTCGAGAGATCGCCGCCGGCGACCGCGGTGGTCACCTCGGCGATGTTGCGGACCTGCGCGGTCAGGTTCGAGGCCATCGAGTTGACGCTCTCGGTAAGGTCCTTCCAGGTGCCGGCGACGCCGAGCACGTTGGCCTGGCCGCCGAGCCGGCCCTCGGTGCCGACCTCGCGGGCGACGCGCGTGACTTCGCCGGCGAAGGCGTTGAGCTGGTCGACCATGGTGTTGAGCGTTTCCTTCAGCTGAAGGATCTCGCCCGAGACGTTCACCGTGATCTTCTTCGACAAGTCGCCGCTCGCGATGGCGGTCGCGACGTCGGCGATGTTGCGGACCTGCGCGGTCAGGTTGGAGGCCATGAAGTTGACGTTGTCGGTGAGGTCTTTCCAGGTGCCGGCCACGCCGGGCACCTGGGCCTGACCGCCGAGCTTGCCCTCGGTGCCCACCTCGCGCGCGACGCGCGTGACCTCCGAGGCGAACGAGTTGAGCTGGTCCACCATGGTGTTGATGGTGTCCTTCAGCTCCAGGATCTCGCCGCGCACGTCCACGGTGATCTTGCGCGAGAGGTCGCCGCGCGCCACGGCGGTGGTGACGTTGGCGATGTTGCGGACCTGTGCGGTCAGGTTGCCGCACATCGCGTTGACGGAGTCGGTCAGGTCCTTCCAGGTGCCGGCGACGCCGGGCACGATGGCCTGGCCGCCGAGCTTGCCGTCGGTGCCGACCTCGCGCGCCACGCGCGTCACTTCGGAGGCGAAGGAGCGCAGCTGGTCCACCATCGTATTGATGGCTTCCTTGAGCTGGAGGATCTCGCCGCGGACGTCGACCGTGATCTTCTTGGAGAGGTCGCCGTTGGCGACCGCGATCGTCACCTCGGCGATGTTGCGAACCTGGTTGGTCAGGTTGTTCGCCATCGAGTTGACGCTCTCGGTGAGGTCCTTCCAGACGCCGGTCACCTCCGGCACCTGGGCCTGGCCGCCGAGCTTGCCTTCGGTGCCGACCTCGCGCGCCACGCGCGTCACCTCCGAGGTGAACACGCCGAGCTGCTTGATCATGGTGTTGACGATCGTCGCCGACTGCAAGAACTCGCCGCGGAGCGGACGGCCGTCGACGTCGAGCTTGACGGTCTGCAGCAGGTCGCCTTGGGCGACAGCGGCAACCGCGCGCGTCACCTCGCGGGTCGGCCACAACAAGTCGTCGATCAGCGTGTTGACGGAGCCTTCCATGTCGGCCCAGGAGCCGGAGGCGAGGCCGAACTTCACGCGCTGGCGGGTCTTGCCTTCGCGTCCCACCACCTGGCCCACCAGCTCGAGCTGCTGTGCCATGCGCTGGTTGGCGGCGATAATTTCGTTAAAAGTGTCGGCGATCTTGCCGTCGATACCGAGATAGTCGCCGCTCATGCGCACCGAAAAGTCACCGCTGCGCATCGCCTGGAGGGCGAGCAGCAGCTCCGCTCGGGAATCCGGCTCGGACGTACCGTTGATTTTTGGCTTTGGGACGCGACGACCGGAGCGTGATGCAGTTCCGGAATCGAGGTCGCTCATACTGTTTCCCCCGCAGGCGTCGGCCGAATCTGAGGCAAGACGCGTTCGACGAAATAAGAGCGTCAGCCAAATTCGAAATCAAGCGCCAACGTATGACGCCAGGAAATGGAACCCGCCTTGCTCAGCCCAACCAAGCTAACGACGATCGGCCGGATTGGTTCCATAGCCCTCAGGGCAAAAGGCCGCGGGGGCGGGTCGTCCGTCCGTCGTCCGCAGCCCTCCTTCGGAACGGAGCGCCGAGCCCGACGGTTAGCCAGCGCAGACAGGGAGAACGGACATGAAGGCAGCAACTGTCGCCATCGCCATCACGGCGCTTGCCGCGGGGTCGGCTCTGGCGCAGGGCGGTGCGCCAAGTGGGCGCGGCTCGGTGACGGGCGACCCCGCCGCAAGCTCCGCCAACCCGCAGGCGGACACGCCGACCACCGGAGCGGCCACCCGCTCGAATCCAAGCGGAAGCGGCACGTCCTCGTCCGGCGGCAAGGACGACAACGGCGATGCGGGTCGCGACAAGATGCCGGAGAGCGACCGCACCGTGCGGCCGCAGAGCGAGCAACGTCCGAGCGACAAGTAGAGGTTATTTGTCCGCCATGGTGCGCTCGGCGTCCCTGACCTGCGCGCGCAGCAGCGGCAGTTGTTCGCGCGCGAACGCTGCGAGCGCCGCATTGTCGGGCGCCGTCAGATAGCGTTCGAGCAGGCTGATGATCGACTCATACTCGGGAATCTGCGCGGCATAGAAGCTTCTGACATAGGCCGGACCATCCGACATTTCGGGCTCGACGAGGCTCGCGCTCGAGGATGTTGCCCTGCCGACATGCAGTTCCGCGCCGATCGCCTCCTGGACCTCTTTCAGTCGCTTGTCGCGCTTAGCCGCTTCCTCGGCGCGCAGGGCGGCGAGGTTCTTGACCTCAGCGTTGCCCTTGAGGTCGGTGTTCTCGAGCAGCCCCTGTTGAAACCGGCTGAAATTGTAGGCGCCGCTGATCACCTCGATCGCGGAGGGCGCCCGTGCGCCGGGCTTTCGTTCGCCAAGGCTGTCGGCAAGCGCCGAGGTGCTGATCAATGCCAGAATGATTGCGGCGACAACTCGCATCGATCTTCAATGACGAACCGCGTGCGAAAGTTCCCCGACCATTACGATCCGGTAAGCGGGTTGCGGCGCAAGAGTTCCGTCCCCACGTCCTCTATATGAAACAGTCTGACGTCTTCAGAGACAACGCTGACAATTGTCTTCAGCTTGCCGAGCGCGCTGACGGACAGCCCGCCCATAAGCGCTATTCGCGCATGGCCGACGCCTGGACGGCACTCGCCAACGAGCAGGATTGGCTCGACGGCGAAATTTCGCCCGTTCCCGTCCATGCAGCTCCAAAGCGGAACGGGTGAGCTCGTCTCAAGAATCTGCATGTGAGACCGCTCACGGAAGGCGCACAACTGATTTGGGATCATCCGGGAACGTCGATCGCGGAGATTCCAATTGCAGAAGGAGGTTTGGCGATGGCTCCGCGTCTGGCTCTTCTCTCCCTCATTCTCGCCTTTGGCGTCTCCGTCGCGTTCGCGACGGTGACCACGGTGCGACAGGTGCATCTCGAGAGCGCATCTCCCGTCCACGCCGTGCGCAGCTGATTGCCGCAGCGGAACATTTGACGCCGCTATGCGTAAGCGCTCCGACACATCAGCAGAAGCGAGAGCGCATCATGGCCCATTCCGACCAAGGCATCGTCAAGGACAAGCGTGGGGAGGTGCAGCCCCGCGACAAGGAACGTGCGCAATCCGTGCACAAGGCGGATCCGAAAGGCTCCCCCTCGCGTGAAGCGACGCGCGATCCCAAGCTGAACGACAACATCAAGACGCCGGGTTCCGGCGCCATGCCGGACGGCTCGAGCGACGCCACGGGCTAGCTCTCACCAGGAACGAATTTCCGCGGGAAGAGTCGACGGATTGCTTCCGGCAGTCATGCCCCCGGTGCGCCGGAAGCAATCTCCAAGGACGGCCCTGGCACCCACCGTGCCGGGGTCGTTTGCTTTTGGAGGGGCTTTCCGTGCGTCATTCGGCGCCGCTCTCCGGATCCCCCTGAGTATGTCCTTCAGGCCCGCGGCCGAATACGCCGAAGCTGCTTGACTTCACGCCGGCAGCGGCATCGACGCCCACAGCGGCCAGTCCGAACTTCAGGAGTTCGCGGACTGCTGCCGCCCGCGTCGGCATGCGGTGCTTGAACCGGAAATCGTCAATGGCGGCCAACTCTTCCGGCGAGAGCATGACCTGAAGGCGCTCGGCGCGAAGGTTGTTCATGGCGATCACGCAAAGTGAGTAGGTTGAGTAGCTTACTCAACGAACCAACTTGATGAGAGTTCCGCGAAGGCCGACGAAGTCCGCAAGTGAGTAGGAAGTCAAATGAAATCAATAATTTATTGAAACGCATGCCGTCGTAAGGCATTGTTCCCGGAAGGAGAGAAACCATGACGGACGAAGTCAGGTTACCTCGCAAGCTTTCCGAAGAACCCGCAGCGCCCGAGCCGGTGCGGCCAAGCCAGCAGAAGATCATCGATGAGGTCGAGCGCTGGGCCAACAGCCCGGGCCTCCAGCCGCCGCAATCGCAGCCTTCGACGGGAGCGAAAGCGAGCTAGGGCATGATCCGAAAAGTGTGAAGCGGTTTTCCGCAAAGATCATGCGTAAACAACAATCTAAAGCGCGATGACGATTCATCCGCATCTCATCGCGCTTTAAGGCTTTGCGAAGCGAGAGCCCGTTGCCGACGGCGAATGGCCTGATCGGCGCGATTTGTGGGAGACATTGCGAAGCTTGCGCCTGAGCCACCAGGCCGACACGGACACGATGGCCCAGACCGTCAGCGCGGCGAAAAAAGCGAGCGCGACGCTTGCCCCGACGATTAAATGGAAGATAGCGGCGAACGCGGCGAGGCCGATGCTGCCGAGCGCGGCGCCGGCAGCATCGAGCGCCGCGGCCTTCTGTCCGCGACGCCGCCCGCTCAGGCCGGCCTTCTCCTTGGCGTGACGCTCGTGGCTTTCGATCAGCGTCGCGCTGGCGCAGAAGATGGCGGGAAGAGCAAGAAAGAGCCCGCCGACGGACAGGCCGAACTTCGAACCGATAACGCCCGCGAGCACCGTCGCACCGCCGCCGAGCACGAAGCGAATGGCGTACTCGTACCACCGCGTCTGTTTCAGCGCCGATGTCGATAGCTTCACCAGCATCAGGCGGCACCTCCCAGGCCGGCGAGCAGGCCGAAGGCGACAACGAGCCATGCGGCAAAGGCGAGGATCGTGGCTGGAAGCGCGCCGAAACGGAACCTCATCAGGAGGTGGCAGACGACGACGCTGTAGCAGGCGAGCGCGACGGCGCCATAGATCATCGTCCAGCTCTGGGCCGCAGCATATTGCGGGCCGTGCTGGACCACTGCGATGGCGAGGGTGGCAAGCGCCACCGACGGTGCGGCGCCGAGCAGCCCGGCAAAGCTCTTCGGCCGCAGCATGTCACCGAGGATCGCGAAGACGGATACGATCAGGCCGCCGGCGACGAAGCGCACGAGATATTCAGTCATGGCTGTCCCCCCGAGCCCTTGCGCTGCCGCTGCCGTGACTTCGCCATCGTGAACGGCCGGAACAGGCGCTCGACAACGATGCCCAGCATGAAACCTGCCACTACATCGCTGACCCAGTGCGCGAGCAGCGCGACACGCGTCAGGGACAGCGCCACCGCAAAGGAGCGCGCCAGGTTGCGCGGGGCCGGCGGCAACAGGCCTGCGGCCGAGGCAAGGGCGCCCATATGCACGGCGTGACCTGAGGGAAATGCATCGTGCGCGCGCCCCGAAAAGGGAACACCGCGCCCATGGCCGCTCACCGTCAGCCGGTCGGGCCTCGTCTGATCGAACACGGATTTCAAGACATGTGGTAACACGGCCGTCGCCAGCGACACGATCAGGACGTGATCGGCAACGGGGCGCTGCTGCGGGTGCCGGAAGCGGGTGTAGAGCCATCCTGCTGCCGCGAGCGCAACCAGGACATGCTCGTCGGCGCCCCAGGTCATGGCCTGGGCGGCATGCTCGAGCCCCGAGTTGGTATTGTGCGCGATCTCGTTGGCGATCGCCGTGTCGATCCGGGTGGGTTTGACTGTTACAAGGGCCATCGGTCCGTCGGCGACTGTTCCTCCGTGACAGTTTTGTAAAGCCTGGAAACAAAGAAGGTTCCTGGCTCAACCGGCAGGCACCGCCCAGCGGCAGCGCGATGACGTTCTCATCGCGCGCGAGAAGGGACGCCGGCAGGGCCGGCATCCCTCAGCAATGCGTTACTTGCTGGATTGGCCGACGCTCGGCGCCCGGCCGAGGTTCTTGGCCATCTCGAGGTGGTGCTTCAACGCCGGGAGCGTCTTGCCGGCCCAATCCTTGAGCTCGGCATTGTCGCCGCCCTTGGCGTAGCGCTCGAACAGCGACACGGCATCTTCATGCGCGCTGACCTGATAGGAATTGTAGTCCGAGCTGAAATCCTTACCGCTCGCATTCTTGAGCTTGTCGATCTTGCTCTGATGCGAGCTGTCGAGCGCCGTCGGCAGCTTGGCCTGCACCTTGCCATTGCCGACCAGTCCCTTGAGCTCGTTGCTCGTCTTGGTGTGATCGGTGATCATCTGCTGCGCGAAGGCTTTCTCTTCCGCGTTGCCCTTCTGCTGGGCGAGCTTGCTCGATTCGATCTCAAACATGTCGCTGATCGCGACCTGCGTCACGAAGTCCGCGGTCGCAGGCGCAACGCCGAGCGCCGAATTCACGCCGGTCTTTTCGCCCAGCGACTGGGCGAGGGCAGGGCCTGCGAGAATCATGCAGGCAAGAGCGATGATTGTGCGTTTCATGGTCAAATCCTTCCGAAAAGGTCGCGTGGCCGCTTGCCGGCGACGTGCGGCGACCAACACGCCGCCGGGGCCGAGGTTCCTAACGGCTAATCCGCGCGATTCCGTCCGGTGCGCGGATTGATGGGATCTGTCGGCTTGCGTCGAAGCCGTTCGGGCAGGAACGGTTCGGCCGCCGTGGCGGTCGCGTCGGCCCGTACGTCCGCGTGGTGCTGCGCCTGCTCGTGGGAGGTGGGGTTGTCACTGATCCGGCGCTTGACGTCGAGACCGTCGACCGGATCGTTGACGCCGTGCCGGATGTCGCGGAAATCACTCATGGCTCGCCTCATTGCTTTCCTGGCAGGATCGATTCCAGCACCTGCCGCGCTGCTCCCTTGATCATCCCGCTCTCGTTCGGGTCGCCCTTCATCAGGGCGAGCGAGAAGTTCTTCGCCTGCTGCAAGGTGATGTGCGGCGGCAGCGGCGGCACCTCGGGATCGGTTTTCACTTCCAGCACGACGGGCATCTCGCTTGTTAGCGCCTGTTCCCAGGCCGAGCCGAGCAGCTGTGGGCTGTCGACGAAGATGCCGCGCAGGCCGATCAATTCGGCGAAGCGCGAATAGGAGACGTCGGGAATGCGCTGTGACGCCTCGAACTTGGGATCACCGTTGATGATGCGTTGCTCCCAGGTGACTTGGTTGAGGTCCTCGTTGTTGAAGACGCAGACGATGAAGCGCGGGTCGTTCCAGTCGCGCCAATACTTCGCCGCGGTGATCAGCTCGGCCATGTTGTTCATCTGCATGGCGCCATCGCCGACGAGTGCAATCACGGGGCGGTCGGGCTGGGCGTATTTGGCCGCGAGCGCGTAAGGCACCGCAGCGCCCATCGAGGCGAGCCCGCCGGAGAGCGAGGCCGTCATGCCGCGCCGCATCTTCAGGTCGCGGGCGAACCAGTTGGCGCATGAGCCGGAATCGCTGGTGATGATGGCGCGGTCGGGCAGGCGCGGCGACAATTCCCAGGCGACGAGCTGCGGATTGACTGGCGCGGCGGGCTGATGCGCGCGGCCATCCAAAGTCTTCCACCAGGTCGCAACGTCGTCCTGAATGCCCTGGCGCCAGGCGCCGTCGCTCTTGGGCTTCAGCCGCGGCAGCAATGCGCGCAGCGTCTCGGCGGCATCTCCGATGAGGCCGACCTCCATGGGAAAGCGGATCGACATCATGCCGGCGTCGATGTCGATCTGGACGCCGCGCGCGCTGCCTTCCTTCGGCAGGAATTCGGCGTAAGGAAAGGCCGAGCCCACCATCAGCAGCGTGTCGCATTCCATCATCATGTTGTAGCTGGGCTCGGTGCCGAGCAGGCCGATCGAGCCGGTGACCCATGGCAGGTCGTCGGGTAGCGCCGCCTTGCCCAGCAGCGCCTTGGCGCAGCCGGCCGACAGCCGGTCGGCGACCGCGATGACTTCGTCGGTTGCACCGAGCGCTCCGGCGCCGACGAGCATCGCGACCTTCTTGCCGGCATTGAGGATCTCCGCGGCGCGGTCGAGATCGGCATCACGAGGGACGACTTTAGGTGGGCTGTACCCGACGCCGGAATGCAGCGTGCCGTGCGCACGGGGCGGGTCCTCCTAATTCTCCTCCTGCAAGTCGTTGGGCAAGATGATGACGGTGGGAGTCCGCCGCGCCAGTGCGATCCGCACCGACCGATCAATCAGGTGCCGCACCTGCGCAGGCGAGGAGGCCTGCATGACATAGGCGCCGGCGACGTCCTTGAACATCGAGAGGAGGTCGAGTTCCTGCTGATATTGACCGCCGAGGGCGTTGCGCGACTGCTGGCCGACGATCCCCAGCACCGGCTGGTGATCGAGCAGCGCATCGTACAACCCGGTGACGAGATGCGAGGCGCCGGGACCGGAGGTCGCAATGCAGACGCCGAGCTGACCTGAGAATTTTGCGTAGGCGGTTGCCATGAATGCCGCCATTTCCTCGTGCCGCGCCTGCACGAAGCCGATCTTGCCGTCGGCCCGGTTCATCGCACCGAACACGCCGTTGATGCCGTCGCCCGGATAGCCAAAGATGTGGCGCACGCCCCATAGGTGCAGGCGCTGAATGATGAAGTCGGAGACGGTCTGGGACATTGCGGGCGGCTTTCTCTGTTGCGGCCTCGATAGCCTCAGAGAACCGGTTCTTTGTGGCGATGTTCCCAAGCATTTCCGGAACACGCGCCGGAACGATCGCGCACCCCTTTCGGTTGATTCACAAATGGCCGAGTGGAGAATAACGATGCTCAATCAGAGCGAACTGGACCGTAACGAGATGGGCCGGCTGATCGGAAGCGACAAGGTCGAGGGAACCGCGGTCTACGGTGCCGATCGCAACAAGATCGGTTCAATCGAACGGGTCATGATCGACAAGATCAGCGGCAAGGTCTCATATGCGGTGCTTGGTTTCGGCGGCTTTCTCGGCCTCGGCAATGATCACTATCCGTTGCCCTGGCAGTCGCTGAAGTACGACACCGAGCTCGGCGGTTACGTGACTGCGATCACCGCCAAGGATCTGGAAGGCGCGCCGAAATACGGTGAGAAGACCGACTGGAACTGGAGCGACGACGCCGCCGTGCGCGGCATCAACTCCTATTACGGTGTTCCCTTCGCTTGAGCTTTGAGAGGCGCGGCGCCTCACTCACTCCGCCGCTTCTCTCCGCCCCGGGCCCGCATGCACATGCACCTGCTTGGCATGCAGCACCTCGCCGCATTCCGAGCACACCATTACGGGATCGAACAGCTTGCCGCAGCTCTTGTGCTCGTGCAGCAGCGGGCGGCCGCGCTCGTCGCCCATATGGGCGTCGCCCCAATGCACCATCGCCATGATGATCGGGTAGAGGTCGAGCCCCTTCTGGGTGAGGATGTATTCGTAACGCTTCGGTGCTTCGGAATAGGGGACGCGGCGCAGGATGCCGAAGCGGACCAGCTTCTTCAGCCGCTCCGAGAGCAGATGGCGTGTGATCTGCAGCGAGGACTGAAACGCCTCGAACCGCCGTACCCGCAGGAAGCACTCGCGCAGGATCAGCAGCGTCCAGCGGTCGCCAATCGCGGCGACGGTGCGCGCGAGCGAGCAGGGCTCTTCCTCCAGCGTGTCCCATTTCATGATGCGGTTCCTGCAAGTCGTCAGTCTGAAAAAGGAACTAAGTTGATCGATCAGAGAGATTTTCACTAGAAGCTAACATTCAGCCGCTCAGTTTGACAGTTCTATTTTTGAACTATAGCCTCCGGCACATAAATGCCGCGCGCTCGCAGCGCGGCCCATGGGAGGAGGCGGTCTTGTCCAAGCGAAACGCCACTGCGGCCGTCATCGGAGCCGGCGATTTCATCGGCGCCGAGATCGCCAAGAAGTTTGCCGCCGAAGGGTTCTCGATTTTCGCCGGCCGCCGCAATGGCGATAAGCTGGCGCCGCTGGTGCAAGAGATCGAAGCTGCCGGTGGTGACATCCACGCGCGCTCGCTCGACGCGCGGAAGGAAGATGAGGTCATCGCCTTCCTGAACGACGCCGACAAGCATGCACCGCTCGAAGTCTGCATCTTCAACGTCGGCGCCAACGTCAATTTTCCGATCCTCGACACCACCGAGCGCGTGTTTCGGAAAGTGTGGGAGATGGCCTGCTATTCCGGCTTCCTCGCGGGCCGTGAGGCGGCGCGGCTGATGCTGCCGCGCGGCGGCGGCAACATCTTTTTCACGGGTGCGACTGCAAGCCTGCGCGGCGGCAGCGGGTATGCCGCCTTCGCCAGCGCCAAGTTCGGCCTGCGCGCGGTTGCGCAGGCGATGGCGCGCGAGCTCGGGCCGAAGAACATCCACGTCGCCCACCTCATCATCGATTCCGGCGTCGACACCGAATGGGTGCGCCAGCGCCGGCTCGAGGCGCTCGGGCCGAATGCGCTCGATAATCCCGATCTCCTGATGCCGCCGTCATCGGTCGCGAGCGCCTATTGGCAGCTCTACCAGCAGCCGAAGAGCGCCTGGACCTTCGAGATGGAGATCCGCCCCTTCGGAGAGAAATGGTGACCGCCGCGAGAAAGTCCGGCTAGACTGAGCTCAACATCAAGCAAAACCGGGAGGATTTTCAGTGAAGACCGCGATCACCGAACTGTTCGGCATCGAGCACCCGATCATCCAAGGCGGCATGCATTTCGTCGGCTTCGCCGAGCTGGCCGCTGCCGTCTCCAATGCCGGCGGGCTCGGCATCATCACCGGTCTCACGCAGAAGACGCCCGAGCTGCTCGCCAAGGAGATCGCGCGCTGCCGCGACATGACGGACAAGCCGTTCGGCGTCAACCTCACCTTCCTGCCGGCCTTCTCGGCGCCGCCTTATCCGGAATATATCGCAGCCATCGTCGAGGGCGGCATCAAGGCGGTGGAGACCGCGGGCCGCAGCCCGGAAGCCTACATGCCGGCGCTGAAGGCCGCCGGCATCAAGGTCATCCACAAATGCACATCGGTGCGTCACTCGCTGAAGGCCGAGCGCATCGGCTGCGACGCCGTCAGCGTCGACGGCTTTGAGTGCGGCGGCCATCCCGGCGAGGACGACATTCCCAACATGATCCTGCTGCCGCGTGCGGCGGAAGAGCTGAAGATCCCGTTCGTCGCCTCCGGCGGCATGGCCGATGGTCGCAGCCTGGTCGCGGCGCTCTCGCTGGGCGCGGCGGGCATGAACATGGGCACGCGCTTCATCGCCACCAAGGAAGCGCCGGTGCACCAGAACGTCAAGAATGCTCTCGTCGCAGCCACCGAGCTCGATACCCGCCTGATCATGCGGGCGTTGCGCAATACCGAGCGCGTCCTGAAGAACGCCAATGTCGACCGCCTGCTCGAGATCGAGCGCGAAAAGGGCGCCAAGCTCACGATCGACGACATCCACGACCAGGTCGCGGGCGTCTATCCCAAGATCATGCTGGACGGCCAGATGGATGCCGGCGCCTGGAGCTGCGGCATGGTCGCGGGCCTGATCCACGACATCCCGTCCTGCAAGGAGCTGATCGATCGCATCATGGGCGAGGCTGAAACCATCATCCGCAGCCGCCTGCTGGGGTTCCTGGACGGGACGGACGCTGCGCGAAAGGTCGCCTGACACCGTCAAACTTCTTAACCACGGCGGCATCTGACCGCTGGAATTACGCGCGGCGCCTCCTAGATAGGGGTAAATTGCCCCTTTCATAAATCGATTTCAGGAGGCGTCCATGGTCCTGAAAAGCGTTCCCTTCGCAATTGCCTTCGCCCTCGTGGTCGCAGGGGCCGGTGTTGCGCGCGCCGACGACTACAAGCCCGGCGAATATCTTGGTCTCGATCTCTCCAAGGCGGTGCTGTCGCCGAAACGTCTCGGGCCGGAGACGCACTTCGCGCCGGTCCCGCTCGAAGCGCGTGGCGCGAACGAAGCGCAGGCGCGTGCTGAGCCGGTCGATGTGCCGAAGAAGGTTGCCGCCGAACGTGTTCGTGTGGCCGAGCCGAAGAGCGCGCATGCCAGAAGCGCACCGTCGCGCGGGGCGGCCCGCGCCAAGCTAGCACGCCGCGGCAACCCGCTCGATGCGCAGGCGATGGACACCCGCATCCAGACCTGGCCATGCCGCTCTGGCGGCATTTGCAACTGGAAGCGGTGATCACAGCCGTCATCCCCGCGTCGCAAAACCGTAGGCGCGGAGTCAAGAAACCGTAAGCTGGCAGTCAAGGAGCGCAGGCACCTTCCGTCGCGATTCGACGAAGGTCTCCTGAATGGCAACGCTCCGCGCCTCGCGCGCCTGGACCCGGCGGCAGTTCCTGGTCCGCTCCGCTTCCAGTCTCGCCATCGCCGCGCTCGCGAAGCCTCATTTGAGCCGCGCCGCCGATCGGCCGCCGATCGCAGGCGGCATCCAGTCCGGCGATGTCTCCGGCGGCTCCGCGGTGATCTGGGCGCGCGCCGACCGTCCCGCGCGGATGCAGGTGGAATGCTCCACGGTCGAGAGCTTCAAGACCATCATCGCCTCGGCCTCGGGCGATGCGCTGCCCGCTGCCGATCTCACTGCAAAACTCCTGCTGGCGGATCTGCCGCCCGGGCAGGACATCTTCTACCGCGTCCGCTTCGACGACATCGCCACCGGACTCGTCGGCGAAAGCCGCGTCGGCCATTTCCGCACCGCGCCGGCAGCGCGCCAGTCGATCTCGTTTCTGTGGTCCGGTGACACCGCGGGCCAGGGCTGGGGCATCGACGTCTCCCGCGGCGGCTATCGCAGCTATCGCACCATGCTCGATAACAATCCGGATTTCTTCATCCACTGTGGCGATCACATCTACGCGGACTGCACGATCCCTTCCGAACAGAAGCTGCCGAACGGCGAGACCTGGCGCAACCTCGTCACCGAAGAGAAGTCGGAGGTGGCGCACACCCTGGCGCAGTTCCGCGGCAACTACAAATACAACCACCTCGACGAACACTTTCGCGCCTTCCATGCGCAGGTGCCGATGTTCGCGCAATGGGACGATCACGAGGTGACCAACGACTGGTCGCCGATCGGGACCTATGACGAGTCCGGACACGAGGACGACGGCACCCCGCGCCTGGTCGCGCGAGCCCGCCGGGCCTTCTTCGACTTCATGCCAATCCGCGACATCGGCGCGCGGCACGGCCGCGTCTATCGCAAGATCGCCTATGGCCCGCTGCTCGACGTCTTCATGATCGACATGCGCAGCTACCGCGACGAGAGCTGGAACAAGGGCGATGATCACCGCGGCTGGATCCTGGGCGCCGAGCAGCTCGCCTGGCTCAAGCGCGAGCTCGCCGCTTCGCGCGCGACCTGGAAGGTGATCGCGGCCGACTTGCCGATTGGCCTGATCAGCCTGGATGCCGTTGCGCTCGGCGATGGGCCGCCCGACCGGCGTGAGCACGAGATCGCCGATCTGCTCGCATTCATCACGCGCGCCGGTATCCGCAACATCGTCTGGCTCACCGCCGACATGCATTACACCGCCGCGCACTACTACGATCCGAAGAAGGCGCAATTTAAGGATTTCGAGCCGTTCTGGGAGTTCGTCTCCGGCCCGCTGCATGCCGGCAGCTGGGGACCGGGCGAGCTCGACGACACCTTCGGCCCGGTCGCGATGTACCAGCACGGCTGCAGCGCTGCGCAAGGCGAGAATCTCGCGCCCTGCTTCGGCTTGCAGTTCTTCGGGCGGGTCGACATCGATGGCCACAGCGGCGTGATGACGGTGACCCTGAAGGACGTCGACAATCGCGACCTCTGGTCGGTCGACATCGTGCCGCAGCCGCAGGTGCAACCCGCGGTCGTGGCGCAGCATTGGTGAGGTTGCGGCGCGCCAGTCGTCATGCCCGGGCTTGTCCGGGGCATCCACGTTCTTCGTGCCGCGTGGCAATGCGTGGATGACCGGGACAAGCCGGCCATGACGATGGAGAGGCATTGCTAACCCGATCTTGATTGGCCGCTGTGCTCCTCCCGCGCTAGGGTGAGGGGTCCCGCCACTTCTTTTCCATCACCGAAAAGTCTGCTCACGCGGCATCGCCGCGCGATCCGGTGGGCTGAATTGCTCAGGAGCCTGTTGCATGGATCATCTGAAAACACAGGGCATCAGCATGCCCAAGCTCGGCCTCGGCACCTTCCGCATGCAGGGCGATGCCTGCCGTGCCGCGGTCGAGAGCGCGCTTTCGATCGGCTATCGCCACATCGATACCGCCGAGATGTACGCCAACGAGGAGGCGATCGGCGCGGCCATCGCCGCGTCCGGCGTGTCGCGTGGCGAGTTGCACGTCACCACGAAAGTCTGGCACGAGAACCTCAGCTCCGATGCGATCCGCCGCGCTTTCGAAGCCAGCCTCAAGAAGCTCCGGCTCGACCATGTCGACCTCTATCTCGTGCATTGGCCGTCGAAGGCCGCGAACTGGGGGGCGGTGTTCGAAACGCTGATGACGCTCAAGGAGGAGGGGCGCACGCGCGCCATCGGCGTTGCCAATTTCACCACCGCGCTGCTCAAGGTCGCGGTCGAGGAGATCAAGGCGCCAATCGCCTGCAACCAGGTCGAATATCACGCCATGCTCGATCAATCGAAGGTGCTTGCCTATCTCCAGCCGAGGTCGATCCCGCTGGTTGCCTATTGTCCGCTGGCGCAAGGGCGTTTCGCGAGCGATCCGGTGCTGGCCGACATCGGCGCCCGGCACAATGCCACCGCCGCGCAGGTCGCGTTGAAATGGCTGCTCGACCAGGACGGCGTCGCCGCGATCCCCAAGGCCTCGCGGCGCGAGAGCCAGCAGGCCAATCTCGACGCGCTGAAGATCACGCTCGACGATGCCGATCGCGAGAAGATCGCCGCGCTGGCGAAGGACAGACGCTGCGTCAATCCAGGCTTCGCGCCAGCATGGGATTAGGCGCTCTGTACCCTCTCCCCCTGTGGGAGAGGGTGGCTCGCCGCAAAGCGGCGAGACGGGTGAGGGGTCTCTCTCCGCGCATGAGTCTTTCACTTTCGCACTTGCTGACGCAACCCCGCATCCGGCGCAATAGCCGATGCGCATTATCGGCGTTCTCAAGAACGGCGGCCGAAGGCCGCCTATGCCACCTTCTCCCACAAGGGGAGAAGGAAAAGAACACAATAGAAATAGCCCCGTGAGGGGCCATTTCCTTGTCGCGTTGCGCCTTAGTCCCAGTGGTGATGGCGATGGCTGCGCTTGATCACGACGACCTTGTCGCCGCGATGGTGGCGATGCCAGCCATGATGACGATGTCCGCGGAATTCGGCGCGGGCGCCGTACGGGCCGTGGTGATGATGATGATAGCCGCCGCTGCGCTTGATCACCACCGTCTCCGCACTTGCGAGCGTCGGCGCCGCGATCACGAGCGCACCGAGAGCCGCAACCACATAACCAAGCTTCTTCATGATGTCCTCCTCCAAACGAATGCACATCTAAACCGCAGATGTGCGCGAACGTTCCGGAGGAGCGGGGAGAGAATTCTGAACGGATGTTCAGACGAAGGCGTGCTAATCGCAGCGCTGCTGCGCGGGCGTCGGCGCACCGCTGGCGACGTATTTGCCGTTGCTGATCGTGTACTCGCCGCGCTCGCTGCGATTGTAGATCGCGCGCAGGCTGCCGTCCTTCTGCAACAGCAACCCGAACTCGCGGGCCTGATGCAGCGAGGGGAAGTACACCATGACATTGAGCAGGCCCTCGGCATTGACCGTGGCGGACACCACCTCGTTCTCGTCCCTGGCCTCGCCGAAATCGCGCCGGTACATCACCCGCCCGTCTTTCCGGATTTCGTAAGTCAAGCGCGCGCCCTGGTCGCGGTCGGGCCTACCCGAGCAATCGACCGCCCAGGAGCCGAGCAGGCCCCATTGCTCTACGGTCACGGCCAGCGTCTCGGCACCAGCCGTGGGGGTGAACGCGACCCACAGCACCGCAGCCGCGATCCAGCGGCCCGAACAACGCATCATGTCCTGAAAAACCCCGCCTCGAACAATTCCAAAGTTTAGCATCCCGCGCGCGGCCCTGCCACGGCGGTTGCCGATCGCCCGCGAATTTGATCCGCGTCAATGAGGCGGGGCGGTTCGAAGATAAGATGGCGTTTCCCGAAGGCGAACGTGGATAGAGCAATGCTGAATCAAGTCATGGATTTTGCGGGCGAAGTACTGCCGGGGAGCTGTGCCGTACCGCCTTATTCCGAGGCCGCGTTTCTGAGCGAGCTGGGCGATCGGTTGCGGTCCTCACGCATGCGCTGCGATCTGTCGCGCCGGGAGCTCGCCCGGCGCTCGGGGATTTCCGAGCGCTACATCGCCCAGATCGAGGCCGGCAAAGGCAACGTCTCCATCGTCCTGTTGCTGCGGCTGGCTTCCGCGATTCACGGCAGTCAGCCACAGGCGGCGTGAGGAGACGTCCGGACTGGGCCTCAGGCTCGCTTCTCCACATTGGCGCTGCGGGCGGGCACGCCAAACTCCTTGCGGCAGACTTCGGCTAGCACGGCGACGCCATCGCGGATCTGCTGGTGCGTGGGGCTGGCAAAGCACAGCCGCAGCCGCGAAGCGGAATGGCCCTTGCTGGTCGACCATTCCGGCCCCGGATTGATCGAGACGCCGGCGGCGAGCGCGGCCTGATACAGCTTCAGCGTATCGACCTGGTCGGGCAGCTTCACCCAAAGGAAGATGCCGCCCTTGGGCTCCTCGAACTCAGCGGCGGTCCCGAACTGCTCGTTGAGCGCTTCCATGAGCGTGTCGAGCTTGGTGCGCAGCGCCTTGGTCAGGGCCGGCACGTGAGTTGAAAAATGCGGCTTGCAATAGGTGGCGAGCACCATCTGCTCCAGCGCACCGGAGCCAGCATCCGTCTTCAGCGCCAGCATCCGCGACATCACCTCCCAGGGCGCCACGACGAAGCCGACGCGCAGCGCCGGCGCGATCGACTTTGAGAACGAGCCGATATGAATCACGCCGCCGCTCTCGCTCATCGCGTAGATCGCGGGCGGCCGCTGCCCCGACCAGATGAGGTCGGCATAGCAATCGTCCTCGAAGATGGGCACGCCATATTCGGCCGCGAGCCGCACCAGCTCGGTGCGGCGGCTCTCGGGCATGATGCTGCCGGTCGGGTTCTGCACCGTCGGAATGGTGTAGATGTATTTCGGCCGGATGCCGCGGCGCTTCAGGTCGGCCAGCGCGGAGGCCAGCAGATCCATGCGCATGCCGTCCTGGTCGAGGGGAATGCCGACGACGTTGACGCCGAGCCGCGCCAGCCGTGTCAGGGAGCCCTGATAGCTCTCCTGCTCGAAAATCACGGTGTCGCCGCGCGTCAATAGGGTGGCGTTGACGAGGTCGAGCGCCTGCAGCGAGCCGGAGACGATCAGGAGGTCGTCGACCGTGCAGCTGATGCCGGCGTCGCGCTTGAGTTTCGTCACCAGGAATTCGCGCAACGGCAGGTAGCCCTGCGGACCATGCGCCAGACCGTAGGTGGCGAGCGAGCGGCCCTCGCGCCGCAGCACCGTGTCGGCCGCTTCGATCAGCTCGTCGAGCGGCACCTGTTCGGAATCGTTGTTGCCGCCCACGAAGCTGTATTTGGCAAGGCCCGTCCAGCGCGCAGACGGGGCCGGCAGCCCTGCTGGAAACAGGGGCGCGAAATCGAAGCTGGACGTCATGGGAGCGTTCCTCGTTTTGTTCTTGTTGAGCTCGGCTTTGCACCGGCCGCCTTACTTCTTGCCGGCCGTCCTGGTCGGACGGCCCTGACTGATGAAAGCGTAATGCGTGTTGGCGATGCCGCCAACTATTAAGGCTTCGACCACGGGTTCTGCGATCTCGCCCGTGGCGGCCCAGTCGACCAGAAAATTGGCGCCGGTCCCGCCGCGCACGTCGTCGGTCGGAATGAAGATCGAGACGGTGGCGAGCGGCCTCAACGCCACCGGCGTCTTCAGATAGCTCTCGACCTGCTTGCCTGCGGTGTCGAAATAGGCGATGCGTTTGATGACCAGCGGCTGGGTCTCGGAGGCGTTGTGTACGCTCAGCGTCACCGAGAAGTCGACACGCAGCTTGCCCTGGCTCATCGCGACGCTGGAATAGGCGGGCACGTAGAAACCGCCGGATACGGCGAGGTCCTCCTTCAGCGGCGTGGTGAGCGAATCGGCAAAGTTTTGTTCGATACTGACCTTGGATTGCGCGGCGGCGGGCACGGCAAAGGCGAGGGGAGCGAGCAGCATGGCTGCGAAGAGCCCATTCCGCATGTGACGAATTGCTCGCTTGTCGCACCGCAACCCACCTCTAGGGTGCGGCAAAACGGACCAATTTGGCATGCATGAGCTCATTCGCGATATCACACTCTCTATTCTGTTCGCCTGGATGCTGGGGCTTCTCGCCCATTTCTCCCGGCAACCGCTGATCCTGGCCTATCTTATCGCCGGCTTCTGCATAGGTCCATTCGGCGCCGGCTGGGTCCATTCGCAGGAATCGATCAGCGTCATCTCCGAGCTTGGCCTGATCTTCATGCTGTTCATGATCGGGCTCGAGATCGACCTGAAGAAGATCGTTCGGGCCGGGCGGGTGATCCTGTTCGCGGCGGGCAGCCAGCTGCTGGGCGGCTGTCTGCTCGGGCTTCTGTTCTTCGTCGGCATCGGCCTGTCGCTCGGCGGTGGGCATTTCGATGCGGTCTATCTCTGCGTCGCCTGCGCGCTGTCGAGCACGGTCATCATCGTCAAGGTGCTCTACGAGAAGCGCGAGCTCGATACGCTGCCGGGCCGCATCACGCTCGGCGTGCTGGTGCTCCAGGACATCTTTGCCATCCTGTTCCTGGCGGTGCAGCCGAGTCTCGCCAATCTGCAGGTCAGCGTCATCCTGCTCTCGATCGGCCGCGTCGCGGTGCTGGTCACGGCCGCGCTTCTGGTCAGCCGCTACGTGCTGCCGCGCGTGTTCCACCATATCGCCCGGCGGCCCGAGCTGATCCTGCTCGGTGCGCTCGCCTGGTGCTTTCTCGTCGCCGAGACCGCCTATCAACTGTCGCTGTCGCGCGAGATGGGTGCGCTGATCGCCGGCGTCTCGCTCTCGACCTTCCCCTATGCGCTCGATGTCACCGCCAAGGTCACCACGCTGCGCGACTTCTTCATCACGCTGTTCTTCGTCGCGCTCGGCATGACCATTCCCGTGCCCGGCCTCTCGGTGATCAGCCTCGCCTTGATGATCGCCGCGTTCACGGTGGTGAGCCGCCTCGTCACCACCTTCACCCCGCTCTATCTGATGAAGCAGGGCCTGCGCGCCAGCCTGTTGCCGGCGCTCAACCTCGCGCAAATCTCCGAGTTCTCGCTGGTCGTGATCCAGACCGGCGTCGCGGACCGCCACATCGCAGCCGAGACGGCGAATGCGGCTTCGTTCGCCTTCGTGGTGCTGGCGGTGCTCTCGACCTTCGTGATGACCCGCAGCGACGAGATCACCCGTTGGGCGATCGGCCCCTTGAAGCGGATCGGCCTGCGCGATCTCGACCATGGCAACGGCCATGCCGAGGAGGGCCACGGGGGCGGCCATGGCGAGGCCCGCCGCATCGTCATCCTCGGCTTTTTCCGTGCGGCGAGTGCGCTGCTGGCCGAGATCGAACGGCAGGCACCGGTGCTGCTGGAGCAGATCACCGTGGTCGATTTCAACCCCAATGTGTACCAGACCCTGCTTTCACGTGGTCTGCACGTGATCTATGGCGACATCAGCAGCGCCGACACGCTGCTCCATGCCGGCGTCGGCAAGTCCGAGATGATCATCCTCAGCGTGCCGGATTCGCTGCTGAAGGGCGCCACCAACGAGAAGCTGGTCCGTCACGTCCGCGCGCTCAATCCGACCGCCCTGATCGTCGCCACGGCCGACCTGTTGGCCGACGTCGGCGCGCTCTACGAGGCCGGCGCCAGCTATGTCACCGTGACCCGGCTCAGCGATGCACATGAGCTGTTTACCGTGATCGAAGCCGCCCAGGCCGGCCTGCTCGCGGACAAGCGCGCCGAGCTCGATCAGCGCCTCGGCGAGCGCCGCGAGGTGCTGCCCTGACGGCGTCGGGCCGCCTTCCTTGCCCGCCTTCCTTGCGGGCAATCTGCGCCTATATCGCTGGTATGCCCGGTGCAAGCCTGAAACCCATCGGCAGGCCCGCCCTCGGACATATGTGGTTGCGCTGGGGAGACTAGCGCCCCGACCCAAGTCCGGCTAAGCCTCCCGGCCATAACCGATAGAGATTGGGAAATGCCCGATAGCGTTCAGGAAGTCTTGCAGGCCTTTGCTCGGGGTGAGCTCGTGGTCGTCACCGACGACGAGGACCGCGAGGGCGAGGGCGATCTGATCGTCGCCGCCTCGCTGTGCACCGCCGAGAAGATGGCCTTCATCATCCGCCATACCTCCGGCATCGTCTGTGCGCCCGTGACGACCGAGGACGCGCGCCGGCTGCGGCTCGATCCGATGGTCGCCCACAACGATTCCGCGCACACCACCGCGTTCACGGTCTCGATCGACTACAAGCCCGACGGCGGCACCGGCATCTCCGCCGAGGAGCGCGCCTCGTGCTGCCGCGCGCTCGCCAATCCCAATGTCGGCGCCAACGACTTCGCCCGGCCCGGCCACATCTTCCCGCTGATCGCTAAGGACGGCGGCGTGCTGCTTCGCTCCGGCCACACCGAGGCCGCGGTCGACCTCTGCAAGCTTTCCGGCCTCCCGCCGGTCGGCGTCATCAGCGAACTCATGAACGACGACGGCAGCGTGATGAAGGGCGAGCAGGTCGCGCAATTCGCGGTCAGGCACAAGCTCAAGCACGTCACCATCGCGGACATGATCGCCTATCGCCAGGCGCGCGAGAAGCTGATCGAGCGGGTCTCGACCTTCGTCACCGACAGCCCGATCGGTCCCTTGCAGGGCTATGCCTACCGCTCGCCGTTCGATTCCATCGCCCACGTCGCCTTCGTCTATAACGGGGTCGGCGACGGCAAGAACGTGCTGACGCGCTTTCACAAGCCGAACATCGTCAAGGACACCTTCACCGGCCACAAGCGCATGGCCGCCGTGCTCGAGCATTTCAAGAAGACCGGCCGCGGCGTGCTGGTCTACCTGCGCGACGGCGCGGCCGGCGTGCCCGTTTCGCCGCTGCCGGACGAGACGTCGACGGAGGCCGACCGCAACCGCCAGTGGCGCGAGGTCGGCGTCGGCGCGCAGATCCTGCGCGACCTCGGCGTGACTTCGATCCGGCATCTCACCTCGTCGGTGCACGACTACAAGGGCCTATCGGGCTTCGGCATCGAGATCGTCGCCAACGAGCAGCTCGAAAGCTGACACGCATTGTCTTCTCCCGGTCGCGCTGAAAGCGCCACCCCGGAACGACCAAGCCAGGATGCAATTGAACTTGTTGCCGCGGCGCTTTACTTTGTCGGGCAATTATCGACGGAACCAGACGCGAAAGGACGTTTCATGAGCGTGCGCCCTCAGGCCAAGGACAAGCCGGCTGCGGCTTCTTTCCAGTGGGACGATCCGTTCCTGCTCGACGAGCAGCTCACCGAAGACGAGCGCATGGTTCGCGACACCGCCCGCGCCTATGCGCAGGACAAGCTGCTGCCGCGCGTCTCCAAGGCCTATCTCGAGGAGAAGACCGACCGCGAGATCTTCAACGAGATGGGCGAGCTCGGCCTGATCGGCATCACGCTGCCGGAAGAATATGGCTGCGCCAATGCGAGCTACGTCGCCTATGGCCTCGTCGCGCGCGAGATCGAGCGGGTCGATTCCGGCTATCGCTCGATGAACTCGGTGCAGTCCTCGCTGGTGATGTACCCGATCTACGCCTATGGCGACGAGAACCAGCGCAAGAAGTACCTGCCCAAGCTCGCCAGCGGCGAGTGGGTCGGCTGCTTCGGCCTGACCGAGCCCGATGCCGGCTCCGATCCGGCCGGCATGAAGACCCGCGCCGAGAAGGTGTCGGACGGCTATCGCCTTACCGGCAGCAAGATGTGGATCTCGAACGCGCCGATCGCCGACGTCTTCGTGGTCTGGGCCAAGTCGGCCGCGCACGACAACCAGATCCGCGGCTTCGTGCTGGAGAAGGGCATGAAGGGCCTGTCCGCGCCGAAGATCGGCGGCAAGCTCTCGCTGCGCGCCTCCATAACCGGTGAGGTCGTGATGGACGGCGTCGTGGTCCCGGAGGACGCCCTGCTGCCCAACGTCTCCGGCCTCAAGGGCCCGTTCGGCTGCCTCAACCGCGCCCGCTACGGCATCTCCTGGGGTGCGCTTGGCGCCGCCGAGGACTGCATGCACCGCGCCCGTCAATACACGCTCGATCGCAAGCAGTTCGGCAAGCCGCTCGCCGCGACCCAGCTGGTGCAGAAGAAGCTCGCCGACATGGAGACCGAGATCGCCCTCGGCCTGCAGGGCTCGCTTCGCGTCGGCCGCCTGATGGACGAGGGCAAGTTCGCGCCCGAGATGATCTCGATCATGAAGCGCAACAATTGCGGCAAGGCCCTCGACATCGCCCGCACCGCCCGCGACATGCACGGCGGCAACGGCATCTCGATCGAGTATCACGTGATGCGCCACGTCCATAACCTCGAGACGGTCAACACCTACGAGGGCACCCACGACGTCCACGCCCTGATCCTGGGCCGCGCGATCACGGGCATTCAGGCGTTTTTCTAGTCACTGTGTTTTTCCGCCGCGGCTAGCTTGCTCAACTGTCATCGCCCGCGCAGGCGGGCGATCCAGTATCCCAGAGACTTCGCTTTTGTCACTGGCGCTGCGGCGTACTGGATACCCCGCCTTCGCGGGGTATGACGGCAGAGAGTGTGGCACAGGAAGTCCCATGTCCGACAACGACGACGTCCCGTTCAACCGCAACTTTCCGCTGAAGCCCGGCATCGTCGAGGAGGTCCGCCCCGGCGTGCGGCGCGTGCTCTGCAACAATCCGAGCCCGTTCACCTTCACGGGCACGGTCAGCTACATCGTCGGCAAGGGCAATGTCGCGATCATCGATCCCGGTCCAGACGATGCGGCGCATGCGGCGGCGCTGCTCGATGCCGTGCGCGGCGAGACCGTGACGCACATCTTCGTCACCCACACCCATCGCGACCATTCGCCGAACACCGCGCGGATCAAGCAGGCGACGGCGGCGCCGGTCTATGCCGAAGGCCCGCATCGCGCCTCGCGGCCGCGATTCGAGAGCGAGAAGCACAATCCGGAATCCGGCGCCGACCGCGATTTTGCCCCGGACGTCAATCTCGCGCACGGCGACGTCGTGGAAGGTGACGGCTGGCGGCTCGAAGCCGTCGCGACGCCCGGCCACACGGCCAACCATCTGGCATTCGCCTGGCCGGAGCGGAAGTTCAACTTCGTCGGCGATCACGTGATGGGCTGGTCGACCTCGATCGTGGCGCCGCCCGATGGCTCTATGATCGACTACATGGACTCGCTCGACCGGCTCGCCGCCCGCGAGGAGGATCTCTATTTCTCGGGCCATGGCCCCGAGATTCCCGAGGGCCAGCGCTTCGTGCGCTTCCTGATCCGCCACCGCAAGGCACGCGAGGCCTCGATCCTGCACCGCCTGGCCAAGGGCGAGACCGACATCCCGACCATGGTCCGCGCGATCTATATCGGTATCGATCCGCGCCTGACGACAGCTGCCGGCTATTCCGTGCTGGCGCATTTGGAAGATCTGGTCGCCCGCGGCGTGGTGGCGACGGATGGCGATCCCGTGATCGGCGGGACCTATCGGATGGCCTAGGGGCGAATAGCGAATGGGGAATAGCGAATGGGCGGCTCCATTCGCTATTCGCTACTCCCCATTCGCCAAGTCACTTCTTCACCGTCTTCGCCGGCGCCTTGGGCGGCGTCACCGGCGTCTTCTTCACCGGCTTGAGTGCATCGGCGTCGGCGGCGGTGTTGAGGTCGTCGATGAACGTCTTGACGCGTGCGGCGTTGCTGCCGAGGTCGCTGTCGAAATTGCGCGACGCAGAGCGGATATCGACGCGGGAATCATCGCCATCCGGCACGACCCTGATCGAAACGTCCTCGCGGAAACCCATGATCGGCGTGCGCGCCACCGCCTCGATGCGGCCGATGCGGCGCGGCGGCTGCGGTGCGCGCTCGTCGATCACGATCCATTTGCGCTTGTGGACGAGCTGAAGCGCGATCGCATAGGCGCGGTCGGCCGAGATCTCGAGCTCGACGGGCTCGATCTCGGGATAGAAATGGCGCTGCTGCTCCGCCGAATAGAGGCCGGCATAGACCGCGGTGTTGGTGCCCTCGCCGGTGCGCAGGCGCGCCAGCGCATCGAAGCGCGGCGGATCAATCGGATTGGTGGTGATGTCGTAGATCGACGGCAGCTTGCGATATTGAAAGGCCAGATAGGCGGGATAGGCGAGGATCGCCCCGTCGATCAGGAAGGCGAGCAGGATGCGCGCCATGCCGCGCGAGCCGTTCTGCCAGATTGCGGCAAAGCCGGCGAGCCCGAACAGGATCGAGAGGCCGGCGATCGCGAGCCCGCCGATGAACGTCGCCAGCGCCGGCTTGGGCTCCAGGAAATCGAAACGGACGACGATGATCGACACCACCACCGCCAGAACCGCGAACACGGCCAGATTGCGCGCCCAGCTCGCGAGGCTGGACACGGGCTCCGACTGGTAGGGAGCGGAAAACCTGCGGGCCATCGGGTGAGCTCTGCCGGGGTTGGCGATGCCGGCCGATTTGGCGCGACGATGCGCCGTTGAGACCACGGCGCGGGAGCAAATTCAAGGGTTCCGGCTACGCCCAAGCCGTCATGCCCGGGCTTGTCCCGGCCATCCACGTTCACTGCACCGTGGGGCAAGGCGTGGATGGCCGGGACAAGCCCGGCCATGACGTCGTGGAGGCTTCAACAAGTCGGACGCTGACGCCCCTCCAAGGAGGGGCGCACCCAGCCCGTCACGCCGCCGCGTTCGGGAACCGGTAATCCTTAAACTGGTCGCGCAGCGCCGTCTTCAGGATCTTGCCGGTGGCGGTGTGCGGAATGCCGTCGACGAAAGCGACGTCGTCGGGCATCCACCATTTGGCGATCTTGCCCTCCATGAACTTCAGGATGTCCTCGCGCGTGGCCTGCTGGCCCTGCTTGAGCTGCACGATCAGCAGCGGCCGCTCGTCCCATTTCGGGTGGAACACGCCGATCACGGCGGCTTCCGCCACGGCGGGGTGGCCCACCGCGAGGTTTTCGAGGTCGATCGAGGAGATCCACTCGCCGCCGGACTTGATCACATCCTTGGAGCGGTCGGTGATCCGCATATAGCCGTCCTCGTCGATGGTCGAGACGTCGCCGGTGTCGAAGAAGCCGTCCTCGTCGAGGATGTTGCTATCGACGCGGTAATAGGCCTTGGCGACGGCGGGCCCGGAGACCTTGAGGCGGCCAAAGGTCTTGCCGTCCCAGGGCAGCTCCTTGCCGGCATCGTCGGTGATCTTCATCTGCACGGCGAACGGCGCATAACCCTGCATCTGCAGCACGTCGAGCCTGGCATCGCCGGTCGCATTCTGGAACGGCGGCTTCAGCGCCGCGACGGTTCCGATCGGGCTCATCTCGGTCATGCCCCAGGCGTGGCGGACGTTCGAACCCATGTCGAGGAAGGCCTTGATCATCGAGCGCGGCATCGCCGAGCCGCCGCAGATCACCATCTTCAGATCCGGCAGTTTGAGATTGTTGGCCGTCATGTGCTGGAGCAGCATCAGCCACACCGTCGGCACGCCGGCGGTGTGCGTCACCTTCTCGGTCGAGAGCAGCTCGTAGACCGAGGCGCCGTCGAGCTTGGCGCCCGGCATCACCAGCTTGGTGCCCTGCGAGGGCGCGGAGAAGGCGATGCCCCAGCTGTTGGCATGGAACAGCGGAACGACCGGCAGCATTGTCTCGGACGCACTGGTGCCGAGCGCGTCGACGTTATTGGCCATCAGCGCGTGCAGCACGTTGGAGCGATGCGAATACAGCACACCTTTGGGATCGCCGGTCGTGCCGGAGGTGTAGCACATCGCCGCCGCCGTGTTCTCGTCAAAGTCCTTCCATTTGAATTTGCCGTCGGCCTGCGCAATCCAGTCCTCGTAGGCGACCGCGTTCTTCAGCGTGGTCTCCGGCATGTGAGCCTTGTCGGTGAGCACGATGTAGCGCTCCACGCTGGGCAGCTTGTCCGCGATCTTCTCCAGGATCGGAATGAAGGTGAGATCGGTCATCACGACGCGATCCTGCGCATGATTGATGATCCAGGCGATCTGTTCGGGGAAAAGGCGCGGATTGACGGTATGGCAGATGGCGCCGATCCCCATGATGCCGTACCAGACCTCCAGATGGCGCCAGGTGTTCCAGGCGATCGTTGCGACGCGATCGCCGAGCTTGATGCCGTCGCGCTCCAGCATCTGCGAGACCTTGAGCGCGCGCTTGTGGATCTCGGCGTAGTTGGTGCGATGGATCGGTCCCTCGACCGAGCGTGTGACCACCTCCTGCTTGCCATGAATCCTGGCGGCGTGTTCGATGATCCGGTGGCAGAGCAGGGGCCAATCTTGCATCAAACCAAGCATTCCGACGTTCCTCCGAGAAGTCGCTGGGCGCGTTATCGCTCTCAGCGTTGGGCCAAAGAATTGCCATGAGTTTTAGCCTGCCGGACTTTCGTCGCAAATGGTCTTGTCGCGGCTATATGTCCGCCGGGGCGGCAATGGTTACCGCTGCGGCTGGGCTATTGCTGATCGCCGAAAGGGCAGAGGCGCGGAAGTATCATGCGCCGCTCGATATCTTCAACCTTGGAGCACCGAAGCCCCGCCCAACCGTTCGCGCCGCCAGGATTCCGCTGCCGAAACCGCGTCCCGAGGAGGCCCCCAAAGCGTCGGATGAGGGGGCGGCGCAGGCAGACGGCTCGCCGTCCCCCGACAAGCCAGGCGCGGACAAGCCCGCCGAGTCCGCGCCGCCGCCCGAGAAGCAGGCCTCGGCCTGCCGGCTGGCGCTGACCGAGGAGATCGCGATCGCGCCGTCCATTCCGGATATCCGCGGTCCCGGTGCCTGCGGCGGCGAGGATCTGGTGCGACTGGAGGCCATCGTGCTGCCGGACAAGCGCAAGGTGACGGTCAAGCCGGCGGCCATCCTCCGCTGCACCATGGCGTCCGCGCTCGCCGATTGGGTGCGCAAGGACATGGCGCCGCTGGCGACCAGCCTCGGCTCCGCCGTCAGCGAGCTCGACAATTTCGACAGCTTCGAGTGCCGCGGCCGCAACCGCGTGGCCGGCGCGATGCTGTCCGAGCACGGCAAGGCCAATGCCATCGACATCCGCGCCGTCAAGCTCGCCAATGGGCAGTCGATCGGCCTGACCGACCGCACCACCTCGCGCGAGGTGCGCGAGCGCGTGCTGCACTCGGTCTGCACTCGCTTTTCCACCGTGCTAGGCCCGGGTTCGGACTGGTACCACGAGGACCACATCCATCTCGATCTCGCGCAGCGACGCAACGACTACCGGATTTGCCAATGGAACGTTTGGGATCCGCTGCCTCAGGTCGCACCGCTGCTGCCGGCGGAGCGTCCCGAGGAGGCACCGCCGCGCGAGGTCGCGGCCAAGCCCGAGGCAAAGGAGGGCGCCGACGGCGGTGAGGCGGAAAAGCCTGCTGCACCTGCGGACAAGCCGGCGGCGGATGGCAACAAAGCCCGATCGCACCAGCCGGCAACAAAAAAGCGCCGGTGAAACCGGCGCCTTTGAAAGGCCTCGGGCAAGGCCTGCTTAGTAGGGTGAACTGGAACCGCCCTGGAGCGCGAGGCGCGGCTTGTAGGGCGAATCGCCGTGCTTGGGCTCGAGCACCACGACGAGGGTGCCGAGCTTGACGCGATCATAGAGATCGATCGCGTCCTCGTTGGTCAGGCGGATGCAGCCTGACGAGATCGAGGCGCCGATATATTCCGGCTGGTTGGTGCCGTGGATGCGGAACAGCGTGTCCTTGCCCCCAGAATGGAGGTACAGCGCGCGGGAGCCCATCGGATTGTCCGGTCCGGGTGCGACATAGGTCGGCACGCCGAGGCGCGAGATTTCGCCGGGGGTGGGGTGCCAGGCCGGCCACTCGGTCTTGCTGGCCACCTTGGCGATGCCCGACCAGGCCATGGCCTCTTCGCCGACAGTGATGCCGTAGCGGATCGCTTTGCCGCCCTCCAGCACGTAATAGAGGTAATGGTTGTCGGAATCGACCACGATCGAGCCCGGCGCTTCCTTGCGGTGGAATTCGACAATGGCGCGGCGGAACGGTTCTGCGACCGCGGTATTCTCGTATTTCACCTTGGCAAGGAGTTCTTTGTCCTTGGGCTTGAACGCCTTGGTGTCCGTCGCCTCGTAACGCGTCGTGGCCTGCATGCAGCCCGACAGCATCAGGCCAGCGGCCAAAATCCCAAACATAATTTTCAGCGACGACATGGTTTGGTTCCAATCAAAACAATACCGTGCGGAAGGGACCTGAGCGTAGCGCCCAAGTTCCTCGACTCCGTTAAGCCCATTATGGTTGAAATCTGCCACAATTCCAGCGCTGAAGCCGTTTTCCAGGGCTGTAAGACCCCAGCTGTGGCTTTTCTGCCGCAAATTTGGAGGTGTCGTGCGGGTTTTTTTGGTAAGACGCGCCAGACTGTTCCTCCGGCGCCACAGTTGAGCCTAGGGCCGCCGCAGATGCAAACGCTCCGTTAATGTTGTTGTCATCGTGAACCTGTCAGAATCGCGCTAAGGGCTGTCGTTCTGTCGTAGGATCTCTGGAGCTTTTGATGTTTTCGGTGTTCGTTCTCTCCGAGACCTCCCTCAAGAAGGCGGTTGTCGAGGATCTCACAGCGCTGCCGGAGAACGCAGTCTGGATCGACCTCGTCAACCCCTCGGCTGCCGAGGACAAGGCGGTCGAGCGGCTGGCGGGCATCGCCATCCCGACCCGGGAAGACATGCAGGAGATCGAGATCTCCAGTCGCCTCTATATGGAGAACGGCGCGCGCTACATGACCGCGACGCTGATGTGCCACTCCGATACCGACATGCCCCGGACCACCGCGGTGACCTTCATCCTTGGCGACCACCGCCTGGTGACGGTCCGCTACGACCTGCCCAAGCCCTTTGCGCTGGTCGAGGCCAAGCTCGCCCGCTCCTGCACGCCCTCGATCACCGGCGAGATGGTGCTGATGGAGCTCCTGGACGCCGTGATCGACCGCTGCGCCGACATTCTGGAGCGCTGCGGCGCCGAGATCGACCAGGTCTCCCACGAGATCTTCGAGCCGGAGAGCGAGCGCCACGGCCACGCCAAGCGATATTCCCAGATCCTGATCTCGATCGGCCGCAAGGGCGACTTGACCTCGAAGGTTCGCGAGAGCCTGGTGTCGATCGGCCGCGTCGTGACCTTCCTGTCCGCCGTGGTCGAGGGCGTGAAGTGGTCGAAGGACATGCGCGAGCAGCTCAAGACCATGCAGCGCGACGTCGCCTCGCTGACCGATCACGCCTCCTATCTCTCCAGCAAGATCACCTTCGTGCTCGACGCCATGCTCGGCGTCGTCAATCTCGAGCAGAACAACATCATCAAGCTGTTTTCGGTCATGGCCGTTGTCCTGATGCCGCCGACCCTGATCGCCTCGATCTACGGCATGAACTTCAAGGTGATGCCGGAACTCGAATGGGTGCACGGCTATCCGATGGCGCTGGTGATGATGCTGATCGCCGCCATCGTCCCCTACTGGATCTTCAAGTGGAAGAAGTGGCTGTAGGATCGTGCGCGAGCAAAGATACCTACCGAGACCTTACGCCGCTCGCATAGACACGATGAATCGTGTCGCAGAATCGATCGGGATTGCGGCGACGCGGTGACGCGTGTGTCATGCCGCAATTCCTCCGGTAAAATTTGAGCGGTGGGCTGAACGTTTGCGCGAAACTTGTCTGCGATAAGCAGGGCGTAGCCGCGAGGAACAGCCATGGTTGAGAAACACATAACGTCGCCCCGCAACGTCATCGATCTGGCGAACTACCGTCAGGTTCTGGCGAGCGGCAAGGCGCCGTCGATGTCGGCACGCATGTGCCGGCACTGTGGTGCTCCGCTGCTCGATGGTGAGAACGACGACGACTGCTCGACTGCATTCAGCACGGCCGCTCCGCGGCCGCGCGAGCGGTCACGTCGGATTCGACTCGATTGAGGAACGGAAGGTAAGGGCGATCCAGGTCTTGCGGCGGCGTTGTCTGGATCGCCTTGCTTCCCTGAGCGGCCATTTCCACTTCCGTCATTGCGAGGAGCCACCCGGTCCCGCCTCCGGCGGGCCGGATGACAGGCTCCGCGACGAAGCAATCCAGACTGTCTTTGCGGAGACAGTCTGGATTGCTTCGCTTTCGCTCGCAATGACAGTGCCCGCCTACACGTGCTGGCCGCCGTTGATGTGGATCTCGGCGCCGTTGACATAGGAGCTGGTGTCCGTGCACAGCACGTAGATGATCTTTGCCACTTCGTCGGGCGTGCCGAGGCGGTGCATCGGGATCTGCTGCTCGACGATCTTCTCGGTGCCCGGCGACAGGATCGAGGTGTCGATCTCGCCCGGGGCGATCGCGTTGACGCGGACGCCGATGCGGCCGAAGTCGGAGGCCATCTCGCGTGTCAGCGCTGCGAGCGCGGCCTTCGAGGTGGCGTAGGCCGCGCCTGCGAAGGGGTGCACGCGCGAGCCCGCGATCGAGGTGACGTTCACGACCGACCCCTTGGCGGCCTTCAATTCCTCGATCAGCCCCCGCGCCATCATGATCGGCGCGAAAAAGTTGACATGGAAGACGTGGGTCCAGGTATCGAGGTCGGTGTCGACCGAGCCCAACCGCGAGCCGCCGGCGCCCTTCGGCGAGATCGCGGCGTTGTTGACCAGCGCATGCAGCGTGCCGCCCTCGAGCCGGTTGCGGATCTCCGAGATCGCGCGCGCGGTGTCCTTGGGATCGCCGAGGTCGACCTGGATGTGGTCCTCCGGCCCTGCGTCCCAGGGGCAGTCCTCCGGGAAAGGATGCCGCGAGCAGGTGATGACGCGCCAGCCCGCCGAGGAGAAACGGATCACGGTGGCGTGGCCGATGCCGCGGCTGGCTCCGGTCAGGAGCAGCGTACGGCGCGGCGCATTGGACAAATGCGGCATGGACATCTTTCAGGTCGGCCCAAAGCTTACGGATACATTCGCGTCTTGGACCACGGTTGGCCGGCCGCGTCACGGCGAAATTCAATGCGGTCGTGCAGGCGGAACGGGCGGTCGTGCCAGAACTCGATCCGCACCGGCGTGATGCGCCAGCCGCTCCAGCCCGGCGGCCGCGGCACTTCGCCGATGACGTATTTGGCCGCGACCTTGGCGATGGCCTGCTCGAACGCGAACCGGCTCTCCAGCTCTTGCGATTGCTTGCTCGCCCAGGCGCCGATCTGGGCCTGCTTCGGTCGCGTCGCGAAATAGGCGTCGGCCTCCGCGTCGGTCACCGGCGTCACGTTGCCGCGGATGCGCACCTGACGGCGCAACGACTTCCAGTGAAAAAGTAACGCTGCCTTAGGATTTGCGGCGAGTTCGCGGCCCTTCTGGCTGGCGATGTGGCTGTAGAAGACGAAACCCTCGGTATCGAAGCCCTTCATCAGCACCATGCGCACATCAGGCAGCCCGTCGGGATCGACCGTTGCGAGCGCCATGGCGTTCGGATCGTTCGGCTCGCTCTTGACCGCTTCGTTGAGCCAGGCCTCGAACAACGCAAATGGCTCGTCGGCAGCGGTGAAATCACCGGATGTTAAGGGTGTCTGGTGTTTCATCGAGGTCGTGTCGGTCATGTCCGGAGTCCGAGTTGCGTCCCGCGGCCCAAAACGCGTTGTTGTCCGCTACCGCCCTATATAGGGCATGGGGACGCGTTGGCCTATCGGCGATCCGGCCGTCCGGCTTCGTCATGACGATGATTCTGATCGGGCTTGGTGCCGGCGGCTGCAGCTTTTCCCGCAACGACGGCAGCGCCTATGCCAAGGCCGAGGACAGCGACCTCACCGGCTCGATCGCGCGGCCGGCGAAGGACGCTCCCCCGACCGAGACCGATCTCGCCTTCACCCGCAACGCCGCCTCTGACGTCCTCAGCAAGGGCGACAAGGATTCCAGCCAGCATTGGGAGAATCCGGAGACAGGGGCGCGCGGCTCGGTGACGCCCATCGCCCAGTCCTATGCCGCCGAGGACGGGCGCAAATGCCGCGACTTCCTGGCGAGCTACGTCAACGGCAATACCGAAAGCTGGCTCCAGGGCGCCGGCTGCCAAAGCGGTCGTGGCCGTTGGGAGATTCATACGCTAAAGCCGTGGCGGAGCTGAGCATGATCCGGAAACGTGGGAACCGGTTTTCCGATCAGACCATGCTCCAAAGATAGAGCTTCAGCTCGCGTTCCTAGTTGCAAAAATGCCACTCTCTTCCCACATCACCCGCAGGTGGGGCGGGGAGCCCTTTGAACAATTCGATTTCTTGAAGGAGACGTGACGAATGCGCGACCCCTATGAGGTCTTGGGGGTGCCGCGGAGCGCCAGCGCTGCCGCGATCAAAAGCGCCTATCGCAAGCTGGCCAAGAAGCACCATCCTGACAGCAACAAGGGTGATCCGAAGGCTGCCGAACGCTTCGCCGAGATCAACTCGGCCAACGAGATCCTCGGCGACGAGGACAAGCGCAAGCAGTTTGACCGGGGCGAGATCGACGCCGAGGGCAAGCCGCGCTTCCAGGGTTTTCCGGGCGGCGGCGGTCCTCGCGGCCGCGCGGGCCCAGGCGGGTTCGAAAGCTATACGTTCCGAAGCGGCGGTGCGGGCGGCCCGGGCGGCGGTGCGTTCGAGGACATCCTCAACAGCATGTTCGGCGGCGGGATGCGCGGCGCACGGCCCGGAGCCGGCGGCGGCGCCCAGTTCGAGTTCGACACTGGCGGCATCGGGCTCGATCTCGACGTCAACGTCGCCATGAGCGTCTCGCTGGAAGAGGCGGTCAAGGGCGGCGAGAAGCGTGTGCGGTTGCCGACTGGCAAGGAGCTCAACGTCAAGATTCCGGCCGGGGTCACCGAGGGCCAGCAGATCAGGTTGCGGGGGCAGGGAGAAAGTGCGCAGGGCCATCCGCCCGGCGATCTCCTGATCACCATCAACATTGCACCGCACCCGTTCTTCAAGGTCGAGGGCGCAGACCTCAGGATCGACCTGCCGGTCACGCTCTACGAGGCGGTGCTCGGCGGCAGGGTCCGCGTGCCGACCCTCGGCAATGCCGTGGAGCTCTCGGTCCCCAAGAACACGTCCAGCGGCCGGACCTTCCGCCTCAAGGGCAAGGGCCTGCCGAAAGCCGGCGGAACCGGGGATCTCTTCGTCATCATCAGGATTATGCTACCGGACGGGAACGACGCCGAGCTTGAAGCATTGATGGAGAAGTGGCGGGACCAACACCCCTACAATCCACGTAGCGGTGTCGGCTAAAGCATGTCCGGAAAAGTGTGGAGCGGTTTTCCGGAAAGATCATGCGCAAACAAAGAGCTAAAGCGCGAGCCATCGCGCTTTAGGGCGAGAGCGAACTGAAGGGGTTCTCCTAAAGGACCACGGCATCGTCCTGGAGATGATGCCCATCATACGCCTGAGGCGTGGTAGCGCTTCATGGTCTCGACGTGTCGGCTGTCCGGCGGGGCAGCCGATAAAAAGGTGCGGCCTCGAGAGGGGGACCAGCGCGGTACCAAAAACCCCAATCGAGGCCGCCCGCGTCGATCGGCGGATCGAACGCCACTCATAATCGCGTGAGCACCCGGTGCGATAATGAGACGTGTCGATGTCCTGATTCCAAATTTTCGATGACGGAATCTGGGCACTGGCCTTGCGCGGTTGTCTAGGTGCCGTTTTTCTCTGCTTGGTCGTAGACGGCCTGCGCCACCTTGGTCAGCCGTTCGCGATCGCTGCTGCCGCTGACGACGTAGCCGACGCCGCGCTCGGACCAGAATAACGCGCCGTCCTTGTCCGTCTTGGCGTAGCGCATTTGCGTTGCACCATTCTCGGTCTTGGCGCTGTAGATCGTGTACCGCTCGCCCGAGGCGCCCTCGTACATCAGGAACGACGCCGGACCGTTCGGTCCCGGTAGCAGCCGGCCGCCGACCAGCTTCAGCCCGCTGGCCTCCAGGTTCGGCGCGAACACGGTCCAGCCGCAGCGCCGGGTCAGCCAGGCCTGCAAGTGATCGCGCTCGTTGCCGCCGACCTCAACGGGGTGACGGACCTCGACGACATAGAGGCGGTGGGCGTCGAGTGCGTCCGCCGTAAAGCTCCGGAAGGTCGAGGGCGCGTTGGCGGCGCCATGCGCCACCCAGCCGGCGGTGCCGCCGGCGACGAAGGCGACCAGCACGGCCGCGGCGGCGCCATAAAACCATTGCCGCGGGCGGCGCTCCAGCCTCTCGAGCTCGAGCCGTGCGGGCACCCGTTCATGGGCAATCGAATCGTAACGCGCGTGCAGCATCTCGGCCATGGTCCGCCAGGACTGCACCCGCTCGGCGTCCTCGGGGTGGGCGGCAAGAAAGGCCTCGACGTCGGCGCGTCGCTCGGCCGGCAACTCGCCGTCGACATAGGCGTGCAGTTCGTCCTCGGTTACTGGAATCTTGCGGTCGTTCATATCGGTCGTCTCTGGCTCTGCGGCCCAAAATGCCTTCTGCGAGTTAGCTTCGCGCAGCTCACTATCCGGCTGCGGGCGGAGATCGTTCGATGCATCGACCCGGCCATCATTTCACCCGCCTGAGCGCCGTACGCTCGCCCTCCAGCGAGGCTTTGACGTGGGCTCTTGCGCGCGCCAGGCGCGACATCACGGTGCCGATCGGCACGCCCTGGATGTCGGCAACCTCGCGGTAGCTCATGCCTTCCAGCATCACCAGCAGCAGCACCGAACGCTGCTCCTCGACGAGAGTAGCCAGTGCCTTCTCGATGTCGCGTCCTTCGGCCTCGGTCCCGCTGGCATCGGGGTTGTTATCCGTCAGCGGCATGAATTGCGGCCGCCTTGCCAGCGAGCGCCGCCGGTTCTTGTTGAGGTTGGTCAGGATCGTATAGAGCCAGCTCCTGACGTCGCCTCCGAGAAACAGCCGCTCCGAACGCAGCGCGCGTACCAACGTATCCTGGACCAGATCGTCGGCCGCATCCGCATCGCGTGTGAGCGCGCGGGCGTAGCGGCGCAACGCCGGGATCATGGCTTCCACACTCTGGCGAAACGCACTCATTGCGGTCCTGACATCCCTGGCGTTCGGCGCGCCTATAGCGATCATAACACCCAAGCGGAACGGCTATTCCGGCACTCGAAACAGCGTTAATGCTGCGGATTAGGGCTGTACCGCAGGGGAGGGCTGGTGTACCTCCAGACCTCAACGAGAGTTCGACGGGACGTGCAAAAATGGCGCAGAATTCGGGTCTGATGCAAGGAAAGCGCGGGGTCATCCTCGGCGTCGCCAACAACCGCTCGATCGCCTGGGGAATCGCCAAGGCATGCCACGCCGCGGGCGCCGAGCTCGCCTTCACCTATCAGGGCGATGCGCTGAAGAAGCGCGTCGAGCCGCTCGCCGCCGAGATCGGCGGCCTCGTGCTTGGCCATTGCGACGTCACCGATGCCGCAACCATCGATGCCGTCTTCGCGGTGCTGAAGGAGAAATGGGGCAAGATCGACTTCCTGGTGCATGCGATCGCCTATGGCGAGCAACTCGACGGCCGCTACGTCGACACCACGCAGGAGAATTTTTCGAAGTCGATGCTGATCTCCTGCTATTCGTTCACGGCGGTGGCGCAGCGCGCCGAGAAGCTGATGACGGATGGCGGCTCGCTGATCACGCTCTCCTATTACGGCGCCGAGAAGTGGATGCCGCATTACAACGTCATGGGCGTGGCCAAGGCGGCGCTGGAAGCCAGCGTGCGCTATCTCGCTGCCGATCTCGGCGAGAAGAACATTCGCGTCAACGCGATCTCGGCAGGTCCCATCAAGACGCTGGCGGCGTCCGGCATCGGCGACTTCCGCTATATCCTGAAGTGGAACGAGACCAACGCGCCGATGCGGCGCAACGTGTCCACCGAAGACGTCGGCGGCAGCGCGCTGTATTTCCTTTCCGACCTATCGCGCGGCGTCACCGGCGAGGTGCACCACGTCGATTCCGGCTATCACGTGCTCGGCATGAAGCGGCCGGATGCGCCTGATATCTCGCTTGGCGGGAAGGACTAGCCTCTAACTGAAATGCCCAAGCCTACGATCTACTATCTTCGCCACGGCGAGACCGAGTGGAATGCGCTCGGCAGGCTTCAGGGCACCAGGGACATTCCGCTGAACGCGCGCGGCTGCAGCCAGGCCGTGCAGGCCGGCGGCATTCTCGCCGAACTGTTCAAGCGCGACGGGCGCGACAAGGCCGCGCTGGCTTACGTGTCGAGCCCGCTCGGCCGTGCGCGCCAGACCATGGAGCTCGCGCGCGGCAAGCTCGAATTGCCGCCTGCCGATTACGCGCTCGACGATCGTCTGCGCGAGATCGGCTACGGCACCTGGGAGGGGCTGACGCTGGCCGAGAGTGAGGCGAGGGATCCGGACATCTATGCAAGGCGCCTCGCCGACAAATGGACCGTGGGGCCTGCGGGCGGGGAGACCTACGCCGACGTGCAGGTCCGCGTGCGCACCTGGTACGACCAGCTCCTGTCCGACACCGTCGCAGTGGCCCATGGCGGGACCTGCCGAGCTCTGATGGTGGCCTTGGGCCTCGAGACGCCCGCGAGCGCCGCCGAGCTTTATATCGAGCAGGGCGCCGTCTATGTGTTCCGTGACGGGCGGTTGGAGAAGTTTAGTTAGCCCGGAGCGCTGCCTCGCCCCCGCCGTCATGCCCGGGCTTGTCCCGGGCATCCACGGACTTTCGTGCTCGCAGCCACCAAGAACGTGGATGGCCGGGACAAGCCCGGCCATGAAGGCTTCGCCGATATTTGACCCCTATTTCAGGGCGAGTTAAGTCAGCATTGACTTACGAACCCGCGAGCAGCGATGTCCTTCAACACTTTCGGCCACATGTTCCGCGTCACAACCTTCGGCGAGAGCCATGGGGTGGCGATCGGCTGCGTGGTTGACGGCTGCCCGCCGATGATCCCGCTCACCGAGGCCGACATCCAGCGGGATCTCGACCGGCGCCGTCCCGGCCAGTCGCGCTTCACCACCCAGCGCCAGGAGCCGGACCAGGTGAAGATCCTGTCCGGCGTGATGGCCCATCCCGAGACCGGCGCTCAGGTGACGACGGGCACGCCAATCGGCCTTCTGATCGAGAACACCGACCAGCGCTCGAAGGATTATTCCGAGATCAAGGACAAGTTTCGTCCCGGTCATGCCGACTTCACCTATGAGGCGAAGTACGGCCTGCGCGATTATCGCGGCGGCGGGCGCTCCTCGGCGCGCGAGACCGCGATGCGCGTTGCCGCAGGCGCCATCGCGCGGAAAGTGCTGCCGGATGTGAAGGTGCGAGGCGCCCTGGTGCAGATCGGCCCGCACAAGATCGACCGCGACAAGTGGGACTGGGACGAGGTCGCCAAGAATCCCTTCTTCTGTCCCGACAAGGACAAGGCCGCGTTCTTCGAGACCTATCTCGATGGCATCCGCAAAAGCGGCTCCTCGATCGGCGCCGTGATCGAGGTCGTCGCCGAGGGCGTGCCGGCAGGTCTCGGCGCGCCGATCTACGCCAAGCTCGATTCCGATCTGGCGGGCGCGATGATGACCATCAACGCGGTGAAGGGCGTCGAGATCGGCGCCGGTTTTGGTGCGGCAGAACTGACGGGCGAACAGAACGCCGACGAGATGCGCTCCGGCAATGACGGCACGCGCTTCCTCTCCAACCACGCCGGCGGCGTGCTGGGCGGTATCTCCACCGGGCAGCCCGTGGTGGTACGTTTCGCGGTGAAGCCGACCTCGTCGATCCTGCAGCCGCGTCTCACCGTCGATCGGCAAGGCACCGAGACCGAGATCTTCACCAAGGGCCGCCACGATCCCTGCGTCGGCATCCGCGCCGTCCCCGTCGGCGAGGCCATGATGGCCTGCGTGCTGGCCGATCACTTCCTGCGCGATCGCGGACAGGTCGGGCGTTGAACTCGCGGTACTAGTCCACCGCGCAGCTTGACGGCCCTGCAACTTCGTCCGCAAATGCGGCCATGAACAGCTCCGAGCTTCAGCGCATCTCCAACTGGCTGATCGACGGCACTTGGGCGGCTCAGGAGTCGGCCGTAGGGATTGCCGATTTCTGTGAACGTCTGGTCGCGGCCGGCCTGCCGCTGTGGCGGTTCGGCATCTTCATCCGCACGCTGCATCCCGAAGTCTTCGGCCGCAACTTCATCTGGCGGCAGGGCGAGGGAGTTGAAATCGGCAGCGTCGATTTTGAGATCCTGGACACGCCCCAATTCGCCCACAGCCCGCTTCGCGTGGTTTTCGAGCAGAGCATCGAGGTCAGGGGCCGCGCAGGCGACCCCGACAGCAAGCGATTTCCGTTCCTCGAGGACATGCACGCCGAAGGCGCGACCGATTATATCGCGGTGCCGGTGCCTTTTCTCGACGGCTCCATTCACGCGACGAGCTGGATCACGCGGCAGCCCGGCGGCTTCAGCGACGACGACATCGCAGCCATCCGAGCTCTCATAGCGCCTCTCGCACGCATCAGCGAGATCATCACTATGCGCCGCACCGCCGAGATGCTGCTCGACACCTATGTCGGTAATCGCGCCGGCGCGCGCATCCTCGGCGGCCAGATCCGCCGCGGTCACAACGACACCATGCAGGCGGCGATCTGGCTGTCGGACCTGCGCGGCTTCACCGCGCTGTCGGACCGGCTGCCGCCCGAGACGGTTGTCCAGATCCTCAATCATTATTTCGACTGCCAGGTCACGGCGATCCGAGACCATGGCGGCGAGGTGCTGAAGTTCATGGGCGACGGCCTGCTCGCCGTGTTCCCGATCGACGAATATGTCGGCGATGCCGCTCATGTCTGCGCGCGGGTGCTGGAGGCCGCGCGCGAGTCGCGCGCCAGCGTCGAGGCGCTCGCCTTTCCGGTGGGCGAGGCCGTCGAGCGCTTCCGCTTCGGCGTCGCGCTGCATGTCGGCAACATCCTTTACGGCAACATCGGCGGCGGCAACCGCCTCGACTTCACCTGCATCGGCCCGGCGGTCAATCTCGCGGCAAGGCTGGAGAAGATCACGGGGCGCCTGGGGCGGACCGTCGTCGCCTCGGAAGGTTTTGCCAATGTCTGCCGCCATGATTGGCACCAGCTCGGCGAGTTTCCGATCGCAGGATTTTCCAAGGCGCAGCGCGTCTACGGGCTGGCGGAGGAGACGCCGGTGGTGATGGCGTGATGTGCACTGAGCTGAAGGACATTCATCGTCGCAGGATGAAGCCTATTCCTCCGGCTCCGTCGTGAACAATAGCGGATAGCCCTTGGCGCGGCCGGCATCGGTGGCGCGCGTTGCCTTGGTTTCGGCGACGTCCTTGGTGAATACGGCCACCACGCAGGCGCCCAGCTTGTGCGCGGTGATCATCACCTTGTAGGCCTGATCCTCGGTCATGCGGAATTCGGCCTTCAGCACCATGGTGACGAATTCACGCGGCGTGTAGTCGTCGTTGATCAGGATGACCTTGTGGAGCTTCGGCCGCTCGACCTTGGTCCTGGTCCTGGTTTTCGGTTTGGTGACGGTGTCGTTCATCGTGTCCCGAAACGCCCAGGCTCGAATGAGCCACCAGCCAACACATCATACCGCAGAAGCGGGGAGCGCTCCAAGATATGCGGCCGCTCGCCACTATGCCGTCGCGGCTGGGCAGGAATGCACGACTTGCGCCTGCGCGAGTTACGGAAGTGCGCGAACGAGCTGTAATGCGGCGATCAGAGCGCCCACCGACAGCACGACCGACGCAATCATGTAGGCGGCAGATGCCCATGTCTGGCCGCGCTCGATCAGATACCAGGCATCCAGCGAGAACGTCGAGAACGTCGTGTATCCGCCACAAACTCCGACCGTCAGAAACATCCGCGCAGCCTGCGGCAGGTTCCATTTGGTCGCGAACAGCGCGGTGAAAATGCCGATCAGGAACGATCCGGTGACGTTGACGATCAGCGTGCCCCACGGAAAATCCGTACCGAACGCGCGGCCCGACCCGATCGCAACGAGATAGCGTATGACCGCGCCGAGCGCTCCGCCGCCGGCAACGGCGAGGATGTATTGAATGTTCAATGTCTCGTTCCCCACTTCGCCATTTGCTTCACTTGCCCTCGGTGGCCAGACCTTTGCCGACGGCGAGCAGCCCCACCAGCGAAACCAGCGCGAATCCAAGCCCGGCAAGAAACGTTCCCGCCGGTCCATAGGCGTCCCACAGCGCACCCGCGATCACGCTCGCAGCCAGCAAGGCAAGCCCGGTGAACAGGTTGAAATAGCCGAAGGCGGTGCCGCGCAGGCTTGGCGGGGCGGCATCGGCGACCATGGCCGAGAGCAGGCCCTGCGTCAGTCCCATATGGAGTCCCCACAGCACGACTCCGAGCGCGAGGCCCGCAAGGCTCGGGAGCAGCGCCAGCGCGAGGTCGGCCGCGGCGAGGAAGACCAGGCCGAGCGCGAGCAGGCCGGTCCGGTTGATCCGGTCCGACAGCACGCCGGCCGGATAGGCCGACAGTGCATAGGCGACGTTCATCAGCACCAGTACAGCCGGCACCCACATCACGTCGAGCCCGATGTTCTGTGCGCGCAAGATTAGGAAGGCCTCGCTGAAGCGCGCGAGCGTGAACACGACGCCCACGGCGACGACGCGCCAATAGACCGCTCCGAGCTGGCGCATTGCGGCGAGATTGAGCGGATTTTCCGCACGTTTCCGGCTCGGATCGGGCTCCGGCTCCTTCACCGCGAACGCGATCAGCCCGAAGGACAGGAAGGCCGGCAGCACCGCCACCCAGAACACGAGGGTAAAATTGTCGGCCGTCCACCACATCAGGCCGATGGCCACGAGCGGCCCGACGAAGGCGCCGATCGTGTCGAGCGATTGCCGCAGGCCAAAGCTCGCGCCGCGCAGGCCGACCGGGGCGATATCGGCGATCAGCGCATCGCGCGGCGCGCCGCGAATGCCCTTGCCGACTCGATCGATGAAGCGCGCCGCTACCAGCCATCCGACGCTGGGCGCGAGCGGGAACAGCGGCTTGGTGAAGGCGGCCAGCCCATAGCCGAGCGCGGCGAGCAGTTTGCGGCGGCCGAGCCAGTCCGACAGCGCACCGGAGAAGATCTTGGTGATCGAGGCGGTCGCCTCGGCAATGCCCTCGATGAAGCCGACGGTGAGGGTGGAGGCGCCGAGCACGGTGACGAGATAGACCGGCAGCAGCGCGTGGATCATCTCGGAGGAGATGTCCATGAACATCGAGACAAAGCCGAGCACCCAGATCCCTCTGGGCAGTGTGGTACGTACGGCATTCGGTGTCGTCATCGTCACGTCTTCGTGGTCCCCTCGCATTCGCCTGCCGGCCGCCAGCAGGCAACAAAAAACCCGCCATCGGCGGGTGTGTCCATGCTCCCGCCAAAGGCAGAGGCCCAAGATTGCCTCTCCTCGAGCAGGAGTCATCAGCCCATGAGGTCATCGATCGCCGGGCGGTTGTCGGGGGACTCCATCCCCATCTGCGACCAACCTAGCATGGAAATCGTGCCGGACAAGTGGGCGGGGTCGCGTGCCTCCGCCGGCAGCTGGATTCCGGGCCCTCGCTTCGCGAGTCCCGGAACGACGGCTCTTGAGATCGCCCCTGTTCCCGACGCAAGCGCGGCAACATGGCGGCAGACTTGCGTAACGTGTGAATTCCTAACTCGAATGTGAAGCACAAGCGATCTTCGGCCTTTGCGGCAAGCCGATTGCATGTCACCATCGCGTCATACGACGGGAGACTGCGATGCGTTTGCTGTTCTCGATCGGGGCTGTGCTGGTGGCCGGCATGTTCGCCGGAGGGGACGTCGCGGGCATCGCGGCACCAGGACCCAAATTCGAATCGCCCAGAACTCAACCGCAGCGGCTTGCGGCCGACAAGGACGCGCAGAGCGTCGATGTCGAGCTGATCCTCGCGGTCGACGTGTCCTACTCGATGGACATGGACGAGCTCGCGATCCAGCGCGAGGGCTATGCACAGGCGATCCAGTCGAAGGAGTTCCTGCAGGCGCTGAAGCTCGGCCCGAACGGCCGCATCGCAGTGACCTATTTCGAGTGGGCCGCCTCCAGCGACCAGAAGATCATCATTCCCTGGCGGCTGATCGATGGTCCGGAGACGGCGGACGCGGTTGCCGCCGAGATCATGAAGACGCCGATCCGGCGCGCTTCGCGCACCTCGATATCAGGCGCGATCAACTTCGCGATGCCGCTGTTCGACGAGGATCCCTATCGCGGCCTGCGCCGCGTCATCGACATTTCCGGCGACGGTCCGAACAACAATGGCGGCCCGGTCACGATGGCGCGTGACGCCGCGCTGGAGAAAGGCATCGTCATCAACGGCCTGCCGATCATGGTCAAGGAGCCGTCCTATTCGACCATGGATATCGACAATCTCGATCTTTATTACGAGGACTGCGTCATCGGAGGGCCGGGGTCCTTCGTCATCACGATCAAGGAGCGCGACAAGTTCAAGGAAGCGATCCGCACCAAGCTGCTGATGGAAATCGCCGGCCGCACCCCGGAGCGGCCCGTGATGCCGGTTGCCGACAAGGAGCCGCGCGTCAATTGCCTCATCGGCGAGAAGATCTGGTCCGATCGCTGGGGGCGGTGAGGGGGCGGTTTTTTCCGGTGGCATCACGCCAGTTCCGGCTGAGATCTTTTGCCCGCCCGGCCGACGCGCGCGCTTAACGGCTCGTTAACGGGTGCGTGGCCCTAATCGCATCGTTACTGTTCGTTCCCGCCGGCATCCTGACCTGCCCAAGCCAGCGAAAGCGGGTTTGTGAGGCCCGTCCGAGCAATCCAATGGCCATCGTCACATCGAGCACCAGCCAGATTTCGCCCGCCAACGAGCGGCTGTATCGCCAGAGCGCTCTGCTCGGTGACTGGAAGGGCACTTGGGTGGGCAACAACCAGCCCGTCGGCTTCAAGGTCGTCAACATCCGCGGCGCCCGGGCGCAGGTCGAGTACACCCACAACGGACGCACCGAGCGCGGCTTCGGCGAGGTTCAGGGCACGCTCATCACCTTCGGCGGGGTCACGGTCGGCACCAAGGACGGCAAGAACATGGTGATGCTGTTCTCGTTCGGGGGCGTCGGCAAGCAGACTGCAAATCTGCAAAAGCAGGACCCGCCCGCGTCCGACAGCCGCCTGATGGGAAGCTGGGGCGGCTATTCCAGCGAGAACGGCAAGAGCGCGAGCTTCAAGGTGCTGTCCGTCAATGGCAAGGAGGCCGAGGTCAGCGTCACCACCGACGGCGTCACCCGCAAGGGCACCGGCTTCGTCTACAAGAACGTCATCATGTTCGGACAGACGCAGATCGCAAGCGACGACGGGCAGAACGGCAAGATCATCTACCAGGTCGGCACCAAATCCTTCATGGTGCCGGTGACGAAATATCCGCCGGCGGATTCGTCGTCTTCGGTCGACAAGACCGCATAACCACCCTTTACGGCGCTGTTCCGCCGGGGTGAGCCAGCGCCTTCAATTCTCGGTCGACCTGCCGCAGCATTGCGCAGGCCTGCGCGAAACCGCCATCAGCGACGAGTCGCCAGATTTCGTCGGCCTGCTCCACCAGGTGTGGAATCGTCAGCGGCAGGCCGGCTGCCTCCTGCAGCGCCCCCTTCTCGTTGATTAGATAGCGCTCGTTCAGTGCGAACAGAACCTGCGCGACGCAGGCGAGCGATCTGTAAAGGCAGCCCGCGACGTGGGTCCGCTCGTTGCGTGCGGCCGCGAGCTCGGCATTTTCGATGCTGAACAGTACTTCCCATTGGAAGCGCCGGATCAGGGCGCTGCGCAGTGGCTCCGGATAGGGAAGTGCGATCGACTTGAATCGGGCAATCAGGCCGGTCGGATCGTGCAGCGGCTGACAATATGCGATCTCGCCCATCCAGATCGCCGAGCAGAAGCCATGTGGATGGCCGGGTTGGTAGTCCATGGTGACCACGCCGGCGCCGCAGGATTCCATGACGGCCTCGACCGCGTCGGCGTCGCGATAGAGCAGGTCGACCTTGCAGCCTCCCACCGAAAGCCAGGCGCCGCCGACGATCCAGGGCCCCCATTCTCCGACGGGCGTCACCGTCGTGGCGGCGGGATCGTCCGCGATCGTCTTCGCGGCGGCCAGCAACCGTCCGATGTCCAGCGCTGACTTGAAATAGAGTCCGATATCGTAGTCCGAGGCCGCATGCGCGCGGCCCCGCGCGCGAGAGCCGCCGAGTACGACAGCTTGAACGCCAGGTACATCGGCAACAACGGATGTCAGGCGGGTGAGCAGCGGATCGTCCGGCATCAGGTGCGGTTCCCCGAAAGACCTGCGGCCGCGAGGGCCGGCGCGGTCACTCCGCTGGCATTGATGATGGTCGAGGAGTATAGTTTTAAGGGCTTTTAGACGGTAGCTGGAATGTTCGACCTTGCACGCTCATGCGCTCTTGCAGCTCTCGCCGTGTTCTGCCTCGGCGGAGCGCCGGTTCACGCGCAAGTGGCGCCGCTGCGATATTGGATTCCCGGCGGGCCTTTCGGCCTTGGCGGCGCTGCCGGCCTGAGCTCCGACAGCTATGGCAACTTTGCGAGCTTCAACGCCGGAGAGGCCGATTGGCGCACGGGCTCTGCGAACGGCTTCTTCATCGGTCGCGCACGCGGCGACTTCGGATGGAGCGGCTTCAACCAGGCAAGCTCGCTCGGCAATTTCAGCGCGCTCTCTTATGACAGCACGCAATTCGGCTATCAGATGAAGACCGGCGGTGGCATGCCCGTCACCTTCTTTGCCGGCTTCGACACGCTGAAATACGGCAACGGCATCGGCAGCTCGCTGGCGCCGCTGACCTCCGGCGCCGGACCCGGCTATGGCGGGTTTGCGGGTGTCGAATTCAAGCCGACCTCAAATCTCAGCCTGTCGTTCGGCGTCGGCTATACCCAGCAGGATTCGGGCCGCATGGACAGCGACATCAGATCGAACATGCTGCCCGGCGAGTCCCCGGCCCTGGGTGGCCTTCGGCGTTAAGATCGCATCACCAGCTCCGGCGGACGCCGCAGCGATTTCGGCAAGTCGGGTCCGGTGCCGAAGCGCATCACGATGTCGGGGCGTCGTTCGCCGAGGCCGAGCCGGATCGCGAATTGCTGCCTCAGTGCTGCGACCTCGACCGGCTGGTTGACGAAGGAATATTTCAGTCCCAGCGCGGTCGCCTGCAAGCCGAAGCGCTGGCAGGCGCGGCCGACCGCGATCCAGTGCGAGGTGTCGCTGCGATCGGCAGCAAGCACGACGACACCGGTCGAGCTGTCGAGCTGCTCGCGGTATTTCTTGTTTTCTCCGCTCTCGGTGAAGAACAGCTTCAGAAGCGGCCGGGCTATCCAGGACGGCAGCGCAGGATTTCCCGATGCGGGCGCGAACAACCCGTCCATGGTCGCGACCGCCTCTGCCTCGTTGAAGCGGATCCAGTCGACGAGCTCGCGCATGAAGGCCTTGTCGCGCATCTGCGCCGAATTGCCTTCGAGCACATAGTCGGCGACCTCAGCCATTCCGGCACGCTCGGTGATCAGGATCGCAGCGACGCCGGGTTGCCGGCAGGCGTTCTCGAGCTGGCGCAGGATCTCGGGCGCGGCAGGCTTGCCGGCGAAGGCCGCGCGGGTGCATTGCCTGACGGGAATTGCATCGGCCAGGGCCGATGCGGCAGGAGCGGCCTCGTCGAGCGTGATCACGATGCGATCGCCGTCGACGACCGGATCGGCGCGCCAGCCCAGCGTGGCCGCGGCGAGGATGAGGTTTTCGGCGGCACAGCCGAGACTGACGAAGAGATGATGATCGTCGGGATCGACGGCCGGACAGCGCCGCGCGACGTCAGGCGCAATCGTGATGACATTGCCGCGGACGGCGAAGATCCACGGCTGGGTGTTGTGGCTGTTGGCCGCAAGCGTCGCAAACCGGACGAGCTCGCGATCCCTGGGCGCTGCTCGCAGCGGAGCCCGTGACGCGTTGATGGCCTCGTCATAGGTCATCGCCGCCAGCGCGGCGGAAGGGCTGCCGATCGCTGCCGCAGAAAGCCCGAGCGCGGTCGTGATGAATTGTCGCCGGTTGGCCACGGACTTCCGCTCCACACCCCATGATGAGGCATTCTTAGCGCCAGGCGGCGCCGAGAAGATTGACCGGAATCAAGGTCGGTAGGATCACGATACGCCGGCGACCAGCGGACGCTGCAGGTGCCGGGTCATCAGGTCGGCGGCTTCGCTGTAGCGCCGCGCTTCCAGAACGTCGAGCAGGCGCAGATGCTCGCGCACGTGCCGCCTCATGCCGTCACGATCGGCGAAGCTGCGATAGGCGAACAGGCGCCTGATCGAGTTCACACGCTTGAGCGCTTCGAGGAAGAATGGATTGCCTGTTCCGCGGATGATCTCCTCGTGGAATTCGCAGCCGGAGTGAAAGATCTCGCCAATCGTCATCTTCTCGATTTCGCCGTCGAAGACCCGCTGTTGGCGCTCACGCAGGCGTGTGATCACCTCCTGGGGCAGTGCAAAGCCGGGCTGTGCGATCGCCGCCGGCTCGATCACCGCGCGAAACGCCTTGGCCTGCGCCTGCGCTTCGGGGCTCGAGACCGTCTCCGCGAAACGCCAGCCATAGCCGGGCAGGCGTGCGATCCAGCCCTCGGCGGCGATACGGTCCAGCAGCCGCTGCAACTCCGCGCGGCTCAGATCATAGCGGCGCAAGAGCTCCGCCTCCGTGACGTCGGCTGGGAGTCGGCTCGCGAGCACGTCCCCTGCGATGGCCGTATAAACCTGCTCGCCGCGCCTGACGGCCGCGAGCGCCGGTTGGGCGGCGCCGCTGGTCGGATTCTTCGCCAGCACGAAGCCGCGATGCGGCTCGCCGCGCGCCAGCCCCGCCGCTTCCAGGGCCTTCAGGCCGAGCCGGATCGGCGCGCGTGAAAGATCCAGCGCATCCGCAAGCCTTTGTTCAACCAAGCGGTCTCCGGCCTTCATGCCTTCGCGGCGGGCTAGCGCCATGATCAGGCCGGCGAGCTGCTCGGCCCGCTCGGAACCGTTCTTGTCGCTGCGCGGTCGGGAACTATCGGTGGCGCTCATCGCAGTGCACGCAAGTTTTAGGGCTTGACAGACTGTCTCATGGATTGTTCTTTTATGCAACAATATACAATCGTCCCCAGGGAGACCCACATGGCCCGCGAGCCCGATGTCCACATTTGCGAGGTCGCGCCCCGCGATGGTCTTCAGAACCTGGACATCTTCGTTCCGACCGAGGCCAAATGCGCGTTGATCGACATGATCGCCGCCGCGGGCATACGCGAGATCGATGCCGGGTCGTTCGTCCCGCCGAAGGTCGTGCCGCAATTCGCCGACGTTGATGCGGTGATGGCGCATGCGCTCATGCACAAATCGACTCTCATCGGTGCGCTGGTGCCGAACCCGAAGGGCGCCGAGCGCGCCATCGGCGCCGGCGTCGACGCCGTCTATTTCGTCATCTCGGCCAGCGAGACGCACAACCGCGCAAACGTGCGCCGCTCGGTCGACGAGCAGGTCGACGGGTTTCGCGCAGTCCGCGCTGCGATCGACGCCCAGCCGTTGGGGCAGCGGCCGCGCTTGATGGGGGCGATCTCCACCTCCTTCGGCTGCTCGCTGGAAGGGGAGGTGAGCGAAGCGGCGGTGTGCCGGGTTGCGCGCGCTTTTGCCGAAGCGCGTGCCGACGAGATCGGGCTTGCCGACACCGTCGGTTATGCGACGCCGAAATCGATCCGGCAGATCGTCGGGGCGGTGCAGCGCGAGCTCGGGTCGCAAATGACGCTGCGGCTGCATCTGCACGATACGCTCGGCGCCGGCCTGGCCAATGCCGTCGCCGGCCTTGAAGCGGGCATTCGCCGTTTCGATGCCGCCGTATCCGGCCTCGGCGGATGTCCCTTCGCTCCGGGCGCACGCGGTAACATCGTCACCGAGGATCTGGTGTTCATGCTGGAGCGCATGGGGCTCTCCACCGGCATCGACCTCGACCGCCTGATGCAGACCCGCGAGATTCTCGCCCGCGACATCCCCGCAGACCATCTGACCGGGCATCTGCACGAGGCCGGAATTCCCAAGCTCCTGCGGAGCGCGGCATGACCATGGCTGTGCGTGAGACGGGATCTGAGCTTCGTCCGTTGGCAGGCCTTCGGGTCATCGAGTTCAGTCAGATGGTGATGGGGCCGAGCTGCGGCTTGATCCTGGCCGATCTCGGTGCCGACGTGATCAAGGTCGAGCCGCCCAAGGGTGACCGTACCCGCGCCTTCAAGGGACCTGCCGCCGGCTTCTTTGCGACCTACAGCCGCAACAAGCGCAGCATCGCTCTGGACACGTCGACAGCGCAGGGCCAGGACATCGCACGCAGACTGCTCGAGCACAGCGACGTGCTGATCGAGAACTTCCGGCCGGGCCTGTTGAAGCGGATTGGTCTCGACTACGAGAGCGTCGCGGCTTTCGTACCGCGCCTGATCTATTGCTCGCTCAAGGGCTATCTGCCTGGTCCTTACGAGAACCGCCTGGCGCTCGACGAAGTCGTGCAGATGATGGGCGGCCTCGCCTACATGACCGGTTTGCCCGACAGGCCGATGCGCGCCGGCGCCTCGGTCAATGACGTCATGGGCGGCATGTTCGGTGTGATCGCGATCCAGGCCGCGCTCGCCGAGCGGCAGCGTACCGGCCGGGGCCGCTACATCCAGAGTGCGCTGTATGAGAACAACGTGTTCCTGATGGCCCAGGCGATGATGTGCGAGGTGGTCAGCGGGCAGCCATCGATCCCCTATTCGATCAAGGACAGCCCGTGGCCCGTCTACGACCTCTTCGACACCAGGGATGGTTCGAAACTGTTCGTCACCATCGTCGGTGAAGAGCAATGGGAAGCGTTCTGCCGCGCCTTCGATCGCGAAGCCTGGCTCTCCGATCCACGCTTTGCCACCAGCAATGACCGGGTCGATCATCGCGGCTGGTTGATCCCGGAAATCGCAAATATCTTCAAGCAATGGGACAAGGCCGATCTCGCCGCGCGGCTCGAGCAGCTCGATCTGCCCTACGCACCGGTGAACAAGCCCGGCGATCTCTTCGATGATCCGCATCTCAACCAATCCGGCGGCCTGACTGACATCCGTTTGCCTGACGGTAATGAGGTCAAGACACCGCTGTTGCCGATTGCCATGGACGGAAAGCGGCTGTCCAACCGCTACGATCCACCCGGTATCGGCGAGCACAGCGGCGAGATCCTGCGCGAGATCGGGATGCCGCCGGATGAGATCGAACAGCTGCGACAAGCAGGGACAATCAAGGTCCCGCCGTCCTGACGGACCGCGCGATTGAACAAGAACCAAGGGAGGAGGATCACATGAGCATTTCTAGACGCCAGGCGCTGTTCGCGGGGTCTGCATGGGCCGGCGCGTCACTGCTGCCGGGGCCATTGCGTGCGGAGGCCAAGCAGGTCTCGCTCGCTTTCGGGCCGGTGTCGCCGGTTTACGCCATCGGCATGATCGCGGAGCTGAAGGGGTACTTCAAGGACGAAGGACTCGATTCCAAGCTCGTTACCGGCAATGCCGGTACGTTCGGCCGGCAGACATTGGCGGCGGGGCAGGCGCTGTTCGCGCATGGCGATGCCAGCCATCCGCTCCAGCTCGGTGCGCGCGGCAAGCCCTGCAAGATGCTGCTCGCGACCGAGATGGTATGCTCCTACGCCAACATCGTGGTCCGGCAGGACCTCTACGAGAGCGGCATCAATTCGGTCGAAAAGCTCGCGGATTACAAGCGCCCCGACGACGCCAAGCCGATCGTTGCCGCGACCGCCATCGGGTCAGGCACCTGGGTGTACGGCACCTATGTGTTCGAAGCGCGTGGGCTCGGCAACAAGGTGAACTGGGTTGCGGGCGGCGGGCCCAACACGATGTTCCCATCGCTGCAGACCAAGCAGTTCGACGCCATCGTGGCGCCGCCGAGCTGGATCGTCGAGGTCGAGAAGAAGGGTTTTGGCCGGACGATCTACGACACGTCGAAGCCTGGCGTGTTCGAGAAGGATTTCGGCGGGACGTTGCCCGTGCTGGTGATCTATACGCTCCAGGACACGGTCCAGCAGGACAAGGCGATGGTGCAGGCCTACGTCAACGCGATCTACCGGGCGATGGCTTTTGTGAAGGCGACGCCGCTCGCGGAGGTGCAGGCGCTGGTCACGCCGAAGTATTTTTCAGGGATAGATCCCGATGCGGTCAGCGCCGAGCTCGGCTTCGACAAGTCGACCTGGGCCTATGACGGCGTCATTGACAAGGCGTCGTTCGAACGCGGCGCCAAGCCCTGGTACCGCAAAGGAACCGATATTCCCGAAACCAGGTACGAGGATGCGGTCGACATGAGCTTCCTTCAGGCGGCCAGGGCGAAATACAAATGATCGCCGCGCCAAGCCAAGGCCTCGCGCTCGCGCGCGATCAGGATCGAGCAGCCGTTGCGCGCACGCGCATTGCCGTGCAGGGGCTGTCCAAACGCTTCAACGCGTCCGGCCGCGAGTTCGTGGCGGTGGATGACGTTTCCTTCGAGGTCAAGCAGGGCGAGTTCGTCGCGCTGCTCGGTCCATCCGGCTGCGGCAAAAGCACCATTCTCAATATGGTCGCGGGGCTGTTGCCGCGCTCCGGCGGACGCATCCTGATCGACCAGGACACGGTCGAGACCGGCGAGGTCAACCCCAGGGTCGGCTATGTCTTCCAGCGCGATACGCTGTTTCCGTGGCGGACCGTGGAGCAGAACATCGGCTATGGGCTGGAGATCGCGGGAGTGCCAAAGAGCGAGCGCGCCGCGCGCGTTGCCACCGCCATCGAGAAGGCCGGCCTTGCAGGCTTTGCGCAGAGCTTCCCGCGCATGCTGTCCGGCGGCATGCGCCAGCGTGTCGCCTTAATGCGCACGCTGATCCTGGAGCCCGAGATCCTGCTGATGGACGAGCCGTTCGGCGCGCTCGACACCCACACCAAGCTCGAGATGCACAAGACGCTGCTGGAGATCTGGGAACGCGAGCGGCAGACCGTTCTGTTTGTGACTCACGATCTCGGCGAAGCCTTGACGCTGGCGAGCCGCATCATTCTGCTCTCGGCGCGCCCCGGGCGTCTCAAGGAAGACTTCGACGTCGCCATTCCGCGTCCGCGCGATCCCGTGGCCGTGCGTGAGACGGCCGAGTTCGCCCGGCTCTATTCCCACATCTGGCATTCCCTCGGCGAAGAATTCCGCCGCACCAGGGCCGACTGATCATGTCCAACAGCCGCACCGTCATCCTGTTCTGGCAATTGGCCATTCTCGCAGTCGTTCTCGTCGTCTGGCAATGGGGCTTCGAATGGAGCAAGACGTTGCTGCCGAAGGCCTACGTGCCGAAAATCCTCGATCCCTATTTCGTCGCCAAGCCGTCGCTGATCTGGCAGAGTTTCTTGCGGCTTGGCTGCTTCGCAGACGCGACCGGCTTTACCGCCTGCATCAAGGGCAGCGACAACAATCTATGGCTTGCCACACTCGTCACGTTGAAGAACACCTGGTGGGGCTTTCTGTTCGGCTCGGCGAGCGGGATCGCGGCCGGCCTGGTGCTCGGCCGTTCCGATTTCCTCTCTCGCGTGTTCAGCCCCTACATCGTGGCGCTCAACTCCATACCGCGCATTGCGCTGGTCCCGCTCGTCATCCTTATTTTTGGCCTCGGTGACCTCTCCAAGATCGCAACCGCCTGGCTCGTCGTGTTCTTCGTGGTGTTCTTCAACACCTTCGAGGGAACGCGTGCGATCGACCGTGACCAGATCGCTGCCGCCCGCCTGCTCGGCGCCAGCGAATTCACGGTGCTGCGCACGGTCGTGATCCCATCCGCGCTCGCCTGGGTGTTTGCCTCGCTCTTGCCGGCCGTTTCTTTCGCGCTGATCGGCGTGATCGTTGGCGAGTTCATCGGCGCCGAACGCGGTCTCGGCAAGCTCATCATCGAAGCTGAGGCGCGGGCCAATGCCAGCGAGATGATGGTAGCCATCTTCGTCATGATGTTCGTCGGCATCCTGCTGGCAATCGCAGTGCGCTCGCTGCAGTCCTACCTGTTGCGATGGCAGCCGCAGTTCGAGGCCTCGGCGTAGCCGCCCGCGTCAGCGGCTGAACCGCGCCACCAGCTCGACATGCGGCGTGTGGCGGAACTGGTCGACCGGCACCACGGACTCCAGCCGGTAGCCGCCGTCGATCAGGAGCCGTGCGTCGCGGGCAAAGGTCGCGGCGTTGCAGGACACGGCGATCACGATCGGCACCTTGCTCGCCGCAAGCTTCAGCGCCTGCGCCTGCGCGCCCTGGCGCGGCGGGTCGAACACCACGGCGTCGAAGTCCCGCAGCTCCTGCGGCATCAGCGGGCGGCGGAACAGATCGCGCGGCTCGCATTTGATCGGCTTCAAGCCAGGTGTGCGCGCAGCTTTCGCCAGCGCCGCGATGGCGCCGGCGTCACTGTCATAGGCGGTGACGCGGGCCTTCTCCGCGAGCCTGAGCGCAAACGGGCCGACGCCGCAGAAGAGGTCGAGCACCTCCTTGGCTTTGCCGATGCGCTCGGCGACGAGCGCGGCAAGCGTCTCCTCGCCGGCCACCGTCGCCTGCAGGAACGAGCCCGGCGGCAGCGTCACCTCGGCGCGGCCCATCCTCACCGTCGGCGGCAGGCGTTGCAGCACCAGCTCGCCATGCCGTGTCAGCCGCGCCAGACGGTGCTGCTCGGCGACGCGCGACAGCGCCGTGACCAGCGCCGTCGGCAGCGGGCCCGAGCCGCGCACGTCGACATCGAGCCCGTTGGCGGTCGCGGTGACCTGGATATCCAATGGCTTGGTCACTGCCATCTTGGACGTCAGCGGCTCGGCGAGTGCCCAGGCGGCGTCGAGTGCGCCCTCGAGCGCGGGATCGAGGATCGGACAACGATGGATCGGGATGACGTCGTGCGAGCTCGCAGCCGAAAAGCCGACCTTGAGGATGTCGTGCGTGCCGAACCGGCCGTGCAGCGTGATGCGCCGGCGCCCGGCGCCGTGGGCGTCGACCAGCGGCGCCACCTCGCAATCGATGCCGGCCTGCGCCAGCGTTTCGATCACGATGTTGCGCTTCCAGGCCCGATACGGCTCGGTCGCCCAATGCTGGATGGCGCAGCCGCCACACACGCCGAAATGCGGACAGAACGGCTCGACGCGTTCCGGGCTGGCGACTTCAACTGCCAGCAGCTTGCGGCGGTCGGGATGATGGCCTGCGACGTGATCGACCTCGACGGTCTCGCCGCCGAGCGTGTAAGGCACATAGATTGCTTCGCCGGCGTCGAGGCAGACGCCGTCGCCGCGATGGCCGACATGATCGATCGTGATGCGCTCAACCACGGCGCGCGCCCAGGAAGAATTCGATGTTGCCGTCGCCGCCCGTGATCGGCGAGGGGAATATCTCGATCTCGGTGCAGCCGAGCGAAGCCGCGAAGGCTGCGATGTCGTCGCAGATCTCCCGGTGCACGGCGGCATCGCGGATGATGCCCTTCTTGTTGTGCTTCCGCTCCGCCTCGAATTGCGGCTTGATCAGCGCCAGCAGGCTCATCGGCGCGGCTGCCAGCGACAGAGCTACCGGCAGCACTGATTTCAGCGAGATGAAGCTGACGTCGATGACGACGACATCGGGCCGCGCCGGCAGGCGCTTGCCCTCATAGCTGCGGATGTCGGTCTCCTCCATCGACACGATCTTGGGATGATCGCGCAGCGAGGGATGCAGCTGGCTGGTTCCGACATCGATGGCGAACACCAGGCTCGCGCCGTTCGCCAGCAGCACCTCGGTGAAGCCGCCGGTGGATGCGCCGACGTCGAGGCAGACATGGTCCTCGATCTCGATCGGGTACCGCTCCAGCGCCCCGGCGAGCTTGACGCCGCCGCGGGAGACGTAAGGGTGCGCCGGCTCGGCCTGGATCACCGCGTCCTCGGCAATCGTCTCCGACGGCTTTGCGACCTGCTTGTCGTCGGCCGTGACGAGGCCGGCCTCGATCGCCGCGCGGGCCCGCGCCCGGCTCTCGAACAGGCCGCGCTCGACCAGCAATACATCCGCGCGCTTGCGGGCAGGGGGCATCGGATCTCCGACGGACGACTAAAAAGCTTATGTAGCGATCAATCGCGCGGCCGCCATCCGGACGCAAGTCTCGAACGCGGTGAGATCGTGCCAGACGTCGGTCGGCATAGTGGCCGGCGTCACCAGCGGGCAGCCGTGCAGCTCCAGCGCATGGATCATCATGAGGTTGTCGACGAGGCCGAAATCTTCGACCGCCAGCCCCTGGGCATCGACCAGCCGACCATCCTCGGACACGACGTCCATGAAGCGACTGAGGCGGTCGGCATAGACGGCGCCATCGTTGGAATAAGCCAGGCAGAATTTGCGGCGGCCGGCCATGTAGCCGAGCTCGTAGACGGTGCCGGGATCGGCGCCGGCGCCGCGGAACGGCGTGAGGTTGGCGATGATGGCATCGGCCGCGTCCATCATCGCCTCGTTGCCGCAGAAAATCTGCCGCGAAGCGTCGCGCGCGGTGAGGTCGATCGCGTTGTCGAGGGGGTAGAGCCCGGTAAGCCCGTGCGCGGCGCAGATTTCGACCTTGCGCCGGCCGATCTCGACGGCATCCGGCAGGAACACGTCGGGGCCTGCCAGATAGATTTTCATCGCACGACCGATTGAGAAGGCATCGGAGTTGCCGCGACGTCGGCGGTGCAAAACCTCCCCCAAGGGGAGAGGTCGCGCCAAAGGCGCGGGTGAGGGTTACGCTCTCACGTGGGATCTGAGCCCCTCACCCGGATTGCACTGGACGATGCTTCGCATCGCCAGGAGCAATCCGACCTCTCCCTACGGGAGAGGTGGGGTTCAGCGTCTGCCGCGACAATCAAGCCAGCTTGACCGTCTCGGTCTTCACATCCTTGCCGAGCGCCTCGAACACCTTGGCGACGATGCCCTTGGCGTCGAGGCCGGCGCGGGCGTACATGGCGGCCGGGGTGTCGTGATCCTGGAACACGTCGGGCAGCACCATCGAGCGGAACTTGACCATGCCGGTGTCGAGCACGCCCTGATCGGTCAGGTATTGCGCGACATGCGAGCCGAAGCCGCCGATCGAGCCTTCCTCGATCGTGATCAGGATCTCGTGGTCGCGCGCGAGCTTGAGGACCAGCTCGGTGTCGAGCGGCTTCATGAAGCGCGCATCGGCGATCGTGGTCGACAGCCCGTGGGCGGCGAGCTCGTCGGCGGCCTTCTCGCATTCGGCGAGACGGGTGCCGAAGGAGAGCAGCGCGATCTTGCTGCCCTGGCGGATCACGCGGCCCTTGCCGATCTCGAGCGGAATGCCGACCTCGGGCATCTCGATGCCGCGGCCTTCGCCGCGCGGATAGCGCAGCGAGCTCGGACGGTCGTCGATCGCAACCTGGGTCGCCACCATGTGCACCAGCTCGGCTTCATCCGCCGCCGCCATGATCACCATGTTGGGCAGGCAGCCGAGATAGGCGTTGTCGAACGAGCCGGCATGGGTCGCACCGTCGGCGCCGACGAGGCCGGCGCGATCGATGGCGAAGCGGACGGGCAGGCTCTGGATCGCGACGTCGTGGACGATCTGGTCGTAGCCGCGCTGCAGGAAGGTCGAGTAGATCGCGCAGAACGGCTTGTAGCCTTCGGTCGCAAGGCCCGCGGCAAAGGTCACCGCGTGCTGCTCGGCGATGCCGACGTCGAAGGTGCGGTCGGGGAAGGCCTTGTTGAAGATGTCGACACCGGTGCCCGACGGCATCGCCGCGGTGATGGCGACGATCTTGTCGTCCTTCTGCGCTTCCTTGACGAGGCTCTGGCCGAACACGTTCTGATAGGCCGGCGCGTTCGGCTTGGCCTTGGCCTGCGTACCGGTCGCGACGTCGAACTTGACGACGGCGTGGTACTTGTCGGCGGAGGCTTCCGCGGGGCCGTAGCCTTTGCCCTTCTGCGTCACGACGTGGACCAGGATCGGACCGGTCTCCATGTCGCGGACGTTCTTCAGCACGGGCAGGAGATGGTCGAGGTTGTGGCCGTCGATCGGGCCGACATAGTAGAAGCCGAGCTCCTCGAACAGCGTGCCGCCGTCCATCATGAAGCCGCGGGAATATTCCTCGACGCGATTGGCGCGGTTGGCGAGGATCTTGGGCAGGCGCTTGTTGATCTGCTTGGCCGCATCGCGCAGCGTGCGATAGGTCTTGCCGGAATAGAGGCGCGACAGATAAGCGCTCATGGCGCCGACCGGCGGCGCGATCGACATGTCGTTGTCGTTGAGAATGACGATCAGGCGCGAGTTCATCGCCCCCGCATTGTTCATGGCCTCATAGGCCATGCCGGCCGACATCGCGCCGTCACCGATCACGGCGATAACGTTGTTCTTGCCGCCGGAGAGGTCGCGCGCCACGGCCATGCCGAGGCCGGCGGAGATCGAGGTCGAGGAATGCGCGGCGCCGAACGGATCGTAGTCGCTCTCGCTGCGCTTGGTGAAGCCGGACAGGCCGCCGCCGGTGCGCAGCGTGCGGATGCGGTCGCGCCGGCCGGTGAGGATCTTGTGCGGATAGGCCTGGTGGCCGACGTCCCAGATCAGCCGGTCGCGCGGCGTATCGAAGACGTAATGGATCGCGGTGGTGAGCTCGACCACGCCGAGGCCCGCGCCGAAGTGACCGCCGGTCACCGAGACGGCATCGATGGTCTCCTGCCGCAGCTCGTCGGCAACCTGGCGAACCTGCTCGACCTTGAGCTTGCGCAGATCTTCCGGCGTCCGGATGGTGTCGAGAAGCGGCGTCTTACTGTATGCGTTCACGGCGATTTCCAATTTGTCAGCACCGGAAGGTCATTCCGGTGCGCGATGGGTTTGCACAATATCGGCGCAGCGCGAGTCCTATAACCGTCGGAGCCACCTGCACGGGGCAAGGCCCCGCCTTCAAGCTTAGGTAAGCTTAAGTGTGCTCCGGTTCAGTCTCTGTGATCCCTGTCACTTAGATCGGCTTCGTCCGTCCCAAGCCAATTTCATCAGCAGTTTGAAGCACTTGTCGTCGGTAATCGGTGCCCACGCAAGGCTTACAAAAAGCCACACTCCGCGCAGCTTTACACCAAAGCTTAGACCAAAGCCAACCCGCTGGGCCGATTAGGGGTATGCAGGTGCAACTCGCGGACCAGAAGTGGTTAACCTCGGGGCGGGATAAGGGGTTCCGGCCTTGCTCGGTTCTTGGCAGGCTTTTTGGCCCGAGTATGGGCTTTTCTAGCTCTCAACGACCCGATTCGAAGGCAGGGACGTATCCACCGCCAGGGAACCGCATGCCGGCCGGGAGCTGCGCACTGCGATAAGGACGCAGCGGCCACGCTTACCGCGAACACATTCTACGCGGACCTGCGTCGCGGTCTTGCGCGGCCCTGCGGGGGCAGATGACTGAGCGGGAGAGCACTCTTAATTACTGGACGTCGAGCGGGGCCGTGCCGGTGGCTTGGCCGCTGGCATCGGTGGTGATCTTGTCGACGCGCGCCTCGGCCTGGCGCAGCAATTCCTCGCAGCGCCGCTTCAGGGCCTCGCCGCGCTCGTAGATCGTCACGGATTCCTCGAGCGGCACCTTGCCGTCCTCGAGCCGCTTCACGATCGTTTCGAGTTCCTCGATCGCGCGCTCGAAGGTGAGCCTGGAGACGTCGACTTGAGTGTTTTCGGCCATATCCGTTTCCGATTGCCCGATTCGCTTCACCTTGGAGAAAGCAGAGTTTTGCGGGCGTAATGTGGCGGGTGCCTCAAGCGCCCATCAGGGCGCCGACATGCGCCGTAACAGATTCTTTGAGTCCCTGCAGGTCATAGCCGCCCTCGAGCACCGAAACAACGCGGCCGCCGGCGGTCTTGTCGGCGAGATCCATCAGCTTGCGCGTCACCCAGGCATAGTCCTCCGCGCGCAGGTTCAGCGAAGCCAGGGGATCGCGATAATGCGCGTCGAAGCCGGCCGAGATGATCAAGAGCTCCGGGCTGAATTTCTCGAGCTGCGGCAGGATCAGATTCTCGAACGCGACGCGGAATTCCGGGCCGCCGTCCTCGGAGGCGAGCGGCGCATTGACGATGGTGTCGTGATCGCCGCGCTCGCTTTTGGCGCCGGTGCCCGGAAACAGCGGCATCTGGTGCGTCGAGCAGTACATCACGGTCGGGTCCGACCAGAAGATGTCCTGCGTGCCGTTGCCGTGATGCACGTCGAAGTCGACGATGGCCGCGCGCTTGATGCCGTATTTGCGCTGGGCGTGGCGCGCGGCGATCGCGACGTTGTCGAAGAAGCAGAAGCCCATCGGCTTGCCGATCTCGGCGTGATGTCCGGGCGGGCGGACCGCGACGAAGGCGTTGCGATGCTCGCCGGCCATCACCGCTTCGGTCGCCGCAACCGCGCCGCCGACGCCGCGCATCACCGCCTCCCACGTGCCGGGGGACATCGAGGTGTCGCCGTCGATGTAGACCTGACCGCTGGTGGGCGCGATGTGGCGCAGCTCGGTGACGTAATGCTCGTTGTGGCAGAGCGTGACGAGATCGAGATCGCCCTCCGGCGCCTCCTCGCGTGCCAGGAACTGGAAGCGCTCATGCGACAAGGCTTCCTCCACCGCGCGCAGGCGATCCGGCCTCTCAGGGTGTCCCGGCGGCGTGACATGGTCGAGGCAGGCCTTGTGGGAAAGGAGAAGCGTGCTCATCAGGTCGGCCTCACGGAAAACGGGCTTTTGCCGTCGTTGGCGCATCCGGCGCCAAAACGCAATGCAAAATCCAATCTAAGCGCTTGGCCGGGAATGGCAAAGGGCTGCCCGCTTGATCCGGATCAATTCACCCGCAGGATGCGCCGGGGCGGCAGCGGACCGACCGGCCCGTGCGCCCGGAAGAACGCGAACAGCGCGTCCGCATCGTAACCGCCGTATTGTGGCGCGGTGCCCTGTTTCGCGACGGTAAACCCGTCTCCGCCGACGGCGAGGTAATCGTTGAGCGTGACGCGGTAGCCGCTTCCTGGCTCGATCGGCCTGCCGTTGAGTGTCATCTTCTCCAGGCTGACGCGCTCGCCGAACGGTTTTGAAGCATCCCAGGTATAGCTGAAGCCGTTCGACACCTGGAGAATCCGCGGCCGCTTCGGGTCCAGCCATTGCTGCTCGAGCAAGTCCTTGAGCTGGCTGCCCGTCAGCGTCATGGTGACAAGACGATTGCGGAACGGCTGGCTGGCGAAGACGTCGCCGAACGTGATCGCGCCATTCTCCTTCGGAACGATGTCGGTGCGGATGCCGCCGGGATTGGTGAGCGCGATGACAGCGCTGCCATCCTTCGCATCGCGCGTTGCGAGCAATTGCGCGTCGGCGATGATATCGCCGAGCGCGCTTTCGCCGGCCTCGTTCGGCACGCGCGACAATGTCTGCGTCACTGAGCCGGCGGGCCGGTTGGCGATCGGCGCGGAGAGCTTGTCGTAGGCGTCGATCAACGCGGTCTGCTCGGGATCCCTGGCCAGCGAAGCATTGGCGACGATGACGTTCTCGGCCTTGGCGGCGACGATATCGCGAGTCACAGGATCGAGCTTGAGGTCGATCGCGGTGACGAGTGTGCCGTATTTGTCGCCGCTAGTGACGAGCCGCCCGTCGATATTGCAGATGTAGGCGCGATGGGTGTGGCCGCTGACGACGACGTCGACGGCAGGATCGAACTTCCTGACTATGTCGACGATCGGTCCCGTGATGGCAGGGCATTCATTGTAGTCGCCGGCGGGCTCGCCGCCCTGGTGGATCAGCACCACGATCGCTTCGACGCCGCGCGACTTCAGCTGCGGCACCAGCGCGTTCACCGTCTCGGCCTCGTCGCGGAATTCGAGCCCGGCGATGCCCGCGGGCGAGACGATGCCGGCGGTCTCCTTCAACGTCAGGCCGATGAAGCCGACGGGGATGCCGTCGAACTCCCTGATCTCGTAGGGCGGCAGCACGCTCTTGCCGGTCGCGGTCTCGACGGTGGAGGCCGCGAGATAACGGAATTTGGCGCCCGTGAAGGGATGCGGCCCCTGGCAGCCGTCGACGGGATGACAGCCGCCGTTCTGCATGCGCAGAAGCTCGGTGTTGCCCTCGTCGAATTCGTGATTGCCGACCGAGCTGATCGCAAGGCCCATCATCGAGAGCGCCTCGATCGAGGGCTCGTCGTGAAACATCGCCGACAGAAACGGGCTCGCGCCGATCAGGTCGCCTGCGGCGACGAAGATGGCGTTCTTGTGTCCTTCGCGCAGCTGCTTCAGCAGCGTCGCCATGTACTCGGCGCCGCCGGCCGCCACCGTCACCTTCTTGGACTTGTCCTCGGGGTCGTTGATGCGGATGCCGCCCGGCGGCGGCCGCAAATGGCCATGGAAATCGTTGATCGCGAGAATGCGCAGCTCGACGGGGGCTGCGCTCTGGGCCGCAGCGGGGAGGGTGCCGGTGAGAGCGAGGACGAAGCAAGCCAGGCGGAGAAGATGTCGCATGGGTTTAGACTATTCGTTCGGCGCGAAGATTTCACGAAGGTTGTTGTCGTCATTTTTGAGGCACGCGCAGCGTCGTTCCCCCGACAATCCCATCATCGCACGAGCCATGCCGCTCGATGAATGCCAGGTCCGCTACGTGCCGCAACAATTAGCTACAATGTTTCATTTGAAAAACCGCTGGTTGTGGGGCACGATCCGGCCCCGTTCCCTTCAGACAGACCGTCAGATTCATGATTGCCGCCCCCCGGATCGACGAATCCTCACCGTATTATCGCGGCTGGCGGGTCGTGCTGGCGTGCTTCCTGATGGCCTTCTTCATGTTCGGCTTCGGCCTCTACGGCCAAGGCGTCTATCTCGCCGAGTTGCAGCGCGCTCACGGCTGGCCGGGCACGCTGATCTCCGCGGCCAGCACCTTCTCGTTTCTCCTGACCTCCGTGCTCGTCATCTTCACCGATGACCTGCTCGAGCGCATCGGGCTGCGCGCGCTGATCCTGTGCGGCCTGTCGGCGCTCGGCGCTTCGACTGTGCTGCTGGCGCTGGTGCAGACGCCCTGGCAGCTCTACCTCGCCTATGCGCTGATGTCGGTTGGCTGGACCGGCATGGGCACGGTGGTGATCGCGACCGTGCTGAATTCCTGGTTCGAGCAGCGGCGCGGCCTCGCGCTCAGCCTTGCCTTCAACGGCGCGACTTGCGGCGGCATCATTCTCGTTCCGCTGTTGCTGTCGCTGACCGGCAGCATCGGCTTCCGGTCTGCGATGCTGACGGCGACCCTCGCGATGATGGTGCTGGTGCTGCCGGCGGTCGTGACCTTCATCGGCTGGCCCGCAGGCATGGCGCCTGCAGCGGGCGGACGTTCCTCCGGCTCCTCAACGCCGGTTCGCTCGCGCAAGGCGGTGCTCGCCAACGCGGCGTTCTGGACCATGGTGCTGCCGATCGCGTTCGCGCTGCTGGCGCAGATGGGTTTCATCGTCCACCAGGTGACGTTTCTCGAGCCGCTGATCGGCCGCTCCGCCGCAGGGCTTGCCGTCACGATCATGGCGGCGATGGCGATCGTCGGGCGCCTCTCGCTCGGCCTGTTCGTCGACCGGCTCGATGCCCGGCTCGCCTGTGCGGTTTCGATGACGAGCCAGGCGGCTGCGCTGTTCGTGGCTCTGCAAAGCACGAGCCCGACCGTGCTGCTGGCCTGCTGCGCCGTCTACGGCTTCTCGATGGGGAACATGATCACGTTCCCGCCCTTGATCATCCAGCGCGAGATCGGTGCTTCGGCCTTCGCGACCGCGGTGGGCTTGGGCACCTCGATCAGCGGCATCGTCAGCGCCTTCGGCCCCGGTGTCGTCGGTCTCGTGCGGAGCGTTACGGGCAATTACACGACGGCGTTTGCGATCTGCGTGGTGCTCGATCTCGCTGCGGCGGGCGTGGTGCTGTGGCGGCCGGGGAGAAGGGCTCAGGTCGCAGCTTTGTAGCCCGGATGGAGCGCAGCGCAATCCGGGACCGCTGTATCCGCGGTGAGACTTTCCCGGATTTCGCTACGCTCCATCCGGGCTACGATGTCGCGTTTGCGGCGCTCACCTTACCCCAGCAGCGCCGCATCCGCCGCTGCGACCGATTCTGCGCTCTCGGTCACGGTGCGCTCGAGCGCGCCCGCCTGCACCGCGATGTTCTCGGCGAAGAAGCGCGCCAGCGCGACGTAGCGTGGCGCGTCGCCAAGGCCTTCGGCCTTGGCGGCGAGCGCCTCGGAGGCGAGCAGGCAGCCGCCGAGCGTGGAGCCGAATTGCTGCAGATAGGGCGTCGCCCCCGCAAGCGCGTCGTTCGGCGCGGAGGCAACGCGCTCCAGCAGCCATTTGCTGGTGCGCGTGAGCGCCTCCAGCGCCTCGCGCAGCTTGGTGCCGGTGGTGCCGAAGGCGGGATCGTTGGAGGCCTCCACCTGCTTGACGGTCGCCGAGAGCTCGTCGAGCAGCGCCCACACCGACGCGCCGCCATTGGCAGCTAACTTGCGCGTGACGAGATCGATCGCCTGGATGCCGTTGGTGCCCTCGTAGATCGCGGTGATGCGGGCATCGCGGTAGTGCTGGGCCGCGCCGGTCTCCTCGATGAAGCCCATGCCGCCATGCACCTGCACGCCGAGATAGGCGACCTCGTTGCCGATATCGGTGGAATAGGCCTTGGCCATCGGCGTCAGCAGCGCCGCGCGTGCGGCCGCTTCAGCGCGCGCCTTCGGATCCTTGGCGCGGGTCGAGACGTCGATCGCGACCGCCGTCGCATAGCAGATGGTGCGCGCGGCCGCGGTCTGCGCCCGCATCCGCATCAGCATGCGCTTGACGTCGGGATGCACGAAGATCGGATCCGAGCCGCCGCCTTTCTTGCCTACCGCGCGGCCTTGGCGGCGCTCCTGCGCATACGACAGGGCCTGCTGGTAGGCCCGGTCGGCAACGCCGACGCCCTCCAGGCCGACGCCGAGGCGGGCCTGGTTCATCATCGTGAACATGCAGCGCATGCCCTGGTTCTCTTCGCCGATCAGATAGCCGATGGCGCCGCCATGATCGCCCATGGTCATGGTGCACGTCGGCGAGGCATGCATGCCGAGCTTGTGCTCGACGCCGCTCGCATAGATGTCGTTGCGCGGCCCCAGCGAGCCGTCCGCGTTGACCATGAACTTCGGCACCAGGAACAGCGAGATCCCCTTGGTGCCGGCGGGCGCATCGGGCAGACGCGCGAGCACGAAATGCACGATGTTGTCGGTCATGTCGTGCTCGCCATACGTGATGAAGATCTTCGTCCCCTTGATGCGATAGGTGCCGTCCGCCTGCTTTTCGGCGCGGGTGCGCAGCGCGCCGACGTCGGAGCCGGCCTGCGGCTCGGTCAGCTGCATCGTCCCGGTCCATTCGCCGGAGACGAGCTTTTTGAGATAGATCTGCTTCAGCTCGTCGCTGCCGTGGGCGTCCAGCGCCTCGATCGCCGACGCCGTCAGCAGCGGGCAAAGGCCGAAGGCGACGTTGGCCGCGCTCCAGATCTCGGTGCAGGCGGCGTTGATGGCGAGCGGCAGGCCCTGGCCGCCGAAATCTTCCGGGCCGGACACCGCATTCCAGCCGCCCTCGGTCCAGCGCTTGTAGGCGTCAGGCCAGCCCGGCGCGGTCGTGACCTTGGCGCCCTCGAGCTTGATGCCGTGCTCGTCGCCGACCTTGTTGAGCGGCGCCAGCACGTCGGATGCGAACTTGCCGGCTTCCTCCAGCACGGCCGCGGCAATGTCGGCGTCGAAATCGCCGTAATGGCCGGCCTCCAGGGCGGCCTTGAGGCCCGCGCCATGGTTGAGCGACAGCAGCATGTCAGAAATCGGCGCGCGGTAGGTCATGGCTCACTCCCCGAGAACAAATATTGGCGCCGTATTCCCATGAAACGGGAGCGGTCTCAACTGCCGGGACGCCGGATGGGCTGGCCGGAACGGGCAGGGCCGTCGGAGCCCAGAATAGAGTGTCGGCCGCCGGGCCCTTTTTGCCCCTCCAGGCGGTTGAAATGCCGCGCCGCTCCCTATAGACCGGCTGCGACCGACGGGAATCTGCGGGTGCCGGTTCTGCCCGTTCCGTTCGTCGTCTGTTGGGGCGTAGCCAAGCGGTAAGGCAGCGGATTTTGATTCCGCCATTCGGAGGTTCGATCCCTCCCGCCCCAGCCAGATCTTCCGCCCAGCCTGAAATCACCCACGGACCCGGCCCGGCTGGGGAGCTGCTGCACAGCTCTGCGCTGCACAGGGCGTTTCTCGGCAAAGATTCCGCCGACCGGGCCTTCCCCATGCGAACCATGACCCGCCGCGACAAAGATGGCGACGTTGAGGGGCGAACGGTCTACGACGGTGAGGTCATCTCATGAACGCCACCTAAAACGAGAACAACGTCATGCCGCACTTGGTGATCGAATATTCGGAAGGGGCGCTCGCTCGCGACGACGTAACAGGCTTGATCGAAGCGCTCTTTGAAGCCGGTTGGCGAACGGGCATCATGAAGGCGGAGGACGTCAAGGTGCGCGCGTGCGTCTACAACGATTTCCTGGTTGCCGGGAAGCGTGACAGCTTCGTGCATCTGTCTGTCTATTTGCTCGAAGGTCGATCGCCCGACCAGAAGGTCGAGCTGAGTACGAGCCTTCGACGGACGATGACAGAGCGATGCCCGGATGTGGCCAGCATAAGCGTGGATGTCCGTGACATGGACCCGGTCGCCTACAAGAAACGGCTAAAATGACGGGTGCTCGCCAAAAGACGGCAGCTTCTCAGACGAGCAGGGGCTGCGCGGCGAGGGACATCTCCTTGAGGAGAGGCAGGAAGCGATCGATCATCTCACCGGTCGTGATGCGATCGACATGAGCGCCGATATTTGCGGCCGCGATGACGGCGCCATCGTAGCGGCGAATTGGCACCGATATCGACCGAAAGCCCTCTTCGGCTTCCTGATCGACAAGGCTATACCCTTTGGTGCGGTCGGCAATGATCGTCGCAATCACTGCCGATTTGTCGACCAGCGTCGACTGGGTCAGAGCCGCCAGCTTCATGCCGTCGACCGTTCTCGTCAGCTCGTCGTTTGCCAATCTGCCCAGCAGAACGCGTCCCACCGACGTGCAGAAAGCCGGCAGCCGATATCCTATGTCCAGTCCGGTCGAAAATACCCGCGCCGGACTCGAGCGGGCGATGAAAACGACCTCTTCGCCATCCAGGACCGCAAGGGAGCAGACCTCCTTGGCCTTGCCGGCGACCTCGTCCATCAACGGTTGCATCACGGTGCTGATTTGGTTCGACGTCAAATAGGCCGAAGCCAAAAGCAGCACTCTGGGCGTTAGCGAAAACAACCGCTCGTTGCCCGCGACGAATCCGGATTTTACGAGGGTCATCAGAATCCGGCGCACCGTCGCCCGCGGAAGATTCGCGCTCTTGGAGAGGTCGCTGAGGGTCATTGGACGGCGACCGATACCGAACGACTGTATCACGCGAAGACCCCGATCCAGGGTCTCGATGAACTCGCTGCCCTCCCGCGCCTTTTCCTCTTCTTCCGTACGCTTCAGCCTCGGCATTCTATTGGGCGGTCCCTCTCAGTGGCCTCTCGAAAGCGAGAACCATCACAAATCCGCGCGCTAGGCGCCAGCCTTGTCTCCGGCTGTCACCAGGGATTTGAGGTCAAAGGAAGGGTCTGCGGCTTGCTCCGGTGCAGGGGAGATTCCCGCCGCAATCAGGCGTCGGGCTGCCATTTGCTCGCCTGGCCGGTTGACGCTGTCCACCGCGACCAATCGGCCCTGGCGATAGTAGAAGACCGAGAATCTTCCGTCGTCGACCGAACCTCGGACCGCCTGCCGATCATATCGTCCGGCCAGCCCGACGATCTGCAGCTTGACGTCATATTGGTCGGACCAGAACCTCGGCACATTCTCATAAGGCGCTCGAGCGCCGGCGATCGCCAGTCCAGCGGCCTTCGCTTGATCCTGGGCGTTTTGCACCGATTCCAATCTCACCCAGCTTTCGCAAAAGCGGTTGAAGTGGTTGGCGCAGTCACCGGCCGCGAAAATGTCCGATGTTTCGCATTGTCCGTGCGCGTCAACGACAATTCCATTCGTGCATCTAAGCCCCGCCGAGCGCGCGATCTCGTCATTGGCGACACCACCAATCCCCACCAGCACCAGGTCGGCGTGGACAACGGCACCGTTGCCCAGCACGACAGCGGAAACTTTTCGACCGTTTCCTTTGAAGGAAGCAACCGTTTCGTCGAGCATCACGTCGACGCCAGCCCGCAAATGCGTATCAAGAAGAAAGGTCGACAAGACCGGCGAGACGGCACGTTCAAGCAGGCGGCTGCTCGCTTCCACGACGGTGACCTTCTTGCCCAGCTTTGCCGCGGAGGCCGCAACTTCCAGCCCTATGAAGCCGCCCCCGATGATGACAATCTCCGCAGCATTGGCCAGACCTGCCTTCAGGTCGATCGCATCGGTCACCGAACGCAGATAGAAAATTCCATCGAAGTCCGCGCCCTCAACCGCGATGCGCCGCGCGCGCGAGCCTGTGGCGAAGAGGAGTTTTTTAAACTTCAAAGCGTTGCCGCCGGCCAGAGTGACCTGTCGCGCGTGCAAATCGAGCAGCGTGGCGCGCTGCCCAAGAACGAGATTGATCTGCTTGCCTTCGAAGAAAGTCTCGTCGCGCAAGATCAGATTTTGCTCGCTGATGCGCCCGAGAAGGAAGTCCTTGGATAGCGGCGGCCTCTGATAGGGCAGCCACTCTTCGTCGCACACAATGGTGATGGGCTGAGAATAGCCGGCGTCACGAGCCGTGAGAGCGGCTTGAACCCCGGCATATGATGCGCCGATGATGACCAGCCCTGTCATGATTGCCTCGCCGGCACATGGACCACCAGCTCGTCGAGAGGGGCGGGCACCTTCAACTGGCAACTCAGCCGACTGTTCGGCTTTCGCTCTCCCGAGACGGCGGACAGCAACTCGAGCTCTTCTTCGCTCGGCTGAGGGAGAGAGCTTGCTTGTTCTTCATCGACGTAGACGTGACAGGTCGCGCAATCGAGGCAGCCGCCGCATTCGCCGTCGATGCCGTGAATACCGTTGCGGACGGCCGCGAGCATCACGCTCACGTCGCGTCCGACCTCGATGGATTTTCCGCTGCCGTCCTGCTGGACAAATCTCACTCGCGGCATCCGACCTCCGTTTCCAAAGTTTGTTCGATCTGAGAACATGAGTTCGTTAAACGGTTACAGCAGTTCTGGCGGACCCTCAATCCCGACCTGTTGGCCGCCGCTGCGGTTCCATTAGGCAACTTATGCGGAAATATTTTGCTTGCTTGCGCGTCACATTGGAGTCATTCTGAACGATATCGAACTAATGTTCGACTACCGAACGACAGGGCAAGATGCAATGAAGCTGACGACAGCGATCGTGGGAGTGGTGCTGACAGCAGGCGCGGCGTTTGCCCAGCAGCAGGAGGCCAATGCTCCCTCGCTTGCCTTGATCAACGGCAAGATTCTCACCATGGACGGTCAGTCAAAGGTTGCGGAAGCGCTTGCCGTTCGCGACGGACGAATCTTGGCCGTAGGAGACGCGGCGACGATCAAGGCGTTGGCCGGAAATCGCACCCGCACGATCGACTTGCAGGGCAAGACTGTCGTTCCCGGGCTGATCGACACGCACGCGCATTTCAAGGCTGCCGGTCTGTCCGACTACGTCGTCAACATGAGCGGCGCCAAGACTGTTGCGGATGCCCTCGCAAGCATCAAGCAGTTCGTGGCGAAGAAAAAGCCCGGCGAGTGGATCATCGGAAGCGCCTGGCATCCCCCGTCACAGCTCGCGGAAAAGCGTTACCTGACACGCCAGGAAATCGACGGCGTCGCGCCGAACAATCCGGTCTATCTCCGGACCGTTGGCCACTTCTCGATGGCCAATTCGATGGCGCTCGAGAAGGCCGGCGTAACCAAGGCCACGCCAAACCCGAGCGGCGGATCGTTTGAGCGCGACAGTGCCGGTGACCTGACCGGCGTTCTGGTCGAGACGGCGATCGATCAGGTCGAAAAGACCGTTCCGGAGTGGACGGCGGACGACGAGTTTCGCCAATTCAAGCTCGCGGAAGGTGTGCTGAACTCGTTCGGGATCACCAGCGCCGTAGAAGGGGCCACCTCGCCCAGGGACATCGCGGCCCTGCAGCGCGTGGCGCAGGCCGGTGAAGCAACGCTACGGGTCGGTCTCATGTGGCGCCCGGAACCCCCCGCCGAGAACGCGGCCTGGGAGGCCATCATGCGAGGCAACGGCGCCTCCTCCGGCTTTGGCGATGACTGGCTGAAGTTCGCCGGAATCAAGATCCTTTACGATGGCGGCATGACGCTCAAGACGGCGCTCATGCGCGAGGCCTATCCAGACTCGCATGATGGCTACCACGGCATTGCCCAGCAATCGCCGCAACGCCTCAAGGATCTGGTGTCCATTTGCAATCGCCACAATTGGCGCGTGGGTGTCCATGCCGTCGGCGACAAGGGCATCGACCACGTCCTTGATGCATTCGAAGCGGCCGACAAGGAGAAATCGATCAAGGATCGGCGTTTCGTCCTGATCCATGGAAGCTTGATAGTGCCCGAGCAAATGGAGCGCGCGAAACGCCTCGGTGTCAGAGTCGACCTCCAGAACGTTTTCATGTGGGACAAGGCGGCCACCGTCGAGCGCTTCCTGGGTGCGGCGGTCGCCAATCGGGCCGTGCCCACGAAAACTCTCATCGAGAAGGTGGGGCTGAACAGCCTCGGCGCAGGCACCGACTTCCCGGTGAACACGATCAATCCCTTCATCAACATCTACGTCATGGTAACCCGCAAGGATCTCGCCGGACGCGTTTATGGAGCGAACGAAGCCGTCAGCCGCGAGCAGGCGCTGCGCCTCTACACCAGCGCGGCATCGCACTATATGTTCGAAGAGAACGAGAAGGGGACGATCGAGGCCGGAAAACTCGCGGACCTGACCGTGTTGTCGGCGGACCTCATGACGGTCCCCGAGGAGCAGATCAAAGACATCAAAGCCGACCTGACGATCGTCGGCGGCAAGATCGTGTTTCAGCGTTAGTCTGCGTCCCGATAGCATGAGGACGCATCTCGAAGCCGAGAGAGGAGATCCAAGTCATGATGAGCCAAGAGCAGAACGACCTCATTACCCGCGTCGGACCGAAGGCGCCTGCGGGAAAGCTGATGCGGATGTATTGGCAGCCTGCTGCGCTCGTCGACGAACTCGCGGAGGGGCGCCCCATCAAGGCCGTCAAGCTTCTCGGCGAGAACTTCGTTCTGTTCAAGGACGAAACGGGGCGCTATGGCCTGCTCGATCGCGACTGCCCGCATCGGGGCGCCGACCTTGCCTTCGGCCGGCTCGAGAACGGTGGCCTGCGCTGCGCCTTCCACGGGTGGCTGTTCGACGTCACGGGACAGTGTCTCGAGACGCCCGCCGAGCCTGCAAACTCCTCGCTCTGCAAAAACATCAAGCAGCGGTCCTACCCCGTCGTGGAGAAGGGTGGAATCCTGTGGGCGTATTTGGGTGAAGGCGAGCCGCCCGCGTTTCCGGAGATCGACTGCTTCGCGGCGCCGGACGAATACACCTTCGCCTTCAAGGGCCTGATCGAATGCAATTGGCTGCAGGCGCTGGAAGTCGGCATCGACCCGGCCCACGCATCGTTCCTTCACCGGTTCTTCGAGGATGAGGATACATCGGCGGCCTATGGCAAGCAGTTTCGCGGTGCGTCGGCCGACTCGGAAATGCCCATGACGAAGGTCCTGCGCGAGTACGACCGGCCGATCATCAACGTCGAGCACACCGAATACGGCCTGCGGCTCATCGCCTTGCGAGAAATCGACGAGCAGCGCACCCACGTTCGCGTCACCAACCAGCTATTCCCGCATGCGTTCGTCATTCCGATGAGCACGGAGATGACGATTACCCAGTGGCACGTGCCCGTCGACGACGTGAATTGCTATTGGTATGCGATTTTCACCAGCTACGCCGCGCCCGTCGACAAGGCGAAAATGCGCGCGCAGCGCCTCGAGCTTTACGAGTTGCCGGAATACCGCTCGCGGAAGAACAAGTCGAACGACTACGGCTTCGACCCGCACGAGCAGGCGACCGAGACTTACACCGGCATGGGCGCGGACATCAACGTCCACGACCAGTGGGCCGTCGAGTCGATGGGCGCTATTCAGGACCGGACGCGTGAGCATCTCGGGCAATCCGACAAGGCGATCATTCAGTACCGCCGGCTGCTTCGCCAGGAGATCGAGAAGGTGGCCTCCGGGGGCAAGCCGCTGTTGTTCCTCGACGCTGCCAGCGCGCGCAGCATCCAGGGGCCGGCCACAATGGACGGCATCGGTCCGACGAAGGGCTGGGAAACCTACTGGATGGAAGTGGACGTCAAGCGTCGTCGGGGCGCTCCCTGGGCCGCGCCGGTGCCCGCCGAGCTCGCCAAGAAGGTGCCTCACCTGACCGCCGCCGAATAATCCAGGCCAGCTCAGCAAAGGAGATGTCGTTGAGTTTCGTCGAAAAGCACGGTCTCTGGTCGGCCGAACAGAAGGAGGCTGCCATCCGCATGCGGCGGATGGCGGAGGAGCAGGAGTTGCATACGATCCGGCTCTCCTTTCCGGACCAGCACGGCATCTTGCGCGGCAAGGCGCTGGTCGCTTCCGAGGCGCTCTCGTCGATCGAGAGCGGCTGCTCGATAACGACGACATTGCTCGCGAAAGATACCTCTCACCGCACGGTGTTTCCCGTCTTCACCGCCGGCGGCGGGTTCGGGATGCACGAGATGCAGGGGGGAGGCGACATCTTGATGGTCGCTGATCCCACCACCTTCAAGGTTCTCCCCTGGGCATCAAAAACCGGGTGGGTGCTTTGCGACCTCTACTTCTCCGATGGACGACCCGTGCCCTTCGCCTCCAGGGGCCTGTATCAATCCGTGCTGGGGCAGCTCAAAGACCGGGGCTATGATTTCAAAGCGGGCCTCGAGGTCGAATGCCACATCTTCAGAGTCGAGAATCCCCGACTGGCGCCTTGGGACGCCGGCAGTCCCGGCCAACCGGGTGAGCCTCCGGAGGTCAGCCTGCTTTCGCAGGGCTATCAGTACCTGACGGAGCAACGTTACGACCAGATGGAGCCTGCGCTCGAGCTGATCAGGCAAAACATCGTGGCGCTGGGCTTGCCGCTTCGGTCGATCGAGTTGGAATACGGCCCGAGCCAGTGCGAGTTCGTGTTCCAGCCCACCGTCGGCATTGAGCCGGCGGACACCATGGTGCTGTTTCGTACGGCAGTGAAGCAGATCTGCAACCGCCACGGCTATCACGCGACCTTCATGTGCCGGCCGCGGATACCGAACGTGATGTCATCGGGGTGGCACCTTCACCAATCGCTGGTCTCCCGAACAGACGGCGTCAACGCGTTCATGACCAGCGAACCGGCCGGCCTGTCGAACCTTGGCAAGCACTATATGGCCGGGCTGCTGGAGCATGCCAGGGCATCCGCGGTCTTCTCGACGCCGACGATCAATGGCTACAAACGCTACCGTTCCTATTCGCTGGCTCCGGATCGGGCGATCTGGGGACGCGACAACAGGGGCGTCATGATCCGCGTGCTGGGCGGTCCCGACGACAAAGCCACCCGGCTCGAAAACAGGATCGGCGAGCCGGCCGCAAACCCCTATCTTTACATGGCGTCGCAGATTCTGGCCGGCCTCAACGGCATTGATCGCCAGCTCGATCCCGGTCCGTCGGCGGACACCCCCTACGAGACCAAGGCGAACCTCCTGCCGACCTCCTTGCGCGAGGCGGTGTTCGCATTGCGCGATGACCCCTTCTTCCGCGAGGCTCTGGGAGAGAAATTCGTCGACTACTACGTTTTCATCAAGAACGCGGAAATCGAGCGCTTCCAATCGACGGTCACCGAGTGGGAGCAGCGAGAATATTTCGAAATGTTCTGAAACAGCATCACCGAAGCGGGAGAAGAGAGATATGAGCTTGAGGTTTGGACTTGTTGGGGCCGTCGCGATTGCCACTGCCTGGATGTCGCCGGCGCAGTGCGACACCATCAAGGTGGGGATCATCGGCACCATGTCCGGTCCGTATGCCTTGTTCGGCCAGAACTTCAAGTACGGCATTGATGCCTGGGTGGCCAAGCATGGATCGAAAGTGGGCGATCATCAGATCGAGTTTGTCTATCGCGACGAAGAATCGCCGAACCCCGCCAAGTCGAAATCATTGGCTCAGGAGTTGATCGTCAAGGAGAAGGTTCAGTACATCGCGGGACTGTACTTCACTCCGGACGCCCTGGCCGTCGCTCCGCTTCTCGAGGAAGCGAAGGTGCCTATGATCGTCATGAACGCCGCGACGTCCGCGATCGTGGAGAAGAGCCCCTACATCGTGCGGACGTCCTTTACGATGTGGCAGAACACGGTCCCCGCGGCGAAGGTGGCGAAGGCCAGAGCGGCCAAGAAGGTGGCGATCGCCGTCAGCGATTACGGCCCCGGCATCGATGCCGAATCGGCCTTCAAAAAGACGTTCGAGGCAGATGGAGGCACCATCGTCCAATCGATCAGGATGCCGCTCAATACGACCGACTTCGGCCCGATCATGCAAAGGATCAAGGATTCCGGCGCAGACATGATCTTCACATTCTTGCCGGCCGGTCCACCAACCCTGGGGTTCGTCAAGGCCTATATCGACAACGGGCTGAAAGCGTCTGGCGTGAAGTTGTTGTCCACGGGTGATGTCGTGACCGAGCCCGATCTTCCGACTATCGGTGACAGCGGCGTAGGCATCCTGTCGACTTACCACTACGCGGTCTCGCATGACTCTTCAGAGAACAAAGCCTTCTTGGCCGATCTGATCAAGGCCGGCGCCAAGGCTGACGACATCACCATGGCGTCGGTCGCGGCCTATGACGGTGCTCGGCTCATCTACAAGATGGTTGAGGCCACGAACGGTCAAAAGGATCCGGACAAAGCCCTTGCGGCCGTGAAGGGCATGAAATGGGTCAGTCCGCGTGGCCCCGTGTCGATCGACCCGGATACCCGGCATATTCGTCAGAACGTTTATCTGCGCGAAGTCGTGAAGCAGGACGGCAAGCTCCTCAACAAGGAACTGCAAACGTTCGATGCGCAGCCGGACTGGGGCCTGGCGAAGAACTAGAGCGGATCGCTCGCGATGTAGATCTCGCGAGCGATCTCTTCATCGTGTCGGAGAAGGGCCCGGAATGAGTGGTCGGTCGCAGTCTATTCGCTTCGTCAACGGTCGCATCTATCGCGATGCCAGCGACCGGATGATACCCGGCTTGACGGACGCGCACATCCACCTGTTCGGGCTGGCTGCCGAGCGGCTCCAGATCCGAAAAGCCGCGGAAGCATTCAACTAATGGCGTGGACGGGTCTCAGCATCGGGCTAGATGCCCTCTCGTACGGCATGGTGCTTTTCATCATCTCCATCGGCCTATCCATTATGATGGGCCTGATGAGGGTAGTGAACCTCGCTCATGGCGCATTTGCGATGATCGGGGGATATCTCGCGTCTTTTGCGCTCAAGAACGCGGGAGTTGGATATCCACTCGCGATTGTCCTAGCGGTCCTCGGCACCATCGCGATCGCCTTTCCGCTCGAGTTTCTTCTCTACCGCCGGATTTATCGCAAGTCCGATGAGCTGACCCAGATATTGCTCACGATCGGCATCGCGTTCGCCATCATTGGCGTTGCCAACTACATTCTTGGCCCGACAACCAAATCCATTCCGCTGCCTCCGCTGCTGAGCGGTCCCGTCGATCTCGGCTTCCGAATGATCCCGGCTCATCGGATTTTCGTGACGATTTGCGGAGTGTGCACCGCGGGCTTGCTCTGGCTACTGATCGACCGCACCGAGTTTGGGATCCGGCTGCGTGCCGCGGTCGACAACGGTGACATGGCCGAGTCGCTCGGAATCAAGACGCAGATCCTTTTTTCCGCGACCTTCGCGCTTGCGGTCGGCCTGGCGGCGTTCGGGGGCGTGGTGGGCGCCGAACTGTTGCCCGTCGAACCTTTTTACGCGCTCAGATATATGGTGACGTTCCTTGTCGTCGTCTCGGTCGGCGGGGCAGGATCGATCCCGGGCGCCGTGGCGGCATCGATATTGCTTGGCCTCGCGGACACGACCGGCAAGTATCTTGCACCCGAATATGGTGAGTTCTTCTTCTATCTTGCGGTCATCCTGGTCGTGTTTCTGTTCCCGAACGGCCTTTTGGGCAGGAGGCACTGACGTGACCGATCGAGCCATGGTCGATGGCGTGAGCCCGCCGCGTTTTTCCGTGCCGCTTGAGCTGCGCGCTGTCGCAATCACGCTGGCGCTCGGAGTGCTCGGCTACACGCTTTTTCCGGAGGACCTCGCGTTTCTGACGCGACTGATCAGCATCACGCTTCTGGTGCTGTCGCTCGATTTGGTCACGGGGTATTGCGGTGTCGCCACCCTGGGGCATGCGGCGATCTATGGTGTGAGCGCCTACGTCGTGGGTAACGCCTGCCTTGCCGGACATTCCGACCCCCTGCTGTTGTTGCTCGTGGGGGCGGTGGCTGGTGCCGTGATGGGGCTGGTCTCAGGCGTCCTTGTCACGAGGTTCAAGGGTCTCCCCCAGCTCGTGCTATCCATTGCCGTCGGACAGCTCGTCGCGGCGCTGGCCAACAAACTGTCCAGCCTGACGGGCGGAAGCGACGGATTGTCCGGCATTTCGCCTGGACGAGTCTTCGGGGTCTACGCGTTCGACATGTACGGTCGCACCGGCTACGTGTTCTCCGTTGCGGTGCTCATGGTCGTGTTCGTGGTGCTGCTTCGAATCGTGCACTCTCCGTTCGGCCTGCTTTGTCAGGCAATCAAGGATGACAGCCTGCGAGCTCGGATGATCGGTGCCCGCGTGTATCCCCGGCTCGTGCTGATGTATGGCGTGTCGGGGGTTGTTGGCGGAATTGGTGGTGCTCTCAATGCCATCAATACGGGCGTCGTGGGACTGGATAGCATCGGATTTGAGCGGTCGGCTGAAGCTCTCGTCATGCTGGTCCTGGGTGGCGCAGGCAGTCTCTGGGGCGCGCTGATCGGATCCATCGTCTTTCAAGTGTTCGAGCACTACGTCTCGGCTGCGAATCCATTCCATTGGATGACCATGGTCGGTGCGTTGCTGATCGCGGTCGTTTTGTTCGCCCCGAAAGGCCTGGTGTCCCTTGGAGGCTTGCTTGCTGGTCGCACCGCCTCGGTGATGAGGAGGCGCCCGTGAGCCGGCCGCTGCTCGAACTGCGAAACGTTTCGATGTCCTTCGGCGGGATGCGGGTCAACGATGATATTTCCTTCAGTATCGGGAAGGGAGAAAGGGTCGCGTTGATTGGCCCGAACGGCGCCGGCAAAACCACGCTCGTCAACGTCATCTCCGGCGACTTGACCCCTTCACAGGGCGCCGTCCACCTCGCCGGGGTTGATGTGACCGCACTACCGATTTCCGATCGCGTCGACGCCGGCTTGATCCGGACATTTCAGATTACGAGGCTCTTCAAGAGCCTGACGGTCGCACAAAACGTCGCGCTCGCCGTGATGCAACGAAAGGGGCTCACGAGAAGCATGTTTTCCTCCCCGATGGATCGGCCGGACGTTCGTCGGGAGTGGGAGCGGGCCCTTGGAACGCTCGGTATCGCCCATCTGGCCGACAGGCAGGTCTCGCAACTGGCGTACGGTCAGCAGCGCCTTCTTGACCTGGCAATCGGGCTTGCTCTCGAGCCGAAGGTCCTGCTCCTGGACGAGCCCGCGGCAGGGGTTCCGTCAGAGGAGTCCTCCAAGATCATCGAGGCGATCGACAGATTGCCATCTGATATCGCGGTCTTGATGATCGAGCATGACATGGACCTGGTGTTCAAATTTGCCCGCCGTGTGCTCGTTCTCGCCAACGGAAAGCTGATCTTCCAGGGCGATCCGGCAGAAGTCACGCACCATCAGGAAGTCCGTCGAGCTTATCTAGGTAGCTACGCAGATGCCCGCCACGCGTCTTGAAGTCAAAGGTCTCAGTGCCGGGTATGGCCCCACCCGTATCATCGATCATATGTCGTTCGAGGTCTTGCCAGGAGGCCGTCTCAGCGTCCTTGGTCGAAACGGAGCCGGCAAGACGACCTTGCTCGCATCGCTGATGGGTCTGACGACCCATCATGGGGGAAAAGTATTCCTGGGCGAGGCTGATCTCACGGATACCAAGGCATCGACACGCGCTCAACGAGGTCTCGGTTACGTACCGCAGACACGCGACATATTTCGGTCGCTGACGGTGGAAGAAAACCTGGTCGCGGGTCTCAAGGATCGAGGTCGAGAGGCACTTGAAGAGGTCTACGTGATGTTTCCGAGGTTGGCCGAACGTCGACGCCATTTCGGGACGCAATTATCGGGCGGCGAGCAGCAGATGCTCTCGCTCGCCAGGACGCTGCTGGGAAGGCCTTCAGTTCTCCTCTTGGATGAGCCGCTCGAGGGGCTCGCGCCGGTGATCTGCGATCAGATCATGGAAATCATCACCGCGCTGGCGAGTTCTGGTGAGATGACCATCGTTTTGGTCGAGCAGCAGATCGAACGAGCGCTGCGCTTTGCCGATCATGTCATGGTGGTTGAACGCGGCAAAGCGGTCTGGAGTGGGGAATGCGCGCACTTGCGCGACGACCCCAAGATGGTCGAGCGCCTGCTCGGTGTTGGGGTGCACTGAGGCATGCGACGTCCTTGTCATTGAGACGATGGGCAAGCTCGTATCACCCTTGCCCCTTCGGGCGGCGGGGTTTGGCCGTAGCGCTCGCCCGGAAAGGCGAACCGGCAGCACGATCGCACGCCAAAGGGCCGGACAAGTTGATCCCTTGCCGCAAAGCGCTCAAGGACGACCGCAAGCGCTGTCAGTTCAGCCTTCCAAGCAGTCTTCGGATGATCTTCCGCAAGTTTTCGGCGTACTCGTCGACGACCTGACGCCTCTCGGCCGATGGCGGCAGCTGACATTCGTCGTTCCCGTCCGGCGACGGAGGATCCGTCTTGGAACTCCCGCGCATGATCGAGGCGATCGGCTTTGTCACTTTCACGGGAAGTCTGACCTCTGATGCACGACGCGCGTCGTTCAGGCTAGGTGCCAATTCCATCTGCGGCCTTCACACAAGTTAAGTCGCCGGAGCGGGTCGATCTGCATGGCTCGTCGCCGACGCATGGCGCCGCAACATTTTGCAAATCGCGGCGCGCTAGGTGCACGAGGCGGTCGGATCGCACTTCGGGCAGCGGCCGTCGGCGGCTGCGCCGAGCTGGCGGCCGAGCTCGGCCCTGAGAGCCTCCTTGTTCCATTCGGCGCCGTCGCATCTGACGATTCGCTTGGCGCGCTCGAAGGCGTGACTCTCGGCGGCGTCATCGCCGATGCGGACGACCACGTCCCGATGGAACGGGCAGGCCGTCGTCGCGCGGGTCGTCTCCAGGGCGTAGCGCACGACCTCGGTGAGATCGTCGGTGTCAATGTCGGCAAGCATGTCGGTTCTCCTGATCGGCGTCCTCCCTTGTCCAGACCATGCACTGCCTTCGACGAAAACCGGCCTCGGGCTCGATGGGAGCGCCGAGGCCGATTGTTCGCGTGGCTCTTCCATCCAGGGTCTGAACTCGTCCAGCAAACCCGCGCTGCCGATCTTCGTTCCATCGAACTCTTCGGCGGAGCCGCTCTCCGGCCTGCTCCATGTTCGCGGTCTTCTGCACTCTCCGTGAAAGCGGCGCCGGGAAGGCCTCGAAATCCAAACGTCGCTCGCTCCGGCAAAGGGGACCTCGAAAAAGCGTTCCCGATGCCGACACAAGACTATGCCGGCGTCGCAAACATGTCTTGATCCAGCTCAAAGGAGGCGGCGGTATTCGACCGAACGCTTCTCGATCGGCAACCTGCTTACAAGCGCTGCGCGATGTCTTCACCGCTGCTCGCGTCAATCCGTTCAGGACATCTGCGTAAGTATTGGCCCGCAATTTCCAGGTCGCCGCGACGGGCGCATATCTCCAGCATGGAGCGCAACGTCATCTTCAAATGCCCCCGCACGGGCGTGAACGTGCAGCACTGGATTTCCGGCACAGGCTCCGACGCCGCGGACACGCACGTCCCGGTCCGGTGTCCCGCTTGCGCCTCGCTGCACTTCGTCAATGTCGCCAGCGGCAAGACCTTGAGCGAGGGCATCGGTCGGCCACGCGCGACCACGGCGCCAGCCGGTCACAACCAGCCTGATCCATCGCGTCCTTGACTTCGTGAGCTTCGCGCAGCCGCGCCCGGGTCAGATTTTCCGACTGGATCCTCAAGGCATCTCAGACCCAGCCACCATCGACGATATAGTGCTGGGCGGTGCAGGCGGACGCCTCGTCGGAGGCGAGGAAGACGGTGAACTTCGCAACCTCGTCCGGCATGAGCCGGCGCTTCAGGCATTGTCGCTGCTGCAACTCGATCTCGCCGGCCGGCGTCATCCATTTCTCGAGCTGCCGCTCGGTCATGATCCAGCCTGGCGCGATCGCATTGACGCGGATGTTGTAGGGGCCGTAGTCGCGCGCCAGCGAGCGCGTCAGCCCGATCACGCCTGACTTGCTCGCGGTGTAGGCGGCCATGCCGCCTTGTCCTGCGATCCACGATACCGAGCCGAAATTGACGATGGCGCCGGAATTTGCTGCCTTCATGTCCGGCAACACGGCCTGAGATGCGAAGAACTGGTGCTTCAGGTTCACCGCGATGCGGTCGTCCCAATAGTCCGGCGTCATCTCCTCGGTGTTGTGCCGCTCGTCATGCGCGGCATTGTTGATCAGGATGTTGATCGGGCCATGAGCCTTGCGTGCCGCGACGACGCCGGCTCGCAGCGCGGGGATGTCGGTGAGATCGACGTGCTGGAAATGCGCAGCCAATCCCTGCTCGGACAGCTCGCGCGCCAGGCGCTGTCCCTCGTCGATCTTGATGTCGAAGAACACGACCTTGGATTTCTGCTCCGCAAAGCGCCGCACGATCGCAGCGCCGATTCCGGCTGCGCCGCCGGTGACGAGCACGACCTTGCCGGCGAGGTCGGAATAGATGGCAGCCATTGGGCACCTCGGTTTGTTGCGGCCGGCGCGGCGCGCCGCAGCCGACTCTTTTCCAAACCTTAGCCATTCCGTTGGTGAGGTGCATAGATCAGATTTTGTGTTGCGTACCTCAATAATTGAGGGCAGGATTGCGTTCAAAGAATAAAAGTCGTCGGGAGGATGTGATGAGATTGCTCGGGAAACTGGGACTCGCCGCTGCCGCATGCCTGCTTTGGGCCAGTTCCGCGTCAGCCGACACCACGGTCAAATGGCTGCACATCGAGGTCAACCCGGCCCAGGTGAAGATCTGGGAGGAGGTCGCACGCAGCTATGAGGCGTCGCACCCAGGTGTGAAGGTCGAGATGCAGTTCCTCGAGAACGAGGCCTACAAGGCCAAGCTGCCGACCATCCTGCAATCCAAGGATCGGCCGCACATCATCTATAGCTGGGCAGGCGGAGTGCTGAAGACCCAGATCGAGGCCGGCGTCCTGGCAGACATCACCGATTCCGTGAAGAGCGGCGGCTACAGCGACACGATCGCACCGGCAGCGCTCGCGGCTTTCACCAGCAACGGCAAGGTCTATGGCCTGCCGACCGCGCTCTCGCAGGTCGGCTTCCTCTATAACAAGGACTTGATGGCCAAGGGCAATGTCGACGCGAGCAAGATCAAGACATGGGACGATCTGCTCGGCGCAGTGAAAACGCTGAGGGCCGCGGGCGTGACGCCGATTGTGGTTGGCGGTGCCGATAAATGGCCGCTGCATTTTTACTGGACGCATCTCGCAGTGCGCATCGGCAGCAAGCCAGCCTTCGATGCAGCACTGAAGGGTGAGAATGGCGGGTTCGCCGGCGAAACCTTTCAGAAATCCGGCGAGCTGTTCAAGCAGCTGGTCGATCTCCAGCCCTTCCAGAACGGCTTCCTCGGCTTCAAGAATCCGCAGGCCGTCGGCTATTTCGGCGACGGCAAGGCCGCGATGATCCTGGCCATCTCGTCCTTCTATCACACCCAGCGCGCGCTTGCCGCCGACAAGGTTGGTCTCGGCGACGACAAGCTTGGCTGGTTCGATTTTCCGGTCGTACCCGGCGGCAAGGGCGAGCCGTCAGACACGCTCGGTGGCATCACCGGCTGGTTGATCACCAAGGGGGCGCCCAAGGAAGCCACCGACTTCCTGAAGTTCTTTATCTCCAAGGACGTGCAGGCGCGGCTTGCCGCCGGCAACTTCATCGTTCCCGTCGTCAAGGGCGGCGAGGCCGGCCTCAACAGCGCCTTCATGAAGCAGATCGCGGCCAATCTGGCCAAGTCCAACTATCACCAGAACTTCTATGACCAGAGCCTCGGCCCGTCGGTCGGTCGCGTCGTCAACGACGTCACCGCGGAGATCGCCGGCGGCAGCATGAGCCCGAAGGACGCGGCGAAAGCCATCGAAGCGGCGTACAAGCAGGGTAACTGACCGGTGGCGCGACGGATCGCGATGTCGTCGCCGATCGGCGTTGCCGGTGAGGCGGCCCCCCAGGTCGGGATTCGTGGCGCGGTTCGTGGCCCGGGCTGGGATGGCCGCTTCACCGTCCTGATCCTGTTCCTGCCGCCCGCGCTGCTGCTGTTCACGCTGTTCGTGGTGCTGCCGATCGGCGAGGCCGCCTGGTACTCCGCCTTCAACTGGAACGGGTTCGGCAGGCCGACCAACTGGATCGGCCTCGACAATTACCGCTTCGTGCTGGAGACGCGGGCCTTCTGGCTCGCGCTGCGCAACAACGGGCTGATCATCGCCGTTTCGCTCGCCGTCCAGCTGCCGCTTGCGCTCACGCTCGCCCTCATGCTGGCCGAACGCTTTCGCGGCGCCGTGGCGCTGCGCATGCTGTTCTTCATGCCCTATATCCTCGCCGAGATCGCAACCGGGCTGATCTTCAGCTTCGTCTATGACGGCGACTACGGCCTCGTCGCCTCGATCTGGCGCACGTTCGGCGCCGAGCCTCCGCATCTGTTGGCCTCGACCGACACGGCGATGCTGGCGGTGCTGATCGTGGTGGTTTGGAAATATTTCGGCTTTCACATGATGCTGTTCATCGCCGCGCTCCAGAGCCTCGACAAAAACCTGGTCGAGGCCGCCCGTATCGACGGCGCGACGCGGACGCAGACGCTGCGCCACGTCGTGATCCCCTTGCTCTATCCGACGATCCGCCTGTCGGTGTTCTTCGCCATCATCGGATCGCTGCAGCTGTTCGATCTCGTCATGCCGCTGACGCGCGGCGGACCGGCCGATTCCTCCAACACGTTGGTGAGCTTTCTCTACAACAATGGCATCTCGCGCATGCGCGTCGGCTATGGCAGCGCCATCGGCGTCATCCTGTTCGCGATCTGCGTGACCTTTGCCTTCACTTACAAGCGATGGTTCATGCGCGATGAATAGTGTCGGGGCTAGACACACATTCGAACCCGCAGCGCTGTTCAAGGCGCTGTTCCTCGGCCTGGTCGCGATCTTCGTCCTGGTGCCGCTGCTCGCGACCTTGCTCGGCGGCTTCAAGTCGCTCGGCGAGCTCCGTGTCAATCCATTCGGCCTGCCCGCACAATGGGAATGGCAGAACTACGCCGACATCCTGTTCTCGGCGCGCTACTGGCAGCTGCTGCGCAATTCGCTTGTTATCTCGACGCTGGCGGTGGCGCTGACCCTGATCACGGCTTCGATGGCCGCGTTCACCTTCGCCCATGTCAGGTTCTTCGGCTCATCGATGCTGCTCAGCTATCTGACGCTGGGCCTGCTGTTTCCCGCCGCGACCGCCGTGCTGCCTCTGTTCATCAAGGTGCGCGATCTCGGCCTGCTCGATACCTATTTCGGCGTCGCGCTGCCGCAGGTGGCGTTCAGCCTCGCCATGAGCGTGCTGCTGCTACGCCGCTTCTTCAAGGACATTCCCTATGAGCTGCTCGAGGCCGCGCTGGTCGACGGCTGCAGCTACATCAAGTTCTTCCGCTATGTGACGCTGCCCTTGTCGCGTCCGATCCTGGCGACGGTCGGCACCATCACCTTCGTCAACAGCTGGAACGCCTACCTGCTGCCGCTGGTGATGCTGAACACCGACGCGCTGTATCCCTGGCCGCTCGGCATCATGGTCTACCAGGGCGAATACTCGTCCGAATGGCACCTGATCCTGGCCTTCATCACGCTCACCATCCTGCCCACGATCATTCTGTTCCTGCTGGCCCAGAAGCACATCGTGGCCGGCCTCACCGCAGGCGCGGTCAAGGGATGAGCCATCTGAGGAGACCATAATGAGAAAAGTCGGCATCGGAATGATCGGCTGCGGGGTGATCAGCACCGCCTATCTCAAGGCGGCCCAGCGCTTTCCGGTCATGGAGGTCAGGGCGCTCGCCGACATGCGCAGCGAGATTGCGGAACGCCAGGGCGCGGCCTTCGGCTTGCCGGGAATGCGGGTCGACCAATTGTTGAAGCGCGACGATGTCGAGATCGTCGTCAATCTCACGGTGCCGCTCGCCCACACCGATGTCAGCCTGGCGGTGCTGAAGGCCGGCAAGCACGTCCATTCGGAGAAGCCGCTCGGCATCAATGTCACTGAGGCGCGCAAGGTCATGGAGCTCGCCGCGCAGAAGAACCTGCGCGTCGGCTGCGCGCCCGACACGTTCCTTGGCGGCGGCCATCAGACCGCGCGCAAGCTGATCGACGACGGCGCGATCGGCACGCCCGTCGCGGGCAGCGTTTTCTTCGGCTGCCCCGGCCACGAGCGCTGGCACCCGGCGCCCGGCTTCTATTACCTGCGCGGCGGCGGGCCGATGCTCGACATGGGGCCGTACTACATCACCGACCTCGTGCAATTGCTCGGCCCGGTCGCCAGCGTGATGGGCTCGACCGCGCGCCCGAAGACCGAGCGCCTCGTCACCAGCCAGCCGATGAACGGCGCGCTGATTCCGGTCGAGGTCCCGACCCATGTCACGGGAACGCTGGAGTTCGAGAGCGGCGCAGTCGTGTCGATCACGATGAGCTTCGACGTGCCGAAACATCGGCATGCGCCGATCGAGATCTACGGCGACAAGGGCAGCATGCTGGTGCCGGATCCAAATCGCTTCGGCGGCGAGGTTCAGGTGGCGAGGACCGGCGGCGAATGGGAGGTGATGCCGCTGACGCACGGCCACGTCGAGGGCGAGTTCCGCTCGATCGGCGTCGCCGACATGGCTGGCGCGATCCTGAACGACCGACCGCATCGCGCCAGCGGCGCGCTCGCCCTCCACGTGCTGGAGGTGATGGAGGCGTTCCAGACTTCCGCCGACGAGGGCCGCCGCGTCGGGATCGAGAGCCGCGTCGAGCGCCCGGCGATGCTGCCGGCGGGACGCGAAACCGGACAGATCGATTGAGGGAATGACCATGCGCAAGGCAATGATTGTATGGGGTGGGTGGCCGGGGCACGATCCCGATCTCTGCGCGTCGATGATCCGTGGCTGGCTGAAGGCCGAAGGCTTCGAGGTGCGGATCGAAACCACGACGGCAGCCTTTGCCGATCCCGCGATCCACGATCTGTCGCTCATCATACCGATCTACACGATGTCCAAGATCGAGAAGGCGGAAGCGCTCAACCTCTGCGATGCGGTGCGCAGCGGCGTCGGGCTTGCCGGCCATCATGGCGGCATGTGCGATGCCTTCCGCGAATCGGTCGATTACCAGTTCCTGTGCGGCGGGCAATGGGTCGCCCATCCCGGCAACATCATCGACTACAAGGTCGACTTGACGAAACCGGACGATCCGATCATGACGGGTCTGAAGAGCTTCGAGCATCGGTCCGAGCAATATTACATGCATGTCGATCCCGCCATCGAGGTCCTGGCAACGACGACCTTCACCGGTGAGCACGCGCCCTGGATCGAGGGCGTGGTGATGCCGGTGGTGTGGAAGAAGCGCTATGGCGCGGGGAGGGTATTCTATTCCTCGCTGGGCCACCGCGCCTACGAGCTCGACGTGCCGGAGATCCGGACGTTGATGACCCGCGGCATGCTGTGGGCCGCGCGCGAATGACTGAAGGCGCGACCCAGCCGGTGCTTCGGGCCACGCTCGAGGACGTTGCGCGCGCGGCGGGCGTTTCGCTCGCCACCGTCGATCGCGTCGTCAACCGGCGCGAGGGTGTCCGCGCCAAGACCGTCGCGCGTGTCGAGGCCGCGGTGGCAAAGCTCGGCTATCGCGCCGATGTTGCCGCGGCGCGGCTCGCCCGCGGGCAGACCTTCCGCTTCGCTTTCGTGCTGCCGACCGGCAGCAACAGCTTCATGACCAACCTCGGCGAGCAGGTCGCGCGCACCGCGGACTGGCTCGCCGGCCATCGCGGCTTCATCGACATCCACCATGTCGACGTGTTCGACCCCGATGTCCTTGCCCGAGCGCTGGAGAACCTCTCGCCGGCCTATCGGGGCGTCGCCGTCATCGCGCTCGATCATCCCCGGGTGCGCGCCGCGATCGACGAGCTCGTCGCGCGCGGGGTTGCCGTGGTCACCCTGGTGTCGGACGCGCCGAGTTCGTCCCGGGTGCATTATGTCGGGATCGACAATCCGGCCGCGGGCCGCACCGCCGCCACCCTGATGGGACGCTTCCTTGCCGGACGCGAGGGCACCGTCGCCGTGATTGCGGGATCGTTGTCGCTGCGCGATCACACCGAACGGCAGTTCGGCTTCCACCAGATCCTGTCGAGCGAGTATGCGAGCCTGTCCGCACTGCCTGTCATCGAGGGGCGCGACGACAGCGACCGCACCCGGGACCTCACGGCCGCGCTGCTCGCCCGCCATGCCGACCTCCGCGGCATCTATTGCTGCGGCGCCGGAAACCGCGGCATCGCCGATGCGCTCGAGGCCTCGGGCCGCGCGCGCGAGGTGGTCTGGATCACCCATGAGCTGACCGAGCACACCAGGCGGTTCCTGGTGCGCGGCACGCTCGACGCCGTCATCAACCAGGATGCCGGCCATGAGGCGCGGTCTGCGGCGCGAGTCCTGCTCGCCCATTGTTCGGGCGAGCCGATCAGCCCCGACCAGGAGCGCATCCGCATCGACATTTTCCTGCGGGACAATCTGCCGTAGCGTGAAGCGCACGGAAGCGCCGCGCGAGGACTACCCCTCGTACTGATCCGGCCCCATCGCCCAAGCCGACTCGTCGTGGCCGACCGCGTAATTGCGGTTGTTAAGCGCCGGATTGCGGTTGACCATCGGCCGCATGAACATCGGATGAGTCGCCGAGCGCACCTCGTGCTCGACCGTGAACAGCTTCTTGCCGCTGTCGAGGTCGACGATGTCGCAGAACCGGTACTGGTATTGATTGTCCTCGCGAGAGATCAGCTTGCGCGCGAGCAGCTTGCGGTAGGGGCCGGAGAAGTCGGTGATGTACATCTGCACGTGGTGGCCGTCATAGTCGGCCTGCGGCCGGTCGGTCTCGCGGAACAGCAGATGCTGGTTGCGGCCCGTCTTCACGGCGGCCACAGTGCCATCGCCGTTCCGCAAGCTCGCGAGCATGCCCATGACTTCAGGGTAGAAGGCGCAGATGCCGGCTGCCGATCCCATAGGCACGTCGAACTCGACATAGGGAATGCCGAGCGCGATCCGGCCGAACCGCGCCGCGTCGGGCTCGTAGCAGCGCAAACGGTTACCCCAGGGGCAGACCGCCTCGACATGGTCGTTATGCTCGGTGAATGCGAACGCGGTGCCCTCGACTTTCTTCGCGACCGTTGCAAGCCGCGCCAGCAGCGCCTCGCGGCCTTCGATGACGAGGCCAATATGTCCGCGCAGCACCTGCGGCCGGCCGCTCGGCAGATGAAACTGACTCCGCCCGGCATTGATCCACATGTTGGTGTCGGACACCATCAGATAAGGATCGCGGGTGAGCCCGAGCCCGGCGACGTAGAACAGCGTGGCGAGGCGCTGGTCCGGGACCTGGATGTTGACGTGCTCGAAATGGATGGCGTTGCCGAGATCTTCTGCGGACCGATCGAATTGCTGCGGCATGGGTGTGCACTTCTCGCTGGGGGACGAACCGGTCGCATCTTAACGCATAGTCTCCGGCCGTCGAGTTTCCGTCGGTGACCGCGCCGCTTCCTCCGCACGGGCGGGGTGAAACCTGGCCCACCAGCCCGCCTTTTTGACTTGGCTCAAGATAATTCCGATGACGTTCGGCAAGCTCGTCGGACCGACATCAAGGCCGGAGGAAGCGTCATGCTAGGTCGAACCGTTGCTGCAGCGTTGCTGCTCGCCATCCTGGGCCAGCCAGCTCTGGCTCAATCGCCAGCGGACCATCAAGGTCATCATCCCAGACAGGAGCAGACGCCGGCATCCCCGCAGTCGAGTTCTCCTGCCAACCCATCCGCCGAGCGGCAGAGCCCGATGCGCGGTGGAGACATGATGGGAATGATGGGGCGCGGGATGATGGGACAAGGAATGATGGGACAAGGAATGAAAGGGCATGGCGCGATGGGCGGTGCCGCCATGGAGCCGCCGGTCGTCTTCCGCATCGTCTACGCGCTGATGGATGCTGATGGAGACGGGAACGTCTCGCTGCCCGAGTTTCAGGTCGCCCATGAACGCATTTTCAAGGCAATGGATCGCGACAAGGACGGCAAGCTCACTTTCGAGGAGATGATGGCGTTCATGCACAGGAGCAAGGGCTCCGCCCCGCAGCAATAGCGAGCGGGAACCTCAAGGCGGGTACACGAACTGCGGCTTCATCGGGGCGTTCGCGATGTGACGATGAAAATCGCATGCGCGCTTCCCAACTTGCCCTGGCGGCCAGTCCCTGTAATCTGCAAAAAAACAGGGAAGGGTGCGATGGGAGGAGTCTTGGAGGGCGTGCGCGTGCTCGATTTCGGGCGCTATATCGCCGGGCCCTATTGCGCGACATTGCTGGCCGAGTTCGGGGCCGAGGTCATCCGGGTCGAGAAGCGCGACGGCAGCGAGGATCGGTTCGTCGCGCCGGTGGGCGAAGGCGGCGAGGGCGCGCTGTTCCTCCAGATCAACCGCAACAAGAAGGGCATCACACTCGATCCAATGAAGGCGGAAGGCCAGGAGGTGATGCGCCGCCTGATCGCGACCGCGGACGTCGTGGTCGCCAATCTGCCGCCGCAGACCCTGCGCGCGATGAAGCTCGATTACGACTCGCTGAAAGAGATCAAGCCGGACATCATCCTGACCACGGCGACCGCGTTCGGCGGGCCTGGCCCGTGGTCCGACCGCGTCGGCTTCGACGGCGTCGGTCAGGTGATGTCGGGCTCGGTGTACATGACCGGCACCGGAGATCCGCCGTACCGCGCGGCGGTGAACTGGGTCGATTTCGGCACTGCGCTGCACTGCGCGTTCGGCACGCTCGCCGCGCTGATCGAGCGCGGCAAGTCCGGGCGGGGGCAGATCGTCGAAGGCGCGCTGCTCGCAACCGCTTTGTCCTTCACCAATGCCACGCTGATCGAGCAGGCCGTCATCGACGTCAACCGCGTGCCGACGGGCAATCTCGGCCAGACCGCGGCGCCCGCCGACATCTACCGCACCAAAGACGGCTGGGTGCTCTGCCAGGTCACCGGCCATCCGCTGTTCAAGCGCTGGGCGCGGCTGATGGGCGAGGAGGATGTGTGGCTGAATGATCCGCGCTTTGCCGACGACATCAGCCGCGGCAACAACGGCCCGCTCATCAGCGAGCGGATGGCGCGCTGGTGTGCCGAGCGCACCACGCAGGAGGCCGTCGACACGCTGGGCCAGGCCATGATTCCGACCGGCCCCGTGCTCTCGCCGCAACAGGCGCTGGATCATCCGCACATCCGCGCCGCCGGCTTCATGCAGGACGTCGACTATCCGGGCTTGCCGAAGCAGGCGCCGGTCGCCCGCGCCGCGGTGCGGCTGTCGGAAACGCCGGGCGAGATCGCGCACCGTCCGCCGACGCTCGGCGAGCACACCGACCGCGTCCTCGCCGATCTCGGCTACGATGCGGACGAGATCGCGGCGCTTCGGCAGAGCGGCATCATCTAACTCACAGCAGCTGCTTCAACGCCTTTGCATCGGCGGGTGCTGCGCTCTTCTGGTCGTTGTCGAAATAGACATAGACGTCGCAGCCCTGCCGCTTCCACGACTTGATGCGCTTGGCCCATTGCGCCAGCGTGGGTTTGGTATAGTGCCCGTGATAGCGCCCGCTTGGCCCGTGTCCGCGCACATAGACGAAATCCGCCGTGCGCTTCCACGGCGCCGGCGCGTCGTGATGATCGGACAGGCACAGCGAGATGTTCTCCTCAGCCAGCATCCGCAGGATGCGCGGCTGATACCAGCTCGGATGGCGGAATTCGAAACTGTAACGCCGCTTTCGCGACAGCAGCTTGAAGAACGAGGCGAGCCGGTCCGCATTCGCCTCGAATTGCGGCGGCAGCTGGAACAGGATCGGGCCGGCCTTGCCGCCGAGCCTGGAGATGCGGTCCTCCAGCAGCTCGAGGCTGTTGACGGAGCGCTCCGACAGGCGCTTCCAATGCGTGATGAATTTCGACGCCTTCCAGGCGAACACGAAATCGCGGCCGGTCTGCTCCCGCCATCCCTTCACCGCCTCCGGCGTCGGCGTGCGGTAGAACACCCCGTTCAGCTCCGTGGTGTCGAACTGCCCGGCATAGTAGCTGAGCTGCTGCTTCAGCGTCACGTCCTCGGGGAAGAACGGGCCGCGCCAGGAGGCGTAGTGCCAGCCCGAAGTTCCGATCAGAACGCGCGCCATGTTTCACGTACCATCCGTTGCCATTTGCCGGAGGGAACGTCCGTGCGGCCGATACGTTTCTCGTGAGCATCAACGGTGAGGACCGGAACCGATGTACGCGCTGTTCGAAGGCGACAAGCAGATCGGCAATCCCTTTCCGACCGAGAAGGAAGTGTGGGAAGCTGCCTTGATCGAGGGCCTCGTCACGGACGTCCCCATTGCGGACGAGGAGGGCGGCCACATTCTGCCGGCCGGCTATCACGTCGAGCGCATCGAAGAGACGGAGGAGACGTTCGCGCCGCGGCCGGACTGGAAGCTGCCGCGCGAGATCTCCTAAGTCAGTTCGTCGCCAGCGCCGCCTTGGCCACTTCCGCCATCCAGCGTGAAGCCACGGGCAGGATCGCGTCGTTGAAATCGTAGCGCGGGCCGTGCAGCTCCGCGCCGTCGCGCAACTCGCCATTGCCGATCCAGACGAAGGCGCCGGGCCGCTGCTGCAGATAATGGGCGAAATCCTCGCCGGCCATGCTGGGCGCGAGATCGCGCCGTACCGGTGCCTGCACCTTCTCCGCGGCGATGCGCGCGAGGTCAGCCTCATCAGGCGTGTTGATCACGACGCCGACACCCCAGACGATCTCGGGCGTGACCTTGACGCCGAAGCTGGTCGCGATCCCGGCGCAGGTACGCGTGATGCCGTCGAGGATGGTGTCCTTGACCGCCTCGCGGTGGTAGCGCAGCGTGCCGCGGATGGTGACGCGTCCGGCGATCTGGTTCGGCGCGGTGCCGCCTTCGATCGTGCAGAGCGACAGCACGGCGGTGTCGAGCGGGTCGACGCCGCGCGAGGCGATCGATTGCAGCGCGACGATGAGGTGCCCGGCCGCCACCACGGGATCGCGCGTCAGATGCGGCATGCCGGCGTGCCCGGCGTGGCCCTCGATCGTGATGGTGATGCGCCCGCCGGAGGCCATGACCACGCCGTCGTGCACGGCGATGGTGCCGGCGGCAAGGCCCGGCCAGTTGTGGAAGCCGAATATCCGCTCCATCGGAAAGCGGTCGAACAGCCCGGCCGCGACCATCGCCCGCGAGCCGCCAAAGCCTTCCTCGGCCGGCTGGAAGATGAAATCGACCGTGCCGCTCCAATCGGTATCAGTGGCGAGCAGCGCTGCGGCGCCCAGCAGCGCGGCGGTATGGCCGTCATGGCCGCACGCATGCATCACGCCGGATGTCTTCGAAGCGTAGGGCAGTCCGGTATCCTCGGTGATCGGTAGCGCATCCATGTCGGCGCGCAGGCCGACCCGCCTTTGCGCATGGCCGCGCCTCAAGGTCGCGACGATGCCGTGGCCGCCAATGCCAGCCTCGAAGGGAATGCCGAGCTCGGTGAGCTTGTCCTGCACGAAGGCAGAGGTCTCTTTCTCCTGGAGCGACAGCTCCGGGTGGGCATGCAGATGCCGGCGCCACGCGGTCAGTTTCTGGTGCAGTTCGGGGGACAAGGCAGGTGATCTTTCGCAAGGTGTCCGTTGCCGTCACCATAAAGGATTATCACCGCCATGCACCCCGCGCCTTGGAATGCCTCGCGTGCAGCAACGCGCGCCGCTTTCCCCGTCATTCCGGGGCGCGCCTCTTGGCGCGAACCCGGAATCCATCGTCCAGCTCGCTCCGAGGCCCAATGGATTCCGGGTTCGCGACTTCGTCGCGCCCCGGAATGACGAGCAATGGGTGTTACGCCAGCTTCGCCAGCCCCTTCCAATCGAACCCAATCCCATGACCCGGCCGATCGGGCGCCAGCGCCAGCCCGTCCTTCAGCACCAGCGGATGCTCGATATACTTGTCGAGCCCGAAGCCGTGCGCCTCCAGATAGGATCGGTTCGGGCAAGCCGCGAGCAGGTGCACGGTGATGTCATGCGCGCCATGGCTGGTCACGGGCAGGTTGAACGCTTCCGCGAGCCGCGCGATCTTCATGAACGCGCTGACGCCGCCGCAATTGGTGACGTCGGGCTCCGGGTAGGACACCGCTCCACTGGCGATGTAGTTCTTGAACTCCCACAGCGAGCGCAGATTCTCGCCCGCCGCGATCGGCACGCCGCCCGCCTGCATGATACGCAGATGGCCGGCGACGTCGTCGGGGATGATCGGCTCCTCGAGCCAGGTGAGGTCGAAAGGAACGAAAGCACGCGCGGCGCGGATCGCCTCCTCGACCGTCCATTTCATGTTGGCATCCGCCATCAGCGCAAAACCGTCACCGAGATGCTGCCGCATCGCGGAGATGCGCGCGACGTCGGACTTGAGGTCGGGCCGGCCGACCTTCATCTTGATGGCGCGAAATCCCTTGGCGAGATTGCCGTCGGTCTGCCTCAGCAGCGCATCGACGGAGAGATCGAGGTCGATGCCGCCGGCGTAGCACGGCACATGCGCATCGAAGCCGCCGAGCAGGTGGTACAGCGGCAGCTTGGCGCGCCGCGCCTTCAGATCCCACAGCGCGATGTCGAGTGCCGAGAGCGCCAGCACCGCCGGCCCGCCGCGGCCGCCATAATGCAGCCCCCACCAGACATGATGCCAGATCGCCTCGGTATCGTCGGCCTCGCGCCCTTCGGCCAGCGGCGGGATCTCGCGCTCGAGAATGTCGGCCACAGCGCCGCCGTTGCGCCCGACCGTATAGGTGTAGCCGACGCCTTCGGCGCCATCGGCATCGCGGATGCGGCAGGTGATCAGCTCGAACGCCGTCATGTCGCCATGCGTGGAGTCCGACAGCGTGATGGGGAGGGGGATCCGGTAGAGCCCGGTCTCGATGTTTGCGATGCGTGGCATGGTGCCTCCCTGATTTTTGTTCTTCGTAGGGTGGGTTAGCCGAGCGGATGCGCAAAGCGCATATGCTCGGCGTAACCCACCACTTCTGTCTCCGCGGATACGAAGATGGTGGGTTACGCCTAGCGGTTTGCGCTTCGCGCAATCCGCGGGGCTAACCCACCTTACGCTAGACTATGAAGTCAGTCGCCTCCAGCGAGGCCGCATGCACTCCGCTCAGGGTGATGGTGTCATTGGCAGTGAGCTGAATCACCGCATTGCCCGAGCTGTCATCGCTGATGAGGCCGGACAGGGTCGCCCAGTCGGCAAAACCGTAGTCGTGCAGGTTGATCACGTCGAGTTCCCCCGCGGTGCTGCCGACCGCGATGTTGCCTTGATTGAAGTCGTTGATGACGTCGTTGCCGGAGCCGGCCGTGAAGACGAAAACATCGTTGTTCGGTCCGCCCCACAGCTGATCATTACCCGCGCCGCCGTTCAGCGTGTCCGTGCCGCCGGTGATAGAGCCAGGGGTAGATGGCGCATAAGTCCGCGCATCGCCGTAGAGATGATCAGTGAACTCTCCGCCATTGAGGATGTCATTGCCGCCACGCGCACTGCCGGACATGTTCATGGCGTCGCCAATCAGCTGGGAGCCGTAGACGGCCGGCGGCGGCTCGCCGCCATTCGTCACGAAGGTCAGGGTATCGTTGCCACCCTGGGCATTGTCGGTCAATGACGTGAGCGAATCGCCGGCCAGCGTTCCACCTCCGATCGCCATGCCGCTGCTGATGCCGAGCGTGAGGTCGTCGTTGCCACCGATTGTATTGCCGGTCATGGCACCGATGGCATCCCCACTGAGGGTCGCCGTGCTTTCGTATGCATATTCGAATACGTTCAGCGTGTCGTTGCCGCCATGCGCGTTGTCGCTCATGGATCCCCCGGCATCGCCGCTGAACACGTTCTCGAAGGCGCGCCCACCGGTCACGCCTGTCAGCGTGTCATTGCCGCCTTGCGTGTTGCCCGACATGTCGCCTCCGGCATCTCCGTAAATGGAGATGTTGGAGCGGAAATTGCCGCCGGCGTCGGCGGTGAGCGTGTCGCTGCCGCCTGCAGCATTGCCCAACATGGTCTCGGCGTCGCCCATAATGGTGGCGCCGCTAAAGGGATAATCCACGTTCGCCGTGAGCGTGTCGTTGCCGCCGTGGGAATTGCCCTGCATGACCGTGTCTTCGCCGATCAGCGTAACGAACACGTCCGTGTTGAGGATGGTTGCCGTCACCGTGTCGTTCCCGCCCCAGCCGTCGATCGGGAAGTTGGGATCTCCGACGATGGTCGCGGTTTGGCTGAAGTTCGGAAAGGTGAGGATCAGGGTGTCGTTCGGCATCGTGCGCATGGCGCATCACTCCCATTTCATGTCAGTCGCGTGACTCTGAAAACAGCGGAGGTCTCGGCGAGACGCACTGCGGTCACGCTTGGATCTGAATCTACTTGGAGTTGATGGCGGAGGTTTGCTCCTGACTCGGTTTGATTGCGGCCGAGGAACCGCGTGACGGTGCTCGCCATCGATGGCAGCACGGGACAGGTGCGGACTTCATGGAAACCGCGATCGACCCGTTAGATCAGAGCCGTGTTAAAGCGCTATGACGTGCCGTTTGCCATCTCACCGCATCGTCGCGAGCTGCACCGCCAGCGCGCAGGCGCGGTCGTATTCGTCGAGATTGATCCATTCGTCGACCGTGTGCGCCTCGTTCTGGCCGGCACCGAAGGTCACGGTCGGAACGCCGTGGCGGACCATCCAGTTGGCGTCCAGGCCGCCATTGGCGGCGCGCACGTTCGCCGTTCCGCCCACGGCAGACACCGCCTCGATCGCGCGTTTGACCACCGGCAGGTTCTCCTTCATGCGGAACGGATAATAGTCGGTCTCGGCCTTGAATTTGACCTTGCCGGACTTGCCTTGCGCGTTGGTGACCTTCTTGGCCGCCTTCTCGAACGCGGCCTTGTAGGCCTTGGTGATCTCCTTGAAGAATTTTCCGTCGTGGCTGCGGCTCTCGCCGCGCACATGCACGTAGTCGGTGACGACATTGGTGGCATCGCCCGCGGGGCGGCCTTCGCCGCCGGTGACCGGGCCGACATTGCTGGTGCCTTGCCTCTTGCCCTTCACGACCTTGCCGAACCAGCCGCCGGCCTTCACGTCCGCAAGCGCCAGCGCCATGATCATGGTCGAGGAGATGCCGCGCTCGGGTGCGACGCCGGCATGCGAGGCGCGGCCGAAGATCTCGACGGTCCAACGGTCGGCGCCGACGGCCCCGATCACGACGTTGGAGGCCGAGCCGCCGTCATAGTTGAACGCCATCACGGGCTTGCCGAGCTCGTCGAGCTTGACGTGCCGCGCGCCATAGAGCCCGCTCTCCTCGCGCACGCAGAACAACAGCGTGATCGGCGGATGATCGAGCTTCTGCTTTTGGAGCTCGGCGGCCAGCGTCACCAGCACGCCGCAGCCGCAGCGATTGTCGCCGCCGAGCGCGGTCTTGGCGTCGTTGACGATCTTGCGCCCCGTCAACTTTGGCTTGGCACCGGCGCACAGCGGCACCGTGTCCATGTGGGTCATGAACATGATGCGTGGATGGTTGTGCAGCGCGCCGCGGCCGGGCAGGTCGACGATGAGGTTGCCGGTCTCGGTCGGCACCGGAATGCGCGTGTTGGCGTCATCGAGCCGGATCGCCTTCGCCGGCACACCGCTCTCCTTCAGCGCAGCCGTGAGCTCCCGCCCGATCGCCGCCTCCTGCCCGGTGACGCCCTCGACAGTGAGGAAGCGCATGAGACGATCGGTGGCGGCTTTGGTGTCGACAGGCATGGACTCGAATTCCCTTGATGCGGATGGCGGCGCAGCATCTCCTGCGCTTCCGCATTTCGCAAGGGGCTCAGACGCGCTGCGTGTAGATCAAGAAAATCAGCACGCCGACCGCCAGTGCCGCCGCCATGAACAGCAGCACCGCCGGCAGCCCCGCGAGTGCGGCCACCGCGCCGGTGACGGATTGCATCAGCGCAGTGCCGAGAAAGAAGGCGAGATTGACGGCCGCAAGCGCCTTGCCGGCGACCTGCGCATCGACGAGTTGCCTGGACATGCCGAACAGCAGCGGCTGCGCCGAGGTGAAGAGCCCGATGAGCACGAACAATGCCAGATCGTAGGAGGGCGGCATGACGTTCACGCCGAACAGCCATGCAACGGCAAAGTGCGGCGCTCCCAGCGCCATCAGCGCGAGCAGTAGCGCCGCGATCGCATGCGTGCCGGCGACCAGCTCGCGGCGGCGGCCGAGCCTGCGGTCGATCATGCCGACGAGCAGCGGGCCTGCGATCATCGCCAGCGTGAACGCGCCGAGCTGGTTGCCGGCCTCGATCCGCGTCAGGCCCTTGATCTCCATCAGCCAGGGTCCTCCCCACAGGCCGCGCAGCACCAGCGTGCTCGCCAGCGACACCATCGCCAGCGCGATCACGCCGCGCAGCGGCCGTGACAGGCCGAGCCTGACCACATCGATCATCTGCGACAGCGGCGAGGACTCGTCCTTGTGCTCGGCCGGCTGGTGCGGCACCAGTACGAACACCGCCAGCGCGACGAGGATGCCGCCGATTGCGGAGATCCAGAACCCGGCGCGCCAGCCGTAAGTATCGATCACGAAAGCGAGCGGGCTCGCCGACAGCAGCATGCCGATATTGCCGATCGAGAGGATGGCGCCCGACCACAATCCGAATCGCGCCGCCGACAATTGCTTGGCTGCGAGCGTCATCGGGCACATCAGCATGCCCGAGGTGGCGATGCCGAGCAGCAGCTGCCCGACGGCGAAGCTCTCGGGCCCCGTCGCAAACCCCGAGGCCATCGCGCCGAACACGGTTCCCGCCAGCAGGGCGAGCGACACCGGCCGCACGCCGAATCGGTCCATCGCCGCACCGACCGGGATCTGGGAGGCCGCAAAGGCGAAGTGGTAGACCGACGTGAGGCTCGCCAGCGCCTGCGGCTCGATGTGGAAATCCGCCGCCATCAAATCGAGGCTCACCGCCGGAATGGTGCGCAGCAAGGTCGACAGCATGTGGCCGCAGGCGAGCGCGACCAGCGCGAAGATCAGCGCGCGGGTGGCGGTGCCCGCGTCGTCGTCGGCGTTGGCCATGAGCGTCCCGTCCCGAGAAGGTTTTGGGGTGAGTTACATGATCGAGGGGGCGGGTGCCAATGGCGGCAGCGCGCCCCCCTCATGCCGGAATGTGACCTCGGACTGGTACTCGACCTCTCGAGCAATGCCATTGCCGAGAGGTTAGCCGCATTGCAACGCACCACCTTCGAGACGGCACTCAGCCTGGTAGGGAGTCATGGCGTTGCGCCGCGGGGATAAAGTGTTGTGGGCGTCTCCGCGGTGCGCGCGACGGTTGCATCATCTTCGCTCTTGGGAGCTTCCGTTGGCGAACGTAGGAACAAAGGAGACATCGTCTCTCTTACCTAGGTTAGGGAGACCTGATCATGATGTCCTCGAGACCGCCACGGCCCATTCGCACGACGCTCGATCTTGCGAACGCTGAGCAGGTCAAGTCGGTCCGCAGGCGGCTTCGCATCTCCAATGCCGATCTGGTCAGGATCGTCGACAAGATCGGCAACTCTCTGGCGGCCATCGAGAAGGAAGTGGAGTTCGAAAAGCTGGCCGTTCAGCAAGGTAGTGCCAGGGACGCAGCGACGACCCTCGAATGAATCCAACCCATCACGTGGGAAAGGAGAATTGCGATGAACAGTCTGATCTACCTCATAGGGCTCATCGTTGTGATCGCCGTCATTCTTTCGTTCTTCGGCTTGCGATGATCCGCCACCGCCCGGCAGGCGACCGCCGCGCCGGTGAAGTCATTCTTAATGTCGCGTGCAGCAAATGGTTGATGCGCACCAGGTCAATACCATCATAGCGACGACGCTTTGTGCGTTCTTCGAGCGGCTTCCCGACGCTCAAATCGGCACTGAGGAAGCCAAGCTGCTGGCCAAGCAAATCACTGAAGCGCTGAACGCAGCTGGGCTGCAGATTGTCCCTGTGGCTCCGGCGAGCACACGGCCCTAGTTCTATGGCTGCGGCACCGAGCTTTCTGGCTTAAGGCTCCATCAGAGCTTCGTTTTCTTGAGGTCATGTCTCGCGCCGGAATGGAGTCATCCGCGTCGCTCCTGGGCCGCAATCTATTTCAACTCGATCAGCAGCTTCCAAGCGTCCTCCAGCAAGGCCTTCATCCGGTGTCGCTCGGCGCGGGCGTCCGGTGTGCACATTCCATGTTGATATGCATTCCGGTTGCCCTTCGGAGCGCCCGATCTCGGCGCGCCGCCATGCATGCGGCAGCGGCGCTTGCCGTGCACGGCTGGCGCGCGGCACGCGAGACCGCGGCGCGTCTGCGCCCCGCAGCGCGGGCTCGACTGCATTGCATCGGTATGACGGATGTGATCGCCGGTCATACGCAGGCGCCACTCGTATGGACCTCGCGGCCTGCGCCCGTTTCTGCATTCGAAGTCGTCTCCATTGCGCCAGCCTCCGCAATGATCATGCTGGCATGCTGCGTGACGTTGCCCACGATCGCCCGTCCGCCGTCCTGCACCGACAAATTCTGCACCGTGATCGCGCGCTCGTCGCTGTTGCGGTGGCGGTTCAGCGCTTCGACCTGGGCGGCGAAGGTGCGGGAGAGCCGGGTCAAGGCGCGGGCGATGCCCTCTTGCTGTGCGAGATCGTCGGTGCAGGCGAGCCGGCAGGCACAGCGCATCGCCGCCATGTGCACCGACACCATCTGCGACACCAGCATGGCCTCGATGGAATCCTTCGGCGCGATGCTCCTGATGGTCGAGATCATGAAGGCGAGATTGGCCTCATCCGGCTTCTGCCCGACCACGCTGGCCTTGACCAATTGCCTCAGCATGCCGTGCATCGCGTCGCGGTCGGCGGCGCCGAGCGCCTCGGCCAGCAGCCGCTCGCCGGTGTGCGGGTCGGGATGGCGGATCGCAATGCGCCGCTTGTAGAGTTTTACGCGCGGGGTCGCGGCGGGGACGCTGCGATCGGATGCCGCGAGCGGCGAGGGGATGTGGCGTTCGAGAGCTGTCGTCATGGGCATGTGTCCTTTGAGCGCGCAAGCGCGAATGGCCGTTCGCCGCTGCGCGCGAATGCGGATTTCGGAATGTCGATGAAGGGTTTAGACGCAACCGCGTCGGCACGGGTCCGGACCGGCAGGCCGTGACGCTCGCGACTGTTGCGATGATGGCATTATGGCACTGTTTTGCCCGACGCGACAGAATTTATTTCGTAAATCCGAAAAATTTCCTCGGCCCTGCGCAAGCCTTTGTTCTGAAAGGGGCGGTCTACTGTGCATGGGGTTGTTTTCGCACTTTTGTTTTGGAAGCGGCACACACGTGCCGTGCGGCGGAATGCCGGCGCTCAAACGCGATTGCGAAATCCGGCACGGCCGCTATTCATGACTTCTACGGCGTTGCACCAACAAGCATGCACAAGCGGCGCCAAGAGGTCTGGGAGAGAACGAATGCAACGAACCGCCCGCCTGCTGGCAGTCATCGCAGCTCTATGCGCCTTGGCGCCGGCGACAGAGGCTCTCGCGCAGAAATATCCGTCGCGGCCGGTCAAGATCATGGTCGGCTTCAGTGCGGGCGGCCCGGTCGACGTCGTCGCGCGCATCATTGGCGACCGCTTGAGCAACAAGCTCGGCCAGCCCTTCGTGGTCGAGAACCGCGCCGGCGCCAACGGCATGATCGCGGCCGAAGCCGTCGCGCGCGCCGAGGCGGACGGCTACACCATGCTCGCCTGCAACTCGTCGACGATCACGCTGAACAAGACGCTGTTCAAGGACATCCGCTACGATCCGCAAGTCGACTTTGCGTCGCTCACCACGGTGGTTTCGGCGCCGCTCGTCCTCGTCGTCAATCCCGAGAATCCCAAGACGGCGAACGTCAAGTCGGTGGCCGATCTCGTCGCTGCGGCGAAGGCCGCGCCCGGCGCGCTCGCCTACGGCTCCGGCGGCAACGGCAATCTCGCCCATCTCGCCATGGAGCTGCTCAGCCAGAAGGCCGGCATCAAGCTGATCCATGTGCCCTATCGCGGCGGCTCGGCCGCCGAGGTCGGCATTCTCGCGCAGGAGGTGCTGGCGGTGTTCGATCCGCTCTCCGCCGTGCCGCTGGTCAAGGCCGGCAAGCTGCGCGCGCTGGCGGTGTCCTCGGCCGAGCGGCTGCCGGCGCTGCCCGACGTGCCGACCGTGGCGGAAGCCGGCTATCCCGGATTCGACATCTCGTTCTGGGTCGGCTTCTTCATGCCGAAGGCAACGCCCGCGCCGATCCTGGAAACCCTGCATCGGGAGATCGTCGCCGCCGCCAAGGATCCCTCGGCCGAGGAGAAGCTCGGCGCGCAAGGTGTCGTCAGCGTGCTCAGCCCGGCCGACTACGCCGCGAAGATCGCCAAGGAGACCAAGGAGCTCGCGGAGGTGGTTGCGGCCGCGAACATCAAGGCGGAATAGGGCGCGACGCGCTATCTGCCGATCAGCAGCTTAAGCCGGTCGAGCAGCGGACGCTGTCCTGCATTGATCTTCTCCTGCGCCGCGTCGAGCGTGAACCATTCGGCGCGGTCGACTTCCGGAAAGGCCTGCCGCTTGCCGCTGCGCGGCGGCCATTCCATCTCGAACGTGTTGCTGCGAATGCTGCGCACGTCGAGATCGAGCTCGGCCGCGAACGCGGTGACGAGCTTGCCCCCGCGCTGCCTGACCTGGCCGAGCGGGGTCAGCGGCAGGGAAAGCTCCAGTCCCAGCTCCTCGGCGAACTCACGTCGCGCCGCGATCTCTGCGTCGTCTCCGTCCGCGTATTCCCCCTTCGGAATCGACCATGCGCCGAGATCCTTGTTGCGCCAGAACGGCCCTCCGGGATGGACCAGGAGCACCTCGATGTTCCCACGCTTGCGATAGGCGATGATCCCGGCACTCTTCGATGGCATTGCAGGTTCCGCAGAAAAAGAGCCGCGGCCTTCCCTCGGGAAAAAGTGGAACTGCGCGTCCTAGCGCAGGTTAGTAGCCAATGTTCATTTGATGAAAGGGAGTGAACCATGATCCGCCTGTTGGCAACCACCGCATTGGGGGTGGTGCTGGCGAGCGCCGCGTATGCGCAATCGCCCAGCACGAATCCGCCGTCTCAGCAGACGCCGCAGTCCCAGTCGAACTCCACCGCGCCATCCACGAGCTCGCCGTCGAGCGCGACCGACAAGCAGCAGACCACATCGCAACCGCAGCAATCCCCGCCGTCGGGAACGTCGGCCCAGACCACGCAGGCCAACCCACCATCGTCCGGCTCCGGCACCGCCAATACGGGCTCGACTGCGCAGTCGCAGAGCGGGACGGCGAATTCCAATGCAGCCGGTAACCAGCCTGCAACGCAGCAGAGTGCCAACCCGCCAGCTGCGAACACCAACCAGGCGCAGGACCGGTCCAATCCGCCGCCGGCCAGCAATCAAGCCCAGCAGGCACCGGCCGCATCTGGAACCAACCAGGCCCAGCAGGCACCGTCTGCGCCGACGAGCAACCAGGCGGCCGCCCAGACCGACGTCAACCTCAACAAGCAGCAGGAGACCAAGATCAGCGCGTCGATCTCGCACCTCAACGTGCGGCCGCTGACCAACGTCAATTTCGCGCTGAACGTCGGCACGGTGGTGCCGCGCGACGTGCACCTCTCGACGCTGCCGCCCGACGTCGTCGAGATCGTGCCGCAATATCGCGGCTACAGCTTTGCGCTGGTGAAAGATCAGATCGTCGTGGTCGATCCGGCGACCTACAAGATCGTGACGGTGCTGCCGTACTCAGGCCAGTCCACGGCGACAACGACGACGACGCGCGAGCGCAGCGCCAGCAAGTTCTCGGATCGCGATCGCGAGGTGATCCGCAAGCATGCGAAAACCCGTACCGAGGGACGCAAGGAAGTGCGGACCACCGGCAGCACAGCGCGCAGTGAGATCCGCGTCGGTGACCGTCTTCCCGAGAGCGTCGAGGTCGAGGAATTCCCGACCACGGTCTACCGCGATGCGCCGGGCTTGCGTGAATATCGCTACATCCACCGCGACACCCGGACCTATGTCATCGAGCCGCGCGAGCGGCGGGTGATCGAGGAGATCGACTAGGTCGATTTGGGTCGGAGCCGCCGCAAGCGAGCGGCTCCGATCGTTAGCCTGACGTCCGTTCGCGCGATGCGAGACGAACGGCGCGAGCCTTCGCGCTCTTTCCGGCCGCGCGTGCCGCGATCATGCTGCGGGCCTTGCTGGGAGCCGTGACATTCTTCCGCAACAGTGTGGCGAGCCGCTTGCGGGCGCCCTTCGTCGTCACGCGCGCCGCGACTTGCTCCGCCTTGCGAATGATGTTCGCAACCGAAGGCGTCAGGTTCACCGGAACCCAGGCGACGTCCTTGGCCTTCGAAAGACTGCCGATGCCTTCGCATGGCGCTTCGCGCGGCAGGTCGATGCGGATCGCGAGTGCCTCCGACCGTTCGGTCCAGTCTTCGGCCTTGGTACCGGTGATGATCCGGACATAGTCACGCGTTTCGCGCGGCAGCTCGCTCTGCCTGGCAAGCCATTTCTGGATGCGGCCGGGACCGGCATTGTAGGCCGCGGCAGCAAGGCCGAGATTGCCGAATTCGTCGCGCAGCTTGCGCAGGAATTTTGCCGACGCCGGCAGCGCCTTCATCGGATCGAAGGGATCGTCGAGCCCGACCTCGGCGGCCGTCCCCGGCATGAACTGCGCGACGCCCTGCGCGCCAGCATGGCTGACCTCGTTGGACTTGAAGCGGCTCTCCTGCCAGATCAGGCGCGCGAAGAACGGCACCGGAATGCCGCTGGATTCGGCGGCCTCGCGCAGCGCGTGACAAAATCGTTCGGTTGGCGAGGGCTCCGCCTGCACCACCGGCTCGACCGCGCGCGGTGGCTCGATCACCTGCTCGTAAGCCGCGTGCGCGTTGGCAAGCTCGATCGCCTGCACGCTGGCGACGAAGAGCTCGACCACCGGAACAAGTGACGAGGCATGATTGTTCTTGAGAACAGTGGTGTCGAAACGTGATGCTTGGCGGGATGCCGACGGATCGAGATCGCACATCAGAAGCAGAAACGCGGCGCAAGCCGCGACGACAAATCGCATTTGCTGGGAGAACCTCGAACTGTGGGATGAACGGCCAGCGACGCGCCGGCGACAGGAAGTTCTTAACCGTCCGATTGCGGCAAAGCTGCGGTCTCTCGGGTTCCTTCGGTGTTACTACGGTGTTCCCGAAGAGAAACTCTCCGCGGCTTTGCTGGCTGTTTGCGAATGGGATGCGCGATGACGATGCGATGGATACTAGGCGCGGTGATGTCGCTGTGGCTCATCGCTCCGGCGCTCGCAGGCAATCTCGAGCCTGCTGCGGTGAACGAGGCTGCGCGTCCTGCGAAGCCGCCGGCCACCGACAAGCTGAATGCAGCCGTGGTGAAGCTTCAGGTGCTGCTCGATCGCGCGCAATTTTCGCCCGGCGAGATTGACGGCAAGCTCGGCGAGAACGCGCAGAAGGCGCTCAAGGCGTTCGCGGAGCAGAACGGCATCGCATCCGACAAGGTTGTGGCGCCGGAGCTCTGGGACAAGCTGACCGCAGCGAGCGAGGGCCCGATTCTCGTCGACTACAAGATCGCCGACGCCGACGTGAAGGGACCGTTCTTAAGGAAGCTGCCGGCCAAGCTTGATGACATGAAGTCGCTGGACGCGCTGAGCTACACCAGCCCGCTCGAAGGACTTGCCGAGAAATTCCACATGAGCGCGGACCTGCTCAAGGCGCTCAATCCGGGCAAGGCGTTCGACAAGGCCGGAGAGACGATCGTGGTTGCCAATGTTCCGGCGCGGCGCGAGCTGCCGCGCATTGCCCGGCTCGAAGTCGATAAGACCAACGGGACCTTGAAAGCGTTCGATGCAAGCGGCGCTCTGCTGGCGTTCTATCCGGCGTCAGTCGGCAGTCCGGATCGCCCGACGCCAACGGGAACGCTGAAGGTCACCGCCAGCCACGAGCTGCCGACCTACCGCTACAATCCCGAGTACAAGTTCAAGAGCGTCAAGTCCAAGAGACCGTTCGATATCAAGCCGGGTCCGAACAATCCGGTGGGCGCACACTGGATCGGCCTGTCGGCGCAGGGCTACGGCATCCACGGAACGGCAGAGCCCGACAAGGTCAGCAAGTCGGCGTCGCACGGCTGCGTTCGGCTCACCAATTGGGATGCGCGTGTGCTCGGCGAGAACGTGAAGCGCGGCATGCCCGTCGTCTTCCTCGATGCGCCGACGGAATCCTCATCGAAGCGGCAGGGCACGCCCGCTGCGAAGCGTGCCGCGAATTAGTCCTTGGGAAAATCCTTGCGCATCGCGATCTCCGCGGCGTCGCCGGGCGAAAGCACGTTTTGATCGAAGGCGGCCTGCGGCGTCGTCATGATGTCGTAGAGCGAGATGCCCTTGATCGGCTTGCCCATGAGCTCGCGGACGCATTCGGCGAGCGTGCCGTTGTAGACGAGATACGGCGGCCCGCGATCCTTCTGCCGCTCGCCCTTCAGCGACGGCCATTTCTTCAGCTCGGCCGGCGCGTCATAGGCGATCGGCGATCCCTCTTTGAACATGCGTTTGGCCCCGGTGGCTTGATGGCCGGGAACTCTACAGCCGCCGGGTAAACGCCCGTTAAAGAATTGGCTCAAATCAGCCGGCAATGAAGGCGAGCAGGGTGCCGTTGGCCTTGGCCGGCGGCACGCAGATCGCAGCTCCGCTCCGCACCGCGGCTGGCCCCAGCGCCTTCTCGGTCGCCGCGAGATCGCCGCTGACCAGCACCAGCGCGGCGCCACCGCGCTCTGAGAGGCCATTCAGCGACACGCCGGGATAGCGCTTGGCGAGTTGGTCCAGCGTCAGGTAGACGAAGTCGGCGCGATCGCCGCCGGAGGGCACGATGACGGCGCCGTCCGCGTCGGTCTTCGCCTCGCGGTCGATCAGGCGGGCGAGATGCGCGGCCTCCTTGGCGGGCTCCGGCGTTGCGATCAGCGTCTGCTTGATCCGCTTGGCCGCATTGGCGTGGGTCATCAGCTCGGGGATCCACACAGTCTCGCGGGTCTTGTGCTGGCAGGCGAAGATGCGCACGCCGCCCGGCGCTTCAGCCGTCGGCCACATGAAGGTGCGGAATTTCGCCGCCGAGATCGTGCCGTCTGGCAGCGTGACGGGGCGTTCGAAATCGGTCGGGCCGATCGGCTCCAGGCCCCGTGCACGGATCTCCTCGGCGCCGGCGGTGCTATCGACTGCGGTGAAAGCGATGCGCTCGATGCCCTCGCCATGGCGCTCGACGAAGGCGCGGGCCGGCGCATTGTGCTCGGTTGCCACGAGCACGCCGAGCAGCTCCATGTAGTCGGGGTCGAACATGATGGTGTAATTGCCGGTGCCCATATGCGCGCTGTGGGTGCCGCGCGGCGAGACCGTGAAGCCGAGTTGTCTGTAGTTCTCGGCGGCCTTGTCGAGGTCCTTCACCATGACGACGGCGTGGTCGATACCGATGACGTTCTTGAGGGCCACTGTTGCTATTCCCCGATTGCAAGCTGATTTTGCGCCGCGCCGGCGGCTGTCGGCCATGTCTACGCCGGATGGGCCGTCAAGTCATTTTCAATTCGGCGAGAGATGCGGAATTTCATTCCGCGCGATGCATCCTTCGACGCGCTTCAGCGCGCCTGCTCGAGGTAAGCCGCGAGGACGGCGCGCTCCTCGCCGGTCATCTCGGTGATGTTGCCGGGCGGCATGGAATTGGACCAGGCTGCAACCCGCCCGATCAGGCGAATGTTGCGATGGATGTGCTCGGGCGTGTCGAGCACAATGCCCTTCGGTGCGGTGGCGATGCCGGCCCAGACCGGCTCGGCCGCGTGGCACATGCTGCAGCGGGACATCACGATCTCCTCGACATTGGCGGCCGTGACCGGCGCCGACAATGCGCCCGTCTTCACCTCGCGCGGTCCGGCGGCGGAGAGGAGGAGGATCGCAATCACGCCGGCCGCGGCCACGCCCCACACCCACCAGGGCGATTGGCGCCCGGCATGACGCTCGTTGAAAAAGTGGCGGATCACCGGCCCGAGCGCCAGGACGATCGCGACGATGATCCAGTTGAACCGCGTGGCGTAGAGCAGGGGATAGTGGTTGCTGATCATCAGCACGACGACGGGAAGCGTCAGGTAATTGTTGTGGACCGAGCGTTCCTTGCTGGCCTTGCCGAGCTTGGGGTCAGGCGCCTGTCCGGCGATCAGGCTGGCCACGATCTTCTTCTGGTTCGGGATGATCAGCGTGAAGACGTTGGCCACCATGATGGTGCCGATGATCGCGCCGATCTGGTTGAAGGCGCCGCGTCCGCTCAGCACATGGGTGAAGGCGTAAGTGAGCGCGACCAGGAACAGATAGCCGCCGATGGCGAAGGGCAGTTCGCGCTGGGCGAGCCCGGTGCGGCAGGCGGCCTCATAGAGCAGCCACGCCAGCGCCAGGCTGCAGAAGCTGAACAGTCCGGCCTGGAATGATGTGAGGTCGAGGATCGACTTGTCGACCAGGAACAGGTCGGCCTCGAGATAATACACCACCACCATCAGCGCGAAGCCGGACAGCCAGGTGGTGTAGGCCTCCCATTTGAACCAGGTCAGCTCGTCCGGCATCTGGCTGGGCGCGACCAAGTACTTCATGATCCTGTAGAAGCCGCCGCCATGGACCTGCCAGGCCTCGCCCTGCACGCCGCCCGGCAGGTCCGCCTTCGGCTTCAGGCTGAGGTCGAGGGCGATGAAATAGAAGGAACTGCCGATCCAGGCGATTGCGGCCACCACGTGCAGCCAGCGCAGCAGCAGGCTCGCCCATTCCGATATGACGGATCCCCACATGATCTCCTCATCCGGCGCGACCTGGATGCCGCAGCCTCCATGACCGTAACCGGCGATCGCCGCCCTCACAATGTGTCGCACCGTTCAACCGCATTTTCCAGTATGATGGACTGCGGCTGATGCACATCGTGCGGGCATGAACTGACGTGGGATTCGGCAGGCGCCAAACTCGCCGAGAGACCTTTTGCGGGTGATCGGCGTTGACGCACGACACGCCCAAGGCGGAGGACGACGAATTGAGCGACAGGATAACGTTCGTGGCGATGCTCGCAGCGCTGCTGGCTGCTGCTGCGGCGGCCGGCGCACACGCCGAGCCCGTGTTGCAGGGCAAGGACGCCTATGGCGATTGGCGCGCCGACAAGCCCGGCACGGTCAGGCTGATCCGGCCGCAGGATCTGGTCAGGCCCGGCGCCACGCGATCGGTTGCGAGCTCGTCGCGCGTGGTGCCGCGTCCGCCGGAAGCCCAGCTCCAGGTGCCGGCCGGCTTCAAGATCGAGCTGTTCGCCGAAGGCCTGCGCGCGCCGCGCATCATCCGCGTGGCGCCGAATGGCGACGTGTTCGTCGCGGAAATGCGCGCCGGCACCGTCCGGGTGCTGCGCGCGGGCGAGGGCGGCAAGGTCGCGACCAACGAGATCTTCGCCAGCGGCCTGCGGCAGCCGTTCGGCATCGCTTTCTTTCCGAACGGCGACAATCCGCAATGGGTCTATGTCGCCAACACCGACAGCGTCGTTCGCTTTCCCTACAAGGCCGGCGATCTCAAGGCGCGCGGCAAAGCGGAGACGGTTGTCGCAAGCCTGCCGGATGGGGGCCATTCCACCCGCGATATCGTCTTCACGCCCGACAACAAGCGTATGCTGGTGTCGGTGGGTTCGCTCAGCAACGTCGCCGAAGGCATGGGCACGCCGCCCGGCGGGATGGAGGCGTGGGCGAAGACGCAGCCGCTCGGCGCCACATGGGCCAGCGAGCTCGAGCGCGGCGCGGTGCTGGCCTTCAACCCTGACGGCAGGGAGCGAAAGATCCATGCCACCGGTATCCGCAACTGCGTCGGCCTCGCGATCCAGCCGCAGACCGGTCTGCCCTGGTGCTCGACCAATGAGCGCGACGGTCTCGGCGACGACCTCGTGCCCGATTACGTCACGAGCGTGAAGGAAGGCGCGTTCTACGGCTGGCCATGGTTCTATATCGGTGGCAATGAAGACCCGCGCCATGCCGGCGCGCGGCCGGATCTCAAGGACAAGGTGACGGTGCCCGATGTGCTGATCCAGCCGCACTCGGCCTCACTCGGCATGACCTTCTACCAGGGCGCGCAGTTTCCGCCCGAATACCAGGGCGACGCCTTCGCCGCCCAGCACGGCTCCTGGAATAGGTCGAAACGCACCGGCTACAAGGTGATCCGCATCCGCATGAAGGACGGCAAGCCGACCGGCGAGTACGAGGATTTCGTGACGGGGTTCGTCGTGAACGATACGGAAGTGTGGGGCAGGCCGGTGGGAGTGGCGGTGGCGAAGGATGGATCGCTGCTGATCTCGGAAGATGGCAACGGCACGATCTGGCGGGTGACAAGCGCGCCGCGGTGACGCTGCACCCTCTCCCCTTGTGGGAGAGGGTGGCTTCGCGAACGCGAAGCCGGGTGAGGGGTATCTATCGTCACGAGCAGTCTCAGGTGTAGAGAGAACCCCTCATCCGGCGCTTTGCGCCACCTTCTCCCACAAGGGGAGAAGGAAGAAGAGCACCTCATCCCCGTCTCACGCTCGCACCACCATCCACCGGCAGCGTCACACCGGTGATGAAATTCGCCTCGTCGCTCGCCAGGAACAGCGCGGCGTTGGCGACGTCCCAGCCCGTACCCATCTTTCTGCGCAGCGGCACCTTGCTGTCGCGTTCGGCTTCGACCTCGGCGCGGGTCTTGTGCCATTCGCGGGCGCGGGTGTCGACGGCCATCGGCGTGTTCATCAGGCCGGGCAGGATGACGTTGGCGCGGATGCCGTATTCGGCGTTCTGGTAGGCGAGCTGTTCGGTGAAGGCGATCATCGCCGACTTCGTCGCCTTGTAGGCGACGTAAGGATAGGTGGTGATCGCGGCCATCGACGAGATGTTGATGATGGCGCCGCTTCTCTGCGCGCGCATGATCGGGATCACTTCCTTCGCGGCGAGGATGCAGCTCTTCAGATTGATCGCGACGACGCGATCGAATGCCTCCTCGGTCAATTGCAGCAGCTCGGCATCGCCACCGGCGAGGCTGACGCCGACATTGTTGTGCAGCACGTCGATACGTTCCCAGCGCGATTGCGCGTCCGCAACCATCGCCTTGATATCCGCAGCCTTGGTCACGTCCGCCTTGAAGGCCGCCGCCGTGCCGCCTTTCGCGGTGATCATCGTGACCGTCTCCTGCGCCGATTCCAGATGGTGGTCGACACACAAGACCTTGGCGCCCTCGCGCGCGAAGGTGAGCGCGGTCGCGCGGCCGTTGCCCATGCCTTCGCCGGGGCTTTGCCCGGCGCCGACGACGATCGCGACCTTGTCCTTCAAGCGCATCTCGGTTTACTCCCTTCCTTGTCATTATTTTCGTGCAGACTAGCAATCGCGCTCCTGGGAGAGAAGAGCGCGCTTTCCGCGTTCATGTCATTGACATCGCACGGAATTGCATGTGGCGGCCGGTCCATCGCGCATGGCTGGCCGTTGCGGTCGAGGAACCGTTCCGGCCTCGCAGCGTTTGTCGCGGAGCCTTTCCCGCGCTAGGCTCAGTCTCGGGGCTTCCCAACCACCAGTGGCTTGCCGATGAATCTGCTCGATCCGCAAGGGCCCGTGGCTGCGGCCAATAGAACTATTTTGGTCGATTCGGTCTTCATCATGCTCGTGATCGTGGTGCCGACCATTTTCGCGATTCTGGCTTTCGCGTTCTGGTTTCGCGCCTCGAATCCGAGGGCGCGCTACCAGCCGGAGTTCGTCTATTCCGGCCGCGTCGAGATGGTGGTGTGGTCTATTCCGGCGCTCACCGTGATCCTGCTCGGCGGCGTCGCCTGGATCGGCTCGCACCAGCTCGATCCCGCCGCGCCCGTGCCGGGCACCGGCAGCCCAGTGCGGATCCAGGCGGTCTCGCTCGACTGGAAATGGCTGTTCATCTATCCGGACCAGCGCATCGCCACCGTCAACACGCTGACGGTGCCGGCCGGCGCCGAGCTGAATTTCCAGCTGACGTCATCGAGCGTGATGAACACGTTCTTCATCCCGCAGCTCGGCAGCATGATCTACACCATGAACGGCATGGTGACGAAGCTGAACCTGCGCGCCGACAACGAAGGCAAGCTTCAGGGCCTGTCCGCGCATTTCTCCGGCGACGGTTTCCCGGACATGATGTTCGACGTCAACGTGATCTCGCCGCTCGCCTTCCCGGACTGGGTGGCGAATACGGCGAAGACGGACGCGGTGCTGAACGAGGACAGCTACAAGAAGCTGATGCAGCAGGGCATTGAGAAGGGCAGGCCGGTCTACCGCCTCGACGATCCGCGCCTGTTCGATTTGATCGCGACCCAGCACATTCCGCCGGGGCCCGGGCCGGCCCTCGCGTCCGAAGCAGGCCGGTCGCACAGTGGAGGCCATGATGCTCGGTAAGCTCGATTGGTCGGCCATCCCGCTCGACCAGCCGATTCCGCTCGTCGCCGGCGCGGTGGTGCTTGTCGCGATCCTCGGCGTGCTGGGCTGGGTCGTGGTGAAGGGACATCTGCCCTATCTCTGGCGCGAATGGATCACCAGCGTCGACCACAAGCGCATCGGTGTCATGTACATCCTGCTCGCCTCGGTCATGCTGCTGCGCGGCGGCAGCGACGCCATCATGATGCGGATCCAGCAGGCTGTGGCGTATCAGTCGCAGGGCTATCTGCCGCCGGAGCACTACAACCAGATCTTCTCCGCGCACGGCACCATCATGATCTTCTTCGTGGCGATGCCGTTCGTGATCGGGCTTATGAACCTCATCGTACCGCTCCAGCTCGGCGTGCGCGACGTCGCCTTCCCGACGCTCAATTCGGTCGGCTTCTGGCTGACGGCGACGGGTGCGCTCCTGGTCAATATCTCGCTCGTGGTCGGCGAATTCGCGCGCACCGGCTGGCTCGCCTTTCCGCCGCTGTCGCAACTGTCCTATTCGCCCGGCGTCGGCGTCGACTATTACGCCTGGTCGCTGCAGATTTCCGGCGTCGGCACGCTGGTGGCCGGCATCAATCTCGTCACCACCGTGCTGAAGCTGCGCACCAAGGGGATGAACTACCTGCGCATGCCGATGTTCTGCTGGACCACGCTGGCCTCGAACCTCCTCATCGTCGCGGCGTTCCCGATCCTTACCGCGACGCTGGCGATGCTGCTGCTCGACCGCTATCTCGGCTTCCACTTCTTCACCAACGAGGCCGGCGGCAACGTCATGATGTTCATGAACCTGATCTGGGCCTGGGGCCATCCCGAGGTCTACATCCTGGTGCTGCCCGCCTTCGGCATCTTCTCCGAGGTGGTCTCGACCTTCTCCGGCAAGGCGCTGTTCGGCTACCGCTCCATGGTGCTCGCGACCATGGCGATCTGTGTCGTCTCCTTCATGGTCTGGCTGCACCACTTCTTCACGATGGGCGCAGGTCCCAACGTCAATGCCATCTTCGGCATCGCCAGCATGATCATTGCGATACCGACCGGCGTGAAGATCTACAATTGGCTGTTCACAATGTATGGCGGCCGCATCCGTTTTGCGACACCGATGTTGTGGTCGGTCGGCTTCATGGTGACGTTCCTCATCGGCGGACTGACCGGCGTGCTGCTCGCGGTGCCGCCGGCCGACTTCATCCTCCACAACAGCATGTTCCTGGTGGCGCACTTCCACAACGTGATCATCGGCGGCGTGCTGTTCGGCGTTTTTGCCGGCTTCGAGTACTGGTTCCCGAAGGCGTTCGGGTTCCGTCTCGACGAACGCTGGGGCAAGGCTGCATTCTGGTTCACCTTCGTCGGATTCTTCATCACCTTCATGCCGCTCTACATTGCCGGCATGCTGGGCATGACGCGGCGGATGCAGCACTACGACGTCGCGGCCTGGCGGCCCTGGATGATCGTTGCGGCGGTCGGTGTGGCGGTGCTGACGATCGGGGTGATCTGCCAGATCGTGCAGCTCGTCGTCAGCATCCGCAATCGCGAGGCGTTGCGCGATCGCACCGGCGATCCCTGGGACGGGCGCTCGCTGGAATGGGCAACCTCGTCGCCGCCGCCGGTGTTCAACTTCGCCTTCAATCCCGATGTGCGCGGCGAGGACGCCTATTGGGACATGAAGGCGCGCGCGAAGCAGCAATCGCTCGCGCATGAGACGCCGGATTATCAGGATATCGAGATGCCCCGGAATTCCCCGACCGGATTCGTCTGTGCCTTCTTCGCCACCATCATGGGATTCGCGCTGATCTGGCACATCTGGTGGATGGTGATCCTGGGCGGCTTGGGCGCTTGGGCGACCTTCGTCGTGTTCGCCTGGCGCGACCATGACGAATACGTCATCCCGGCCGAGGAGGTCGCCCGCATCGACCGCAGCAACATCGAGGAACGGCGCAACCTCGTCAGCATGGCGGGAGCAGTCTGATGGCGATGACCGCGACCGCAGGCCACGCGCACGCCGATCCCCATCATATCGGCCTCGTCATCGAGCATCCCGGCCCCGCGCCGAAGCGGATCGTGACCGCCTACGGCTTCTGGATCTTCCTGCTCTCCGACATCGTGATGTTCTCCTGCTTCTTCGCGGCCTATGCGGTGCTGTCAGGCCAGACCGCCGGCGGCCCCAAGGGCGCGGAGATCTTCGAGCAGAGGAACGTGGCGATCGAGACGGTCTGCCTGCTGTTGTCGAGCTTCACCTGCGGCATGGCCAGCATCGCCGCCGACGTGCGCAACCGGTTCTGGTTTTATCTTAGCATGACCGTGACCTGCGTGCTCGGGCTGATATTCCTCGTTCTCGAGTTTCGCGAATTTGCCGACCTCATCGCGCGCGGCTATGGCCCGTCACGCAGTGCGTTCCTGACCGCGTTCTTCTCGCTGGTCGGCTGCCATGGCCTTCACGTCTCCGCCGGCGTGCTGTGGCTTCTCACCATGATGGCCCAGGTGTTCGCCAAGGGCTTTCGCGCAGACATCTTGCGCCGGATGACGTGCTTTGCGCTGTTCTGGCACGCGCTCGACATCGTCTGGGTCGCAGTGTTCTCCGTCGTTTACCTGCTCGGGAGCGCGCCATGAGTGAGCAGACGCATGGGATGGTCAAACGCGACCTCGCGCCGGGCGAGGAAGAAGAGCATAGCGTCGGCGCGAGGATCCTCGGTTACGTCGTCGGGCTCGTGCTCGCGCTGCTGCTCACGGCGACGTCGTTCTTCATCGCCGGCACGGACCTGGTCTGGCAGCCCTCGATTCCCGTCGCGCTGATCGTGCTCGCGATCGCACAGATGGGCGTGCATCTGGTGTTCTTCCTGCATATCACCACTGGCCCCGACAACACCAACAACGTGCTGGCGCTCGCCTTCGGGCTGCTGGTGGTGTTCCTGGTGGTCGGCGGCACGGTCTGGATCATGGCGAATCTCAACGCCAACATGCCGCCGATGGACCAGATCATGCGGATGCAGTGACAGCCGCGCAAAAAGAAAGAGCCGCTTGCTTGTGACAAGCGGCCCAAGTCTAGGGAGGAAACGCCCAAGCAAAGACAATCGGCCGGAGCCGGATTGCTGCCAAGGAAACGCTCGCGCAAGGGCGCTTGCGTCGGCATACAAATGCAGCAACCGCCGATGAAGTTCAATTCCGGATCAATACGGTCTCGGATTACCACTCACGGGTGCGTGAGGGAGCTTGCTCACCTTGGCCGGCGGCAATTGTAGGCCTTGCGGAAGCCGGCCGCCTGGGCGTCGTCCTCCGAGCAGAACCAGCGATCCGGTGTCGTGGTCGCGGGATAGCTCGGGCATCCGCGCAGATGGTAGATGCCGATATTGCCGGTGACGCGGGCGCGCACCGCGAGCTTGCCCTTGATGCTGCAGTTGGGGGGCATCGTCAGCTCCTCCGGAAACAGCACGGCGCGGATTTCCTTGTCGCGGTCCGGGCGGCAGGCGGTGCCCAGCAGCGCGCCGTCCTTCTTGCCGCTGCGGAAATCTTGCGGTGCAACAAAACAGCCCTTCCAGATCCCCGCCGCCGTCGTCTTGGCCTCGGTGGCTGCCGGCTTGACGTTGGCCTTGATCGGCTCGCGTGCGAGGGCAAAGCCGAGCTTGATCAGCTGCTCGTTCAGGCTGGACTTGTCGCCTTCGGCCGTGCAGATGGCGCGGTGCCGCTTGCCAAAGCTCTTCTCGGGTCCGACATCGTCGCAGCGCACCGTTCGTTTGTTGATGAGCTTCGCGAGCTGGTCGCGGGCCTCGATGCCGCAGGTCCAGGCATCGGCTTTATTGTCGATGCAGACCTGGTCGAGCTCCGGCGCGTCGACGCCGTCGAGCCGGTAGGTGACGTCGCCGAGCTGGACCGAGTTGCCGTCACGGGCCGTCGCGGCGCCGGTCAGCGCGGAAACTGGTCCGGACGAGGCCAGAAATCCGGACCAGGCGAGAAACGAAACGAGCGCAAAAGCGCGGGTGGCGGCAACGAATTTCTGGAAGGACATACGGTCTCGCTTATCGATGGCTCGTGCGCCCCGTTCCTAGCATCCGGATGTGGCGAGACCAATGGTCTGCGCCTCGCGAAGTGCGACATTCCGGCCCCGCCGCTTTACTCCGCCGGCGCTCTGCCCGTATCGTTTCGCCGGCCTCGCTGACCGCGCAAGGCCGAATCGCCCGGTAAGCGGCGAGGGGGAGGACAAGGTTGCGATGAAAGACCCCGTGGATGTCCTGATCATCGGCGCCGGCGCTTCGGGCGCGGCGGTGGCGTGGTCGCTGGCCGAGACCAAGATGCACATCCTCTGCCTGGAGCAGGGCGGCTGGATGAACCCGGCGGAATATCCCAGCACGGGCCGCGACTGGGAGGCCAAGTTCTACGGCGAATGGTCGTCGAGCCCGAACGTGCGCGGCCGGCCCGAGGACTACCCGATCAACGACGACAACTCTCCGATCAAGGTCGTGAACTACAACGCGGTCGGCGGCTCGACGGTGATGTACACCGCGCACTGGCCGCGGCTGCATCCCTCCGATTTCAAGGTGAAGACGCTCGACGGCGTCGCCGACGACTGGCCGATCGACTACGAGGCATTGACTCCGTTCTTCGAAGAGAACGACCGCATGATGGGCACGTCGGGCCTGTCAGGCGATCCGCTGTCGCCGCTGACGCATCCGCCGATGCCGCAGCAGCCGATGGGCCTGTCCGGCGCCATCATCGCCAAGGCCATGAACAAGCTCGGCTGGCACTGGTGGCCGTCGGACACCACGGTCGCGACGATGGACTACGAGGGCCGGGCGCGCTGCATTAATCTCGGCCATTGCACGCCGGCCTGCGCGCAAGGCGCAAAATCCTCCACCGACATCACCCATTGGCCGCATGCGATCCGCGCCGGCGTCGAGCTGCGCACGCATTGCCGGGTGCGCGAGATCACCACCGACGAGAACGGCATGGCCTCGGGCGTGGTCTATTACGACAAGGACGGCATCGAGCAGTTTCAGCCCGCGCATGTCGTCGTCATCGCCTGCAACGGCGTCGGCACGCCGCGGCTGCTGCTCAACTCGGCATCGGGCCGCTTCCCCAACGGGCTCGCCAATTCGTCGGGCCTCGTCGGCAAGAACCTGATGTTCCATCCCTATGCGCAGATCTACGGCTATGTGAAGGAGCCGACCGACTCTAACCGCGCGCCGCCGACCTGTCTGTGGAGCAAGCAATGGTACGACACCGACCTGTCGCGCGGCTTCGTGCGCGGCTATGGCGTGCAGTTCGTGCGCGGGGCCGGGCCGGTGTTCGAGGCCGTAGTCAGCGAGCAGAAGGGCATCTTGCCGTGGGGCGAGGATCACCACCGCGTGTTCCGCAAGCTGAACGGCCACCGGCTTGGTTTCTCCGCAATCTGCGAGGATTTGCCGGAGGAGCACAATCGTGTCACGCTCGATCCGGTGCTGAAGGACAGTCACGGCATTCCCGCGCCGAAGGTCGACTACACCATCAGCGAGAACAGCCGGAAGATGATGGAGCACGCGCTGGCGCGCGGCCGCGAGTTTCTCGAGACGGCCGGCGCGAGCGACATCTGCGTCAACTCGCCGATCCCCTGGGGCGGCTGGCACCTGCTCGGCACCGCGCGCATGGGCACCGACCCCGAGCGTTCCGTCGTCAACGAATGGGGCCGCGCGCACGACGTGAAGAACCTCTTCATCGTCGACGGCAGCATCTTCGTCACCTCGGGCGGCGTGAACCCGACCTCCACCATCCAGGCCCTCGCGCTCTACATCGCCGACCAGATGAAGCAGCGCCTCGCCAATCTGTTCGATTGAGGGTGTGATGTCCGCAGACAACCAACTGACACGCAGGCAGCGCGACGACCTCCGCGCTGTCGCCGCGATGATCATCCCGGCCAGTGACGAGTACAAGGTGCCGGGCGCCGATGATCCCGCGATCCAGGCCGACATGCTGGCAACGCTCGGTCGCGATACCAAATTGGTGGCGGCGGCGCTGGATCATTTGGCGCGGCTCGCCGGGGGCCCGCTTGCCGAGCTCGATGCCGCCAGACGCGATGCGGTGGTGCACGAGTTTCGGAAGAGCGGCGGTGCCGCCGCGGCAACGCTCGTCCGTGTCGTGCTGCAATGCTATTACCGCGACGACCGCGTGCTGGGCTCGCTGGGGCTCGAGTTGCGCGCGCCATTCCCCAAGGGCCATGTGCTCCCAGAGGGGGACTGGTCGCTGCTCGATCCGGTCAAGGCGAGAGGTGGCTCGCTGAGGCGCCCGCCCTAGCCATCTGGGCAGTCCGGCCCTGCGCTCCAGGCGGGCCACTTGCGCCTCCGGGAGCAGGCCACCATCTGTGTGAGCCTTCGAGGACTCTTGCCATGTTGGACTTCACCTCAGATATCGCCGATGACGCACCGTCATCGCGGACGACGGCGCCTGGCCCAGCCGATGACCGGGCGCTGCTGGACGCCTATTCCAATGCTGTGATCGACGTCACCGATCGCGTCGGCCCTGCGGTCGTGCGCGTCGAGACCGGCCCCAAGGTGCCGAACGGTCGCGAGCGCGGCGGGCTCGGCTCTGGCATCGTGATCTCGCCGGATGGGCTCGTGCTCACCAACAGCCATGTCGTCGGCACGTCGAAGGAGATCCGGCTGCGCGACGTCGAAGGCCATGTCGGCGACGCCCAGGTGCTCGGCGTCGATCCCGACACGGATCTGGCGCTGCTGCGCGCCAATGGCGTGCGGCACTTGCCCTATGCTGCGCTCGGCAATTCCAAGAGCCTGCGGCGCGGCCAGCTCGTGATCGCGATCGGCAATCCGCTCGGCTTCGAATCGACCGTGACGGCCGGCGTGGTCTCCGCGCTCGGCCGCTCGATCCGCTCGGTGAGCGGGCGCACCATCGAGGACGTGATCCAGACCGATGCCGCCCTCAATCCCGGCAATTCCGGCGGGCCGCTGGTGTCGTCGCATGCCGAGGTGATCGGCATCAACACCGCGATCATCAATGGCGCGCAGGGAATCTGTTTTGCGGTCGCCAGCAACACCGCGCAATTCGTGCTGTCGGAGATCATCCGCCACGGCTATGTCCGCCGCGCCTATATCGGTGTCGCCGGGCAGACCGCGCCGGTCCCGCGGCGGCACGCGGTGCTGGCCGGCGTCGAGAACAAGATGGGCGCGCTTCTGATGCAGATCGAGCCGGATGGACCAGCGGCGAAGGCAGGCCTGTTGCCCGGCGACGTCGTGATCAGGCTCGACGGCGTCGAGATCAATGGCGTCGACGATCTGATCCGCGTGCTCGACCGCGACCGGATCGGCCGCCGGCTCGCCATGGACGTGCTGCGCCTCGGCCGCCTCCGGGCGATCGATATCGACCCGATCGAGCGCAAGCCGGCGCGCTGAACCGGGCGATGACAGCGTGTATGTGCCTGACGCGGAGAGAGGCTGGCGCCTAGCCTCTACTCCGCCGCGGCGGCAAAGCGGCTGTTCTCCAGCTCCGCTTCCAGCCGCGCCGTCTCGGCCGCCGCCAGCCTGATGTTGGCCTCCTTGACGTGGCCGAAGCCGCGGATGGTCTCCGGCACGCGCGCAAGCCGCGCCAGCAGCGGGATCTGCTCCGCCTTCAGCCCTGTGATCCGCTGATCGATCATCGCCAGGTAATGCGCGATTAGCTTGCGCTCGGTCCGGCGCTCCTCGGTGCGGCCGAACGGATCGAACACGCTGCCGCGCAGGAACTTGAGCCTGGCGAGCACGCGGAAGGCGTGGATCATCCAGCTGCCGAACTCCTGCTTCTGCAGATGTCCGGTCGTCTTGTCGCGCTTGGTGAAGATCGGCGGCGCCAGATGGTACTTCAGCGTGAAGTCACCATCGAATTTTTCGGACACCTTTTTTGCAAAACTGCCGTCGGTGTAGAGCCGGGCGACCTCGTATTCGTCCTTGTAGGACATCAGCTTGAACAGGTTCTTTGCGACCGCTTCGGTGAGCTCGGTTGACCCAGGCGAAGCCGCGCTCTCCGCCTTGCGCACCTTCGCGACGGCTGCGAGGTAGCGGTCGGCATAGGCCTTGTCCTGATAGGAGTTCAGGAATTCGGTGCGCGTCGCGATGATGTCGTCGAGCGATTTCGCCGGCGCGGACGCTCTAGCCTTGAACTGAAGCACGCTGCGCACGCGCGACATGTCGTGGGCTGCGAGCCGGCCCCAGGTGAAGGCGAGCTTGTTCATCTCGATCGCAGCGCCGTTGATCTCGATGGCGCGGAGCAGGGCCTCCAGCGACAGCGGGATCGCGCCCTTCTGGAACGCAAAGCCCAGCATGAACGGGTTGGTTGCGATGGAATCGCCCATCAGGGCCGCGGCAATGCCTGTTGCGTCGATGATGTCGAGGTTGTTGTCGCCGATCGCGTCGCGGAGCACGGTCTGCATTGCGCCCATCTCGAAATCGAGATCGGGGTTTTGCACGAAGCTCGCGGTCGGCTGCAGATCAGCGTTGATGTAGGCCCTGGTCACGCCGCGCTCGGCGCGGCTCAGCGCCGTCGGGCCCGCGGAGACGATCATGTCGCAGCCGAGGATGACGTCGGCGCCGCCCGTGGTGATGCGAACCGCGGAGATGTCTTCCGGCGTCCGTGCGATGCGGACATGGCTCATCACCGCGCCGTTCTTCTGCGACAGGCCGGTGAAGTCGAGCGCCGAGCAGCCGCGGCCGTCGACATGGGCAGCCATGCCGAGCAGGGCTCCGATGGTGATGACGCCGGTGCCGCCGATGCCGGTGACGAGGATGTTGTAGGGCCCGTCCAGCTCACGCGCCGGCGGCAGCGGCAGATCCGCGAACAGCTGGCCGGAATCCACAGCCGAGGTCTTCATCCGCTTCAGCGAGCCGCCATGGACGGTGACGAAGCTCGGGCAAAAGCCCTCGACGCAGGAAAAGTCCTTGTTGCAGTTCGACTGGTCGATCTGGCGCTTGCGGCCGAATTCGGTCTCCAGCGGCTGCACCGAGACGCAGTTCGAGGCCTGCGAGCAATCGCCGCAACCTTCGCAAACGAGCTCGTTGATGAAGGCGCGCTTGGCGGGATCGGGATAGAGCCCGCGCTTACGGCGGCGGCGCTTCTCGGCGGCGCAGGTCTGGTCGTAGATGATGACCGTTAGGCCCTTGATATCGCGCAGCTCGCGCTGCACGGCATCGAGCTCGCGGCGGTGGTGGATGGTCGCGCCTTGCGGGAAGTATCCGCCTTGCGGATACTTTGTGGGATCGTCGGAGACGATCGCAAGCCGCTTGACGCCTTCGGCCCAGACTTGATGGGCGATCTGCGCGACGTTGAAGGCGCCTTCGGCGGGCTGGCCGCCGGTCATCGCCACGGCGTCGTTGTAGAGGATCTTGTAGGTGATGTTGATGCCGGCGGCCGAAGCCGCACGAAGGGCGAGCAGGCCGGAATGCGTGTAGGTGCCGTCGCCGAGATTCTGGAAGATGTGATTCTCGTTCGTGAAGGGCGACTGGCCGATCCAGTTCACGCCCTCGGCGCCCATATGCGAGATCAGATCCGTGCGGCGGGTCGGCATGCTCAGCGCCATGCCGTGGCAGCCGATGCCGGCCATGGCGCGGCTGCCCTCGGGCACCCGCGTCGAGGTGTTGTGCGGGCAGCCCGAGCAGAAGAACGGCGTGCGCGCGAGCTTGATCGGCGTGCTGGTCGTCACCGGGTTGTCGAAGGCCTCGAGCCTGGCGAGGCGCTGCTCCAGCACGGGACTGTGATGGCCGAGCTTGCGCAAGCGCGCCACCAGCGCGCCAGCGACGATGGTCGGCGTCAGCTCGCCCTCGCTCGGCAACAGCGGTGCGCCGCGCTCATCGCGCTTGCCGGTGACGGTCGGGCGCTTTGAGGCATCGACGTTGTAGAGGATCCGCATCAGCTGGTCTTCGATGAAGCCGCGCTTCTCCTCGACCACCAGCACGTCCTGAAGACCTTCAGCGAAACGTTTCGCGCCGCTTTCCTCCAGCGGCCAGGTCAAGGCAACCTTGTAGATGCGAAGGCCCAGGTCCTGCGCGTCCTTGTCGGTGATGCCGAGATCAACGAGCGCCTGGCGCAGGTCGAGATAGGCTTTTCCAGTCGCGACGATGCCGAGCCGCGCAGGCTTGGAATCGAGCACCATGCGGTCGAGCTGGTTGGCGCGGGCGAAGGCCTGCACCGCGGCCATCTTGGGGCCGAACAGGCGCTTCTCAGCCTCGAGCGGCGGATCGGGCCAGCGGATGTTGAGGCCGCCGGGCGGCATCTCGAAATCGTCGGGCACCACGATCTGGATGCGTTCAGGGTCGCTATAGATCGACGCGGAGCTCTCCACGGTCTCGCTGATCGCCTTGAAGCCGACCCAGCAGCCCGAGAAGCGCGACAGTGCAAAACCGTAGAGGCCGAGGTCGAGATAGTCCTGGAGCGTGGCAGGATTGATCACGGGAATCAGCGCCGCCGCGAACACCTGCTCGCTCTGATGCGCCAGCGTCGAGGACTGGCAGCCGTGGTCGTCGCCAGCGAGCGCCAGCACGCCGCCGTTGCGCGAGGTGCCGGCGGCATTGGCGTGCTTGAGCGCATCGACCGAGCGGTCGACGCCCGGGCCTTTGCCGTACCAGATTCCGAACACGCCATCGACCTTGGCTCCGGGAAACAGGCCGACCTGTTGGCTGCCCCAGACCGCGGTCGCCGCTAGATCCTCGTTGAGGCCGGGCACGAAGGCGATGTCGTGGTGCTGAAGGTGCGCCTTCGCCCGCCACAACGCATGGTCGTACATGCCGAGCGGAGAGCCACGATAGCCCGAGATGAAGCCGCCGGTGTTGAGGCCCTGAAGCCGGTCGCGTTCGCGCTGCAACATGGGCAGGCGGACCAGGGCCTGCGTGCCGGACAGGAAGATCCGCTTCGATTCGAGCCGGTATTTGTCGTCCAGCTCGACCTGCAACAGCGTCATTCGGGAGTCCTCGTCTTTCGTTCGGCGGGAGGTTTGCGCTGCGGGAGGAATCGCGGCTGCGCGATGCGAATTGTGACAGTCAAAAGGATGGGCCAGCGAAGTCAATATCGCTGGCCGCATCCGTGGCGCTCCTGCTAGTCATGGCTTGCACGCGGAGAGCGCCATGACTGCAAACGCATTCGACACCGAGATCACGGAGACGGCCGAGGCCCTGATCGGGCCGTGGCGTCAGCCACGCCAGATGCTGCAGGCGCAGACCTATGACGCGCACGCCTCGATCCATGACGACGCCACCGCGCAGAAGCTCGGCTTCAAGGGCGGCACGATCGAGGGCCCGACGCATTTCAGCCAGTTCGCTCCGCTCGGCGAGCGGCTGTGGGGGCAGGCTTGGTTCGAGATAGGCTGCCTTTCAGCACATTACCGCAGCGTCTGCTATGAGGGCGAAGAGGTGCAGGCGATCCTGGCGAAGCCATTGCCCGGCACCCGCCAGTGCCAGATCCAGATGGTCAAGCGCGACGGCACTGAGGTGCTGCGCGGCACGGCATCAGTCGGCGATTTGCCGGTTGCAACGGCGCTCGAGGCGCGCCTTGGCGAGCTCAAGCCGCTCACTGATCCCGTGATCTTGCGCGATGTGAAGGTGGCGCAGACCAGCAAGCGGCAGTCGGTGCGCATGGCGTTCGACCAGAACATGGGCGACCTCTATCCGTTCTCGCTGAGGCAGAAGCTCGCCGTCATCACCGAAAGCTCGCCGTACTATTCGGGCGCGGATAATCCGTGGGGCAAGCCCATCATCCCGATGGAGATGCTGAGCGTGCTGTTCCAGTACCGCTCCAAGGACGATCCGCTGCCGGCCAAGGGCCCGGCCGTCGGCCTGTTCGCCGACCAGGAGATCCGCCTGCTGAAGGGTCCACTTTTCGAGGGCGAGGAATACGAGGTCGAGCGCGAAGTGGTCGCGCTGTCCGGCAGCCGCCGCACCGAAAGCGCCTGGGTCAAGACGCGCGTGTTCGACAAGGCGGGCACGATGGTGGCGGCCATGCTGCTGAACATGGCGACGCTGAAGGAGTCCTACGCCCCGTATGAGGAAGAGCATCGGCAGTTGTATGGGGCAGGGCGGTAGTCCCACTCCCGTCATTCCGGGGCGCGCGCACGCGAGCTATGATGCGCAATTGCGCATCAGAGAATCCATCTCACCTCGCGCACTGCCGCCCGATGGATTCCGGGCTCGACGCTTCGCGTCGCCCCGGAATGACGAGCGGAGGCCGCTCATCCTTTAAGCAGATGCACGGCGCGAAGCCATCGCACAGGGAATGAGCAGACGCCGATCGCCGGCGTAACCTTCTGACCAGACGACAAATTCCTCGCTACCCGCGCTCAACCGCAATTGTACACAATGGCACGGCGCTTGCAGAACTCCCGGCCAGGAGAGTTCTCGCGGGGCCGTCATGTTGAACTCAGCCAAGCCGACCAAGGGCGTCGTCAGCGCCGAGCCCGAGCCGATCGCGCTCGACTGGCCCGCCACCGCGCTCCTCATCATCGACATGCAGCGCGACTTCATGGAGCCCGGCGGCTTCGGCGAGACGCTGGGCAACGACGTCAGCCAGCTCGCGCGCGCAGTGAAGCCGATCGGCGCGGTGCTGACGGCCGCGCGCGACACCGGCATGCTGGTCATCCACACGCGGGAGGGGCATCTGCCCGATCTCTCCGATGCGCCGCCGGCCAAGGTCGAGCGCGGCGCGCCGAGCCTTCGCATCGGCGATCCTGGTCCGATGGGCCGCATCCTCATTCGCGGCGAGGCCGGCCACGACATCATTCCCGAGCTCTATCCGCTCGACAGCGAAATCGTCATCGACAAGCCCGGCAAGGGGGCGTTCTACGCGACCGAGCTCGGCGAGGTCTTGGAGAAGTACGGCATCGAGAATTTGCTCGTGTGCGGCGTCACCACGGAAGTGTGCGTCAACACCACGGTGCGCGAGGCCAACGACCGCGGCTATCGCTGCGTCGTCATCGCCGACGGCTGCGCGTCCTACTTCCCCGAGTTTCACGAGATGGGCCTGAAGATGATCAAGGCCCAGGGCGGCATCTTCGGCTGGGTCGCGGATTCAGTCGCAGTTCTGGAGGCAATGAAGGTTTCGACCACATAGGGGTATATCATGAGCACATTGACGGGGGCGGCCGGCAGTTCTGATCTGAACAAGTCCGACTTCAAGCCGGCGCTATGGACATCGGGCGACTGGAACGCGTTGTTCGGCTTCGGCACCAACATCCTCGTCAACATGCTGGTGCTCACGGGCCTGTTGCGCTTCGTGCTGAAGATGCCCGATAGCCTCGTGTTCGGCCGCATCCTGCCCGCGCTGGGGCTGATGATGTGTCTCTCCACTTTCTACTACGCCTATCTCGCCTACCGCCTGGCCCAGAAGACCGGCCGCAACGACGTCTGCGCGCTGCCGTCGGGCGTCAGCGTGCCGCACATGTTCATCGTGACCTTCGTGATCATGCTGCCGATCACGCTCAAGACCGGCGATCCGCTCAAGGGCTGGTCGGCGGGCCTGGTCTGGGTGTTCTTCCAGAGCTTCATTCTGATGATCGGCGGCTTCATCGCGCCGTTCATCCGCAAGATCACGCCGCGCGCGGCGCTGCTCGGCACGCTCGCAGGGGTCTCCGTCACCTTCATCTCGATGCGGCCAGCGTTAGAGATGTACATGACGCCGCAGATCGGTCTCGTCTGCTTCGCCATCATCCTGGTGAGCTGGTTCGGCGGCGTGAAGTATTGGCGCGGCATTCCCGCGGGCCTCGTCGCAATCGCGGCCGGCATGATCATCGCCTGGGGCTCGAACCTGTTCGGGCTCGGCCTCGGCGGCCTGAGCATCGCGGGCGTCGGTGCGGCCTTCGCCAATTTCGGCTTCTCGGTGCCGATCCCGGCGTTTGGCTACGTCTTCTCCGGCTTCGAATTCCTCGGCATCATCCTGGTCACGGCCATTCCGTTCGGCATCTACGACCTCGTCGAGGCCATGGACAATGTCGAGAGCGCGGAAGCGGCCGGCGACGACTATCCGACCACGCGCGTGCTCACCGCCGACGGCGTCGTCAGCCTGATCGGCTGCCTGATGGGCAATCCTTTCATCAACGCGGTCTATATCGGCCATCCCGGCTGGAAGGCCATGGGCGGCCGAATCGGCTATTCGGCTGCGACCGGCATCATGGTGGTGGTGCTGTCCTGGTTCGGCATCATCTCGGTGCTGCTGGCGCTGGTGCCCGTCGTCGCGATCTCGCCCATCCTGCTCTATATCGGCATGCTGATCGGTGCGCAGGCGTTCCAGACCACGCCGGTCAAGCATGCACCCGCGATCGTGCTGGCACTGACCCCGCACCTTGCGGCGTGGGCCAAGCTGCAGATCGATACGATGCTGGCCTCGACCATGACTGCGGCAGCAACCGTCGGCGGGATGGCGGCGGACAAGGCCGACGCAGTCAAAACGGCTGCGATTGCCGCGCTGCCGCAGCAAGGCGTGTTCTATCACGGCCTCGAGGTGATGGGCGGCGGCTCCATCCTCGGCGGCCTCATCCTCGGCGCTATCGGTGTCTTCATCATCGAGCGCGATTTCGAGAAGGCCTCCGCCTTTGCGCTGGTCGGGGCGATCCTGACCTATTTCGGCTTCATGCATGGCGAGGCCGTCGGCATCGGCGGCGGCTTTGGCGTGACCCCCGCGGTCGCGCTGGCCTACGCCGTGATGGCCGCCGGCCTGTTCGCGGCCAGCAAGCTCGGCGCCAGCGAACACTATGCCGCGCATCCGGAGATGTCGGCCGCACCGGCGGAGTAGGCCCGGCTTCATTGTTGCGGAACGGCCGGGCGGATGGTCCGGCCGTTGCTGTTTCAGGGCCGCACCGCCGGCGTTTCCATCGGCAGGCCGCGCGCGCGCGACATCAGATAGAGCTCGAGCGCGACCAGCTCGGGCGAGCCGTAATCATAGGCCTGGGCGCGGACCCCGCTCATGCAGCTGCGCAGCCGTCGCTCCAGCGACCCCAGCGTCTGCCATTCCAGTCGATACAGCGGATAGCCGGTCGGCTGTCCTTGCGTGATCGGGGCGCCCGCGAGGCGTTTGTCGAAATTGTCGTCATGGCAGTTGGTGCAGGCAAGGTTAAGCTGGCCTTCGCGCTGCATGAAGAGGTCGCGGCCCTGGTCGACAAACGGCTTGAGCTGCGGATCGTCGCCGGCCGTGATCGGATTGCCACGCGACTGGTGGGCGATGAAGGCGGATAATGCCAGCAGGTCGCGGCTCTCGTAAGGTAGCGGCGTTGCCTGCTGATGATTGGCCCGGCAGAGATTGATGCGCTGGTCGAGCGTGACGGGGCGCGTGAGTGCCTTGTCGAAGGCGGGATAACGCGCCGCGACGCCCTTCATGCTGGTGCGCGCATCCCCATGACAATCGGCGCATGCCCTGTCGGCGCTGCCGGTCTTCTTCTTCCACAGCTGCTCGCCGTCGAGCACGAACAGCATGCCGGGATTGGCGGTGTCGTCGTCCTGCATCGCGCGGGTGTCCGGGCCCATGAAGGCATAGCCGGAGCGGCGCGCATCGGGCGGGATCTCTGCGGCGAGCAGGGCTGGGCCCGTGACGAGGAATATCGCCGCCGCCGCTATCGCGCGCCAAGCGATCATTCGACCCTGATCGATGCGGATGCGGTGGACGAATAGCCGTTGTCGCCAATCCACTCGAACTCGAACTTGCCGCTCTCCTTGGCCACCGTGAAGAACGACAAATATGGGTTCGCCGCGATCGCCGGAAACAGGTCGGCACGAAAGATTTCGGCGCCGTTGTAGCGGCAGATGAAGCTCGTGATGATGTCGCGCGGCACGAGCTTGCCGTCCGCGGTATGGCGGAATCCTGTTTCCATGATGTGCGAGGTCAGCGTGCGGATCTCGATGATCTCGCCGCGTTTGGCTTTCGAGGGAACGTTGATGAGGGCAGCCATCAGTTCATCTCCTCGGTGCAGGCCGCCAGCGTCACGACGACATCGGCGGCAACCTGCCAGAACGTGTCGTCGGACAGGCGCGCGATCGCGACCACCTTCTGGGTGTCGGCGAGCCGGATCCGGGTCGAGACCTGGGCGCGGCCGGCGGAAGGACCAAGATAGAAATTGCCGATGTTCGGCTGCGGGTTCTTCTCGTTGAAGACGTGGATGCTCTTGACGTAATCGTCCGCCGTCATCGGGCTTGCAACGCTGACCGTCATCGGCACCGTATTGCCGTTCTCGACCAGCGGCGGAATGTCGAGCCTGATCCTGCCGTTGCGAAGCTGGGCTTCGCCGACGAGGTTACGGATCGCAGCGTTGAGCATCGCCGGCGTCGCTTGAAGCGGCCGCAGCGTCACGATCGGGACCGTGCCGGCGACTGTCACGCCTCCGGCGAGGTTCAAGAATTGTCGTCGCGTGGTTGGCATGAAACCTAGTCCCGAAGCGTTGCAAGAAAAGCCACGATGTCCTCGATCTCCGCAGCCGACAGGATCGGCTTGCCGGCGAAATTGCGTCCGACGCGGACGAGGCCGTCGTTGCGATAATAGGACGGCATGATGGTGTCCGGATTGAAGCGCGAGGCATCAACCAGTCGAAGTCGCAACTGGCTCGCGGACCACCGGTTCCCGGCACCGGCAAGATCAGGCGCGAGGTCGCCCTGGAACCGCGTTTCCGGAAATGGGCCGGAATGGCAGAGCATACAGGTCGTCGTGCGTGCGAGCACCAGCGCGCGCCCACGCGTGGCATCGCTGGGCGAGCCGGTGAGCGAGGCGGGAATGCCGTCGCCGACGATGGCGTAGGGCAGGAGTTCGTCCGCGCTCGCGCTGCAGGCGAGGCTGGCAGAGATCAGCGCTGCGATATGGATCGGTGCTCTAGCCAAAGGTGTCCGCCGTGATGGTTTCAAACCAGCGCTCGGCCTCGTCCGCCTCGCGGGCGCGCAATTCGCGCGGCGCGTCGACCGGGCTCGTGGTGCCGCCCTCGACCTCGGCGAAGATGTCGCCCCTGGGCTCGTAATTGCCGGCCAGCGAAAAGCCGTAACCGGGCGCGACGACGTTGTAACAGACGCCTGTCAGGCGTGGCGTCTCCGGCGCGCGGCCTGCAAAGAGATTCACGATCGCTCCAGCACAGGCCTTGCCTTGCGCGCTCGCAGCGGATGCTGATTTGGGAATGCCGCCGCCGAGGCAGGCATCGCCGATGACGTGGACGTTCGAAACGAGTTTCGACTCGAACGTGACGGGATCGATCGGGCACCAGCCCGTCGCGTCCGCAGCGCCCGCGATGGCAGCGATGCGCCCCGCGCGCTGCGGCGGGATGACGTTGGCGACATCAGGGGTGTAGTTGCCGAACTCGGTGACGATGGTTCGCGTCGTCGGATCGACCGAGGTGACGCGGCCGCCTTGCGACAGTGCGATGCGCTCGATCATGTCGCCGTAGAGCTCCTTCCACGCCTTCTCGAACAGCCGCTGCTGCGAGAACGCGTCCTTGGCGTCGAGGATCAGAACTTTCGACCGCGGCTTTCTCGACTTCAGGTAATGCGCGATCAGGCTCGCGCGCTCGTAGGGCGCTGGCGGGCACCGGGAAGGATTGGCCGGGATTGCAATGGCGACCGTGCCGCCATCCGCCATCGCTTCCAGTTCTCGGCGCAGTAAATGAGTTTGAGCGCCCGCTTTCCAGGCATGCGGCATCTTTTCCGCGGCGGCATGGTCGTAGCCCGGCAGGGCCTCGAAATGGAAGTCGATGCCTGGCGAGAGCACGAGGCGGTCATAGCCGAACGTGGTGCCATCGCCCGTCGTCACACGACGCGTTTGCGTGTCGATGCCCGTCGCAGCCTGGGTGACGATGCTGATGCCCCCGGCGGCAAGCTTGTCATAGCCGAACTGCTGCGCCTCGATCTCGCGCAGGCCCGCGATCACCTCGTTGCTGAATGGACAGGAGATGTAGGTCTGGTTCGGCTCGATCAGGGTGACCTGCAATTTAGCATCGGCGCGCGCGAGCGCGCGGGCGCAAGCCGCGCCGCCGAAGCCGCCGCCGACCACGACGACGCGGCCCGCCGATTGCGCGCGCAGGATCGAAGAGGCGGCGAGCGATGTAGCCGCGACGGCGATGCCAAGGACGGCATTCCGCCGCGTCACCGGCGCATTCATGAGACCTGTCCGGAAAATGCTGCGGCGGCCGATACGGCCGCCGCGATTTGTCCTTTGAGCATGATCTTTTCGGACAACAGCTCCACACTTCTCCGGATCATGCTTTACGCGAAGGTGATGTTCTGGTCGCGCAGCGGCACATGGCGGATGCGCTTGCCGGTCGCGGCGAAATACGCGTTCAGCACCGCCGGCGCCGCGATGCCGATGGTCGGCTCGCCGACGCCACCCCAGAACCCGCCGCTCGGCACCATCACCGCCTCCACCTTCGGCATCTCGTTGATGCGCATCGAGTTGTAGGTGTCGAAGTTGGTCTGCTCGATCTTGCCGTCCTTCACCGTGCAGCCGCCGTAGAACAGCGCGGAGAGCCCATAGACGAAGGAGCCGGCGACCTGTCGCTCCACCTGCGCCGGATTGACGACGTAGCCGGGATCGGTGGAGGCGACGATGCGATGCACCTTGATCTTGTTGGCGTCGGTCACCGAGATCTCGGCGGCGCCGGCGACATAGCTGCCATAGCCCATCACCTGCGCGATGCCGCGATAGACGCCTTGCGGCGCCGGCGTGGTCCAGCCGATCTTCTCGGCCACCGCATTGAGCACCGCGAGGTGCTTGGGGTGGTTGCCCATCAGCTTGCGACGGAATTCGAGCGGGTCCTGGCCTGCGGCATGGGCGAGCTCGTCCATGAAGCATTCCATGTAGATCGCGTTGTGATTGACGTTGACGCCGCGCCAGAAGCCGGGTGGGACGTGCGGGTTGCGCATCGCATGCTCGACCAGAAGGTTCGGCACCGAATAGCCGAATGCGGCTTCGCCAGATTGGGCGACGCCCTGGAACGCCGCGGGATCCATGCCGTTCTGCAACGCTTCGGGGCGGAGCGAGAACAGGATCGATTGCCCGGACAGGCGGTAGTGCAGCGCGATCAGGTTGTTGTTGGCATCGAACGCGCCGGTCATCTTGCACTGGGTGATCGGGTGATACCTACCGTGCGCCATGTCCTCTTCGCGCGACCACAGCAGCTTGATCGGCGTGCCCGGCATCTGCTTGGCGATCATGACGGCCTGGCGGACATAGTCGGTCTGGCCGCGCCGGCCGAAGCCGCCCCCTAACATCACCTTGTGCACGTCGCACTTCTCGGCCGGCAGGCCGGACGCTTCCAGCACCGCTGCAAACGCCGCCTCGCCGTTCTGCGTCCCGCACCAGACCTCGCATCTGTCGGCCGTGTAGAGCGCGGTGGCGTTCATCGGCTCCATCGTGGCGTGGTTCTGGTAGGGATAGGAGTAGACGGCTTCGACCTTCTTGGCCGCACTGGCAATCGCGGCCTTCGCGTCGCCGTTCTTGTTGCCGACATAGGCCGGCTGCGCATTGTCGAGGCCCTCGGCCAGCCACTTCGCAATCGACTCGCTGGAGACCTTGGCGTTGTCGCCTTCGTCCCAGACGATCGGCAGCGCCTCCAGCGCGGTCTTGGCGTGCCACCAGGTGTCGGCAACGACCGCGACCGCGGTATCGCCCACCTTGACCACCTTCTTGACGCCTTTCATGTTGGCGATCTTGGCTTCGTCAAAGCTCTTCAGCTTGCCGCGGAACACCGGGCAGTCCTTGATCGCAGCGTTCAGCATGCCCGGCAGCTTGACGTCGACGCCGTAGATCATCGCGCCGGTGGTCTTGTCGGCGGTGTCGAGCCGATTGACGCCCTTGCCGATCAGCTTCCAGTCCTTCGGATCTTTCAGCTTGACGTCCGCCGGCGGCGTCAGCTTCGCCGCAGCTTCGGCGACCTTGCCATAGGTCGTGGTCCGGCCCGAGGGCGTATGGGTGATGATGCTGTTCGCGGCCCTGCATTCGGACGCCGGCACTTTCCATGCGTCGGCTGCGGCCTGGATCAGCATCACGCGCGCGGTGGCGCCGCCCTTGCGGACATAGTCCTGCGAGGAGCGGATGCCGCGGCTGCCGCCAGTCGAGAAATCGCCCCAGACGCGCTTGCGCGCGACGCTCTGGCCGGGCGTCGGATATTCGGTCGTGACCTTGGTCCAGTCGCATTCGAGCTCCTCGGCAACGAGCTGGGCGAGGCCGGTCAGCGAGCCCTGGCCCATCTCCGAGCGGGCGATGCGGATCACCACGGTGTCGTCGGGCCTGACCACGACCCAGGCGCCGATCTCCGGCGAGCCGTCGGCGGCGCGGACCACGGCGGGGCCGCCGAAGGGCAGGTCGAGGCCGATGGCAAGGCCGGCACCGACCGCAGCGGTGCCGATGACGAAGGCGCGGCGGTTGAGCCGCGGCGATATATGCTTGTTCATGTGGGGATTTCCTTACGCGCTCGCGATCGTGTGGATCGCCTCGCGCACCTGCTGGAAGGTGCCGCAGCGGCAGATATTCGTGATGGCCTCGTCGATGTCGGCGTCGGTCGGCTTCGGCTTCTCGTTCAAGAGCGCGGCCACCGCCATGATCATGCCGCTCTGGCAATAGCCGCATTGCGGCACGTCCTGGGCGATCCAGGCCTCCTGCACCTTGTGCAGCGTATTGCCCGAGGCGAGCCCCTCGATGGTGGTGATCTGCTTGCCCTCGGCCTCGCTGACCGAGATGCCGCAGGAGCGCATCGCAACGCCATCGAGGTGAACCGTGCAGGCACCGCATTGTGCAATGCCGCAACCGTATTTGGTGCCGGTCAGGCCGGCATTCTCGCGGATTGCCCAAAGCAGCGGCGTATCCGGCTCGACGTCGAGCGTGAAGGGTTTTCCGTTGATTGTTAGGTTTGCCATCGCAAGTCCCCTGATTGGCCCAATCCACCGATTGAACTCAGGGGCGCAATGTGTGCGGCAAACTGGAACGGTTCAAATCAATAGTCCGAGGTTCAAATCAACAAACCGAGCGCGACCAGGGCGCATGGCCCCCGCTCTGGGTATGGACCGGGACGCCGTTTTGGCTCATCCCTTCGCAATCGATTCGGGTTGAGGCCTTGTTCCGAGGGCGCCAATCCGCGGCTTGAGGCGACGTCCGGCTGTGAATGCCGGTTCCAGGGCCCCGCGCGGCTTGCGCTGCGGCGACAGTTTGTCCCTATTGCCGGGGTGCAAGTCGCGGGCGCTTTGGTACACTGCGCCGACGCAAAAGGAGTTCCATGAACGTGCCGAGTCCCTGCAACGTACTGATGCTCTACCCGCTGTTCTCGGCAGAGTCCTTCTGGACCTTCGGCGAATCCTGCAAAGTGCTGGGCGTCAAGCGCCCGGCCGCCCCCCTGGGCCTGATCACCGTCGCCGCGATGCTGCCCGAGAGCTGGACCGTCCGGCTGATCGATTGCAACACCGCGCCGTTCGGGGAGGAGGATCTCGCCTGGGCCGACGTCGTGTTCACCGGCGGAATGTTGCCCCAGCAGGCCGACACCTTGCGTCTGATCGAGCTCTGCCGCGCTGCCGGCAAGCCGGTCGTGGTCGGCGGACCCGACCCCACCTCGAGCCCCCATATCTATGAACGGGCCGATTTCCGGGTGCTCGGCGAGGCCGAGAGCGTCATGAACGAATTCATCGCGGCCTGGGAGAGCGGCGCGCGATCCGGCCTCTTCACCGCACCGAAGTTCCAGGCTGACGTCACCAAGACGCCGGTGCCGCGTTTCGACCTGCTCAAGTTCGAGGACTATCTCTATCTCGGTGTGCAATATTCGCGCGGCTGTCCGTTCACCTGCGAATTCTGCGACATCATCGAGCTCTACGGGCGCGTGCCGCGGACCAAGACCATCGAGCAGATGTTCGTCGAACTCGAGACGCTCTACAAGATGGGCTATCGCGGTCATCTCGACTTCGTCGACGACAATTTCATCGGCAACAAGAAGTCGCTGCGGCAGTTCCTGCCGAAGCTCGCCGAATGGCAGCGCACGCACGGCTATCCCTTCGAATTCTCCACGGAAGCCTCGGTCAATCTCGCCGACGACCCGGAGCTGTTGGAGCTGATGGGTGCGGCCAATTTCTTCGGCATCTTCGTCGGCATCGAAAGTCCGGACCCGGCGACGCTGGTCGCGATGCGCAAGAAGCAGAACACGCGGCGCAACATCGCCGAGAGCATCCACAAGATCTACGCCGCCGGCATGCTCGTCACCGCGGGCTTCATCGTTGGCTTCGACAACGAGAAGGTCTCGATGGCGGAGGCGATGATCGACTTCATCGAGGAGGCGGCAATCCCCGTCGCCATGGTCGGCCTGCTCTATGCCTTGCCCAACACGCAGCTCACGCGCCGGCTGGAGCGCGAAGGCCGGCTGCATTCCGGGCACGACGTGGCCCCGACGATTGGCGCCGATCAGTGCACGGCGGGCATCAATTTCGATCCGGTCCGCCCGTTGCGCGACATTCTGACGGACTACAAGCGGGTGCTGGAACACATCTACAGCCCGGCGGCCTATGCAGCACGTGTCGACCGTCTGATGACGCTGCTCGACCGGTCGAGGCAGCGTTCCGAGCTTGCCGAAGGCGATATCCGCTCCAAGCTCGGAGCCATGGAGACCGTGCACAAGGTGGTGTCCGCGCTTCCTGAGGCGCGGGGGCCGCTCTGGCAGACCTTCATGAACTGCGCCAAGCGCGACACGTCATCGGCGCGCATCGCCGTGCAGATGATCGCGGCCTATGCGCATCTCGGACCGTACTCGCGCAAGGTCATCGCGGCGATCGACCAGCGCCTGGCCGCGCTGGACAACGAGGCCGTCTCTCCTGTGGCTGTCGGCGTGACGGCGGCCTGAGGCCTTACTTCACCGCGAGCCGCAGGAAGCTCATCACGCTGCCGAGCGCGGCAAAGCCCGCGCCGAGCGCCAGCGCCAGCGTCGCGCCCTCGTGGCCAGCGAGTGCGAAGCAGGCGGCGGCGAGCGCCGCGCCGGTGGTCTGCCCGGTCAGGCGCGCGGTGGCGACGATGCCGGAGGCGCTGCCGCTGCGGTGCGGCGGCGCGCTTGCCATCACCGCCTTCATGTTCGGCGCCTGGAAGAAGCCGAAGCCCATGCCGCAGATCACGATCCGCCAGATGATGTCGGCAATGGCGGGATTGGGCGGCAGCGTCGCCAGCAGCGCCATGCCGAGACCGAGCAGCACGAGCCCGATGCCGCCGAGCAGACCGACGGCATGGCGGTCGGAGAGGCGGCCTGCGATCGGCGCCATGATGCCGACCACCAGCGGCCAGGGCGTCATGAAGAAGCCGGTCTCGACCTGCGAGCGGCCGAGCACACCCTCGAAATAGAACGGCAGCGAGACGAAGGCGAGGCCCTGGACGGCGAAGGCGCACACCGCCGTCGCCGCCGACAGGGCGAACATAGGCCTGGCGAACAGGTCGATCGGCAGCATCGGCGCGGGATGATCGGCGTGGCGGCGGGTCAGGATCACGCCGAGCACGAGGGCGGTGACCAGCTCGATGCCGACCACGAATGGCGACAGATTGTGCGCGGCGCTGCCGATGCCGGTGATGAACAGGCCGAGGCAGGCGGTGGCCAGGATCGCGCCGAGCAAGTCGAAGCCGTGATCGGCGCGCGGGGTCTTCGGCAGCATGGCAAAGCCGATGCCGATGGCGATGAGGCCGAACGGGATGTTGACGGCGAACAGCCACGGCCACGGGCCGAAGGCGAGGATGGCGGAGGCGATCGAGGGCCCGAAGGTGAAGGCGGTCGCGACCACGAGTGCGTTGTGACCGAAGCCGCGGCCGAGCATGCGGCCGGGATAGACGAAGCGCACCAGCGCCGTGTTGACGCTCATGATGCCGCTCGCGCCCAGCCCTTGCAGCGTCCGCGCCAGCAACAGGCTGTCGAGCGACCATGCCACCGCGCAGAACAGCGAGGCAATGGTGAACAGGATCAGTCCGCCGAGATAGATGCGCTGGTGCCCGACGATCTCGCCGAGCGCTCCCAGCGGCAAGAGCGTCGCCACCAGCGCGATCTGGTAGACGTTGACGACCCAGACCGACTGCTCCGGCGTGACGTGCAGGTCGGCGGCGATGGCCGGCAGGGCGATGTTGGCAATGGCAGTGTCGAGCGAGGCCATCGCGAGCGCAGTGAAGATCGCGGCAACCGCCCAGCGCCGCTGCGTCGACGGAAGACCGTCGGCGGTGGGATGGTCGGGCTCGCGCGCGGCGGCAGGTAACGTGATCGTCATTTTTGTTGGCGCGCTGCTCCGGCGGCGTAGCCATGGGGGACGTTCGGCATGTACTACGGAGGCGCCGGCTTCCACAGGCGCAAGCTTGCATGCTGTGTATGCGCGAAGGTCAGGCGATGCGGCTGCGCTGCGAGCGCAGGGCCAAATGAAAAGAGTCGAAAAACAACCCCATGCACAGTAGGAGGCCCTTTGATCGACAAGGCATTTTCCCGCCGTGTCGAAAACGGCGGTCGCAGCCGCAATCAAGTTGACCCGTCGGGCAAAACACTGGCAGGATGCCAGCGTGCCGGCGATCGGCCGGGAGCAGGCCGCATGCGCGTCCTGCGCGCGCCTTCTCCACCACGCCGGCGTTGAGACAGATCAACACTCGACCTGCGCGGCCGCCCGACCTTTCCATCAGCGCATCGATGGAAGGGCGGCTACATGCAGATTCTGCTCAGGGAAATCCGGAATACCCCTTTGCTCTGGATGCTGGCCTTCGTGCCCATCGTGCTGGTGGCCGAGACGGTGGCGCCACATTCCCATACGCTGCTGTTCGTGCTCGCGGTGCTGGCCATCGTTCCGCTGGCGGCGCTGCTCAGCCACGCCACCGAGGCGGTTGCCGCGAAGACCGGCGATGCCGTGGGCGGATTGCTCAATGCAACACTCGGCAATCTGACCGAGCTGATCATCGCCATCACGGCGCTGCGCGCCGGCCAGTACATGCTGGTGAAGGCCTCGATTGCGGGCGCGATCGTCACCAACGCGGTGTTCATGCTGGGCGCCTGCCTGTTGCTGGGCGGCCTGCGCTATCATGTGCAGGAATATAACCGCGCCGGTGCGCGGCTTTCGTCCGGCCTGTTGCTGATGGCGACCGTCGCCTTGCTTGCGCCTTCGGCGGTCGCCGATCTCGACCACCTGCCGCAGGGAGGGGGCATCCTCAACAAGCTCAGCCTCGGCATTTCGGTCCTGCTCATCACAGCTTACGGGCTCGGCCTGTTGTTCTCGCTGCGAACGCACAAGGAATTGTTTGCAAGCGCCGGTCACGGCGACGACGACAAGCAGGCGCACTGGCCGATCGGAACGGCCGTCGGCACGCTGCTGGTCGTCACCGTGCTGGTCGCGCTGGTCAGCGAGATCTTCGTGGAATCGGTGCAGAAGGCGGCGGAAACCTTCGGAATGAGCCCGGCCTTCGTCGGCTTCATCGTCGTCTCGCTGGTCGGCGCCGCCGCGGAATTCGCGGTGGCCTTCGCCGCGGCACGCAAGGACCGGCTCGACATGGCCGTCAGCATTGCGCTCGGCAGCGCCTCGCAGATCGCGTTGTTCGTCGCACCCGCTTTGGTGCTGCTCAGCTATGTCGTGGGGCCGAAGCCGATGGACCTGCAGTTCTGGCCGGGCGCGGTCACCATGATGATGATCGCGACGGTGACGTCGGCCTTCATCACGGCCAGCGGGCGCTCGGCCTGGTTCGTCGGCGCCCTGCTGATCTTCATCTATGCCGTGTTCGCGCTGACGCTGTACGTGGTCCCGCCGGCGGGGCAGGGGTGAAGTTCGGTGCCCCTCGATCTCGCTCCGGCAGGCTATTGGTCGTACGAGAAAATGTCGGCTCCAGGCCGCGATCGTCGGCGTCAGCCCGGGTGCATGGCTGCGCGATGCGCAGGGATCAGCAAACCGCGAAGGTTGGGCGTGCTTCGTCGAACCCACCTTACGGCACAAACGTGCTGAGCTCGTAGACGACGACCGCAGCGCCAAGACAGCGCCGCCAGGGATTCACGCCGCGGATAATCTCATCGGCGCCCCAAATCACTAGTCCGCTTTTAAAGACGATTGTCAGGGCGACGCTGGCTCTTCCCGCGGAAGGCCAGATCCAAAGCAGAAGGCCCGCGACGATCACGATCCATAGAATGAGGTTGGGCCGTTGCGCGATGGTGATGGCACCGGTTTCGCGGCTCCTGAAGAACCAATCGAGGAATCGGCGCACGATCACCGCGTCGGTCAGATCACGACCTCACCCTCTTCGCGGCCCGTCCAATAAGTGATGCGCTTGGCTTTGACCTTGATCAGGACGATGCCCGGCGTATCGATTCCGTTGTCGAACCACTTGTCGAGGTCGCTGGTCCAATGCTGTTGGAAGGCGGCCTTGTCGCGGATCAGCTCGGCAGTCCCTTCGACCGCGAGGTAGATTCCCTTCGAGAATAGGCCCGCCTCCGATGAGAATCCGAGCGCTACCTTGGGATTTCGTTGGATGTCCGATACCGTTCGCGCCTGTTCGTAGGTGAAGTAGTACGAGGTGCCGTCGTAGGCGACGTCGCCGTTGTTGCTCATCGGACGGTTTGCAATCTCGCCGTTCTCGGTGTGCGTCGAGAGAATGGCGATGTCGATGCCGGCCATTTCCTTTGAGATTTCGGCGAGCGATTTCTTGGGCATGAACTTTCCTCCAGTGGAGCGGAGGCAACGATTGGATTGGGCCCATGTTCCCCGAAGCCGGGGACGAAAGTGCGCGCCCGCGGTTCAGCAATGACTCGCTTATTGCCGGCGGCGGTCTGGCGGTTGGCCGCCATGCTCGCCGAAAATGGCCGCAGGTGCGGCCCTGCGCTGGTTGTCGCGCTGGCCGGCTCGTCACGACCCGAACTGACGACCGACCTCGACCTGATCCTCCCAGTCCTCCCATTCGACATTGTTGATGTGGAGGTAGCTCGAGACGGCCGAGCCGATGGTCGGAAAGAACTGGGCTTCGCCGACCTGCGCATACAACCCGAACCGCTTCAGCTTGTCCTTCACGGGATCCTTCAGCTCGGCAAAGCAAAGTTCGATGCCCCTGACGTGGAGCGCCTCGTCCAGTTCGGCAATTGTGTCGCAGGCGGTGACGTCGACGCTCGTGACCGGTTCGGCGGCGACGACCAGCCAGCGCACGGGTGTCGGCGATTGCTCGACCGCGGCCAGAATACGTTCCTTGAAGAACTCGGCATTGGCGAAGAACAGCGGCGCGTCCCAGCGGAACAGCACCAGTCCGGGTATCAGGCGGGCATCGGGATATCTCGTGATGTCGTGATAGCCCTTGACGCCCTGCGCCCGCCCGAGAATTGCGGAGTGCGGACGCCAGCCGTCCCACAGAAACTCGGCAATGGCGACCGCGATGGCGAGGCCGATTCCGGGAATTGCGCCGAGCACGGCTACGCCCACGAAGCACAGCACGGTCAACCAGAATTCCCAGCGCTGGATCCGGTAGATTCGTTTGAGATCACTGATCTCGATCAGGCCGATTGCGGCTGCGATCACCACGGCGGCCAATGCGGCATTCGGCAGGTGCTGCAACAGGTTTGGCGCAGCCAACAGAAGGAACGCGATCGCAAACGCGCCGACGACACATGTGAGCTGGGTGCGGGCGCCGGCGGCTTCGGCAACGGGCGTGCGCGAGGAACTGCTGCTGATCGGGAAGCCCTGGAAAAAGCCGGTCGCCAAATTGGCCGTGCCGAGGCCCACCATCTCCTGGTTCGGATCGACCTTGTCGCCCAGACGAGCAGCATAGGTTCGCGACAACACGCTGGTATCGGCGAACGAGACCAGAGCGATGGCGCAGCCGCCGGCCAGCACGGGGATCAGATCGCCATAGCCGATCCTGGGAATGGAGAAGGCCGGCAGACCTTGTGGAAGTGGCCCCAAGACTTTCACACCATAACCAGTTCCCAGATCAAGGAGTGAGACGACAAGGGTCGCTCCGACGACGGCAATCAGGATTCCCGGCAGTCGCTTGCTGTCCTTGAGCAGCAGGATGACGATCAACGTACCAAATCCGACTGCGAATGCGGCCCAATTGATCTTGCCATCACCGATCCCAACGGCGATAGCCCATAGGTCTCTCAGCGGTCCTTCGCTTTCGATCGAGAAGCCGAGCAGCTTTGGCAACTGGCTGATCAAAACGGTCAGCGCGATCCCGTTCATGTAGCCGTACCGTATCGGCTTGGACAGCAGCTCCGTCACGAACCCTAACCGTGCGATGCCGGCCACAATGAGCACCGTTCCCGAAACGAGCGCCATCATGGCGGCAAGCATTGCGGCGCGGACCGGATCGCCGCCGGACAGGGGGACAATGACGCCGAGGATGACAGCTGCCAGCGCCGAGTCCGGTCCGAGCACGATGATGCGGCTCGGACCGAACATCGCGTAGGCCAGAAGCGGGACGATGGTCGCGTAGAGGCCGTGGATGCCCGGCAGACCGGACGCGACGGCATAGGCAATTCCGACCGGGACAAGCATGGTCGCCAGCACGAGACCTGCGAAGACATCATGCCGAAGCCAGGCCGCTTCGTAGTACCGAAGCGTATCGATCCCGGGCACCCAACGCGTCCAAACGTTCACCGCGCGCACTCCAAAGGCCGGTCGCCATGCGAAGCGATCGCCGGTCAACAGACGATCAACACGGATATCTGCAGTCACGTGTCGGCTCGCCGATAGCGCGCGACGATCTCGCAACGACTCGACCACTCGCTTGACGCAAATCAACGTTGCCGTAACCCCGACTATTCCGCGGCGCAGCAATCCTTGGGACGAGAGCCTGCGCTCCTGGACCTGATACCGCAACCCGCCATCCACCGAAGGGCCGATAGCCTTTTCCTGTGGTCATCCTTCGCGACGCCCGCTTAGGCGGGCTCCTGAGCAGGGAGTGTGTGGCTGCAGTCTCGGAAGACACTGACGCCGATTAGCCTCATCCTGAGGAGGCGCGTAAGCGCCGTCTCGAAGGACGAGGCGTGTGCACCGGCCAAGTCATGTGCGATAACCCTGGCCATCCCTCACGTTCGTCCTCACCGCACGATCATCGACTCCGGCCAGTTCGGTGCTTGCCACACCGTCGACCACGGCTGGTTACCCCCACAGCCGCGCGCCGTGACATCCACGCGGACGAGCACGAAGCTGCTGGTGCCACTGGTATAGCCTTCGGTCGTTCCCAGGCGGTAGACGTGACGAAGGCGAGAACTCGGACACATGTCTGTTCCGGTTAGGGCCTCGAACACGCCGGCCTCCTTTCGCCAGGTGATGAGGCCCGGCCGCGGCGTGGTGCCGAACCCGGTGTTCTGTGCGAAGAATGGAAACGCGACGAGCTTCGGATGGCGCGCGTCCTTAAGGTCGAAGACGAGATGACTTCCCACGATCCACTGACAATATACGAGGACGAAACGGCGCTCTCTCTCGACCAAGAAGCGAAGCGGAATCTCTTTCATGCCCTTTTCGACGTCGCAGTTTTCGCGTTGTGCTGCGCGCGCCACCTGCCGTGGGACCTCGGCGAGGGCTGAGACCTGGAAATCCGTTCTGCCTCCAAACGGGATGGGATCGAAGGCGGCAGTCTCATCTCGACTGCCGGCGCTCTGCTTGTCCTCGCCGAACGCGGCGGAGGTCAAGTGAACTGCGGCGAGGAGCATCAAGAGACCGATCGCAACACTCACGCTCTTCAATGCCGAACGCATCGCATGACTTCCTCGAACTGATACCGCCGCAGTCCCGATCCACGGGGATCACCGTGCCCATGATTGTACTGCGCCCGCGAGGCGAAAAACACCACGAGCGCACGCACCCATGCGGTCAAGCCAGGCCGTTTTCGGCGATTTCAAGCCAGCTGTGGTGGCACGAGAACAACCGAAGGACACGCCTGAGTGTGTATCGGGCATGGGCCCAAGTGAAGGCCCGCATCTGGGAGTTACGGCCCCAAAATTTGAGGCGCTCCCGACGCGGGCTTGGGCTGTCGACTCGCCTACTGCCAAGATCGGCGCCGCATCGCCAAGGTACCAGTGACTTTTGAACGTTTGCGCATTCGTCGTTCCTCAGCCTTTTCCAGGCGGGTACGAAGGTTCTGAAGCTCCGTCAGTTGAGAGCTGAGCGACAAAACACGTTGACGCAGAATCGCAATATGGTCGCACTGACCACGAGTACTCATGACGCGCCCTAAACTATGACTGTCAGGAAATGAACAGCTGGGCCAAGAAACAGAATGGACTTAAACCTATGAGTGTTGATGACCATAGCAAAGGTTCATGAAATTTGATTGACACGCGCGGCAGGGACGTCGCCGACCGCGATCGGAACATGCCAAAGATCAAAGCGCCGTTGGATCGGTGATTTTGCGCGACCACCCCAGTTCGATTCCGAGTTCTTACGGAAAACCGCTGCTAGAGCACAAGCCCGAGCACCAACCAGCTGGCAACAGACAAACAGACGCCAATTCCCAAATACGGCAATGCAATGCGCATGGTCATTCCTCCATGCCTAGACGCGACGAGAACATGGTCAGATACGCAGATTCGGGGCGCCAGCCCTATATTCCATGCGATGTATGAGGTGTTTAACGGCATCCGACGAGCATATTTAATTTGACTTTTGAATATGGTCAAAATTATATGTATTTGAGTTAATTGCTATATTTAATTTGGGCGTGTCGCCGCGCCGCAACACATTATCTACGCGTGTTCTGATCGGGTGCCGAAACCATGCGAACAGGCTGGGCGATCGCTCCATTGGAGTTGCTCTTGAGAGAGGCGTGATGCATGCGCCAATCAATCGATACTGCACCCAGGGACCGAGAAAGCACCCGAATAGAAGATGCGGCGGAGGAGCTCGGTCACGGGTCGCCCGAGACGGGCAGATGGGGCGCAAAGGACGGCTCAGCGCTCCGCTCTTCACGGACCCATTGGTGGGGTGAGACCGAGGATATCGATCCGGAGGAGACGGGTAGTTCGCTCATTGCAGCTGTCGTTCTGGTCGCCCTTATCTTCGCTGGGGTGACCCTGCTCGGTGCTTTCGACCCGTTCAACGCACAACCGACTGCCGAAACAACTCGAATCGACGGCGGAAGCGCCGCCGGCCTCGACCAGCGGCCTGACTTCGCGACCGGATCGCCAGCACTCCTTCAGAGCGAAATGTCCAAGGCCCCGATTCAGGCGGTCTCCGCAAGCACGGCGGGCCCGCCACCACGGCTCGACGCCGACGGGCGCAGTGACGCGCTCTCCGGTGAACTGGCCGGCGCGCGCAGGGAGCTCGAAGAGGCGGTCCAGCGCACGCATGCAGCGGAAACTGCCGCGGAGGAGCTGCGGCAGTCTCTTCAAAGTGAGCGAGCCCGCAGCGCCGCCTTCGCGGACGAACTTGCCGGAACCCGCCGCGAAGTAGAGGCTCGTATCGCGCAGGCGCGCGAGGCGGACGAGATGTCCGCACAGCAGAGGGATGCGGCGGCGTGGGAGATCGCTGAACTGCGGCAGTCCCTGCAGCAGGAGCGGGAAAAGAGCACCGTCCTGGCGAAGCGAGTGAGCGCCGCGCAGGCGATAGCGGCAAGCGCTGAGCAAGAACGCTACGAAGCGCAGTCACGCGCCGCCGCCCTCGCGAGCGAGCTTGCCGGCATGACTGGCGGATCGGCTACGGCCGACGGTGCGACGGCGGAGCAAAGCGAGGCGGTGGGCGGGGAGATCGCGGAATTGCGGCAGTCCTTGCAGCAGGAGCGCGAAAGGAACGCAGCCCTCGCGCAACAAGAGGACGCCGCGCGGTCGGCAACGGCGAACGCCGAGCAACAACGCCGTGCCCTCGAAGAGGCCCAGGCTCATGCTGCCGCGCTGGAGAGCAAGCTTGCGCAAACGCGCGGCGTCATCGAATCGCTGAACGGGCATCTGCGCGAGGCGAACGATGCAGCCTCGCAGCAGAGACAGGCAGCGAACCGGGAGATCGCCGAACTGCGACAGTCGCTGGAGCGGGAGCGGAGCAGGACTGAAGCCAGGGAGAGCGAGATCGCCTCGGTATCGCGCCTTATCGATCAGCACGCCCCGGCGGCGCAAAGAAACGGCGGCCCGACCTTGTCGACGGCGCAGAACGTGACCGCAACGGAGCCGCCGACGAATCCAGGCCAGGACGAGGTGGAGGCCCGATTGATCCCGCGTGCCAGAGCGTTGCTCGATCAGGGCAATATCGGTGCAGCGCGGATTGTGCTCGAGCTTGCGGCTGAGAAGAACAGTGCGCAGGCGACCTTCATGCTCGCGGAGACATATGATCCGGCGGTTCTGTCGGCTTGGGGTGCCTATGGAACGCGCGGCGAGGCGGCCAAGGCGCGCGAGCTCTACGCGAAGGCACACAGGAGCGGCATTCGCGGAGCCAAGGAACGACTGGATGCATTGCATCACTGAGAGTGGGCTTTGCATTCATGCCGGGAAGAGTGGTGACGGTGGGCAATCCGGAAAGGAACGACATGAACAAGCTGCCAAGGTCGCTCTCGTCGCTCGTGCTCGCCGCGCTGGTGCCGATTGCCGTGCTGCTTCAAACGACTTGCCTGGAAGCACAAACCGCAAGATCCGCCAAGGCCGATGCACAAATGCTCCGACGGCCGCTCCCTCAGGAGAGCGAAAAGGGCCGGATGAACGCCTGGACCGTCGGGCTCGCCGGCGGCCTGCTCGAGGGCGCGCCGATCCGCCTCGCGGCAGAAATGGCCCGTGTCGTCGACGACGGAGCAGAGCTGCATCTCCTGCCGATCGTCACCCGGGGCGCCACCGACAATCTGAATGCGCTGCTCTATCTGCGTGGTGTCGATACCGCGATCATCAATTCCGACGCGCTCGAGGAGTACAAGCTTCAGGTTCCGCAGATCCAAAGCCGCATCACTTATCTGCTCAATCTGTTTCCGTCCGAGTTGCACATCTTCGTGCGGCCGGAGATCACGAGCCTGCAGGACCTTGCCGGCAAGAAGGTGAACTTCAATACTCAGGGCACCGCAGCCGCCTATTCCGGTCCGCTGATCTTCAGCCGCCTCGGCATCGACGTCGACAAGACGTTCATTCCGCATCAGCTTGCCCTGGAACAGATGCGCAAGGGGGAGATGTCGGCCGTCGTGTTCATCACGTCGAAGCCCGTGGACGCCTTCGTGCGAGGCCGCTGGGAAGCTGGATTCAAGTTCCTGCCGGTCCATTACGACAGGAAGTTCGAGGACTATTATCTGCCGGCGACCTTGAACGCCAACGAGTATCCCAATCTGATAAAACAGGGTGAGCGGGTTGCGACTCTTGCCGTGCCGACGGCTCTCGTTGCATTCAACTGGCCGCCACGCTCAAACCGCTATCAACGCGTAGCGCGCCTCGTCGAGTACCTGTTCTCGCGGATTGACCGCCTGCAGGCACCAGGCTTCGATCCGAAATGGCAGTCCATCAATCTCGCGGCGTCCGTCCCCGGGCTCACCCGCTTCCCGGCTGCGCAGGAATGGCTGGATCGCAAGGCACGCAGCGTACAGGCGAGGCCATGAAGAGTGCCGTTCCTCCGTTCGCCGTCGCCTTGAACGTAGCCTGCGGAATCGCTTACGCGCAAGACACGGGCGATGCCGTCGAATCACTTCGGGCTTGTTCGGCGATGGAAGGGCGGGGCCGGTTGGAATGCCTGCAAGAACTGTCACGTAAGATTCCGCCGCCCGGGCGGCGGGCGTCAGAGGGCGGCTGGCTGATCAGCGAGACCACCTCGCCGGTCGACTATTCACCCGTCGTCACCGCCACCACCTTTTCGGTTGGCGGCTCGGATGGAGCGACGATGCAACTCGCAATCCACTGCCGCAAAGGCCGAACGGAAGTCACGGTCGCCGGACCGGCGCTGTCACGGAGCGCCAACGAATACGTCATCTCCTTTCGGCTGAATGCGGACACGCCGATGCAACTCGCGGCGACGTCGCCGTCATTCGGCTCCGGCGTCGCTTTCGGGGGCGACGTCGTAAAGTTGCTGAACGCGCTACCCGACGAGGGTCACATCGTCGTGCGCCTTTTCGCCCGCACTGGTCAGGTGCAAGACGGACAGTTCCTGCTCAGCGGATTCGAGAACGTGCGCAAGAGAATGGCGGCTGCATGCAAATGGCCACATAGCGTCGCCAGACCGGGAAGGTGATGGTCAAGGAACGGGAGACACGAGATGATCAATCCGAAGTTGACGATAGCAATCATCGGCGGCCTGGCGATGGTGCTTCTGGTCGAACCAAGCGCGCAGGCGCAACAGGACAACCAGTTGATCCCGCAGATGAGCGAGAAGAATCAGGCACGCGATCCGAAGCAACCGACTAGACGGATGCACGTGAGCAAGCCGGTGCAGACTCACACGAGCAAGCAAACCGCTGCGACACGGGCGGCGATGGCTCAGGCGACAAAACCCGAGATCGTCAAAAAGCCGCACCAGCTGATATTGCAGGTCAATTCCAACGAACCTGCGATGATGAACCTCACGCTCAACAATGCCACCAATGTCGCGCAATATTACCGCGATCTCGGTGAACCAGTCTCAATCGAGATTGTCACCTTTGGTCCCGGTCTTCATATGCTGCGCGATGATACCTCGCCGGTAAAGCCACGCATCGAGGTGCTCGCGATGAGCAATCCCGAAATCTCCTTCAAAGCCTGCGGCAACACCCAGGAAAATATGCGGAAGGCGGAGAACAAGGACATCAATCTGATTCCGCAGGCGACGGTGGTCAAATCGGGTGTCGTCCGCGTCATGGAGCTGCAGGAACAGGGCTGGAGCTACGTCAAACCGTGAGGTCCGGCGACAATGAGGCTGTCGGATGCGCAGTTAGAGCGGAATGGCTTTAGGTTGAATCGATTGCCACGGGCTCGGTGCAACCTCTCCCGCTCTTGTCAGCCGAAGCCTTGGCGAAGGCGGATGCGGGAGAGGTCACGCCACCGGCTCGCGCCCACGGCGCGCCCGACGACAGGCTCCGGCGCGGGTCAGGGCTTTCTCCTCTCGGGGCTATCCCATTGCGGAAACATTCCCCAGCCCTCTCTCACAAGCGGGAGAGGGAGTGCACTTGCTTTGTAGCAATCTCCTTCACCAGCTCGGCGAGGAGATCGGTACGGCGCGCCACGCCGATGACGCGCACGCCTTCGGCGGCGAGGCCCCTGGCGATGGCGCGGCCGATGCCGATGCTCGCGCCGGTGATGACAGCGGTTTTCGATTTGAGCCCGAGGTCCATGGTCGCACGCTCCCTTGGTCCTGCCTGCTTTTTGTTGTTCGTTTGCCGCTCTGTCCCGCGGGCTTGCGAATTGCCCGACCGGGACGAGCAGTGGTAACCAAGAGGCTTGCCGAAGGACAAGAGCCTTGTTTAAGGACAAAAGCCTTGGCGAAGGAAATACGAAAAACAAAAGGCGTCGAAGGATGGTCTGGGATCCGCAGCAATATCTGAAGTTCTCCGGCCATCGGCTCCGGCCGGCCGTTGATCTGTTGATGCGGATTCCGGATTTTGCCCCGCGTGCGATCGCCGATCTCGGCGCCGGCGCCGGCAACGTCACCAAATTGATCAGGGAGCGCTGGCCGGAGGCACGCGTGATCGGGGTCGAGGGCTCGGCGGAGATGGTCGCCGCAGGACGCAAGGCCGCCCCTGACGTGGAATGGTCGCATGAGGATCTCGGCCATTGGAGTCCCGCTGGGCAGTACGACTTGATCTATTCCAATGCCGCACTGCATTGGTTGCCCAATCATGCGGCACTGTTTCCCTCGCTGATGGAGAAGGTGACGCTCGGGGGCATGCTCGCGGTGCAGATGCCGCGCAATTTCCTCGCGCCTTCGCATGTGCTGATCGGCGAGACTGCGCTCGACGGCCCATGGCGCTCCAAGGTGGAGCATCTCGTCACCCGGCCGCCGGTGGAAGGGCCGGCCTTCTATCACGATCTGCTCGCGCCGATGTCGGCCAACATCGACATCTGGGAGACCGAATATCTGCAGGTGCTCGAAGGCGACAATCCCGTGAAGGAATGGACCAAGGGCACCTGGCTGACGCGCTATCTCGACGTGCTCCAAGGCGAGGAGAAGGCCGCGTTCGAAGCTGCCTACGGGATGCGCGTCGCAAAGGCCTATCCGAAGAATGCGGCGGGGCAGACGCTGTTCCCGTTCCGGCGCCTCTTCATGGTCGCGCAACGGAAAGGCTGATGGCGCTGCCGCAACGCGGCATAGCACGCGTTGCCTTGGACACGCGCGGATGCCGGCTTGCGCATCCGGCGGTCATCACGTTAGCTTGGCAGCGCTTAGCTCTCGTTGTTACCGACGGCTGCGGCCCAATAACAACAATACCAACGGTCGGGGGCAATTGCGCTCCCGGCCGTTGCGCTTGAATGATCCAATCCGGGGGGGACCAAGTTGCTGCGTGTGCTGAATCGTTTTCTCGATCATCTCGAGGAATGGCTGATCGCGACGATGATCGCGGCTGCGACGTCGCTCATCTTCGTCGCGGTGGTGCACCGTTACGGCGCCGGGCTGTCGATCGACCTCGCCAAATGGGCGGAAGCCCGCAACCTCACCGTCCTCGCCGTGCCCGCGCGCGCGACGTTCGCCTGGCTTGCCGCGCTCGATTTGTCATGGGCGCAGGAGCTCTGCATCTACATGTTCATCTGGATGGCGAAGTTCGGCGCCGCCTATGGCGTGCGGACCGGCATCCATGTCGGCGTCGACGTGCTGGTCAACATCCTGCCCGGCGGCTCGCGCCGTCGCATCATCACCTTCGGCCTGCTGTGCGGTGCGCTGTTCACCGCCATCGTGGGCTATTTCGGAGCCGCCTTCGTCAGCCACATGTGGCACAGCGGCCAACAGTCCAACGACCTCGAGGCGCCGATGTGGGTGGTGTATCTCACCATTCCGATCGGCTCCGGCCTGATGTGCTTCCGCTTCCTGCAGGTCGCCTGGTCGTTCTACCGCACCGGCGAGCTGCCGCATCACGATATGGCGGGCGTCGAGGGCGTCGAGGCGGATCCGGTGCATCCTGCGCCGGTCACGCCCACCCAGGTGGTCCGGGACGAGCGCAGCCCGCTCGGCTGGATCCTGATGCTGCTGCCGGTCCTGATCGTCGCGCTGTGCTTCGCGCATGCGGCCCATGTCATCACCTTGCCGCAGGGCCTGCGCGTCTTCATCGTGTTCGCGCTGCTGATCTCGCTGATGCTGACCGGCATGCCGATCTCGATTGCGCTGGGTCTGACCGTGCTCAGCTTCATGTTCACGCTGACCGACGTGCGAACCGAATCGGTGGCGCTGAAGCTGTTCACCGGCATCGAGAATTTCGAGATCATGGCGATCCCGTTCTTTATCCTCGCCGGCAACTTCCTGACCCATGGCGGTGTGGCGCGGCGGATGATCACCTTCGCAACCTCGCTGGTCGGCCATTGGTATGGCGGGCTCGCGCTGTCGGGCGTGGTCGCCTGCGCGCTGTTCGCCGCGATCTCCGGCTCCTCGCCGGCGACCGTGGTGGCGATCGGCTCAGTGATCCTGCCCGCGATGGTCGCGCAAGGCTTTCCGAAGCGGTTCGGCGCCGGCGTGATCACGACGTCGGGCTCGCTCGGCATTCTGATTCCGCCATCGATCCCGATGGTGCTCTACGCCGTCTCCACCAACAGCTCGGTAGGCAAGCTCTTCATCGCCGGCATCGTGCCGGGGCTTGCGCTCGCCACGCTGCTCGGCATGACGACGTTCTATCGCGCCTGGCGCAACGACTATCCGCGGATGCCGAAGGCGACCTTCATGGAGCGTCTCGATGCGTTCCGCAAGTCGATCTGGGGCATCCTCCTGATCGTGATCGTGATCGGCGGCATCTACAGTGGCCTGTTCACGCCGACTGAAGCTGCCGCCGTCAGCGCGGTCTACGCCTTCATCGTCGCGGTGTTCATCTACAAGGACCTGAAGCTGCGCGACGTGCCGCGCGTGCTGCTGTCGTCGGCCAACCTTTCGGCGATGCTGCTCTACATCATCACCAATGCCGTGCTGTTCTCGTTCCTGATGACCTACGAGAACGTGCCGCAGGCGCTGGCGCAATGGATGATCGACCAGGGCCTGGGCTGGATCGGTTTCCTGCTGCTCGTCAACATCCTGCTGCTGCTCGCAGGCAATGTGATGGAGCCGTCCTCGATCATCCTGATCATGGCCCCGATCCTGTTTCCGGTCGCGGTCAAGCTCGGCATCGACCCGATCCATTTCGGCATCCTGATGACGGTCAACATGGAGGTCGGCCTGTGCCATCCGCCGGTCGGCCTCAATCTCTACGTCGCCTCGGGCATCGCCAAGATGGGGATCACCGAGCTCACGGTCGCAGTGTGGCCGTGGCTGCTGACGATGCTGGGCTTCCTCGTGGTGGTGACCTATTGGCCGGGCCTGTCGCTGTGGCTGCCGCGGCTATTGGGGATGTAGCGGTGCGACAGGTGTACCCTCTCCCCTTGTGGGAGAGTGTGGCTTCGCCAAGCGACGCCGGGTGAGGGGTCTCTCTCCTCACGAACAGTTCTGCGAGCGGAGACATACCCCTCATCCGGCGCTTCGCGCCACCTTCTCCCACAAGGGGAGAAGGGAAGAGACTGGCAGCGATGTAGAAAGTCTACTCTGCGCTGCTCACCAGCTTGATCCGCGGTGCCTGCGCCTCGGTCAGGCTGCGATAGGCGGCGAGGTAGTCCAGGGCCATGCGCCGCGCGGTGAAGCGCGTTTCGAACTGCTTGCGGATCGCGGCGCGGTCGAGTTGCGGAAGCCGGTTCACCACGCCCGCGGCGCTGATGACGTCCTCGACGATGAAGCCGGTGAGGCCCTCGTCGATGATCTCCGGCACCGAGCCGCGGTTGAAGGCGACGACCGGCGTTCCGCACGCCATGGCCTCGATCATGACGAGGCCGAACGGCTCCGGCCAGTCGATCGGCAGCAAGAGGCCGAGCGCGCCGCTGAGGAAATCCGATTTCTCGTGATCGCTGATCTCGCCGATGAAATCGACCAACGGATTGTTCTCGATCATCGGCCGGATCAGCTCGTCGTAATAATCCTGGTCGGCACGGTCGACCTTGGCCGCGATCTTGAGCGGAATCCCGCAATGGGTCGCGATCTTGATGGCGCGATCGACGCCCTTCTCGGGCGCGATGCGGCCGAGCACGGCGAGGTATTCCTGTTTCGCCGGCTTCGGCGTCAGCAGCTTCTCCGGCAGGCCGTGGTGGATCGTCGTCACCCAGTTCGCCTGCGGCACCGGCCGCCGCTGCGCATTGGAGATCGAGATGACCGGCATCTTGGTGAAGGTGTTGAAGACCGGCTGATGCTCGGGAAGATCGAGCCGGCCGTGCAGCGTCGTCACGAACGGGGTCGGCTGGCGGTGGAACAACGACCAGGGATAATAGTCGAGATGGAAGTGGAGGAAATCGAACTCCTCGTCGTCACATTTTTGCCGCACCCGCTCCAGTAGCACCATGTGCAGCGCGTTGGGATCGCGCACGGAACCGTCGAGCCGAAGCGCCCGCGGCCATAATGCATCGAGCTTGGCCGATGTCCGCGAGTCGCCGCTGGCGAAAAGCGTCACGTCATGGCCCAGGGCCACCAGCTCTTCCGTCAACCAATGCACCACCCGCTCGGTGCCGCCATACAGCTTGGGTGGAACAGCCTCCGTCAACGGAGCTACCTGCGCGATGCGCATCTCACCATCTCCTCTGCGATCATGAAGTTGAAACCCCCGCCTTAACGGCACCGGCAATGCCAGACGAGGGAACGTTCCCGCACCTGCGAAGTTCCTTCCCCCGAACGTTACATATTCGACACGTCGGCGGAGCGTCGCGATGCTGCCACTACATCTTCGCACATCGTCCGCATCCGCATGTCGTGATGGGATTGCCCGGGAACCGAGGCGAAGCGGTCGATGTTCACTCGACCAGTAACGAAACGAAGAATCAGCATAACGGGGCGACAGCCATATGGATCAGCTTTCTGGGTACGCGCGTAGGCCATTTGCCTTTGTCCTGCGCTATCTCCGGCGTCGTCTCGCGTCGCATTTGGTGATCCTGACCGCGGTCGTGGGGGCCGTTGCCTGCTCCGTAGGCACCCAGTATGGCGTCAAAGCTCTGGTTGACGCCTTGTCGGCCGGTCCCTCGTATGGCGGTGGCGTATGGCTGGCATTCATTCTGCTCATGTCACTGATTGCCGCCGACAACTTTCTGTGGCGGATCGCAAGCTGGACGGCGAGCTTCACCTTCGTCCGGGTCACGGGCGATTTACGGCGTGACATATTTCGTCATCTGACCGGGCACGCCCCGAGCTACTTCTCGGACCGGATGCCCGGCATGCTGACGAGCCGCATCACCGCGACCTCGAACGCGGTGTTCACCGTCGAGAACATGTTCGTCTGGAATGTGTTGCCGCCGTGCATTGCCACAATTGCGGCAATCATCCTGATTGGAACCGTCAGTCCCTACATGGCGCTCGGCCTGATCGCGATCGCGGGCGGCATGGTGGTTGCGATGTTTCGTCTGGCCGCGGCCGGCAAGCCGCTGCATGACGATTTCGCCGACAAGGCCGCATTGGTCGACGGCGAGATGATCGACGTCATCAGCAACATGCCCCTGGTGCGCGCCTTCTGCGGCATCAGCCACGAGCATGAGCGGTTCGACGCGACCGTGAACCAGGAGCTGACCGCGCGCAGCCGCAGCCTGCGTTATCTGGAGAAGCTGCGGCTGTTGCATGCCGTCATCACCGTGCTTCTGACCATTGCGCTGATGGCCTGGGCGATCTCGCTCTGGCAGAAGGGCCAAGCGACGACCGGTGACGTCGTGCTGGTCTGTACGCTCGGCATCTCGATCCTGAGCGCGACGCGCGATCTCGCGGTGGCGCTGGTCGACGTCACCCAGCACGTCGCGCGTCTGACAGAGGCGATCGCCACGCTGCTGGTGCCGCACGAGCTCCGCGATCATCCCGAGGCCGAGCCCCTGGTCAAAAGCGGCGCGGCCATCGCGTACAACAACGTCACCTTCGGCTATCCCGGCAGCGACAAGATCTTCGAGCGCTTCAGCCTGCGCCTCCAGCCCGGCCAGCGCGTCGGACTGGTCGGCCAGTCCGGCGGCGGCAAGTCGACGCTGTTCACGCTGCTGCAGCGCTTCTACGACGTCGACGAGGGCAATATCACCATTGACGGCCAGGACATCTCGAAGGTGACGCAGCTGAGCCTGCGCGAGGCGATTTCCGTCGTGCCGCAGGACATTTCCTTGTTTCATCGCTCGATTCGCGAGAACATCCGCTATGGCCGGCCGAACGCGACCGACGACGAGGTGCTGCGCGCGGCGATCGCAGCGCGCTGCGACTTCGTCGAGAGCCTGCCCGAGGGCCTCGACACCATGGTCGGCGACCGCGGCGTCAAGATGTCGGGCGGCCAGCGCCAGCGCATCGCGATCGCGCGCGCCTTCCTGAAGGACGCGCCGATCCTGCTGCTGGACGAGGCGACCGCCGCGCTCGACAGCGAATCCGAGGAGGCGATCCGCGAGGCGCTGTCCCGCCTGATGCGCGGCCGCACCGTGATCGCGATCGCTCATCGCCTTGCGACGCTGCGCAATTTCGATCGTGTCGTGGTGTTGAGGAATGGTAAGATCATCGAGGACGGCTCGCCCGAGCGCCTGATGCAGGGTCACGGGCCGTATCGTGAGCTGGTCACGCAGGAAATGAGCCGGCTCGCGCAAGCCGCCGCGTAAACCAACAGTCGCGTTCTCGAGTCGGTCGCGTTTCGAATCAAGCGCAGGGGAGCAGCTCATGTCGGCAGAAGCCGTAACCCAGTTCGTCTCCGTGACGCGGACCCCGGAACAGGTCGCGGAACAGCCCTTCTACATTCCGATGACCGGGCCCTCGGCCCGGCCGCGGCGTTCGCTCAAGCACGACGACACCTTCATCGTGCTCGACAGCCACGGCGACATCGGCGCGTCCGCTGGCGGGCCGGACGGACTGTTCCATCACGACACGCGCTATCTTGCGCGGCTGGAGCTCGTGCTCGACGATCTCCAGCCGCTGCTGCTCGGCTCGAATCTGCGCGACGACAATTCGGCGTTGACCGTCGATCTCACCAATCCGGACATCTACCGGCAGGGCAACCTCGTTCTGCAAAAGGACCTGTTGCACGTCGTGCGCACCATCTTCCTGTGGCGCGGCACCGCCTACCAGCGCATCGGCGTGCAGAACCATGGCGACCGGCGCACCAGCTTCGAGCTGACGCTGCTGTTCGGCAACGACTTCGCCGATCTGTTCGAGGTTCGCGGCGAGCGGCGGCCGCGCCGCGGCGTCGGAACCGGCCGGCTGCTCGGGCCGACCGACGTCCTGTTCGAGTATCGCGGCCTTGACGACGCCGAGCGGACCACCGGCCTGCATTTCGATCCGCGTCCGACGCGGCTCTCGGTCAACGCTGCGACCTGGGAACTCGACCTTGAGCCGCACCAGGCCAAATCGCTGTTCGTGGCCGTGTCCTGCAACCGGCCGCTGACGGAGAAGCCGGTGCGGTTCTTCCCGGGTCTGCTGGCGCACCGCCGCGAGATGCGGCAGTCGACCATGGGCGCGGCCAGCATCGAGACCTCCAACAACATCTTCAACGAGGTGCTGTGTCAGGCCATGGCCGACCTCAACATGCTGATGACCGAGACGCCGCAGGGACGCTATCCCTATGCCGGCATTCCCTGGTACTCGACGACGTTCGGGCGCGACGGCCTCATCACCGCGCTGCAGATGCTCTGGGTCGATCCGCGCATTGCCAAGGGCGTCCTGCGCCGGCTCGCGCATTTCCAGGCCGCGGCGGTCGATCCGCTCGCGGACGCCGCGCCCGGCAAGATCCTGCACGAGATGCGCGGCGGCGAGATGGCGGCGCTCGGGGAAGTCCCGTTCGCGCATTACTACGGCAGCGTCGATTCGACCGCGCTGTTCGTGCTGCTCGCAGGCAGCTATTTCGAGCGCACCGGCGACGAGGCCACGTTGATCGAGCTGTGGCCCGCGATCGAGGCGGGGCTCGCCTGGATCGACGGTCCGGGCGATCCCGATCAGGACGGCTTCGTCGAGTACCAGCGCGCGACCGAGAAAGGGCTGGCGAACCAGGGCTGGAAAGATTCCTATGACGCGATCTTCCATGCCGACGGCCGGCTTGCCGAGGGCAATATCGCGCTCGCGGAGGTCCAGGGCTACGTCTTTGCCGCCAAGCAGCTCGCGGCGCGTTGCGCGCTGCGGCTCGGCAAGCCGGACCGCGTGCGCAAGCTCGAGGCCGAAGCCAGGGCGCTCGCCGAGCGCTTCGAGCAGGCGTTCTGGTGCGAGGAGCTCGGCACCTATGCGCTCGCGCTCGACGGCAAGAAGCGGCCCTGCAAGGTCAGGACCTCGAATGCCGGGCAGATCCTGTTCAGCGGCATGGTCCGCGAGGACCGCGCGCGTCTCATCGCCGCCGATCTGATGCGGCCGCATTTCTTCTCGGGCTGGGGCATCCGCACCGTCGCGCAAGGCGAGGTGCGCTACAACCCGATGTCCTACCATGACGGATCGATCTGGCCGCACGACAACGCGCTGATCGCGCTGGGGCTGGCGCGCTACGGCCTCAAGCATTCGGTGGCGCATGTCTTCAAGGGGCTGTTCGACGCCGCGACCTACATGGATTTGCGCCGGCTGCCCGAATTGTTCTGCGGCTTCCGGCGCGAGAAGCGGCGCGGGCCGACGCTGTACCCGGTCGCCTGCGCGCCGCAGGCCTGGGCCAGCGCGACGCCGTTCACGTTGCTGGAGGCGGCGCTCGGCCTCGAGTTCGACGTCGCGCGCGGCGAGATTCGCCTGCGCAACCCGCATCTGCCGGCGTTCCTCAACGAGGTGATCCTGCGCGATCTGCGCCTTGGCGAATCCAGCGTCGATCTTCGCGTCAGCCGTCACGGCGACGACGTGGCGCTGGAAGTGTTGCGCACGCGCGGTCAGATCCAGGTCTCGATCGTGCTGGCGCGCTAGAGGCGCGAGGAGGAGGTCATGCGTGCGATCGGAAGGTTGGTCTTGGGCGTGGCGATCGTCGCGGGCTTGACGGTCGCCGAATCGCGCGCGGCCGAGGAGCCGCCTGCATCCCCGAGCGAGGCAAAGGCACCGGCAAATGTGCAACCGCCGGCTTCCACGGTGCCCGTCACGCCCAAGGACGCCGCGCCGCCGCCATCGGTGACCATCATCGGCGCGAGCGAGGCCCACGGCGTTCTCGGCCGCGACGTTCGCAGCGCCGCCGGCGAGGACATGGGTCGCATCGTCGACGTCATCGTCGATCGCACCGGCCATGTCCGCGCTGCGGCGATCGATTTCGGCGGCTTCCTCGGCGTCGGCAGCCGCAAGATCGTCGTCGACTGGAACGCGCTGCGCTTCGGCAAGATCGCCAACAAGAAGGACAGCATCACGCTGGAATTGACCAAGGCGCAGGTCGCGGCCGCACCGGAATACAAGGAGGACACGCCGATCGTCGTGCTCGGCGCGTCCGGCAGCCTTCAGCCGCTGCAAGCGATTCAGTGAGGTGCAGGGAGGGCTGACCGCCCGTGCTGTTGTCGAGGAAGCCGAATCATGCAGATCGCGGCGGCGTCGTCGAGCAGGACAACGTCGCGGAGCCGGCGGCTGCGGGCATTCCGGCGCCGTCGCGCCAGAGCCTGCGCGGCCTCGACTGGTTCATCTTCTTCCTCGCCGACGTGCAGACCGGATTCGGTCCCTTCATCGCGGTCTATCTGACGACGCAGAAATGGACCCAGGTCGAGATCGGGTTCGTGCTGTCGATCGGCGGCATCGTCGCCCTGATCGGCCAGATGCCGGGCGGCGCGATCATCGATGCCGCGAAATCGGAGCGCCTCGTCGCTGCCCTCGCGATCGCGACCATCGGCGCCTGCGCGCTGGCCTATGCGGCGATGCCGATCTTCGCCGTCGTGGTGACCGCCGCCACGCTGCATGCGATGGCGAGCTGCGTGCTCGGGCCGGCGATCGCCGCGATCAGCCTCGGCCTCGTCGGTCCGCTCGCGATCGGCGAGCGGCTCGGGCGCAACGCGCGCTTCGCCTCGCTCGGCAACGGCGTCGCGGCGGCGGTGATGGGCACCGCGGGCTACCTGTTATCGAGCCGCTCGGTCTTCCTGGTCACCTTCCTGCTCGTGATTCCAACCCTGATCGCTCTGTCGCGCATCCGCGAGAACGAGGTCGACATCAGGCGCTGTCACGGCGAGCTGCCGCCTGAAGCCGCCGACCGCGGCGATCCCAATATCTGGCACCTGATCCGGCAGCGCCCGCTCATCGTGTTCGCGCTCAGCGTGCTGCTGCTGCAGCTCGCGAACGCCGCGATGATGCCGCTGATGGCGAGCGCGGTGACGGCGCGATCGAGCCAATGGGCGACCGTGCTCGTCGCCTTTTGCATCGTCGTTCCGCAAGCGATCGTGGCGCTGCTGTCGCCGACGGTGGGGCGCAAGGCGCAAGCGTGGGGCCGGCGCCCGCTGCTGCTGATCGGATTCGGTGCTCTGGCGATTCGCGGCCTGTTGTTTGCGACCGTGCGCGATCCGTATCTGTTGGTGCTGGTGCAGGTGTTCGACGGCATCACCGCGGCGGTCTTCGCGGTGATGATCCCGCTGATCGTCGCCGACGTCGCGTTCGGCAGCGGGCATTTCAACCTGGCGCAGGGGATCGTCGGCACCGCAACGGGCGTCGGCGCGTCGCTGAGCACGGTGCTTGGCGGCTATGTCAGCGACAAGTTCGGCAATGCCACCGCATTCATCGGGCTGTCCGGCGTTGCCGCAGCGGGGCTCCTGCTGATCTTCTTTGTGATGCCGGAGACGCGGCGCACGGGTCTGACCGCCACCAAAGAAGTGGCCGACTGAAACGAATTCAGCCGGCCAAAGTGGGGGGAGGAAGAAGCATCAGGCGTCGAGATTGTGCAGGCGCTGGCGGTTGCGCAGCACGATCTGGCGGGCACCGGAGAAACCGAGGATGCCCTGAGCGTGAAGCTGCGACAGCGCGCGCGACACGGTCTCCAGCGTGAGGCCGAGATAGTCGCCGATGTCGCGGCGGCACATCGGCAGCGCCATCATGCCGGCGACGGCGAGGCGGCGGTCCATTTCGAGCAGGAAGGTCGCGACGCGCTCCATCGCAGTCTTGCGGCCCAGCAGCAGCATGTGGTCCTCAGCGTGGCGCAGCTCGCCGGCGGTCATGGCCCAGAGCTTGCGGGCGACCTGCACGTCGGTGCCGGCGGCCTTTTCCAGGCTGGCGCGCTTCACGAGGCGAACGCTGGTGTCGATGATGGCTTCAGCGGCGAGGCGGTGAGCGGGACCGGATTCGAGGCCGAAGACGTCGCCGGGAAGATGGAAGGCGCCGATCTGGCGGCGGCCGTCGGAGAGAAGCTTGTAGCTGCGTACTGCGCCGGTGACGACCTGATAGACATATTCGGCCGCCTCCTCCTCGCCATAGATCTCCTCGTCCTTGCCGTAGGAGAACTCGGTGGCGACCAGACCGACATGGCCCACGATCGCGCCGAACTGGTCGGTAACAGGGTGGGCAGGGGCAATCTTGCCACCGATTTGGGTGTTGATCGCCGGGGTGTTGAGCGTCTGGGTCAGCATCTGCGCCATCTCCGTTGTGATGACGCTTTCCTACGTGGTATCGGGTGCCTCGAAAATTTAGCGAGATATCTTAAGGGGGGTGCCTTACGTAGAATCCCGTAGGTCAGGCGCGGGGGCGGTCCTTGATCGCGTGGCGGATGCACTTGACGAGGTTTTCATCCAGAAGCGGCTTCAAAACCACGTCCTTGATGCCCGCCATCGCGGCCCGGGCCGAGATGTTCTCGTCGGGATAGCCGGTGATCAGGATCACGGGCGCGTCGCGGTGGGATTTGCGAAGCCGGCCGGTCAAATCGATGCCGTTGATGTCGGGCATCTTGTAGTCGATGACGTAGCAGTCCGGCCCGGGGGCGGCGCCAAGATTGAGCAGCGCCGTGCCGCTCCTGAAGGTCCGCACGGCGAAGCCGTCGGTTTCCAACAGAAAACGCAGGGATCCGAGGACTGCGGCATCATCATCGACCACAAAGACGGTGGGTTGTGGGGAGGACGATGGCCGCGCACCATGTGGGCTGACATCAACCATGCTGTCTGGCTAGCATGGCCCCGTGAAGCCGCCTTGACCTGCCTCAATCGTTGAGCATGCCGGCGCGCATCGCGAGGCGAACCAGTTCCGAAAGGCTGCTCGCCTGCATCTTGGTCATGACGTTGGCCCGGTAGACTTCGATGGTCCGCGGGCTGATGTCGTATTCGCGGGCGATCAGCTTATTGGAGAGGCCCGCGACCAGCCCCTCCATGACCTGGCGCTCCCGCGGGCTCAAGGATGCGACGCGGGCAGCGATGTCCTGCGCGACGGCTTCGTTCCTGGCGGCGGGCTCGGCCTGGCGGAGCGCCGACTCGATCATGGCAGTGAGACGGTCGTCATCGAATGGTTTTTCCAGGAAGTCGACCGCCCCGAGCTTCATCGCCTCGACCGCCAGCGGCACGTCGCCGTGACCGGTCATGATCACGATCGGAAACGGGCTTTGCTGCGCCTTCATCCGCTTCAAGAGCTCGATGCCGTCGAGGCCGGGCATGCGCACGTCGGAGACGATGCAGCCGAAACCGAGGCCGGGCAGGGCTTCGAGAAAGGCGAGCGCGTCGTCGAACAAAGTGACGGCGAAGCCGGCGGAATCCAGCAGGAAGTTCAGCGAGTCCCGCATCGCCGCGTCGTCGTCGATGACGTAAACATTTCCCTTGGTCGTCATGGATCAGCTCTCGTCGGTTGCCGGCAGGGTGAAGCGGAACGTCGCTCCGCCCGCTGCGTTGCTCTCGGCCCACATGCGGCCGCCATGGGCCTCGATGATCGAGCGGCTGATGGAGAGTCCCACGCCCATGCCGGTGTCCTTGGTGGTGAAGAAGGTCTGGAACAGGTTTGGAATGATGTCTTCCCGGAAGCCGATGCCGGTGTCGGAGACCTCCACCTCGATCATGCCGTCGGCGACACGGGTGTTGGCGACAACGAGCTCGCGCCGCTGCGACTGCGCCATCGCCTCGAGCGCGTTGCGAAACAGGTTGACCAGCACCTGCTGAATCTGCACCCGGTCGGCGAGAACGAGGTCGGCGTCGGGATCGAGGCTGAAGCGGAGCTGCACGTTCTGCTCGCGCGCGCCGGCGAGCCCGAGCGCGCCGGCTTCCTCGATAAGCTTGGACAGGCTCTCGACCCGCTTCTCGGATTCGCCGCGGGAGACGAAGTCGCGCAGGCGGCGGATGATCTGGCCGGCGCGCAATGCCTGTTCCGCCGCGCGGTCCAGCGCGCTTTCGACCTTCGGCATGTTGGGATCGGTGCTGCCGGCGAGGAGGCGCCGCGATCCCTTCATGTAATTGCTGATCGCCGCCAGCGGCTGGTTGAGCTCGTGGGCGAGCGCGGAAGCCATCTCGCCCATCGCGGTCAGCCGCGACACGTGCACGAGCTCGGATTGCAGCTCCTGGAGCCGCGCCTGGGTCTGCTGGTGCTCGGTGAGGTCGCGGACGAAGCCGGTGAAATGGGGCTCGCCCGCGCGTTGCGTCTTCCCGACGGACAGGTGCATCGGGAAGGTCGTGCCGTCGCGGCGTTTGCCCGTCACGATCCGGCCGATGCCGATGATGTGCGGATCATTGGTCCTGAGATAGCGCGTGAGATAGCTGTCGTGACGCGACTGATCGGGCTCCGGCATGAGAATGCTCACGTTCCGGCCGATCGCTTCCTGCTTGCTGTAGCCGAACAGCCGCTCCGCCGCGCTGCTGAAGAGCTGCATGATGCCGCGTGAATCGATGACGATCATGGCATCGGGCACCGTTTCGAGAATCGAGCGAAGATGATTCTCCTGGGACCGCAGGGCCTCTTCGAGCTGCTTCTCCTCGTTGATGTCCAGGAATATCCCGCTGAGATGACGCGGCATGCCCGCATCGTCCCGGATCACGCCGGCCCTGGCCCGGATCCATTGGCCGTTTCCGGACGCGCCGCTGACCTTGAAGGACAAGTCGAGGCCCCCGCCACCTTCCGATGTGCGCCCGATCGCCTTCAGGAGGTGGTCCCGATCGCCCGGCTCCAACAGGGAAAGAAAGAGATCGTAGCTGACGGCCCGGTCCGGCTGCAGGCCGAACAGTCGCCTGGCCGTGTCCGACCAGTCGAGCTCGCGAGTCTGCAGGTCGAGGTCCCAGGTGCCGACCCCGAATCCCTCGATGCGGACTCGGAAATGCTCGCCCCGACCATCGTCTGCCGGATGGTTCCCGCGGGTCGGCGCCAAGGTTCTGCTCCTATTCTCGGCGGACCGGCAGGATGCCGTTACCGCTTCGGCAATGTCGCCCAAGGCTCGGCCGGAGGCAAGCGTGGACGTTGAATCCACTGCCGGACTCCCCATTCCGGGAGAGTGGGCAGCCAGAGACCTCGATTTGATCTAGCTCAGCCTGTTGCGCGGCAGCAGGTCTAGGATTCAAAAAATTCTGTAATGCTGGAGATCCCCGATGACATACGCCACCGTCATGGTCAGCCTGGCGCTCGATCAGCCCAACGAAGCGCGTCTTCAGGTCGCAGGCGAGCTCGCCGAACGATTCGAGGCGGCCATCGTCGGGGTCGCTGCGGCGCAGTTCGTCCCGCCGCTCTATTTCACCGACGGCGCAGAGGCGCAAGCGCTGATCGACGAGGGCGAAGCTTCGATCAAGCGGCGGCTGGCCGGGCTCGAAGCGCAATTCCGCGCCGCCGTGAAGAATCGCGGTGGGCATGCGGAGTGGCGCAGCGCGATGGATTATCCGGCCCGCTTCGTCACGGCGCAGGCGCGTTGCGCCGACATCGTCGTCAGCGGCGGGCAGAGCCCGGCCTTCTCCGATGCTTTCTCGCTGGCGAGTCCCAAGGACCTGGTGATGCAGACCGGCCGCCCGCTGCTCGTCGTTCCCGACCGGGCCAACTGGCTCGACCTGCGCAGCGTGCTGGTGGCGTGGAAGGACACGCCGGAAGCGCGGCGGGCGGTGGCGGGCGCGCTGCCGATGCTGCACAAGGCGAAGGACGTCACCATCGTGGAAATCCCGGAGCGGGGCGACGAACGTTCGGCCGTGATGGCCGGTGTCAGCGACGTTGCCGCCTGGCTCGGCCGCCACGGCATCACCGCGACTGCGCGGGTTCTCGAGGCCGCAGGAAACGAAACCCCTGCTGCGCGGTTGGAGAAAGTCGCCGGCGACACCGGCGCGGGCCTGATCGTCGCGGGCGCCTATGGTCATTCGAGATTTCGCGAACTGATCCTCGGAGGCGTCACCCAATATCTGGTGACGCAAACCGTCCGCAGCGTGCTGCTGTCGCACTGACCATCGGCTGGCCAGTTGGAGGAATCGAGGAGGACGCGCCGTGTACCAATTTCTTGAACAGACCGTCGACGGCTACATGACGCGCAACGTCAAGACGGTGCAGCGCGGCCTCGATTTGTTCCAGCTCAGCGAGATGTTCGAGACCGACGATTTCAATTCCTATCCGGTCGAAGACGACGGGCAGGTGGTCGGCATCGTGACCAAGTTCGACATCCTGAAGTGCTTCGCCTTTACGCCGAGCCAGATGTTGCCGCGCTACGACGACCTGATGAGCCGCAAGATCGGCGACGTCATGACGCCCGAGTTCATCTATGTCAGCCCCGACACGCGGCTGACGCGCGTGCTCCAGATCATGGTCGAGCACCGCATCAGGAGCATCATCGTGCTCGACGGCGCGCAGAAGCTCGCCGGCATCATCGCGCGCGAGGACGTCATTGCGGCGCTCAAGGCGACGGCGCGGGAGTGACGTCTGGATCCTTCTGTTCCAACCTCCGTGATTTCACGGAGGTTATCTATCTTTCTTCCCCTTGCGGGAGAAGGTGGCGCGAAGCGCCGAATGAGGGGTCCGCTTCAACGAAAAAACTTTTCGTGCGGAACCAACCCCTCACCCAAGTGAGTTTGCCGCACCTTTCTCGCTGCCCTCTCCCACAAGGGGAGAGGGCATTTCAACTGGCACTGCATCGGCTCACATTAACAGAAATCCATCTATCTTGATTTCAATCAATTCGCCGCGAGGGTGGATGTGGTTTCTGGCAGCGTGTTCTTTCAGAGAGAATCCGCATGAGCCAGCCCTCCATCTCAAAATCCATGACCTTCGGTGAAAGCGGCTTGGCTGTCGTATTCGCAGTCACCGCTTTCCTCTGCGTGATCGCCTCGGCCAAGGCGCTCGATGCGCCCTTCGCGTTCCACGCTGCGCTCAGCGCGGCGGCGAGCCTCGCTGCGGTGTTCTTCATCGTCAACCGCTACTTCGAGCGGCCGGCGGCGCTGCCGGCCCAGGAGATCAACGGCCGCCCGAACTACAGCATGGGGCCGATCAAGTTCTCGGCCTTCATGGCGATGTTCTGGGGCATTGCCGGATTCCTCGTCGGCCTCATCATCGCCTCGCAGCTGGCCTGGCCCGCGCTGAACTTCGATCTGCCCTGGATCAGCTTCGGCCGCCTGCGTCCGCTGCACACCTCCGCCGTGATCTTCGCCTTCGGCGGCAACGTCTTGATCGCAACCTCGTTCTATGTCGTGCAGAAGTCCTGCCGCGCGCGCCTTGCCGGTGACCTCGCGCCGTGGTTCGTCGTGCTCGGCTACAACTTCTTCATCCTGATCGCCGGCACCGGCTATCTGCTCGGCGTCACCCAGTCGAAGGAATATGCCGAGCCGGAATGGTACGCCGATCTGTGGCTGACGATCGTCTGGGTCGTCTATCTGCTCGTCTTCCTTGCCACCATCTTCAAGCGCAAGGAGCCGCACATCTTCGTTGCGAACTGGTTCTATCTCGCCTTCATCGTGACGATCGCGGTGCTGCATCTCGGCAACAACCCGGCGCTGCCCGTTTCGGTGTTCGGTTCGAAGTCCTACGTCGCCTGGGGCGGCATCCAGGACGCCATGTTCCAGTGGTGGTACGGCCACAACGCGGTCGGCTTCTTCCTGACCGCCGGCTTCCTCGCCATCATGTACTACTTCATCCCGAAGCGTGCCGAGCGGCCGATCTATTCCTACCGGCTCTCGATCATCCACTTCTGGGCGCTGATCTTCCTCTACATCTGGGCAGGTCCCCACCATCTGCACTACACGGCGCTGCCGGACTGGACGCAGACGCTCGGCATGACCTTCTCGATCATGCTGTGGATGCCCTCCTGGGGCGGCATGATCAACGGCCTGATGACGCTGTCGGGTGCCTGGGACAAGCTGCGCACCGATCCCGTGCTGCGCATGCTCGTGGTCTCCGTCGCCTTCTACGGCATGTCGACCTTCGAAGGCCCGATGATGTCGATCAAGGTGGTCAACTCGCTCAGCCACTACACCGACTGGACCATCGGCCACGTGCATTCCGGCGCGCTCGGCTGGGTCGGCTTCGTCTCCTTCGGCGCGCTGTACTGCCTGGTGCCGTGGGCCTGGAATCGCAAGGGCCTCTACAGCCTCAAGCTCGTCAACTGGCACTTCTGGGTCGCCACCCTTGGCATCGTCCTCTACATCTCGGCGATGTGGGTGTCCGGCATCCTCCAGGGCCTGATGTGGCGCGCCTACACCTCGCTCGGCTTCCTCGAATATTCCTTCATCGAGACCGTCGAGGCGATGCATCCCTTCTACATCATCCGTGCCGCAGGCGGCGGCCTGTTCCTGATCGGCTCGCTGATCATGGCCTACAATCTCTGGATGACGGTTCGCGTCGGCGAACAGGAAGTCCAGATGCCCGTCGCTCTTCAGCCGGCGGAATGAGGAGCTCAAGCAATGTCGTTCTGGACACGTCACCAAATCTTCGAAAAGAACTCGATCATCCTGATTGTCGGCATCCTGCTGGTGGTCGCGGTCGGTGGTCTCGTCGAGATCACTCCGCTGTTCTACCTCAAGAGCACGATCGAGAAGGTCGATGGGGTCAGGCCCTACACGCCGCTGGAGCTGGCGGGGCGCAACGTCTATGTCCGCGAGGGCTGCTATCTCTGCCATTCGCAGATGGTCCGGCCCTTGCGCGACGAGGTCGAGCGCTACGGCCATTTCTCGCTCGCCGCCGAGAGCATGTACGATCACCCGTTCCAGTGGGGCTCCAAGCGCACCGGCCCGGATCTCGCCCGTGTCGGCGCCAAATATTCCGACGAGTGGCACGTCACCCATCTGGCCAACCCGCGCGCGATCGTGCCGCAGTCCGTGATGCCCGGCTATCCGTTCCTCAGCAAGGCCGAGATCGACCCGGATGCGATCGCCGGCGACATGCGCACCCTCAGGACCGTCGGCGTGCCCTATAGCGACGAGCAGCTCGCCAATGCCGCCGCCGACCTGAAGGCCCAGGCCGATCCGGACAATGCCGGCACCGACGCCTTCACCAAGCGCTACGCCAAGGCCGTCGTACGCAATTTCGACGGCAAGACCGGCACGCCGACCGAGATGGACGCGCTGGTCGCGTACCTGCAGATGCTCGGCACGCTGGTCGACTTCAAGATCTACAACGAGAAAGCCAATCTTCGCTGAGAAGGCATGAACGATGAAAGCCATCCTGACCGTCCATAATCTTGCGTCCGATCTCGTGACGACGATCTGGACACCGGTGTTCGTCGCGATCTTTCTCGCGATCATCGCCTACGCATTTTGGCCCCGTAACAAGGCTGCGTTCGACAAGGCAGCGCACCTGCCCTTGCGGGAGGAGTGAGAAAACATGACCGATCATTCTAGCGACATCGATTCCGTCTCCGGCAAGTCCACGACCGGACACGAGTGGGACGGCATCAAGGAGCTCAACACGCCGCTGCCGCGGTGGTGGGTGATCACCTTCTATCTCACCATCGTCTGGTCGATCGGCTACTGGATCGTCTATCCGGCCTGGCCGCTGATCCAAAGCAACACCACCGGCCTGTTCGGCTATTCCTCGCGCGCCGACGTCGCGGTCGAGCTCGCCAACCTCGAGAAGATCCGGGGTGACAAGATGGCGGCGCTGGGCTCGGCCTCGCTCGCCGACATCCAGAAGGATCCGGCTCTGCTGGCGCTTGCGCGCGCCAAGGGCAAGACGGTGTTCGGCGACAATTGCGCGCCGTGCCACGGCACGGGGGCGACGGGGTCCAAGGGCTATCCCAACCTGAACGACGACGAATGGCTGTGGGGCGGCTCGCTCGACCAGATCATGCAGACCATCCAGTTCGGCGTGCGGTCGGGCCATGCCAAGACCCATGAGGGGCAGATGCTCGCCTTCGGCAAGGATGGCGTGCTGAAGGGCGACGAGATCGTCACCGCCGCCAATTACGTGCGGTCGCTGTCGGGCCTGTCGACCCGCAACGGCTATGACGCCGCCAAGGGCCAGAAGATCTTTGCGGAGAATTGCGCCGCCTGCCACGGCGACGCCGGCAAGGGCAACCAGGAGATGGGCGCACCTGATCTGACCGACAAGATCTGGCTCTACGGCTCCGACGAGGCGAGCCTGATCGAGACCATCGGCCAGGGCCGCGCCGGCGTGATGCCGGCCTGGGAAGGCCGGCTCGATCCCGCCACCATCAAGGCGATGGCGGTCTACGTCCACTCGCTCGGCGGCGGCAAATAGGCCGATCCGCGACCGACGACTTCCGGCGGGGGCGAAGAAAAGCGCCCCCGTTTGCGTTGGATCAACCCGCGCGGCGGTGCCGGGTCTAGGTTTAATCGCACCTTTGAAGAAGCTCGAGGCGATGAACAAGACCGTCAATCCGAACGAACTGAAGCCCGCGGACGACGTCGGGCCGCTCTATGCGGCCCGCAAGAAGGTCTATCCCCAGAGCGTCTCCGGTACTTTCCGCCGGATCAAATGGGGCCTGATGGCATTCTGCCTCGGCGTCTACTACTTCCTGCCCTTCGTGCGCTGGAATCGCGGTCTCGGTGCGCCGAGCCAGGCGGTGCTGATCGATCTTCCCAACAGCCGCTTCTATTTCTTCTTCATCGAGCTGTGGCCGCAGGAGGTCTATTACTTCACGGGCCTGTTGATCGTCGCCGCGGTGGCGCTGTTCCTGATGAACTCCATCGGCGGGCGGATCTGGTGCGGCTATCTCTGTCCGCAGACGGTGTGGACCGACCTGTTCTACGCGGTCGAACGCCTGATCGAGGGCGACCGGCGCGAGCGGATGAAGAAGGACAAATCGTCCGATCCGATGAAGCTGGAGCGCATCTCCGAGATCGTGCTCAAGCATTCGATCTGGCTCATGATCGCCTGGTGGACCGGCGGCGCCTGGGTGCTCTATTTCAACGACGCGCCGACCCTGGTGAAGGAGCTCGTCACCTTCCAGGGGCCGATGCTCGCCTATATCTGGATCGGCATCCTCACCGCGACGACCTATCTGCTCGCCGGCTTCATGCGCGAGCAGGTCTGCACCTATATGTGTCCGTGGCCGCGCATTCAGGCCGCACTCACCGACGAATGGGCGCTCAACGTCACCTATCGCTATGACCGCGGCGAGAAGCGCACCTCGGTGAAAAAGGCCGCCGAGCTGCGCGCCCTCGGCCAGCAGGTCGGCGATTGCGTCGACTGCTACCAATGCGTCGCGGTCTGCCCGACCGGCATCGACATCCGCAACGGGCCGCAGATGGAATGCATCCAGTGCGGCCTCTGCATCGACGCATGCGACAACGTGATGACAAAGATCGGCCGGCCGAAGCGGCTGATCGGCTACGACAACGACATCAACATCCATCGCCGCCAGGAAGGCAAGGCGCCGATCTACCGGATCGTCCGGCCTCGCACCGTCGTCTATAGTGCCATTATCGCGGCCGTCGGCGGCTTCATGATCTATACGCTGGCGACCCGCAGCCTGCTCGACGTCAACGTGCTGCACGACCGCAACCCGGTCGCGGTCAAGCTGAGCGACGGCTCGATCCGCAACGCCTATACGGTGCGGCTGCTGAACAAGAGCGGCTACGACCGCGTCATCGCGATCGACGTCGAGGGGCCCGTGAACCCCACGATGCACGTCGTCGGCATCGATTCGGTCACGCCGGACCGTCCGATCATCGTGATCCCGCGCGATGCGACCAGCGAGCTGCGGCTGCTGGTCACCGCGCCGGCCGAAAACAATCCGGAGAAATCGATTCCGGTCCGCTTCCACGTCATGGACATCGGGCTCGGCGTCGCCGCGAGCGCCACCGACAATTTTGTCGCGCCGTAAGATCAGGAGACCACCATGTCATCCAAGCCGCTGACCGGAACCAAGGTCTTCCTGATGCTGGTCGCTTTCTTCGGCCTCGTGATCGGCGTCAATGCCACCATGATGAAGCTCGCCATCGCAACGCTGCCCGGCACCGACGTCGACAGCCCCTATGCCGCGGGCCTCGTCTACGATCGCGAGATCTCGGCGGCGCAGGACCAGGCCGCGCGGAAGTGGAAGGTCAACGCCCATGTCGAGCGCCGCAACGACGGCGGCGCCTCGGTCCAGGTCGAGGCCCGCGACGCCGGCGGCCAGCCGATCTCCGGGCTGAAGTTCGGCGGCCGGCTGGAGCGGCCGACCGACAAGCGCGCCGACCTCGCCGTCGAGCTCAGCGAAGCCGGCATCGGCCTCTATCGCGGCAATGCGGCGTCCGTCGCGCCGGGCCAATGGGACCTGGTGATCGAGGGCGAGGCGCGGGGGACGCGCGTGTTCATGTCGCGCAACCGCGTGATCCTGAACTGAAGGATTCCGTCATGCAGGTCACGCGCGATTTCTCTCACTACGTCCGCGATGCGGGCGAGGGCCTCCGGCACATCGATCTCGCCGTCGAGGGCGTTCACTGCGCCGGCTGCATGGCCAAGATCGAGCGCGGGCTCTCGGCCATCCCCGACGTCACCCTGGCCCGCGTCAACCTCACCGACCGCCGCGTTGCGCTGGAATGGAAGGCGGGTACGCTCGACCCCGGCCGCTTCATCGATCGGCTCGAGGAGCTCGGCTACAAGGCCTATCCGTTCGAGACCGAGAGCGCGGAGGTGGCCGAGGTCGCCGAATCCCGCTTCCTGCTGCGCTGCCTCGGGGTCGCCGCGTTCGCCACCATGAACGTGATGATGCTGTCGATCCCGGTGTGGTCCGGCAACGTCTCGGACATGCTGCCGGAGCAGCGCGACTTCTTCCACTGGCTGTCGGCGCTGATCGCGCTGCCGGCGGCGGCCTATGCCGGCCAGCCGTTCTTCCGCTCGGCCTGGCGCGCTCTGTCGGCCAAGACCACCAACATGGACGTGCCGATTTCGATCGGCGTGATCCTGGCGCTCGGCATGTCCGTGGTCGAGACCATCCACCACGCCGAGCATGCCTATTTCGACGCCGCGATCATGCTGCTGACCTTCCTCCTGGTCGGCCGCTTCCTCGACCAGAACATGCGGCGGCGGACCCGTGCGGTCGCCGGCAATCTCGCCGCGCTGAAGGCTGAGACGGCCGCGAAGTTCATCGGGCCTGACGAGATCTCGCAGGTGCCGGTGGCGGCGATCAATCCGGGCGACATCGTGCTGCTCCGGCCCGGCGAGCGCTGCGCGGTCGACGGCACCGTGATCGAAGGGCGTTCCGAGATCGACCAGAGCCTGATCACCGGCGAGACGCTCTATGTCACGGCCGAGCAGGGCACGCCGGTCTATGCGGGATCGATGAACATCTCCGGCAGCTTGCGGGTGCGAGTCTCGGCCGCCTCCGAGGCGACGCTGCTCGCCGAGATCACGCGGCTGCTCGACAACGCGCTCCAGGCGCGCTCGCGCTACATGCGCCTTGCCGACCGGGCCTCGCGGCTCTATGCGCCGGTGGTGCATGCGACCGCGCTCCTGACCATTCTCGGATGGGTCCTCGCCGGTGCGAGCTGGCACGATGCGATCGTGACCGGCGTCGCCGTGCTGATCATCACCTGTCCCTGCGCCCTAGGGCTTGCGATCCCGACGGTGCAGACGGTGGCCTCGGGCGCGATGTTCAAGGCCGGTGTGCTGCTCAATGCGGGCGATGCGATCGAGCGGCTGGCTGAAGCCGACCATGTGATCTTTGACAAGACCGGCACGCTGACGCTGCCCGAGCTCGAAGTGATGAATGCCGCCGACATTCCCGCCGATGTCTTCGAACTCGCCGGCCGGCTCGCACTGTCGAGCCATCACCCGGTGGCTGCCGCCGTCGCGCAAGCTGCCGGTGCGAAGTCTCCGATCCTCAGTGCGGTGGAGGAGGCCGGGCAGGGTGTCCGTGCGACCGTCGACGGCCTCGAGCTTCGCCTCGGCCGTCCCTCCTTCTGCGGTGCCGAGGCGCTGGTCGGCAGCGCCTTGGTCGATCCCGAAGCTTCCATCGTCGCGTTCAGCAAGGGCAGCGAAAAATTCATCCTCTCGGTTCGCCAGGGCTTGCGACCCGATGCCAAGGCGGTGATCGCGGCTCTGAAGGCGCGTAACATCGGCGTCGAGATCCTGTCCGGCGATCGCGAGCCGGCCGTGAAGGCGGCGGCGCATGCGCTCGACATCCCCGAATGGCGCGCCGGCGTCACCCCGGCCGACAAGATCGCGCGGATCGAGGAGCTGAAGCGGCGCGGCGCGAAAGTGCTGATGGTCGGCGACGGCATGAACGATGCGCCCTCACTCGCCGCGGCCCATGTCTCGATGTCGCCGATCTCGGCCGCGCATCTCAGCCAGGCCACCGCCGATCTCGTCTTCCTCGGCCGGCCGCTGGCTCCCGTCGTCGTCGCCATCGACGCCTCGCGCAAGGCGCTGCATTTGATGCGGCAGAACCTCTGGCTTGCGATCGGCTACAATGTGCTCGCGGTGCCGGTTGCGATCAGCGGCGTCGTGACGCCCCTGATCGCCGCTGCCGCCATGAGCGGATCGTCGATCCTGGTGATGCTGAACTCGCTGCGCGCCCGCAGCGCCTCGCGGGAGATCGTGTAATGGAGATACTGGTCATCCTGGTCCCGCTGGCATTGATGCTCGGAGGTGCCGGTCTCGTCGCTTTCCTGTGGTCGCTCAGGAGCGGCCAGTACGACGATCTCGACGGCGCCGCCTGGCGCGCGATCGCCGACGACGAGCCGCCGCAGGAAGCGCCGGCCAAGCGCTAGCGTTTCAGGGCGAATGTAAGCAGGGCTGCGGCAGCGAGCGCCGCGCCCACGCCGAATACGCACGCCTGCCATCCGAAAGCGTCGAACAGGCGCCCGAGCACGGCGGTGCCGACCAGTCCGCCGCAGAAGTAACACGTAAGATAGATCCCGCTGGCGATGCCGCGATTGTCGGCTGCGGCCTGTCCGACGAAACCCGTCGCGGCGGCCTGTGCGAAGAATGTGCCGACCCCGACCAGGACCATGCCGGCGAGCACTTCGCCCAGACGCGGCGACAGCATCAAGGGCAGGCCGAGCCCGGCAACAGCGAGCGCGCCCCAGATCGTGGGCCGCGTTCCCAGCCGGGCCGCCACCCTGCCGGCCAGAAGCGTCGTGACGATCGACGGCAGGAAGACGAAATAGACGAGGCCGAGATCCATCATGCCGAGCGACAGCGGCGGCCGCACCAGCACGAAATTGACGTAGGTGAAGGTACCGATGAAGGCGAACAGGATGCAGAAGCCGATGCCGAAAGAGGCGCGCAGCTGCGGATTGCGCCAATGCGCGATGGTGGCGGCGAGCGGCGCAGCCGCCGGCATCATCGCATGCATCGGCCGCACGCGGTTGACGGTGAAATAGACCAGCGCTGCGCCGGTAAGATTGAGCGCCGCGAAGAAGTAGAAGTTCCAGGCGAGGCCGAGGCCATCGGCCAATGCGGCCGAGATCAGCCGGCCGACGAGATTGCTGGCGACATTGCCGGTGATGTAGGCGGCAAAGGCGCCGCCGGCGTCCATGGCGCTGCATTGCTCGCCGAGATAGGCGAGGGTGAGCGCGAAGGCGGACGCCATGCACAGGCCCTGCGCGACCCGCAACGCGGTGAAGACGGCAAGAGTGGGCGCGACAGCTAGCAGGCTGGTGGGGACCGCAAGCAGGGCCAGGCTGAGCAGGATGCCCGTTCGCCGGTCGATGCGCGGGCTGAAGAAGCCGACGACGAGGCTGGCTGCGGCCATGCCGAAGGTGCTGGCATTGACGGCAAAGCCCATTGCCGCGGGTGTGACGCCGTAGTGCCGTGTCAGCGAGGGCAGGATCGCCTGCGTCGCGAAGAGATCGACGACCGTCAGGAATGCGGTGAGGCCGATCACGAGCGAGCGAAACGCGAAGCCAGGGGAATGCGCATTCATCGTCGTCGCGGTCGGTTTGATCGATGCGGAAAGATCGGTCATGTCGTTGCGCTCCCTCATGCCCTGGCATGCCCCGAGCGCGCCTCGTCCTTCGAGACGACCGCGGAGCCTGTCATTGGGCCGCGCTCTGCGCGGACCCGGTGGCGGTCTCCTCAGGATGAGGCTAAGCGACATCGTGGCCGCCGAGGCTGCTGCCGCACACTCCGTCCTCATCCTGAGGAGCCCGCCTGAAGCGGGCGTCTCGAAGGATGGCCGCACGGAATTACATATGGCGGTCGTTGGGATCCTTGCGGACGTCGCCGACATAGAGAATGACGGTCTCCTTGCCGAGGTTCTTCCACCAGTGCGAGGTGCCGTGGACTTCGGGGCGGATGTCGCCGGCCTTGTGCACGATCGGGTCGACGCAGTTGGAGGCGTATTCGACGATCTTGCCCTGCTGCACGAAGATCAGGGCCGGACGGTCGTCATGGCTGTGCCAGGGCACGATGCCGCCGGGCTCGATGGTCAGCTTGCGGAAGCGCAGCTCGCGGCCCTCAATACGGGCGGGCTGCTTGCCGAGATCGATCGCGCCGAGCGTCACGTCGGTAACGCCGACAGGCTTGTAGTCGACCATCGGCTGCGCATTCGGCTTGGTCTTGCCGGCCGGACATTCGCCGGCGAAAACCGGCGTCGCAAATGTCAGCGCGCCGAGAACGGCAACGCCTGTCCAAACCACGCGCGACATTGTGAGATGGCTAGACATGGAAAGTCTCCTCTGTTGGCCGCGAGCCCTGATGGCCGCGGGCTATGGCAGGAGCTTCGTCGAGACCTTTTCCATGTTGAAATGCCGGCTTGCTTTCGATGCGATAGCCCCGCGCTATGCCGATAGGCGGCAGCTATCGAACCGATTGGGCATCGGCATTTCCGCTTTCGCAGCATCCGGCGTCCGATGCCAGCACGCCCGATTGCGGTCGCCCCTTGCGGGCGGACGAACCGGGAAACTAATATTCGCCCGCAAGGAAGCCGGAGCAGGAAGATGACGTCTCTCTCGCCAGCCGATGCCGAACAGCTCAGGCTCGCGTTCCAGCGCTGCCGCGACATGGACAGCACGCTGAACGAACAGCTCCGCGCCTATGCAGATGCCAGCCGCGAGGTCTTTCCGGCCTATGGCGAGGCGGTCGATCGCCTGGTCGCGCGATTGAGCGACAACGGCGGCGGCGAGACCGCGCCGCGGCCGGGCGACCCGATGCCGCCGTTCATGCTGCCCGACGAGGGTGGCCGTCTCGTGTCGCTGCCCTCGCTGCTGGAGGGAGGCCCCGTCGCGGTGATGTTCTTCCGCGGCCATTGGTGTCCCTATTGCCGGCTCAATGTCCGCGCCGTGGTCCAGGCGCTGGACCGCATCAAGGCGATGGGGGCGCAGGTTGTCGCGATCGTGCCGGAGACGCAGGAATATACCGGGCAGCTCAAGGCCGAATCCGGCGCGCCGTTTCCGATCCTGACGGATCTCGACAACGGCTATGCGCTGTCGCTCGACCTCGCGATCTGGTTAGGTGCCGAGATCCAGCAATTGCTGTCCTATCAGGACATGGCGAAATTCCACGGCAATGACGGCTGGATGCTGCCGATCCCGGCCGTGTTCCTGGTCGGACGCGACGGCATCGTGAAAGCCCGCTTTGTCGATCCGGATTTCCGCAAGCGCATGGAGATCGAGGATCTGATCGAAGCGCTGGAGCGCGCGAGCCAGGAGAATTGAGCTACGCTTTCTTCCTTCTCCCCTTGTGGGAGAAGGTGGCGCGAAGCGCCGGATGAGGGGTTGCCTCCGCAATCACAAAAGAGGATTGGAGTCGCGGAGAGATACCCCTCACCCGTCTCGCCGCTATGCGGCGAGCCACCCTCTCCCACAGGGGGAGAGGGGAAGGGCGGTCGACACTGTAAAGACTACCCCGCGATCTCGCGCCAGTCGGCGCCGCGCAGCATGCGCATCACGGCGTTGCCCACGGCGGTGCGTTGCCGGCCGGCGACCCCATAGAGATTGACGGTGCGGCGGGCGTCCAGCCCCGTGACCGCGGCGCGGGTCAGCCGCGCCGGCACGGGCGAGGTGTGCGGCACCATGGCGACGCCCATCTCGGCCTCGACCAGCTCGATCAAATCGCGCTCGTTCGAGACCTCATGACCCTGTTCGATGTCGATGCCGTGCTCGCGCAGGCTCGCGGAGATGCGGCGCGCGTGCTCGCAGAAAGTTCGGCTCAGCAGCAGCTCCGATCGCAGATCGTCCAGTTCGACCGAGCTGCGGCCGGCCAGCCGGTGCCCGTCGCCGACGACGAGCTCGAAGCTCTCGGTGAACAGCGGCCAGACATCCAGCCGGTCCCAGGCCTCGTCGATCTCGGCAGCAATGCCGAGCTCGGCTTCGCCCTTCTTCAGGAAGTCGCCGACCTCCCGGCCCGAGCCGCGCAGAAAGCGGAATTCGAGCCGGTTGAACTGCCGCTTGATCTCGTTGAGATGCGGAATCAGCAAAGCGAGGTCGATCGAATGCGTCAGCGCAATGCGGAGCGCACCGATCTCTCCGCTCCTGAACGAGGAGGCGAGCGAGCGCGCGCCGATGGCCGCGTCATAGCACTGCTTCAGGAGTGGATGCATGCGCTGGCCGAGCTCAGTCAATTGCGCGGCGGGGCGTTCGCGGCGGAACAGGTCGCCGCCCAGCTCGGCCTCGAGCTGCTTGATCGCTCGCGTCAGCGAGGGCTGCGTGACGTTGCATTCCTCGGCCGCGCGCGTGAAGTTCAAGAGCTGCGCCACCGCGAGGAAATAGCGGACCTGGTGCATTTCCATGGATCGGCTCCCAGCAAAAATCGACCGGAAATCTAGCCGATCAGGGCGAAAAATGACATCCCGCCTGCGATAGCGCGGACGTATCGACTCGGAAGCCAACCGGCATTTCCGCAAATCCCGGAGATCCCGCACATTTCGCTCCAGCCTGGCGCGGTGTCGCGCTGAGAAGAGGTCTGGATCATGAATATTCCCATCAAGACGCAGACGTCCGCTTCATCACGCGTGCTTGCCGGCAAGGTGGCGCTTGTCACCGGGTCGACCAGCGGCATCGGTCTCGGTATCGCGCGGGCCCTCGCCGCCTCGGGCGCCGACATCGTGCTCAATGGCCTTGGTGTCGCCAGCGAGATCGGCCGGACGCGCGAGCAGATCGCCGCCGAGTTCGGCGTCAAGGCCAGCTATTCGCCGGCGGACATGACGAGGCCGAAATCGATCGCCGAGATGATCGCGGCGACGGTGGCCCAATCCGGCCGGGTGGACATCTTGGTCAACAACGCCGGCATCCAGCATGTCGCGCCGCTCGACCAGTTTCCGGTCGAGAAGTGGGACCAGATCCTCGCAACCAACCTGTCCTCGGCCTTCCACACCACGCGGTTGGCCTTGCCGGCAATGCGGCAGCACGGTTTCGGCCGGATCATCAACATTGCCTCCACGCACGGCCTGGTCGGTTCGCCGTTCAAGGCAGCCTATGTCACCGCCAAGCATGGCATCGTCGGCCTCACCAAGGTGACGGCGCTGGAGACGGCGGAGCAGGGCATCACCTGCAACGCAATCTGCCCTGGTTATGTCCATACGCCGCTGGTCGAGGCGCAGATCGACGGCCAGGCCAAGGCCCATGGCATCTCCCGCGATCAGGTGATCCGCGACGTGCTGCTGGCGCAACAGCCGAACAAGCGCTTTGTTGCGGTCGAGGAGCTCGGCGCACTCGCGGTGTTCCTGTCGACGGACGCGGCGGCCTCGATCACCGGCGTTGCGCTGCCGGTCGACGGCGGTTGGACCGCGCATTGACATGGGCCGGCGCAGCAAGTCGAATACTCGAACAGTGCAAGCTCACCAGGAGCGAGACATGGGCACGCAGGACAATTCTCAGCATAAGCAGCACGACCTGCCGGGTCAGGTCGTGCTCGTGCTTCAGGGCGGCGGCGCGCTCGGCTCGTACCAGGCGGGGGTCTACCAGGCCTTGCACGAAGCCGGCATCGAGCCGGACTGGATCATCGGCACCTCGATCGGTGCGATCAATGCGAGCCTCATCGCCGGCAACGCGCCCGAGCACCGGCTCGCGCGCTTGCGGGAGTTCTGGAAACGGATGGAGCAGAAGCCGGTCTGGGACTGGCGAGCCGCGTTTCCCGGCTTCAACGAGAAGCTGGCCTATTGGTCGACCGTGACCCACGGCATTGCCGGTTTCTTCCGGCCCAATCCGCTGGCCCATGCCGGCGATTCCTATCCGCTGGGCGCCGATTACGCCGGCTATTATTCGACCGCGCCGCTGGAGAAGACGCTGAGCGAGCTCGTCGATTTTGATCTCGCCAACCGCTGCGCGCCGCGTCTGACGGTCGGTGCGGCTCATGTCGGCACCAGCGAAATGCGCTATTTCGACAGCCGCGACGGCGAGCTGACGGTGAAGCATGTGATGGCTTCGGGCGCGCTGCCGCCGGCTTTCCCCGCCGTGCGCATCGACGGCGAGCTCTATTGGGACGGCGGCATCCTGTCGAACACGCCGACCGAAGCCGTGTTCGACGACAATCCACGCAGGAACTCGCTGATCTTCTCCGTGCATCTGTGGAATCCGGTCGGGCCGGAGCCGACCACGATGGCGGAGGTGCTGAACCGGCACAAGGACGTGCAATATTCCAGCCGCATCGCCAGCCAGATCGTGCGACAGCAGCAGGCCCATCGTCTGCGCCACGTCATTAACCAGCTCGCGGCGCGGCTGCCCGAGAGCGAGCGCAACGATCCCGCGGTGAGGGAACTGACGAGCTACGGCTGCCCGACCCGCATGCATGTGGTGCGTCTGCTGGCGCCGCAGCTCGAGCACGAGACCCATACCAAGGATATCGACTTCAGTCCGTCCGGGATCACGCGGCGCTGGCACGCCGGCTATGCGCACACGAAATCGGTGCTGGCGCGCAAGCCCTGGGTCGGCGAATTCGATCCGCTCGCCGGCGTCGTGCTGCACGAGCATATGGACGAGATGCCGATGGCGGCGGAGTGAGGCTCTGTCCGTCATAGCCTCGCACGACGACGATTTTGCAGGCGCGCGGTCCGGAGTATGGTCGCCGTATCTTCGTCGCGAGGCTTGCAATTGGTCGCTGAGAAACATCTGGAGGAGTCGCTCGAGACGCTGCGTGCCAACGCGGCGGGACCGGTCGCGGGCGTATTCGGTCCGGCCTCACTGACCTGGCAGATCGACCGGGAGGCCGTGCTCTTTCTCGGCGCCGGCCGTGCGCTGCTGCTGCAACTGGCCCATCCCTGGGTGGCGGCGGCGATCGCCGAGCATTCGCGCACCCTTGCCGATCCGATCGGCCGCTTCCATCGCACCTTCGACATCGTCTTTACGATGGTGTTCGGTTCGCTGGACCGGGCGCTGCTGTCGTCCCGGCAGCTACATCGGCGTCACAGCATGATCGTCGGCGAGATGCCCGAGACCGTGGGGCCGTTCGCGGCCGGCTCGCGCTACTGCGCCAACGACATCCCCGCGCTGCGCTGGGTCCACGCCACGCTGGTCGAGACCGCGCTTATGGCACATGATCTGGTGCTGCCGCCACTCTCGGCGGAGGAGCGCGATCGCTATTGGAGCGAGGCCAGGCTGTACGGCGCCCTGTTCGGATTAAAGGGGGATGATTTGCCGGCGGACTGGTCCGGCTTCGTCGCCTACACCAAGGCAATGGCGCAGTCGGAGACGCTGACCGTTGGCCCTGCGGCGCGCGAGATCGCCGCGCAGATATTCAGCGGCGCGCGCCCGTGGCTGCGGCCGCCGCGCTGGTATTGCGCGCTCACCGCGAGCATGCTGCCCGAGCGCTTGCGCGCGGGCTTCGGCTTCGAGCTCGACGCGCGTGCGATCCGATCCGCCGATCACGCGCTGCGGTGGATCCGGCGCGTCTATCCGAAATTGCCTGGCCGGCTGCGCTATGTCGGTCCCTACCAGGAAGCGCAGGCGCGGCTGCGGGGCGAAGCGCGGCCCGACTGGATGACGCGGTGTCTTAATCGCGCCTGGATCGGCCGTCCGCAGATGGATGTGCGCGGGAAATAGGGACTCGAGGCAAGCTCGTTGCAGCTTGTCATTCCGGGGCGCGCGGAGCGCGAGCCCGGAATCCATTTCTCCGAGCGTTCCGGCCGCACGATGGATTCCGGGCTCGCGCCAAACGGCGCGCCCCGGAATGACAGCGGTGCCTCACACCGACGCCAGCTTGCGGTACAGCGCGCTGTAGCTGCCGGCCGAGATGCTCCAGGAGAACGAGCGCCCCATGGCGCTGCGGCGCATCGTATCGAGCTGGTCGTGGGCCATGAAGGCCGAGAAGGCGCGCCGCACGCCGCCGAGGAAGGACTCGCGCGACGGCCTCGAGAACAGGAAGCCGGTCTCGCCGTCGCTGATGGTCTCGGCGAGGCCGCCGGTCTGGTGACCGATCGGCAGCGAGCCGAAGCGCTGGGCGTACATCTGGCTGAGCCCGCACGGCTCGAACCGCGACGGCATCAAGGTGAAGTCGCTGCCGGCGAAGATCCGCCGCGCCTGGGCGTCGTTGAAGCCGATCGCAACTCCGATGGAGTCGGGGCGGCGGCGGTGCGCGTCGATCAAGGCCTGCTCAAGCGCCGGCTCGCCGGAGCCGGTGACCACGATCTGCCCGCCGGCATCGACGATCTCGTCCGCCGCCGACAGCACGAGGTCGATCCCCTTCTGGTGCACGAGCCGCGCGACGATGCCGAACATCGGCCCGCGCGAGACCGCCAGCCCGAACTGCTTGCGGACGTAGTCCGCGTTGGCCTTCTTGCCGACCCAGTCGCCGGCGCCGAATTGCTGGGCGAGCTGGGCGCAGGAGCGCGGGTCCCAGCTCTCGTCGATGCCGTTGAGGATGCCGGTGAGCTCGGCGGCGTCCGAGCGCAGGCGGAGCAGGCCCTCGAGGCCACAGCCGAATTCGGCCGTGGTGATCTCCCGCGCATAGGTGCCGCTGACCGTGGTGAGGTGCGAGGCGTAGACGAGGCCCGCCTTGAGGAAGGAGACCTGATCGTAGAACTCGACGCCGTCGATGTGGAAGGAGCTCTCCGGTGCGCCGATCCGCCGCAACGAGTCCTTCGGGAAGAGGCCCTGATAGGCGAGGTTATGGATGGTCAGGATGGACGGCAGCTTGGCGCCCTGCCAGGCGAGATAGGCCGGCACCAGCGAGGCCTGCCAATCGTTGGCATGGATCAGGTCTGCTGCCCAATTCTTGTCCAGCTTGCCCATGGCGAGCTCAGCCGCGGCCGAGGCCAAGCGCGCGAAGCGGATGTCGTTGTCGGGCCAATCGCGCCCGAGCTCGTCGCCATAGGGGTTGCCCGGTCGGTCGTAGAGCTGCGAGCACAACAGCACATAGACCGGCAGGCCGTCCTTGGTCGCGGCACGGCCGAGCGAGCAGGCCGGCATCTCCGCGAATGCGGGACAGCGGCCAACGACCTGAATATGCGTGAGTTGCTCGATGATGTCGCGATAGCCGGGCAGCATGATCCGGATATCGGCGAAGGAGCGAAGTGCGCGGGGGAGGGCGGCGGAAACGGCGCCCAGTCCGCCGACGCGGACGAAGTCGTCCATCTCCGTGGTGACGAACAAGACCCTCAAGAACAACCGCCCTCTTTCGACCCCGCTTGCTGCTATGCAAGAACGGGTCCAGTTGTGCTGGAAATCCAAAGCCCGCCCACGCGGCACGTCTGTTCGGTAAACACTTTCCTACTCAGCCGCCGCCCTCTAGGGTCGCCGCATCAACAACAAAGATCTTCGATGGTTCCACGAGTTCAAGGGCGCAGGCAGGCATGCAGCTAGCAGATAAGCATGAGGGGACGACGACAAAGGCCTTCGCGGGCCTGCGGGTGCTGGATTTTTCGACCACCATCGCCGGGCCCCATTGCACGCGGATGCTCGCCGACATGGGTGCCGAGGTCATCAAGATCGAGACCGATGGCGGCGAGACGATGCGGACCCGGCCTCCCCTCCGCAACGGCTGCAGCACCGCGTTCGGCCAGCTCAATGTCGGCAAGAAGAGCGTGGTACTCGACCTCAAGTCCGAGGACGGCAAGGAGGCGGTGCGCCGGCTGGCCGCGACGTCGGATATTCTGGTCGAGAACTTCCGTCCCGGCGTGATGCGCCGCCTTCGGCTCGACTATGACAGCCTGCGTCAGGTCAACCCGAGGCTGATCTACTGCTCGATCTCGGGCTATGGCCAGACCGGCCCTTCGGCCGAGCTGCCGGCCTACGCCCCGGTGATCCACGCGGCCTCGGGCTATGACATGGCCCATCTCGCCTACCAGCCGGGCCGCAACCGTCCCGATTATTGCGGTATCTACCACGCCGACGTCGTCACCGGGACATATGGTTTTGGCGCGATCGCGTCGGCGCTCTATCAACGCAGCGTGACGGGCGCCGGCCAGCACATCGACGTCTCCATGCTGGAAACCATGCTGTCGCTGACGCTGACCGAGCTGCAGAGCTCGCAATTCGCGGTGCCGCCGCCGCCACGCCCGATGTTCGGACCGACCGAGACGGCAAGCGGCTACGTCATGATCACGATCGCCAGCGAGAAGACGTTCCAGGCCCTGATGGGGGTGATCGGCCGCCCGGACTGGGTCTCCGATCCACGCTTCGCCACCTATGCCGCGCGCCGCGCGAACTGGGCCGAGCTGATGGACGGCGTCGAAATCTGGTCGCGGCAGCTTTCGACCGATGCGTGCTTGCGCGTGCTTGGCGCTGCCGGCGTGCCGGCCTCGGCCTATCGCAGCGTGTCCGAGGCCTTGGCCGATCCGCAGCTTGCGCACCGCCAGGCACTCTCCGAGGTGCGGGACGAGGGCGGCTCGTTCCAGGTGCTCAACCTGCCGTTTCGGATGTCGGGGGCTGACACGGCGCCGGCCAAGACCGTGTCCGTGCTCGGGGAGCACACCGACGCGTTGCGCCAGGAGATCGGCCTTGCGGACGGTACGGCAATTCCGCCAGGCAAAACGGCCGCGACATCCTGAGTCTCATCGCCGCCACATGCGGCGTTCGAACTCTCGTTCGTTCCTCTTGCCGAGGCGGGCATTTGTCGCCAAGCTCGCCTCCGAGTCATTCACGATCCGAAACATCGGACGAGGGATCCCGGGAGGAACCATGACGAACGCGGCGGCCTTGGCACGCAGGCGCGTGCCTATTTTCCTCGTTGCGGCATTTGCACTGGCTACGCCAGCGCAGGCGCAGAAATCGGGCGGCAGCATCACCGTCGGTCAGGAGCTGGAGATCGCAGGCTTCGATCCGCTCAAGGTCGGCGTCTACGACACCTCGACCTTCACCGCTGCCGCCGCGATCTTCGACACGCTGACGACGCTGAATGACAAGGGCGAGGCCGCGCCGAAGCTCGCGGTGTCCTGGAGCCATTCCGAGGACTACAAGACCTGGACCTTCAAGCTCCGCGAAGGCGTCAAATTCCACGACGGCACGCCGTTCAATGCGCAGGCCTTCAAGGAGAATTTCGACCGGCAGAAGGACCCCGCCAACAAGTGCCGCTGCGCCTTCTACATCACCAACGTCAAGGAGGTGCTGGCGCCGGACGAATACACAATCGTCTATAATCTCACCGATCCTTCCGTGAACCTGCCGGCGACGATCACCATCCAGAGCCAGAACAACGTCATCCATTCGCCGACCGCCTGGAAGACCAAGGGCGACGATTACAACCGCAATCCCGTCGGCACCGGCCCGTACATCCTGAAATCATGGACCGCCGGCGACCGCATGGTGCTGGAGAAGAACCCGAACTACTGGGACAAGGGTCGCCCGTATCTCGACCGCATCGTCCTGAAGCCGCTGCCCGACGCGCAGTCGCGCTTTGCCTCGCTGCAATCGGGCGAGGCCGACATCATCTGGGATGACGAGAACGACGCCGACAACATCATGAGGGCGCAGAAGGACCCCAAGCTCACCGTGCACACCTACAAGGGCTCGGGCGCGCAGGTCTACGCCTTCAACACCAAGGTGGCGCCGTTCGATGACGTGAGGGTGCGGCAGGCCCTGGTGATGGCGATCGACCGTCCCAAGATGTCGCAAGCGATCAGCAACGGCCTGAGCCGGCCCGCGAGCAATCCTTACGGCGACGGCTCCTGGGTCAAGTGCAAGGACGACGGGGCGCTGCCGTTCGACGTTGAGAAGGCCAAGGCGCTGATCAAGGAGTACGGCAAGCCGGTCGAGTTCAAGATGCTGGTGACGGCGACGCCGCGCGGCCGCATGGTCGGCCAAGTGCTGCAGCAATTCTGGAAGCGCGTCGGCGCCAACATGGAGATCGAGCAGGTCGACCAGGCCACGATTCCGACGCGCGCCTTCACCCGGCAGTTCCAGCTGACGCCGTGGCGCATCGTCGATCTCGCCGATCCCGATCCGCAGATGTACGCGAATTTCCGCAGCGGCAGCCCGCTGGCGCTCGCCGGATACGCGAACCCCGAGCTCGACAAGCTTCTGGACCATGCGCGCGTCACCGCCGACATCGGCCAGCGCACCGAGGATTATTGCGCCATCAGCCGTCTGATCAACAAGGAGGCGATCTGGTTCTGGACCTTCCAGAATACCTATTACGCGCTGTCCAGCGCCAAGCTGAAGGGCTTTCCGAAGATCTACAACGGCGTGATCGACGTCTCGACCACCTGGCTGGAATGACCGCGCGATGCTGAACTTCGTCGCGCGGCGGCTGCTTGCCATGCTGCCGGTCCTGCTCGCCGTCTCGTTGCTGACGTTCCTGATCGCCTCGCTGCTGCCGGGCGATCTCGCGCTCGTCATCCTGGGCGATCAGGCAACGCCGGAGAACGTCGCGGCGCTGCGCCGCGACATGGGACTCGACCAGCCGCTGTGGTGGCGTTACCTGAGCTGGCTCGGCCACGTGGTGCAGGGCGATCTCGGCCGCTCGTTTCGCACCGGGCAGACGGTGCTGCAGGCGGTGGCCGAGCGCATCCCGGTCTCGCTGCAGCTGATGCTGATGGCCGAGTTCATCGGGCTCCTGATCGGTGTTCCCGTTGCGATCGCCTGTGCCGCGCGCGCCGGCGGTGCGTTCGACCGCTTCATGACCGGCAGCGCTTTCGCGATGCTGTCGATGCCGTCGTTCCTGACTGCGATCCTGCTGATCTATCTGTTCGCGGTCGAGCTGCGCTGGCTGCCGGCGACCGGCTATGTGCCGTTCACCGAGGCGCCGCTGGCCAATTTGCGCTTCTTCGTGCTGCCGGCGCTGACGCTGGCGCTGGCGGAATGGCCGGGCATCATGCGGGTGCTGCGCTCCGACATGATCGCGACGTTGCAGGAGGACTATATCGCGCTGGCGAAAGCAAAGGGTCTCAAGCCATCGCGCATCCTGTTGGTGCATGCGCTAAAGCCTTCTTCGCTGACCCTGGTGACGGTGACGGGCATCAATATCGGTCGCCTGCTCGGCGGCACGCTGATCGTGGAAACGATCTTCGCGCTGCCCGGCATCGGCCGGCTGCTGGTCGGGGCGATCTACACCCGGGACCTCGTCATTCTCCAGGGCGTGGTGCTGCTGGTCGCCTGCGGCTTCGTCATCGTCAACTTCATCGTCGACATGCTCTATGCCGTGCTCGACCCCAGGATCCGCCATGGCCACGCTTGAGCTGTCGATCCAGGACGAGGAGGTAGCTGCGCCGGTCGGCCGCAAGCCCAAGCTCGGCCTGTTGTTCTGGATCGCAAGCGCCTGGGTTGCGATCATCCTTTCGCTAGCGATCCTGGCGCCGGTGCTGCCGCTGCAGAACCCGACCGATATGGACATGCTGGAACGGCGCGCCGCCTTCTCCGGGGAACATTGGCTCGGCACCGACGGGCTCGGCCGCGACGAGCTCGCCCGGCTGATCTTTGGTGCGCGGGTGTCGCTAACGGTCGGGCTGATCGCGCCCATGATCGGCCTCGTCATCGGCGGCGCGCTCGGCCTGCTGGCCGGCTATTTCCGCGGCCGGTTCGAGACGCTGGTGGTCGGCAGCATGGATGTGTTGCTCGCCTTTCCGCCGCTGATCTTCGCGCTCGCGGTGGTCGCCTATCTCGGGCAGTCGGTCCCCAACCTCACTATTGTCCTCGGCGTGCTCGGCATTCCCGCTTTCATGCGCGTGGCGCGCGCGGCGACGCTGACGCTGGCGCGGCGCGAGTTCGTGATCGCTGCCGAGGCGTTAGGGGCTAGCCATGCGCGCATCCTGCTGCGCGAGCTGCTGCCGAACGTCATCCTGCCGCTGCTCGCCTTCTTCCTGCTCGGCGTCGCGGTCACCATCGTGGTCGAGGGCGCGCTGTCCTTCCTCGGCCTCGGCGTGCCGCCGCCGATGCCGAGCTGGGGCAGCATGATCGGGGAGGGACGTGACAGTCTGGACGTCGCGCCGCGCCTCGCCTTTCTGCCGGCGGCAGCACTGTTTGCGACGGTGCTGGCGTTCAACCTCGTCGGCGACACCTTGCGGGCTCTCACCGACCCACGTCAGGGGGCACTGTGACCGCGCCGCTCCTGGCCATCGAGGATGTCGCGGTCGAGCTGCCGACCCCGCGCGGAAACCTGCGCGCGGTCGATCACGTCGACCTTTCGCTGCAGGCCGGCCGCACGCTCGGAATCGTCGGTGAATCCGGTTGCGGCAAGACCATGCTCTCGCGCGCCGTGCTGCAGCTGCTGCCGAAGAAGGCGAAGCTGACGGGCCGGGTGATGTTCGACGGCGAGGATCTGGTGCGGCTCGAGCCTGAAAGCCTGCGGCGGCTGCGCGGGCGCGACCTCGCGGTCGTATTCCAGGACCCCATGACCTCGCTCAACCCTGTGCTCACCATCGGCACGCAGCTGATGGAGACGATCCAGGAGCACCTCGAGCTTGACGCTCCCGCCGCGAAGGCCCGCAGCATCGAGCTGCTCGCCGCCGTCGGCATTCCCGCCCCGGAGCAGCGGCTCGCGCAATATCCGCATCAATGCTCCGGCGGCATGCGCCAGCGCATCGCGATTGCGATCGCACTGTCCTGCGAGCCGAAGCTCCTGATCGCGGACGAGCCGACCACCGCGCTCGACGTCACCATCCAGGCGCAGATCCTCGATCTGCTCGCGCGCGAGCAGCGCCGCCGCCACATGGCGATGATCATCATCACCCACGATCTCGGCGTCGTCGCCGGCCGGGCCGACGAGGTCGCGGTGATGTATGCCGGCCGGGTGGTGGAGCGCGCGCCGACGCAAGCCTTGTTCAAGCGCATGCACATGCCCTACACCGAGGCACTGCTGGCGGCGATCCCGAAGCTCGATACCGCGCCGCATACGCCGCTGCCGGCGATCTCGGGCCGTCCACCCGATCCGACGCGCCCGCTGAAGGGCTGCTCCTTCGCGCCGCGCTGCAGTTATGCCGGCGGGCGCTGTCAGGAGGCCAAACCGGTCCTGACCAGCGCAGAGGTGTCGGGACATCTCTATGCCTGCTTCCATCCGATCCGGATGACGGAGGGGATCGAGGCATGATGCAGCTTGCCGCGCGCCCCGCGCCGCTTCTCAACGTCGACAATCTCGTGGTCGAATACGGCCTCGGCAACAAGATTGTTCATGCCGTTTCCGGTGTCAGCCTCCAGGTCGCGCGCGGCGAGACGCTTGGGCTGGTCGGCGAATCCGGCTGCGGCAAGTCGACGCTCGGGCGCGCGGTGCTGCAACTGCGCCGCGCCAAGTCCGGCCGCGTGATGTTCGACGGCGAGGACCTCACCGCGATGGAGGGCGAGGCGCTGCGCCGGATGCGCCGCCGCGTGCAGCTGATCTTCCAGGATCCGATTGCTTCGCTCAATCCGCGCCGGCGCATCGGCGACATCGTCGCCGAGCCGCTGATCATCGCCGGGATCAAGGATGCCGCCGAGCGCAAACGGCGCGTTCACGAGGTGCTCTCCGCGGTCGGGCTCGACCCCGATCTCGTGGCGACCCGCCTGCCGCACGAATTCTCCGGCGGCCAGTGCCAGCGCATCTGTATCGCGCGCTCGCTGGTGCTCAACCCGGAGTTCATCGTCTGCGACGAGCCGGTGTCGGCCCTCGACGTCTCCATTCGCGCGCAGATCCTCAACCTGCTGGAGGAGATGAAGGCGCGCTTCGGTCTGACGCTGCTGTTCATCGCGCACGACCTCGCGGTGGTCAAAGCGGTCAGCGACCGCGTCGCGGTGATGTATCTCGGCCGGCTCTGCGAGGTCGCCCCCTCCGAGCAATTGTTCGCGCGGCCTGCGCATCCCTACACCGCGCTGCTGTTGCAGGCGATCCCGGTGCCGGATCCGGACGTGCGACCCGCCGAAAGTGTGGCGGCCGGCGAGCCGCCATCGCCGATTGCGCCGCCGTCCGGTTGCCGCTTCCGCACCCGCTGCCCGCGCGCGGATCAGCGTTGCAGCGCGGAGATACCGGAGTTGCGCCAGGTCGCACCCGGCCAGTTCGCGGCTTGCCATCATCCGCTGGCCTGAACTAAGACCGGTTTGTCTGGTCGCGCCGACCATGGCATGGTGGCGCGACAACAAGAAGCATGCGGGAGGACGCCGATGAAGAGTTTCAAGGTTGCCGATTTCAAGGCGCCGCTGCAGGAGGTCGACGAGGCGACGCCGCAGCCCTCGGGCACGCAGGTGCTGATCAAGGTGAAGGCCGCCGGCGTCTGCCACAGCGACCTCCACATCTGGGAAGGCGGCTACGATCTCGGCCATGGCCGCAAGCCGCTCTCGTTGAAGGACCGCGGCATCAACCTGCCGCTGACCATGGGCCACGAGACGGTCGGCGAAGTCCTCGCCTTCGGCCCCGACGTGAAGCCGACCGACCAGGGCGACCTGAAGGTCGGCGATGTCGGGCTGGTCTATCCCTGGATCGGCTGCGGCAAATGTGCAACGTGCCTCGCCGGTGACGAGAACATGTGCCTGACGCCGCGCTCGCTCGGGGTCTATTGCGACGGCGGCTATTCCGATCACATGCTGGTGCCGCATCCGCGCTACCTGCTCAATCTGAAGGGCCTCGATCCCGCGACGACCGCGCCCTATGCCTGCTCGGGCGTCACCACCTACAGCGCGCTGAAGAAGGTCGAGCAGCATTTCGACACGCCGATCGTGATGTTCGGCGCCGGCGGCCTCGGCCTGATGGCGTTGTCGCTGCTCAAGGCGATGGGCGGCAAGGGCGCGATCATGGTCGATATCGACGCGAGGAAGCGCGAGGCGGCGGAGAAGGCCGGTGCGCTTGCGACCGTCGATCCCAAGGCCCCTGACGCGCTGGAGCAGCTTGCCAAGAAGGCGGGCGGCCCTATCCGCGCCGTGATCGACCTCGTCGGCAACGCTGCTACGACGCAGCTCGGCTTCGACTGCCTGACCAAGGGCGGTAAGCTCGTCCTTGTCGGCCTGTTCGGCGGCGGCGCGACCTGGGCGTTGCCGCTGATTCCGATCAAGGCGGTGACGATCCAGGGCAGCTATGTCGGAAACTTGCGCGAGACGCAGGAGCTGCTCGACCTGGTGCGGTCGAAGAAGGTGCCGCCGATCCCGGTGACGCCGCAACCGCTCGCCAAGGCCAACGACGCGCTGCTGCAATTGCAGCAGGGCGCGGTGGTCGGGCGTACGGTGCTGACGCCGTAACGAATGCTCTCTCCCTCGTCATTGCGAGGAGCGAAGCGACGAAGCAATCCAGAATGTCTCCGTGGATGCAGTTCTGGATTGCTTCGCTTCGCTCGCAATGACGACCTGGTTGACACCTCCCTTGAGGCCTTAAATGTCCGCAAACAACGCCTTCCACATTGCCGTGCTCGCCGGTGACGGCATCGGCCCTGAAGTCATGGCGCCGGCGCTGGAGGTGCTGCGCAAGGTCGGCGAGAAGTCCGGCCTCGGCTTCCGCTTCACCGAGGCGCCGGCCGGCGCCAACCATTATCTCGCGACCGGCAAGTCGATGCCGGATAGCACCATCAAGCTCTGCGAGGAGGCGGACGCGATCCTGCTCGGAGCCTGCGGCCTGCCGTCGGTGCGCTACCCCGACAACACCGAGATCGCGCCGCAGATCGAGCTGCGCTTCATCTTCGATCTCTATGCCGGCGTGCGCCCGGCGCGCCTCATTCCGGGCGTGCCGAGCCCGATCGTCGGCGCGGACCAGCGCGGCATCGATCTCGTCGTGATCCGCGAGTCCACCGAAGGCCTGTTCGCCTCGATGGGCAAGGGCATCGTCACCCACGAGGACGCGCGCGAGACCATGGTGATCACGCGCAAAACCTCCGAGCGTTTGTTCGAGTTCTCGTTTCGCCTTGCCGAGCGGCGCAAGGCGCGCGGCAAGCCGGGCGCGCTCACCTGCGTCGATAAGGCGAACGTATTCAAGGCGTTCGCGTTCTTCCGCGGCATCTTCGACGAGATCGAGAAGAAGCATCCTGACGTGAAGACCGACCGGCTCTATGTCGATGCCTGCTCGGCGATGCTGGTCAAGCGTCCCTGGGATTTCGACGTGATGGTGATGGAGAACATGTTCGGCGACATCGTCTCCGACATCACCGCGAGCCTGATCGGCGGCCTCGGCATGGCGCCGTCCGCCGACATCGGTGACAAATACGCGGTGTTCCAGCCGTGCCACGGCACGGCGCCTGACATCATGGGGCAGGGCAAGGCCAACCCCACCGGCATGATCCTGTCCGCCGCGATGATGCTGGATTGGCTCGCCGACAAGCACGGCATCGAGAGCGCTGCGGAAGCCGGCGAGACGATCGAGCGTGCGGTGGACCAGGTCTATGCCGGCGGCATCAAGCCGATGGAATTCGGCGGCGGCAATGGCACGGCTGACATCACGAAAGCGGTGCTGGGAGCGCTGTAGGGGCTGTGCTCCTGGCCTCTCTCCACGACGAAATTACTTCCCCCTAAACTGCGGCTTCCGCTTTTCCATGAAGGCCTGCCGGCCCTCGCGGAAATCCACGCTGTCCATGCAGGCATTGCCGATCACCTTGATCGCCTCCATGTCGCGCCGGCTCTCGTCCTTCAGCACCTGCGCGATTGTGATCTTGGCCGCCTTGATCGCGAGCGGGGCGTTCTGCGCGATCGTCTCGGCCATCGCCATGGTCTCGCCCCAGAGCTCGCCTTGCGGAAACACGCGCTCGACGAGGCCGATGCGCAGCGCCTCGGCGGAATCGATGCGCATGCCCGTATACATCAGCAGCCGCGCCCAGGACGGCCCGACCAGCGACACCAGATGCCGCAGGCCGTCATAGCCATAGGCGATGCCGAGCTTGGCGGCGGGAATGCCGAACTGGCTTTCATGCGAGGCGAGGCGGATGTCGGCGAGCATGGCGACCTGCATGCCGCCGCCGAGGCAATAGCCGTCGATGCAGGCGATGGTCGGCTTGGGATAATCGGCGAGCAGCGCGCGCTGGGCGGCGCTGCGCTTGGCGTATTGCTCGGATGCCGCCGCATTGTGCCTCACCTTCTCGAACTGGCTGATGTCGGCACCCGAGACGAACGCCTTGCCGCCGGCGCCGCGCAGGATCACGACGCGCACCGTGTCGTCGTCGCGCAAGGCCGTCAACGCCTCGCCAAATCCCTCCCACATCTCCAGCGACATCGCGTTGCGCTTGTCGGGATTGTTGAAGGTGATCACGCCGACGCCATCGGCCGTGTGCGTCAGAATCTTGCCGTCGGCGTAAGGTGTTCCGGTCGTGCTGATAACGTCTGGCATCGCGCGCTCGCTGCTCGGTGGCGAGGCGCAATGTGCGGCGCAGGCGCCGCCGCGGTCAACCGGCGCGGGAGAGCAGAGCCTGCATCCGCCTGTGCTGCGATTGCATGGCGCGCGGCGTTCGACGGAGGCGGAAAGGTCGGGGGAAGACCGCCAACAAAAAGGGGCGGCCATGCCGCCCCGAGACCGGCCGCGCGCGGTTGCGCGCAGACATCTTTCGGCCGATCTCGTGCAATCCGGCCGCGCCCCCGTGACGCGGCGGATTGAACGTCGGCCGTGAAGGCCGGACCGTCGACCGGCCTCAGCTCTCGTTCGCCGCGATCGATTCCATCAGCGAGACGAGCTGACGCTGCACCGTCTGATCCTTGATCTTGCTGTAGGCGCGCAGCAGGCGGAGGCTGAAGGCCGAATCGAGAAAGAGCAGGCTCTCGACTTCGCGGGCCTTGTTGTCGCCGTCGTAGAAGAAGGTCACGGGCACATCGAGGGCGGAGGCGATCTGCTGAAGCCGGGCCGCGCCGACGCGATTGACGCCCTTCTCGTATTTCTGCACCTGCTGGAAGCTGACGCCGAGCTTCTCGCCGAGCTCGGCCTGCGAGATCTTCATCTCGACGCGCCGCAGACGGATCCGCTTGCCAAGCTCGATGTCCGGCTTGCCCGCGCTGCGCTGCTTCATTCTTTTGGCCGCTGCTTTCATCTCTGTTTTCACCTTTGTTCTTCGGTTGAAAATCCCCCGAAGAGCTGGGTCAGGGGTTCGCCCATATACGAGTCCTTGAATTCATGCGGGTGCACGAACTCTTCCTTAAACCACGGGAAGCGGGCCGGATTGAAAGCCTCGATCAGCCAGTCAATCATGTGCCGCACGCGCGGGATACGGCCGCTACCAGGGTGGTAGGACAGCCAGATATCCAGCGGTCGGTTCAGCTCGACCTCCAGTGGAATTAATTTCCCGCCGAGCGCAATGGCGTAGCTCGGGAAGACGCCGATGCCGGCGCCATTCGCGACCGCCCAATAGTTGGCGCTCGAGACGTTGGTCTTCATGACCAGAAGGTCACGTTCGGACACGCCCGGGAAGAAGCTTTCGAAGGATTCCTTGGCGGCGAGCTGGTCGGCGAATTGCAGCACCAGACGATGCTTGATCAATTCCGCCGCCGAGCGCGGCGCGCCATGCTTTGCGATGTATTTCTCCGAGGCCCAGAACATCAGATGCATGCGGCCGAGCCGCACCAGCTTGATGTCCAGCGCCGAGGGACGGGACAGATGAATGGCGACGTCGGCCTCGTGGCGCGAGACGTCGGCCGAGCGCATCGCGCAATGCAGGTCCACCAGGATCTTCGGATAGGCCTGCTGGAATTCGACCAGGCGGGGGGCAAGCCAGAATGTGCCGAGCCCCTCGGTGACGGCGACGCGGACCTCGCCCGACAGCGCGTTGGCCATCGAATCGCTGGCGCGCAGCACGTCGAAGGTGGCTGCCTCCATGCGCTCGACGGCGGAGACCACCAGGGCGCCCTCATCGGTCAGATGGGTGCCGTGGACGTCGCGCGTGAATAACGTGGTGCCGGTCTGGCGTTCGAAATCGTCGATGCGGCGCCGCACGGCGTTGATCGACAGAGACAGGCGCTCGGCCGCCGAGCGAAAGCTTCCGCATCGGACGACTTCCAAGAATATGCGGGCGGCGTCCCAGTCGGAGAGGCCGCTGATATTTGTCTTTGGGCGTTCCTCCAGAGGAACGCCCCTTTCCGCCAAGGAGTGCATACAATTCCCTTTGGAACGCTAAACTGGCAGAATCTGGCGCAAACCACAACCACGACGGGTTGGGGAACGACGAGTTTTGAACGTCATCCTTACTACCTTAGGGCGGTATTTGGATGCTCCCATGGGCTGGGAATTCGGGCGAGGCTAATCGGCTCGAGTGAGGGGTATGACGTGAGTTCCGTTGCGAGCCGCGAGATGGCTGCGGGAGTGCCGGCGCTGACTGCAATGAACGGTCTTGCGCAGGAGTCGGTGCTCTTCGCCGTTGCTGGATCAATCGCACCGCGTCAGGCGTTCGCTCCCGGAGCATTGCTGCGGTCGCCAAAGGCGCCGCATGGCGATGCGAGCGGGAACCCGGTTCCACAGCAGAAACACACTGAAATCAGGTTCGAAGGCGCAGTCGCCTCGTGCTATCTATCGTCTTCCATGGGGGCCGAAGGGGGCGTGACAGATACGTCTCGCAGGCCGAATTAACGGAAAGAACGCCGGTGTCGCATTCAGACGAACAGTTGCAGTCGGTGCTGGAAACGCTCGAGGAGTGCCGCAGGGTTCTCAATGCCTGCAACAGCCGCGAGTCGGCCGAGATGCTGTCCATCGTCATCCTCGACGTCAGGATGAAACTGAAAGGAATCGACAGTGCCGATCTCAAGGCGCTGTGCGACGAAATGCTGCGGAGCGCTGCCAGCGAGCCGCCGCCCCCTTCCAAGCAGACGCAGGACCAGCCCCGGCGTCCGCTGCTCCGCGTGGTGAAGTAGCCGCGCCGCCCAATCTCGCTTTCCGGCGAGGTTTGTGCGCGTCCCGATGCCGCATCTGTGATCACGGAGGGCATCGGGCGGAGCCCTGGCTTTGTGCGCCTCTGTTGCGCATTCTCCGGCATGGGCTACACCAGAGCCGGTTCGGCTCCGGGCCGGGCGCGTTCCCTGCGCGCCCTGACGGGGCCTGAGATGGCTCCGATTGCATCATGCAAAATGTTTCGATTCCGGCCGCACTGATTGCCGGCCTCGTCAGCTTCCTCTCGCCTTGCGTCCTGCCTCTGGTTCCGCCCTATCTGGTTTACCTCACGGGCGCCACGATCGAGCATGTCGAGAGCGACGAGCCGGTCGCGGCCTCCAAGCGCGCGATCATGATGTCGGCGCTCCTGTTCGTGCTCGGCTTCTCCACCATCTTCGTGGCGCTCGGCGCCAGCGCTTCGCTGATCGGCGGGCTGATCCGTGCCTGGTCGGCGGAGCTGTCGATCCTCGCCGGCATCGTCATCATCATCATGGGCCTGCACTTTCTCGGCCTGACGCGGATCGGCTTTCTGATGCGGGAAGGACGCCTGCCGATCCCCAAACCGGTCGGCCTGTGGGGCGCCTATATCATGGGCCTCGCATTCGCGTTCGGCTGGACACCCTGCATCGGCCCGATCCTCGCCGCGATCCTCTCGGTCGCCGCGGCGGAAGCCACGGTGACGAGGGGCGCCGGCCTGCTCGCGGTCTATTCCGCGGGCCTCGGCATCCCATTCCTGATCGCCGCGCTGATGATCGAACAGTTCTCCGCACTGTTCGCGCGCATGAAGGGCCACCTCGTCAACGTCGAGCGCGCCATGGGCGTCCTGATGGTGCTCACCGGCATCGGCTTTCTCACCGGCGCGGTCTCGAATGTGAGCATCTGGCTGCTGGAGACGTTTCCGGTGCTGCAGACGATCGGTTAGGGCGCGCGGGGACCGGGTTTTCACGGACGAAAAAGTAGAGGAACCGTTGAAAACGGTCAGGCATGCTGCCACGGAACGACGATTCCAAACCTTTCCGGTCCCGAGGCGTTGCATCGGGGGACAATTCGCATGGTGGAGATCACGTGACCAAGACACTGCGCTTAGAACCCCTGTCGGACAACGCGGCGTTGGTTGCCTGGCAATTTTTGGGGCAGCCGTTGCAGGAGTGGCCGAGCTGGGTTCAGTCGAATTGCTCGCTGCAGAAGGATGCCGACGGAAAATTCGAGCTTCGGCACGAGCGGCGCAGCGGCACCCAGATCGTCTATCTCGGCGAGTGGCTGGTGAGAGATCTCGATGGCGGCGTGGACTTCTACACGGACGCTGAGATCTGGTCGCGGTTCGCTGCCAAGCGCTGACGCGCTGAGAGATTCAGCCGACGCGTCGATCGCGCCTTAGTCTTTCCTGCTCGAGCTTCGGACGATCAAAAGCCTGTGTGGCTGGTGGGGCAAAAAGCCTCGCGGTAGGAGCCGCCCAGAGAATGCAATCTGTAGTAATATTTCATCGTACTACACCCTGAGGGGCAATTCTTCTGAACGTATACTGAAACGAGAATTTTGGAAGCGACATCTTCGGCGCCCCTCTCCCCTAAAGCATTTGAGCAGGAGCAAGCGATGGGAACCGACGTGAATGTTCATCCCGGTCACGGCAAGGCCGGACGTCAACCGACGCGACAATTTCTGGATACGCTTTCCGGACACGACGATCCGGGCATGTTTGGCCGGATGTTTCCAACCCTGGAGCCGCTGGCTGTCGACGACGGTCCGCTGCGCGAGCTCGCCGACGCGATGAAGGATCCCGCCCCCGGCGACGCCGCGGGCAACAACCTCAACGTCCCGGCGGGTTTCACCTATCTCGGCCAATTCGTGGATCACGACATCACGCTCGATCTGACCTCCTTCGGCGAGAAGGAAGCCGATCCGACGGCGGTCACGAATTTCCGCACGCCCGCACTCGATCTCGACAGCGTCTATGGTCTCGGCCCCGACGGCAGCCGTCATCTCTACGCGCGCAATTCGGCCAGCGACAGCGGCAAGACACCGGGCCCCAAGCTGCTGATCGGCAAGACCGTCAACGTCGATGACATCACCGGCGATCATCGCAACGACCTGCCGCGCAATCCCGAGGGGTTTGCCCTGATCGGCGATCACCGCAACGACGAGAACCTGGTCGTCGCGCAAACCCACCTTGCGATGCTGAAGTTTCACAACAAGGTCTGCGATCAGCTCGCGGCGTCCGGCAAGCCGGCGGGCGAGATCTTCGAGGAAGCGCGCCGGATCGTGACCTGGCACTACCAATGGATGGTCCTGCACGATTTCGTGGAGCGGATCACCGAGAAGGGGCTCGTCGCCAAGATCCTCGAGCAGGGGCGGCGCTTCTACCGCTTCAAGAAGATCCCCTACATGCCCGTCGAGTTTTCGGGCGCCGTCTATCGTCTCGGCCACAGCATGGTGCGCCAGGTCTATAGCCACAACCGGATCTTCACGCCCGGCCCGGGCGGGATTCCTGCAACTCTCGATTTGCTGTTCAGGTTCACGGGACTTTCGGGAGGAATCATCGGAGATCTCGCGCCCAATCCGATTCAGCCGCCGCTCCCGCTTCCGGTGCTTTCGAGCAACTGGATCATCGACTGGCGGCGCTACTTTCAGGTGCTGCCGAGCAACCCTGCGGGCGTGACGCTCAATCCCTCCCGCAAGATCGACCCGTTCATCGTGCCGCAACTCCATACCCTGCCTGGTGACGGCGGCAGCCTGCCGTTCCGCAACCTCAAGCGCGGCGTGTTGCTCGGATTGCCGTCCGGGCAGGACGTCGCCAAGGCCATGAAGATCAAGAATCCGCTGACGCCGGAAGAAATCTCGAAGGGGAGCGACGGCGCCGTGGCGAAGAAGCATGGCCTGCACCAAAACACCCCGCTCTGGTACTACATCCTCAAGGAGGCGGAGCAGCGGGGCAGCGGCGAAAGGCTCGGCCCGGTCGGCGCGACCCTGCTTGCCGAGGTCTTCGTCGGCCTCGTCCATGGCGACCACCAGTCGTATCTCTGGCTCAAGGGCAAGACCTGGAAGCCGACGCTGCCGTCGCAAGTGCCGGGCGAATTCACGATGGCCGACCTGCTGCGTTTCGTCGGGGATATCAGCCCGATCGACGGCATCTCGACCGTCTAGACCAGACGCCCGCCAGCGTTGCAGACGATGGGCCGGACCGGCGCGCATGGCGCGCCGGTCTGGACGTTTGCAACAATGCTCAGGGCTTGAACACGTAGCCCGGCGTGATCGCCGCCGTCTCCGGGATCGGCGGCAGGTCGGCGAACAGCTGAGGCCGGTCTTTCATGACCTTGAGAATGTGCTTCGGCTCAATATGCGCATTGACGTCGAAGGTCGATTTGAGGATGCCGAGCCGGGTGAGCCGGTCCTGGGCGCTCCACAGCGCGCGGTAGTTGTTCGCCGACAGCCGGCGGTCCGCCTGCTGGATGTTGAACTGCATCGCGGCCTCCGCGACCTCCTGCTTCAGGCCTGGAATCCAGCGCGTCGCGACTTGTGCCGCCAGCTTCGGGTTCTTGCGCATCCATTGGTCGGCCTCAGAGACGGCGGCGAGGAATTTCTCGATCGTCTCGCCGTTGGCCTGCACCCATGGGCGCAGCGCGACGTTGAAGCCGATATAGGAGATCACGTCGCCGCCCCGAATGATCTCGACGGCGCCCGGCACGTCCTTGCCCGCGACGATCGGCCAGGGGTCCCAGCCCGAGAACGCGTCGATGCCCTTGGCGAGCAGGGCGACGGTCATGTCCGGGGGCGGGGTGTTGACCAATGTTACGTCGTCGGGTTTCAGTCCGGCCTTCTCCAGCGTCGCCAGGATGTAGAGATGGTTGATCGTGCCGAACGACGCCGCGATCTTCTTGCCCTTCAACGTCGACAGGTCGCCCTTGACGATGCCCGAGCCTTCGCGCGCGATGATCGCCATCGTGGCATCGGAGCCGGCCTTGGTGGCGTTGCCGCTGTAATTGCCCAGCGCGACGAGGTCCATGCCGCGCAGCACCGCGCCGATCATGGGTACGCCGACCTGCACGATCTCGCTCTCGCCGGCCTGCAACGCGTTCAGCGCGTCGACACCGGTGGCGTAGGGGCGTGCGATCGTGACGTCGAGCCCGTACTTCTCGAAGAAGCCGCGCTCGAGCGCGATGGGCAGGCCAATCTGGTCGATGCCAGTGACCATGCCGGCCTTGAGTTTCGTCAGGGTTTGGGCGCTTGCCGGCACCATGCCGGCGAGAAGCGCCAATCCAAGCAGCAAGAGTCGTTTCATAGTCTCAGCCTCCCTCTTTTATCGGCCCCACCGCCGTCACCCAATAGGGCCGGGCCACGGCATTGAGGTCCGTTCTTTTGACACCGCGCAGCTCGATCGAATGCTCGTCCGTGCCCGAGACGCGTCCGTATTGCTGGAAGGCGAGCACGTGGAAACGCTCCGGCGTGAACGGCAGCTCGATCTGCACGTTCACCTTTTCCGACGTGCCCGTGAGCTGCGGCGAGATCTTTCCGGGCGCTGTGATCGTCAGCCAGAGCTGAAACAGTGCCCATGCGGCCACCGCGCCGAGAACGACACGGCTCTTGGGCGAGCGAAGAACGTCGGCGGCGATGCTCATGCTGCGCGCACCATCTGCAGCACGCGCGCCGAAAGCTGCTTGAACTGGTCGTCCCGGACGAGATCGTCCCAGATGCGGGGGCGCGGAAGGTCGACCGCGACCTGGTCGAGCACGCGTCCCTTCGACAGCACGACGACGCGGTTGGCGAGAAATACCGCTTCCGCCACGTCATGGGTGATGAAGATCACCGTCGGCTTGCGCTCCTGCCAGATGCGGGTCAGTTCCTCCTGGAGCGTCATGCGCGTCTGCGCGTCGACGCTGGCGAACGGCTCGTCCATCAAGAGGACGTCGGGGTTGTTGGCGAGTGCGCGCACCACGCCGACGCGCTGCTGCATGCCCCCGGAGAGCTCGTTGGGATAGCGGTGCGCCGCATGCGAGAGCCCGGCAAGCGCGAGATATTCATGCGCGATGCGGTCGCGCTCGGCCTTCGGCACGCCGCGCATCTTCGGCCCGAAGCCGACATTGTCGAGCACGGTCTTCCAGGGAAACAGCGCGAACGACTGGAACACGACGCCGCGCTCGGGGCCGGGCCCGTGCACCGGCTTGCCGTCGAGCAGGATGTCCCCCTTCGAATAGGGAATGAAGCCGGCGATCATGTTCAGGATCGTCGTCTTGCCGCAGCCGGAGGGGCCGACCACCGAGATGAACTCGCCGGGCTCGACGTCGAGTGAGACGTCGTGGACGGCGGTGACATGCGCGCCTGCATAAGGGTCGAAATAGGTCTTGCCGAGATTGCGCAGCGAGAGCGTCTTCATGATGTCACCAGTCCCCAACGCTGGCCGGTCGCACGCTCGAGCGGGGCGAGAATCCAAGCGTCCACGATGTACCAGAGCAGTCCGAGAATGATCATGCCGAGGATGATCTCGACGGTCGACCCGGCGCGGCGCGCATCAAACATCATGAAGCCGATGCCCGACGTGCCGACGATCATCTCGACCGCGATCAGCGCGCGCCAGCCGTAGCCGAGTCCGTTGCGAAGGCCGGTGATGATGTTGGGCAGGGCGCCCGGCAGCGTCACCTCCCAGAGCACGCGCGCCCGCGAAGCCCCGAGGCTCAAGGCGGCGCGTGACAGATCGCGCGGTACCGATTCGACGCCGAGCACGGTGTTGAGCACGACGGGGAACAGCACGGTGTAGACGATGACGAAGGTCATCGTCGTCAGACCGAAGCCGAACCAGATCAGAAGGATCGGCAGCCAGGCGATGTCGCCGATGGCCTGGAAGAACAGCAGCACCGGCCAGCAGATGCGATGCGCCCAGCGGCTGGTGCCGATCAGGATGCCCAAGGGTATGCCGAGCGCCATGCCGACCGCGGCGCCGGTCGCGAGCCGGATCAGGCTGTCCTGGAGATAGTCCGGCAGGATGCCCTTGTAGGTCAGCGTGAAGAATGCGCGGATGACGTCGGCCGGGCCGGGGAAGAACGCGCGTGGAAACAGCCCGGCCTCGCTGACCGCGGTCCACAGCGCCAGCACCGGGATGAAGGGAATGATCGCGGCGATGCCCGGCCAGCGCCGGGTCAGGCGGGCATAGCCGGCCCAGATTTGCAGCAGGACGTTCATGCGCGCCTCACCATGCCCCAGCGCTCGATGGTCGCGCGTTCCAGCGGGACCAGCAGCAAACGGTCGATCAGAAGCCAGAGCACGCCGATCACGATCATGCCGAACACGATCACCTCGGTGCGGTAGAAATCGCGCGCGACGAACAGCATGTAGCCGAGCCCGACATTGGTCGCGATCATCTCCGCGGCGATCAGGCCGCGCCAGGCAAAGCCCAGGCCGGTGCGAATGCCGGTAACGATATTGGGCAGCGCGCCCGGCAGCAGTACTTCGGTCAGCAGCGCCCAGCGGCCGGCGCCGAGCGAGGCGGCAGCGTTGCGCAGCGTGTGCGGGATGGTCCTGACGCCGAGAAGCGTGTTGTAGGCGACGACGAAGAATACGGCGTTGAAGATCACGAAGACGATCGCGCCGAAACCGTAACCGAACCACAGCGTCGCGATCGGGATCCAGGCAATGCCGGCGAGCACCGAGAAGAACCGGAACAGCGGCGTGAGAAAGGCCGCGACCGTCGGGCTGACGCCCATGGCGATGCCGAGCGGCACCGCCGTGGCGATGCCGATCAGTGTCCCCAGGCCGACGCGCAAAAGGCTGGCGCCGACATGCGCGAACAACGTGCCGTCCCGGATCGAGTCAAGCGCGGCGGTGCCGACCGCGCCGACCGAGGGAAACACGCGGGGATTGACGTTGAACAGCGGGACCACGGCGGCCCAGACCGCGACCAGCGCAAGCAGCGGCGCGACGAACATTGCAGCGCCGGCCAGAGAGTTGACGCTGCGCATCAGCCGCGACGATCGGCCTTTCAGACTGCCCGTCAGCTGCATTCGACCTCCCTGACGCTCAGCTATGCCTGTACCGGCATTTCCCACTGATCATTGCTGGTATCGTAGCCGCGTCTCGCGCAATCGCATATCTGTATCGGTTGCGACCCTCCTCGCGATCCGCGCGGAGCGGGGATCCGGGCCGAGCCCCCTCATGTCACGGTGCATGGCGCTTTCTCTTGCGGTTGAGGCTCGGCTTCCTGACGGCGCGCAGGGTCGATCCATCCGCCTTGCGAGCCGCCGCGGCGATAATGGTCTTTCGGTTCGACAGCTTCGATCGGGTGTAGCCCAGCAGCCGTTCCATCGCGGCGCGCGCCTTCTCCGGGTTGCCGCTCTCGATGGCCCGCGCCGCTATGACGTGGTTCGGCAGATTGTCCTTGAACCAGCCGCCGGGGCCGCCGACGGCAACGGTGAAGACGGTGCCCAGAATGGTATCGATCGCCCCGCGAAAGCCCTGGAGGACCGGATTGTGGGTCGCGTCCAGGATGGCGAGATGGAAAGCCTTGTCGGCAGCGAGGGCGCTGGCCTGGTCCTTTGCAGTCTGCATCGCCGCCAGGGCCGTGTCGATCCGCCAGCGGTCGTTCTTTGTTGCACGCTCGGCCGCAAGCGCTGCGGCAGCGGGCTCGATGATCGAGCGCACCTCCTGGATTGCCAGCAGAAGGTCCCGATCCGGCTCGTCCTGACCGACCAGCCAGCTTAGCACGTCGCGGTCGAGCAGGCTCCATTCGTGGCGCGGCAGCACGTGCGTGCCGTGGCGCGGCCGCACGCTGACCAGACCTTTAGCGGCGAGCGTCTTGATGGCTTCGCGCACCACGCCGCGCCCGACTCCGAAGCGGGCTTCGAGCTCAGGTTCCGGCGGCAGGGCTGTCCCGACCGGAATGAGATCCTGCGCGATCTCCCGGCCGAGCGTCGTCAGCACGGCGCGAATGCGGCCGGGCTTGATCGGCTTGTCGACGGGGCTCGGGCGCGCTCTTGCCACTCGTACGTTTCTCCCGTCCGGCCTGTCGCGGCTGGTTCGTTTGTATTTGGCTGCCACGCCCCGGCAGCTGCAATCATCGGATGTTTAACATCGGATGAATGGATGAGCGCAAGCGCAATTGTCGCAGCACACCCCGTGTTGCGTTGCGATATGCGCGTGGACGGCGGATCAAAGCGTCTCCTCCAGCGTGCAGGTCACAGTGCAGACGACGCCGCGCGGCAGGGGCAAGCCCCCGTGATCCGCTGCACCTCGGCATCGAGCACCATGCGCATGCTACGCACCGTTCCCAGCAAACGGCGCGCAGCCTCGCTGCGATCCTGATGGTAGTTGTAATAGGCAAGGCCCACCGCGAAAACGATCAGCGGTAGCGTCGTTCCGGCGACAAGGAGGCGAGCCGAACGGGCAGGGTAAGCTTTGGCGAACGCAGGCGTCCCGGTTCCAGCGCGGCAGCACCGGACAATGATTTTGAAGAGACCATAGGCGCAGGAATTGTGCTGCGCCACGAATTTTCGCCGTCCGTCCAGCGCGCTCCTGATCGCCGGAGACCTCGCGCCTCCGCCGCATACCGAAGCGGCGAGTTGCAGTGCAGCAGGCGTTTACGTGCAGTCCTGCGACGAAGGGGTAGCTCCAGCCCACGCGAAATGACTTCCGTCCCGCCGAGGTTTTTCATACGCTTGCCTCTCGCAAGCCGCATAACGGCTGCGCTCACGGCCCGGCGACAGGGCCGGAGCATCAAAGGGAGGGGAGACGATGAAGCGAAGGTCATTTCTCGCTGGGATCGGTGCAACCACTGCGGCAGCTGCCATCGGCATGCCGTCGATCCTGAGGGCGCAAGCCCCGATCACACTGAACGGTGCCGTGCAGTTCAATGACGACCATGCCTTCAATCGGGCCCTGCTGCGGTTCGAGGAGCTGGTGAAGAAATATTACGGCAAGCCCGTCAACTTCACCCTGCACAGGAACTCCTCGCTCGGCCTCGAGAAGCAGTATTTCGAGTACATGTCGCAAGGCAAGGCAGTCGATTACGGCATCGTCTCGCCGGCTCACATGTCGACCTTCGCCAAGGCCGCCCCGTTCATCGATGCGCCCTTCGTGTTCAAGGGCATCGAGCACATGAACAAGGTGGTCGAAGCCAATATCCTGGCGCCAGTCGCCGACGAGGTCGCGGCCAAGGCGGACGTGGTTCTGATCGGTTATGCCGGCGGCGGCATCCGCAACATCTTCGCCAACAAGCCGCTCAAGAACCTCGCCGACCTCAAGGGCCTCAAGGTGCGCGTGCAGGGCGCGCCGATCTGGTCGAAGACCTTTGCGGCCGTTGGCATGAGCCCCACGGTGATCGCCTATAACGAAGTCTACAACGCGATCCAGAACGGGGTGATATCAGCCGGCGAGAACGAAGCGGCCGGCGTCGAGGCGATGAAGTTCTATGAAGTGGCGCCGCATCTCAACCTGACCCAGCACGCCGTGTCGATCCGGCCGATCTGCTTTTCCGTCAAGACGCTGAAGACCCTGCCGAAGGATCTGCAGGACGCGATCATGAAAGCGGGCAAGGAGGCCGGCGATTACGGCCGCCAGCTCGAGTCGAGCGAGGAGGTCGTCAAGCTCGACACGCTGGAGAAGGCCGGCAAGCTCAAGCGCGTTCCGTTCGAGGAGCGGGACGCCATGAAGAAGCTCGCCGACCCCGTGATGGCCACCTACGCCAAGGAGATCGGCGCGGAGGGCATTTTCGAGAAGATCAACGTCGTCTGAGGCCGCCCTGTCCGCCGACAGCATTCCGGGCAGGCCCCGCTTCCTGCCCGGACATGGCGGATGAGCGCCGTACGGAGCTCCAATGTCCGAAATGCACGTCCCGTCCACACCGTCGCTGTGGCGTCGCGTCACCGCGGCCTATGCGAAATTGTTGGAATTCCTGCTTGCCGCCTGCGTCGGCATCCTGGTCATCCCCGTCACATTGCAGATCGTCTCGCGCTACACGCCGTTCATTCCCTCCTACATCTGGACCGAGGAGATGGCGCGATTCCTGTTCATCTGGACGATCATGATCGGCGCCATGGTCGGCATCCGCGAGGCTCAGCATTTCGAGGTCGACGTGTGGCCCGATTTGTCGCGGCGGTCGGAGGCCGCAGTGCGGATCATCGCGCGGCTCGGCGTGCTGGCACTTGCCCTCGTGTTCGTGTCGGCCGGCATCGAATTCACACGCTTCGCCTGGAACAGGACGTCGGAGCTGGCCGATCTGCCGCTCTGGCTGATCCACGTTGCCTGGCCGGTGGCCGGCGTGACCTGGATCGTGTTTGCGGGCGAACAGATGCTCGATGAACTGCGCGTTCTGGTCGGGGCACAGCAATGAACGGCACTGTACTTTCTGCCGGACAGGCCGCCATGGTGCTGTTCGGGGTCTTCGTCGGCCTGCTGATCGTGCGCGTGCCGGTCGCCTTCGCGCTGGGCCTTGCCTGCGTGCCGATCCTTCTGATCGAGCCGCGCCTGTCGCTGATGACGCTCGCGCAGGAGACTTTCAACGCGTACAACTCGTTCATCCTGCTCGCGGTGCCGTTCTTTCTGTTGACGGCGAACCTGATGAGTATCGGCGGTATCACGGATCGCCTGGTGGCGCTGTCGCGCTCGATGGTCGGGCACTGGCCGGGGTCGCTGGCGCAGATCAACGTCGTGCTGTCGGTGTTCTTTGCCGGCATCTCCGGCTCCTCCACTGCGGATGCGGCGAGCCAATCGAAGATCTTCATCGATGCGCAGACCAAGGAGGGCTACGATCTCTCGTTCTCCATTGCCATCACGGCGGCCTCCGCGGTTCTTGCGGTCGTCATTCCGCCCTCGATCCTGATGATCGTGTGGGGCGGTCTGATCTCGACCTCGATAGCGGCGATGTATCTGGCCGGTATCGTGCCCGGGCTGCTGATCGCGGGCGCGCAGATGGCGACGGTGCACGTCTATGCGGTGCGCCGCGGCTACCCGACCTATCCGAAGTCGACCTGGGTCGACATGCGATGCGCCATCTGGCGGTCGATACCCGCGTTAATAACGCCGTTCATCATCGTCGGCGGCATTCTGCTCGGCTGGTTCACCGCGACCGAGTCCGCCTGCGTTGCCGTGCTCTATTCCGTCGTGCTCTCGGCGTTCTTCTACCGCGAGACGGGAATCCGTGAATTGTACAGAGCCTTGCTCGACACTGGGCGTCTCGCCGGCGTAGCGCTGTTCTGCGTCGGCACCGCCAGTGCGTTCGGCTGGCTGCTGGCCTATTACAAGATCCCGCAAGAACTGCTGGCGAACGTTTCGACATGGGGCATGGGTCCCGTCGCGGCCGGCTTCTTCATCGCCTTCTGCTTTCTGGTGGTGGGCTGCTTTCTCGACGCCATCCCCGCGATCATCATCGTCGGCACCGTGCTGGAGCCGCTCGCCAGGTCCGTCGATCTGCATCCGGTCCAGTTCGCGATCATCTCCATCGTCTCGCTGGCCTTCGGATTGGTGACGCCGCCCTACGGCCTCTGTCTGATGATCGCCTGTTCGATCGCGGGCGTGCGGCTGCGCTATGCCCTGAAGGACACGGTCATCATGCTGATCCCGATGCTACTCGTGCTGGCGGCGGTGATCATTTGGCCCAGCGTGTCGCTGTTCCTGCCGCGCCTGATCGTGCCGGAGATGCTCAAGTGACCGCCTGATAGGAGGACCCCGCAGCCGGGCAGGGCTATCGCATCTGAGGGATTTTCCCCGTGGCCATCCTTCGAGACGCCCGCTTTAGGCGGGCTCCTCAGGATGAGGACGGAGTGTGCGGCAGCAGTCGAAACGGGCACTGACGCCGATTAGCCTCATCCTGAGGAGGCGCGTAAGCGCCGTCTCGAAGGACGAGGCGTGCTCGCAGGCCGCCGCAGCGAGTCATATGCGATCGTGCTGCCGCGGCCGACGGCCGCGGGGTCGTCGCGGTGGGCTACAGATTGCTTTCAGTGATTGCGGCGTAGACCATGCTGCGCAGCTCGCGGCGGATCGGATAGGCGCTCGACGGCAGCACTTGCGTCATGAAGATCGCGATCAGGTCCTCGGCCGGATCGATCCAGAACGAGGTCGTGGCGGCGCCGCCCCAATTGTATTCGCCGGGGCTGCCGGCGATCAATGTCTCGGCCGGGCGCATGGTCACGGCGAAGCCGAGACCGAAGCCGATGCCGTTATAGGTCGCTTCCGAGAACAGCGAGCGCGAGACGTCCGGCAGCGCACGGCCGCCCGGAATGTGGTTGGTGGTCATCAGCGCCAGCGTCTTCGGCCCGATCAGCCTGACGCCGCCGAGCTCGCCGCCATTGAGCAGCGCACGGCAGAAGGTCAGATAGTCGGCAACGGTCGAGCACAGCCCGCCGCCGCCGGAGATGAACGAGGGCGGCGACAGGAACGAGCTCGTTGCCGGGTCGTCCTGGAGCGTCAACCCCTCGCGGCGCTGGCCCGCATGGAAGGTCATGCCGCCGCCGGGATCGGCGGAATAGCAGGCGGCGAAGCGATGCGCCTTCGAGGCCGGGACGTGGAAGTCGGTGTCGGTCATGCCGAGCGGGTCGAGGATGCGCTGTTTCAGGAACTGCTCGAACGGCATGCCGGAGATCTTGCCGACGAGATAGCCGATCACGTCGGTCGCAACGGAGTAATTCCAGGACTCGCCCGGCGAAAACTCCAGCGGGATCTTGGCCAGGCCCTCGACCATGGTCTGGAGTGTGCCTGATTTTTCGACCTCGCCGATCTTTTCACTGCGGTAGGCGGCATCGACGTTGGAGCGTTGCTGGAAGCCATAGGTTAGGCCGGAGGTGTGGCGCAAGAGGTCGACGATCAGCATCGGCCGCGACGGCGGCCGGGTCAGGAACGCCGGATAGGTGCCGGCGACGAACACGCCGAGGTCCTTCCACTCCGGAATATATTTCGCGACGGGCTCGTCGATGGCGACGAGGCCTTCCTCGACCAGCATCATGAAGGCGACGCTGGTGAGCGGCTTGGTCATGGAATAGATGCGATAGATCGTATCGTCCTTCACCGGCACCTTGCGCTCGACATCGGCAAAGCCCTGCACCGAGCTGTGCGCGACCTTGCCGCGGCGGTAGACCAGGAGATGCGTGCCCGGGAAACGCCCGGCATCGATGTACCGGCGCTTGAGATGCGCATCGACGCGGTCGAGCGCGGCCTTGGACATGCCGACGGATTCGGGCGAAGCGGGGGTGGGGGCGAGCATCAGTTCCTCCGGGGCGTTTTGTCGGAAAGTTGATACCGAAATGACGGCCGCATTCCAAGCCGGTTGCGCTTAACGAGGCCGGGCCGGCTGGTGTAGACTCGGGCTCGGAACGCAAGGAGCCCGCCGGGGCCAACGAGAAGAACGCGAGGGCAAACGCACCATGACTCAGTTCACCGAGACCGAACTCACCGAAGCCGTCGTCAGGAGCTTCGACCACACGCCCGACACGCGCGCGAAATTTCTGCTGCAGGAATTGGTGAGGTCGCTGCACGATTACGTGAGCAAGACCGGTCTCACCTTCGCGGAATGGGAATATGCCATCGATTTCCTGACCCGGACCGGGCAGAAATGCACCGACACCCGCCAGGAATTCATCCTCTTGTCCGACGTGCTCGGCGTCTCCATGTTGGTCGACGCCGTCAATCACAGGGATCGCGACGGTGCCACGGAGACCACAGTGCTCGGCCCGTTCTATGTCGGCGAGCACAAGGTGACTGCGCACGGCACCGACATCTCGCCGAACAACCAGACCGGCGAGCGGATGTTCGTGCAGAGCCGCGTCACCGACCTCGAGGGCAAGCCGCTCGCCGGCGTTCCCGTCGACGTCTGGCACGCCGATGACGACGGCTTCTACGATTCCCAGAAGCCGAACTACGATGAGGTCGGCGCCTCGGCGCGGGCGCGCTTCATCACCGATGACGATGGCCGCTTCTTCTTCCGCACCATCCTGCCGTGCAGCTATCCGATCCCGACCGATGGTCCGGTCGGCGAGATGATCGTGCAGACCGGCCGCCACCCGATGCGCCCGGCGCATGTGCACTTCCTGGTCAATGCCAGAGGCTATGAGCCGCTGATCACGCACGTCTTCATGGACGGTGACAAATATCTCGACTCCGACGTGGTGTTCGGCGTGAAGGACGACCTCGTCGCCAAGGTCGAGCCGCGCAACGACCTTGAGATGCCCGACGGCACCACGGCGAACGGGCGGTGGCATTTGATGACTTACGAATTCCACCTCAAGCCGGGCGGCGGCATGGCGCCGAAGCCGCTCGGGATGAAGGCGACCGAGCCGGCGTGAGGATGCGAAATCTCAGTCATCCCCCGATATAGGCTGCCAACTCGTCGGGCGTACCCTTTGGAAAGGCGTCTTTCAGATGATCGAGGAAAGCGGAGACGCGCGCACTGAGCAATCGCCGCGAGGGATAGAGCGTCCATAGGGCGATGTCGGCTCCCTCGACGTCGCCCCATCGAACGAGCGTGCCGGCGGCAAGATCGTGGCTGACGAGCGACAGCGGCAGCCTCGCGGCGCCGATACCGGCTCTCACGGCATCGCGAACCATCATCAGGGATGACAGTCGAAGCACGGGATCGATCGCGATGCGCGATGGGCCGCTTGGCCGTCTGATGTCCCAAACCGCAGCTTTGTCATCGCCGCGCACGATGGCCGGAACGGCGAGGTTTCCTCTCGGGTGCTTCAGAGCGGGGCTGGCGACGACCAGCATTCGGTCGCGCAAGAAGATGCGGCCGACCAGGCTTTCATCCGGATCGGGATTGACCCGGATCACGAGATCAAAGCCTTCCTCGATCATGTCGACGTAGCGGTCATCGGTCGTAACTTCGAGCCGGACTTGCGGATGTCGAAGGGCGAAGCCGGCCGCGAGACGGCCCATCGCGGTTTGCGAGAAGAGCAGGGGTGCGCTGATCCGCAGCCTGCCCTTTGGCTTGTCTCCGCCCGAGGCGATCGCGGCCGCGGTTTCGTCGAGCTCGGTGAGAAGTGCGCCCGTCCGTTCATAGAGCGCGCGCCCTTCCTGGGTGAGCTTGAGCGTGCGCCCGCCGCGCTCGAACAGACGCAGATCAAGACTGCTCTCCAGTTCGGACACACGTCGAGACAAGGTCGCTTTCGGACGTCCCGCTGCCCGCGCGGCCTTTCCGAACCCTCCGTGACGGGCGACGAGATTGAAATCGGCAAGCGCAAGCAAATCCATCTGTTCCACCAGTGAGACGGTCTGTCCAAATATAGAGTCTATCGGCTCGCGTGTGGATCATTAGTTTCCGGGTGTCTTCCAAAACCCAACCGGAGTGATCCCATGACCATCCTCGTTACCGGCGCCACCGGCACCATCGGCCGCAACGTCGTCGAGCAACTCGTCAAGCGCGGCGCCGATGTGCGCGCACTCGTCCGAAATCCCGAGAAGGCCAACCTTCCGGCAGGTGTTGCCGTCGCCCAGGGCGACTTGCTGGACGTCGATTCCGTGCGCACTGCGTTTTCGGGCGTCTCGACGTTGTTCCTGCTCAACGCCGTGGTGCCGGACGAATTCACTCAGGCGCTGACTGCGCTCAACCTTGCCCGCGAAGCCGGCATCGAGCGGTTCGTCTATCTTTCGGTCATTCACAGCGACCTCTACGTGAATGTGCCGCACTTCGCCGGCAAGTTCGGGGTCGAGCGCATGATCGAGCAGATGGGCTTCAAGGCGACCATCCTGCGGCCCGCCTATTTCATGAACAACGAACTCATGATCAAGGATGCCGTGACCGGATATGGCGTCTACCCGATGCCGATCGGCAGCAAGGGCCTTGCGATGATCGACGCGCGCGACATCGGCGAGATTGCTGCGATCGAACTGATCCGCCGCGAGACATCCGCAGCGCCGCTTCCGCTCGAACGCATCAATCTTGTTGGCCCTGAGACACTCACTGGCGCGAAGGCCGCCGCGATCTGGTCGGAGGTGCTCGGCCGCGCGATCGCCTACGGCGGAGACGACACCGCGGGGTTCGAGAAGAACCTCAGGCAGTTCATGCCGCCCTGGATGGCTTTCGACATGCGGGTGATGGGCGAGCGTTTCCTCACCGAGGGAATGATCCCTGAGCCCGGCGACGTCGAGCGTCTGACCGGCATGCTGGGCCGTCCCTTGCGCTCCTATCGCGACTTCGTCGCCGAGATCGCGGCCCCCGTTTGAGGCTTGCCAGAGCAGAAGCGCAGGCGGGCTGGCTGCGCCGCTCGCTATTAATCATGTGGCGAGCGGCAATCTCGATCAGCGCGCATGCAGCAAGGCCAGCAGCACGACGACGGCGCAGGCGAGCGCCGCCGTTGTCAGCTTCCAGAACATCAGCGGGCTGCGCTCCAGGAGCGGTGTGATGCGCGTGTCGAGATAGGCCGGGTTGGGCGTGCGAAGCTCGAAGATGAATTCCGAGAGATCCTCGTGCCGCTTGTAGGGATCGGGATGGAGCGCGCGCCGGAGCGCGCCGTCGACCCAGGCGGGAACGTTGCGGTCACCGTCGGGGGCGCGATATTTAAGCTTTCGCACATCCGCCTTGCGCCGGATTTTGGCGATTTGGGTGCCGTAGGGCAGCTTTCCCGTCAGCATCTGGTAGCAGATCACGGCCAGAGAAAACATGTCGGAGCGCGGCGAGCCCCCTTGCCCCAGGAAATATTCCGGCGCCGTGTACTGGACGGTGCCCAGGATTTCGTCGGCCTCCCCTGGCGGCGCCGCCTCGGCCACGCCGGCGACCCTGACCGATCCGAAGTCGATGATCTTGGCGGTGCCGGTCTTGTCGATCAGGATGTTGTCGGGCCTGAGGTCTTGATGCAGCATCTCCATGCGATGGAAGGCGCGCAGGCCTGCGGCGATCTGCTCGATGAGGCCGCGCACGGTTTCGAGATCGGGCCGCGGATTGTCGGTCATCCACTGCTTCAAGGTCTGCCCCTCGACGAACTCGGTCGCGACGTAGAGATAGCCGCGTCGCCGCGACTGCGACAGCGGCTTGAGCACATGCGGGCTGTCGATCCGGCGTGCGATCCATTCTTCCATCAAGAAGCGCTTGAGATAGGCGGCGTTGTCGCGTAGGTCGACCGACGGCAGCTTGAGCGCGACCGGCTGCTCGGTCTCGGTGTCGACGGCGAGGTAGATATGGCTGCGGCTGCTGCCGTGGATCTCGCGGACGATCCGGTAGCCGTCGAAGATCGCCCGCGGCTCCGGCAGCGTCGGCAGCGGCAATTCGGAGCTCTGATTGAAGATGCCGGCCGGATCGCGCTGCGGCACCGCATCGATCCGCAGGATCTGCACGGTGATGTTGTCGTCGCTGCCGCGCCGATAGGCTTCCTCCACGATCGCCTTCGCCGCCCCGTCCAGCTCGGCTGCGTGCTCGTCGATTGCACTCGTGACGAAACGCGCATCGACGAACTCGTACGCACCGTCGGTTGCCAGCAGGAAGGTGTCGCCGGCCTCGATTTCGATCGCCTGATAGTCGATCTCGAGCTGCGGATTGATGCCGAGCGCGCGGCCGAGATAGGTCTGCTCAGACGAGACGATGATGCGGTGATCGTCGGTCAGTTGCTCCAGCGCCTTGCCGGCGACGCGATAGACGCGGCAATCGCCGACATGGAAGATGTGCGCGGTGGTTGCCTTGATGACCATGGCGCTGAGCGTGCAGACATAGCCCTTGTCGCGGTCATAGGCATATTGGCTCTTGCGCGTCTGCGCATGCAGCCAGGAATTGGTCGCCTCCAGCACACGGCGGGCGGAGGTCTTCACCGTCCACGACTCCGATGTGCAGTAATAGTCCATCAGGAAGCTCTTGACCGCCGACTCGCTGGCGATCTGGCTTACCGTGCTCGAGGAAATTCCGTCGGCGAGAACGGCCGCGATGCCCTTCAGGCTGAGCAGCGGCTCTTCCGGAATCAGGACGCCGTGAAAGTCCTGGTTGATGGGCTTGCGACCCTTGTCGGAATGCTGGCCGACCGAAATCTGGAGTCCGCGGGGCATCGTCATCACCGGGAGAGGGGAGCCTCACCGTGCTTGGGCGAGGCTCCCCTGTCGATACCTATTCGATCAGGCCGCGACGCGGGGCCTTGCAGCCTTCTCCGCCTGGCGCTTCGGCAGGGTCATGACGTGGGTGGCATAGAGGGTCATGCCGGTGAAGGCGAGGCCGCCGACGAGGTTGCCGAGCACGGTCGGGATCTCGTTCCAGATCAGATAATCCATGATCGAGAACTTCGCGCCGAGCAGCAGGCCCGACGGGAACAGGAACATGTTCACGACGGAATGCTCGAACACCATGTAGAAGAACACCAGGATCGGCATCCACATCGCGATGACCTTGCCGGGGACGGAAGTCGAGATCATGGCGCCGACGACGCCGGTCGAGACCATCCAGTTGCAGAGCATGCCGCGCAGGAACAGCGTCGCCATGCCGGCCGCGCCGTGCGCGGCATAGCCAAGGGTTCGGCCCTCGCCAATATTGCCGATGGCGGCGCCGACCTTGTCGGGCGCCTGCGTGAAGCCGAAGGTCGTGACGAAGGCCATCATGAAGGCGACGGTGAAGGCGCCGGCGAAATTGCCGACGAAGACGAGACCCCAATTGCGCAGCACGCCGTTGAGCGTAACGCCCGGGCGCTTGTCGATCAGCGCGAGCGGCGAGAGCACGAACACGCCGGTCAGGAGGTCGAAGCCCAGGAGATAGAGCATGACGAAGCCGACCGGGAACAAGAGCGCGCCGACCAGCGGCTGGCCGGTGTTCACGGTGATCGTGACGGCAAACCAGGCTGCGAGGGCCAGGATCGCGCCGGCCATGTAGGCGCGGATGATGGTATCCCGGGTGGACATGAAGATCTTGGACTCGCCCGCATCCACCATCTTGGTGACGAATTCCGAAGGCGCGAGATACGACATCAATGGTTCCTTTTGCTTGGTAAGTGAGATCGACACGCCCCCGACGAGCGCGCGGCTGAACGTCATCGGCCGTGCGGGCAGCCTGCCGCGCACGAGGGCTATGGAAAGTCTGGAAGCCTTGGGAATCGCGTCACGAGGACTCTGAAGCCGGAGACCGCGAAGCAGGTGAGCTTCCGGGATGCAGCCGCCAGAGGCTGCATCAATGCGGCCAAGCCGCAGTCGTCGTTGACGCAACCTTAGAAGCAATTTGTGTGCCGTGGTGCGTCGATCGAAAAAGCGAGCAAATTCAGCTGGATGTCAGCTGCAGGGGGATGATTGGCAGAACTGCGCCGCCTCTTGCTTGAGCGACTGCACAACGTTTGTGCGGCGCACAAGGATTGAGCAGATCGCAAACTTCGCGTGCGGAACAGGGCTGCGTTAGTCAGACGCGGAATTACCAAGCATCTGATTATCCATCATTTTTGGCGGTGGCAGGCTTGGCATGAAGCTTGAATAGTTCCAGGCCGACGCCATTGAAGCCGTCCCGCGAGACTTCTCATCCGAATTGCTGACGCACCCAAACGGGGTCTCCCCGTCGCGCGTTCGCATGCGCCTTTTTCTGGCGTCACGGACGGACGGGCTGCTCGTGCGCACTGACGCAATCATTCCGCAACGACGCAAAAGGACGACACGACCTATGACCAAGCGCATTCGCCGGCCCTCCGAGACTGGCCTCAGCCGCCGTCAATTGTTGAAAGCCACCGGCTCGACCGCCGCACTGCTCGCCGCCGCCAAGCTGAATTTCCCCGCCGGCGCCTTCGCGCAGGACGCAGGCCCCGAGGTCAAGGGAGCCAAGCTCGGTTTCATTGCGCTCTCCGATGCCGGCCCGCTGTTCGTCGCCAAGGACAAGGGCCTGTTCGCCAAGCACGGCGTGCCCGACACCGACGTGCAGAAGCAGGCGTCCTGGGGCACCACGCGCGACAACCTCGTGCTCGGCTCCGAAGGCAACGGCATCGACGGCGCGCACATCCTCACCCCGATGCCGTACCTGATCTCGGCCGGCAAGGTGACGCAGAACAACCAGCCGACGCCGATGTACATCCTGGCGCGACTCAATCTCGATGCGCAGTGCATCTCGGTCGCCAAGGAATATGCCGACCTCAAGCTCGGCACCGATGCGGCGCCGTTCAAGGCGGCGCTTGAGAAGAAGAAGGCGTCCGGCAAGGCCGTGAAGGCTGCGATGACCTTCCCCGGCGGTACCCACGATCTGTGGATCCGCTACTGGCTCGCCGCCGGCGGCATCGATCCCGACAAGGACATCGAGACCATCGTGGTGCCGCCGCCGCAGATGGTGGCGAACATGAAGGTCGGCACCATGGACTGCTTCTGCGTCGGCGAGCCCTGGAATCTCCAGCTCATCCACCAGGGCATCGGCTACACCGCCGTCAACACCGGCGAGATCTGGAATAAGCATCCGGAGAAGTCCTTCGGCATGCGCGCGGCCTTCGTCGACAAATACCCGAAGGCCAGCAAGGCGATCCTAATGGCCGTGCTGGAAGCCCAGCAATGGGCCGACAAGGCGGAAAACAAGCAGGAGCTGGCCGCCATCATGGCCAAGCGGCAGTGGATCAACTGCCCGGTCGAGGACGTCTACGATCGCACCGCCGGCAAGTTCGACTATGGCATCCCCGGCAAGGTGGTCGAGAACTCGCCGCACGTCATGAAGTACTGGCGCGATCATGCCTCCTATCCGTTCCAGAGCCACGATCTCTGGTTCCTCACCGAGGACATCCGCTGGGGCAAGTATGAGCCGAACTTCGATACCAAGGCGCTGATTGCCAAGGTCAACCGCGAGGACATGTGGCGCGATGCGGCCAAGACCCTCGGCGTCGCCGCCGCCGACATTCCGGCCTCCGCCTCGCGCGGCAAGGAGACCTTCTTCGACGGCAAGGTGTTCGATCCTGAAAATCCGGCCGCCTATCTGAAGTCGCTCGCGATCAAGCGCGTCGAAGTCTGATGGAGCCCTGCGGCCGCCTTTAGGGGCGGCCGCATCGTCCCTGCCACGCCGGAGAGAGATAGCGATGAACATGACTGCCACGAAGATCGAGGTTGAGACCGCGACGCCTGCTGCAACGATTGCGCCGGTCGTCACGCTGACGCCGAAGCGTCCCCCGCGTACTGAGGCTTACGCACGCATGGCACGCGAGACCGCCGTGCGCGTGATCCCGCCGCTGGTCGTGATCGCTCTGCTGACGCTGGTGTGGGAGCTGGTCTGCCGCAGAGCCGGCTCGGCGCTGCCGCCGCCCTCAAAAGTGTTTGCGGATACCAAGGAGCTGATCTTCGATCCGTTCTTCGACCGTGGCGGCATCGACAAGGGCCTGTTCTGGCATCTGTCCGCCAGTCTCCAGCGCGTCGCCTTCGGCTATTCGCTCTCGGCCATCGCCGGCATCGCGCTCGGCGTGCTGGTCGGGCAGTCGGTCTGGGCGATGCGCGGGCTCGATCCGCTGTTCCAGGTGCTGCGCACGATTCCGCCGCTGGCTTGGCTGCCGCTCTCGCTCGCGGCCTTCCGCGACGGCCAGCCTAGCGCGATCTTCGTCATCTTCATCACCTCGATCTGGCCGATCATCATCAACACCGCGGTCGGCATCCGCAACATCCCGCAGGACTATCGCAACGTCGCCGCGGTGGTGCAGCTCAATCCGCTGGAATTCTTCGCCAAGATCATGATCCCGGCGGCGGCGCCCTACATCTTCACGGGCCTGCGCATCGGCATCGGCCTGTCGTGGCTCGCGATCGTCGCCGCCGAAATGCTGATCGGCGGCGTCGGCATCGGCTTCTTCATCTGGGACGCCTGGAACTCCTCGCATATCAGCGAGATCATCCTGGCGCTGTTCTATGTCGGCATCATCGGCTTCGTGCTTGACCGCCTGATCGCGGGGCTCGGCAAGGTCGTCACCCGCGGCACCGCGCAGAACTGAGGAGAGGGGACATGACCGCCTACCTGAAACTCGACCACATCGACAAGGTCTTCACCCGCGGCACCGCCACCACGGAGGTGCTCAAGGACATCAATCTGACGATCGAGAAGGGCGAATACGTCTCGATCATCGGCCATTCCGGCTGCGGCAAGTCGACCCTGCTCAACATCATCGCAGGGCTGACCGGCGCCACGATGGGGGGCGTGCTGCTGGAAAACCGCGAGGTGAACTCGCCAGGGCCCGATCGTGCCGTGGTGTTCCAGAACCACAGCCTGCTGCCGTGGCTGACCGTCTACGAAAACGTCAGGCTTGGCGTCGACAAGGTCTTCGCCAAGACCAAGTCCCGTGCCGAGCGCGACGCCTGGGTGATGCACAATCTCAACCTCGTGCAGATGGCCCATGCCAGGGACAAGCGTCCATCGGAGATCTCCGGCGGCATGAAGCAGCGCGTCGGCATCGCGCGGGCGCTGGCCATGGAGCCGAAGGTGCTGCTGCTGGACGAGCCGTTCGGCGCGCTCGACGCGCTGACCCGCGCCCACTTGCAGGATTCGGTGATGGCGCTGCATCAGAAGCTCGACAACACCATCCTGATGATCACCCACGACGTCGACGAGGCCGTGCTGTTGTCCGACCGCATCGTGATGATGACCAACGGACCGAGCGCGCGCATCGGCGAGGTGCTGGAAGTGCCGCTGGCGCGGCCGCGCAAGCGGCTCGACCTCGCGACCAACGCCACATATCTGAAGTGTCGCCAGCGCGTGCTCGAATTCCTCTACGAGCGTCATCGCTTCGTCGAAGCCGCGTAAGTCACGCGTTCACGCGAGATCTGCCCGCGCCCAATTAATCGACATCAAGCTCAATCCTTGTGCGTCGCACAGGGATTGAGCGAAACGCAAATTTTGCGTGCGGAAAAGCCCTGCAAACAATTCGGGCAATACGAATAACATCCTGAAATCCCTGTGTTTCCCGTATGCGCGCAACTGGCACGGAAATTGAAACGTCTTTGCGCGACGCCAACGACGACGTCCCTCAACATCATCAATCAGCATCGTGATCTCGCCACCGGGGTGAAGCCTCGGAGCGCGCCTCCGTGACCGGAGGCAGAGCCTGCAACGACGCAGCGGTGAGCCTGGAAGGGATACGCAATGACGAAGAATCCGACCCTGAACTCCAGCTGGATTTCAGACTGGCGCCCCGAGGATGAGGCGTTCTGGAACAATACCGGCAAGTCGATCGCGCGGCGCAATCTGATCTGGTCCATCGTCGCCGAACATATCGGCTTCTCGGTCTGGCTGATCTGGAGCATCGTCACCACCAAGCTGCCGCAGGCCGGCTTCCACTACACCACCGACCAGCTGTTCCAGCTCGTCGCCGTGCCGGGCCTGATCGGCGCCTTCATGCGCTTTCCCTATACTTTCGCGGTGACGACGTTCGGCGGCCGCAACTGGACCATCTTCAGCGCGGCGATCCTGTTCATCCCGACCTTGTCGCTCGCCTATTTCGTCAGCCAGCCCGACACGCCGTTCTGGCTCATGCTGCTGGTCGCCTCGACCGCGGGTCTCGGCGGCGGCAATTTCGCCTCCAGCATGACCAACATCTCCTTCTTCTTTCCCGACCGGATGAAGGGATGGGCGCTCGGCCTCAACGCGGCCGGCGGCAATATCGGTGTCTCCAGCGTGCAGCTCCTGACCCCGATCCTGATGACGCTCGCCGTCTTCAACCTGTATCAGGCGACGCCCGTCGACGGCATCTTCCTGCAGAATGCCGGCCTGATGTGGGTGCTGCCGATCGCAATCGCGGTGTTCGGCGCGGTGTTCTTCATGAACAATCTCACCACGGCGAAATCGTCGGTGAAGAACCAGCTCGCGATCGTCAAGCGCAAGCACACCTGGATCATGGCGTATCTCTATATCGGCACGTTCGGGTCCTTCATCGGCTATTCGGCGGCGTTTCCGCTGCTGCTGAAGACGCAATTCCCCACCGTGACGATCTCGATCGCCTTCCTCGGCCCGCTGGTCGGCTCGCTGTCGCGTCCGCTCGGCGGCTGGCTCGCAGACCGGGTCGGCGGCTCCATCATCACCTTCTGGAACTTCATTGTGATGGCGGGCGCCACGGTCGGCGCGCTCTACTTCGTGGGGCACAAGGATTTCATCGGCTTCCTGTCGATGTTCCTGATCCTGTTCGTGACGACGGGCATCGGCAACGGCTCGACCTACCGCATGATCCCCTCGATCTTCCGCGAGGAGAACCTGTTCAAGGTGCGCGGCAAGGGCGATGCGGCACGCAGCGCTGCCCTGAAGACCGCGAGCATCGAGAGCGGCGCGGCGGTCGGCTTCATCGGCGCGGTCGGTGCCGTCGGCGGCTATCTGATCCCGAGCGGATTCGGCAAGTCGATCGCCATGACCGGCGGGCCGCAGCTCGCGCTCGTGGTCTATCTCGCCTTCTACGCCTCCTGCCTCGCTCTGACCTGGTGGTTCTACCTGCGTCGCAGCCCGCAGGGCGAAGGCGCGCCAAGCCTCGCCGAGGCGCGTGTGTGAGCACGACAAACTGGCACGAATGTCGCTTCTCCCCGTACGCGGGGAGAAGTCTCTCTGATGACGTTTGATCCATGAACTTTGTCCGCAATGGCGCGGACGAAGGCAGACCGAAACAGACAGGAGAACATCATGACGCCCGAGCAGATTACTCTCATTCAGCAGAGCTTCGCCAAGGTCGCCCCGATTTCGGAAGCCGCCGCGGTGCTGTTCTACGACCGACTGTTCGAGGTGGCGCCGTCCGTGCGCGCGATGTTTCCCGAGGACATGACCGAGCAGCGCAAGAAGCTGATGGGCATGCTCGCCGCCGTGGTCGGCGGCTTGTCGAACCTGGAATCGATTCTTCCCGCGGCCTCCGCGCTCGCCAAGCGTCACGTCGATTATGGCGCCAAGGCCGAGCACTACCCCGTGGTCGGCGCCACCTTGCTGTGGACTCTCGAGAAGGGCCTTGGCGAAGCCTGGACGCCTGAACTCGCCGCAGCCTGGACCGACGCCTATGGCGTGCTGTCCGGCTACATGATGTCCGAGGCCTACGGCGCGCAAGCGCAGGCCGCCGAATAGGAGATGCGTTGTGAGTGAACCGCTGGTCATCGTCGGCAACGGTATGGCGGCCGCGCGTCTGGTCGACGAGCTCGCCAAGACCGCGCTCGGCCGCTATGCGGTCGCCGTGATCGGCGAAGAGCCGCGGCTCGCTTACAATCGCGTGCTCCTCTCCTCCGTGCTGGCGGGCGAGACCGGCTCGCACGAGATCGAGCTGCGGCCGGCCGGTTGGTGGCGAGACCGCGGCGTCACGGTGCGCTACGGCTATCGCGTCAGCGAGATCGATGTCGGCCGCCGTGAGCTCAAGATCGCGGGCGAGGAGAGCATGGAATATTCCAAGCTCGTGCTCGCCACGGGATCGACGCCGCTGCGGCTCAACGTGCCAGGCGCCGATCTTGCCGGCGTGCACACGTTTCGCGACACCCGCGACGTCGACCTGCTGCTGACACTGGCCGCGGCCAGGAAGCGCGTCGTCGTGGTCGGCGGCGGCCTGCTCGGGTTAGAGGCGGCCTACGGCCTCGCCAAGGCCGGCGCGCCGGTGACGCTGCTGCATCTGATGGATCGACTGATGGAGCGTCAGCTCGACGCGCCCGCGGCCGACCTGCTCAAGACGCTGGTCGAGCGCAAGGGTATCCGCGTCATGCTCAATGCCGCGACGGCCCGCATCCACGGCGAGGGCCAAGTCCAGGCCGTCGAGCTCGCCGATGGCAGCCGCATCGAGGCCGATGCGGTGATCTTCGCCGCCGGCATCAAGCCGAACGTCGCGCTGGCGAAAGAGGCGGGGATCGCGGTCAACCGCGGCGTCGTCGTCAACGACGTGATGCAGACCTCCGCGTCCGACATCTTTGCGCTTGGCGAATGCGCCGAGCATCGCGGCACCTGCTATGGCTTGGTCGAGCCCGCCTACGAGCAGGCGCGCGTGCTGGCGCGGCATCTGGCCGGCCGGCCCGCCGCCTATCAGGGCAGCGTGGTCTCGACCAATCTGAAGGTCTCCGGCGTCAGCGTGTTCTCCGCCGGCGACTTCATGGGCGGGGAGGGCAGCGAGAGCCTCGTGCTGTCGGATCGCAGGCGCGGCACTTACAAGAAGCTCGTCATCGCCGACGGTCGGCTCACCGGGGCGGTGCTGATCGGCGATACGATCGATGCGCTCTGGTACCTCGAGCTGATCCGCAATCGCGACAAGGTCGCTTCGATCCGCACCGACATGATGTTCGGCCGCGCGCTGGCGCAGCCTTCGAAAGCGGCGTGATATGACGGCGATCGATCCAAATCTCCGCACCACCAAGACCACCTGTCCCTATTGCGGCGTCGGCTGCGGCGTACTCGCAACGCCCGACGGCAAGGGTGGTGCAGCAATCGCGGGCGACCCCGATCATCCCGCCAATTTTGGCCGGCTGTGCTCGAAGGGCTCGGCGCTGGGCGAGACCGTCGGCCTGGAAGGGCGGCTGCTCTATCCCATGATCCGCTGCAAGGGCGTGCTGGAGCGCGTTGCCTGGAGCGATGCGCTGGACCACGTCGCCCACCGCATGCAGCACATCGTGGCGCGCGATGGTGCCGACGCGGTCGCGTTCTATCTCTCCGGCCAGCTCCTCACCGAAGACTATTACGTCGCCAACAAGCTGATGAAGGGGTTTGTCGGCACCGCCAATGTCGACACCAATTCGCGGCTCTGCATGTCGTCCTCGGTTGCAGGCCATCGCCGCGCTTTCGGCGCCGACACGGTGCCCGGCTGCTATAAGGATCTCGACCAGGCCGATCTGCTCGTCTTCGTCGGCTCGAACGCGGCCTGGTGCCATCCGGTGCTGTTCCAGCGCATGCTGAAGAATAGGCAGGAGCGCGGCGCCCGCATGATCGTGATCGATCCGCGCCGCACCGATACCGCCAGCGATGTCGACCTTTTCCTCGGCCTCAAGCCCGGCACCGACACCGCGCTGTTCTCCGGCCTGTTCGTGCATCTCGCCGACAATGGCGTGCTGGACCAGGATTACATCGCGCAGAACACGTCTGGCTTCGATGATGCGCTGGCGCGCGCGCGCAACATTGCCGGCAGCGTCACTGCGACCGCGCTCGCCACGGGCCTCTCCGAGCAGGACGTCGCCGCCTTCTTCAGGATGTTCCGCGACACCGAGAAGGTCGTCACGCTCTATTCGCAAGGGGTCAACCAGTCGGCGCAGGGCACCGACAAGGTCAACGCCATCCTGAACTGCCATCTCGCCACGGGGCGCATCGGCAAGCCGGGCGCCTCGCCGTTCTCGCTGACCGGCCAGCCCAACGCGATGGGCGGCCGCGAGGTCGGCGGCCTCGCCAACATGCTCGCCGCCCATATGGGCTTCACGCCGCCCGACATCGACCGCGTCAGACGGTTCTGGAAGGCGCCGCGCATCGCCACCCATGAGGGGCTGAAAGCGGTGCAGCTGTTCGAGGCGATCAACCGCGGCGAGGTCAAGGCGCTCTGGGTGATGGGCACCAACCCCGCGGTGTCGCTGCCAGATGCCGACATGGTGCGCGATGCCCTGAAGAAGCTCGAGCTGTTCGTGGTGTCCGAGAACGTGCTCGCCAACGACACCGTCGCGGCCGGCCCGCACGTGCTGCTGCCGGCGCTGGCCTGGGGCGAGAAGTCGGGCACGGTGACCAATTCCGAGCGGCGCATCTCGCGCCAGCGCGCGTTCCTGCCGGCGCCGGGGGAAGCGCGTCCCGACTGGTGGATCCTGAGCGAGACCGCAAAGCGCCTCGGCTTCGGCGACAGCTTCAATTACAAATCGGCCGCCGATATCTTCCGCGAGCATGCCGCGCTCTCGGCGTTCGAGAACAATGGCAGCCGCGATTTCGACATCGGCGCGCTGACCTCGCTGTCGGACGATGCCTTCGATGGTTTGAAGCCGGTGCAATGGCCGGTGCGCGAGGGCGGGACGCCCGGCGAGCGCTTCTTCGCTGCTGGCGGCTTCTTCACCAATGACGGCAAAGGCCGCTTCGTTGCGCCGGAGGTGCCGGCGCTGCGCGGCGAGACCGGTCCGTCGCGCCCCTTAAGGCTCAACACCGGGCGCATCCGCGACCAGTGGCACACCATGACGCGCACCGGCCTGAGCCAGCGCCTGGGCGCGCATCTGCCTGAGCCTTTCGTCGAGATCCATCCCGACGACGCCGGCAAATACGGCATCGTCCATGACGGCTATGCCCGCATCACCACCGATTACGGCCAGTGCATCCTGAAAGTCGTCGTCAGCGAGTGGCAGCAGCGCGGCACCCTGTTCGTGCCGATCCACTGGAGCGCGATGAACGCCTCGCACGGCCGCGTCGGGGCGATGGTCGCACCGTTCACCGATCCGTTCTCGGGGCAGCCGGAAGCCAAGGCGACGCCGGCCGCGATCGCGCCTTACGAATTTGTCTTCCGCGGCTTTGCATTGTCGCGCAACCCGCTCGATCTGCCGCAGAACCTGTTGTGGACGCGCGTCCCCGTCAGCGGCGGCTTCGGCTATCTCTTCGCCGACAACGCGGATCTCGCCCGCTGGCCCGCCTGGCTCGAGAGCGTCGCCGGCGAGGACGTTGCCGAATATCGCGATTTCGGCGGCGGGGTTTTTCGCGCAGCTTCGTTCGTAGGCGATCGCATCGAGACCTGCCTGTTCGTCGGCCCCGCGCATGATGCCGGCGACTGGGAGGTGGTGAAGAGCCTGTTCGTGGCCGATCAGGTCACGGACGAACAGCGCCGCATGCTGCTGTCGGGCAAATCCTGTGAAGGCGCGGCCTCGACCGGCCCGATCGTCTGCGCCTGCTTCGGCGTCGGCCGCGGCACCATCTGCGACAGCATCGCTGGCGGCGCGCGCACGACCGCCGACATCGGCGCCAAGCTCAAGGCCGGCACCAATTGCGGCTCCTGCATTCCCGAGCTGAAACGCTTGATTGCGATGACGGAAGTGCCTGCACAGCAGGCGGAGGTCGCGAGCGCGGCGGGATAGGTCTCGTAGGGTGGGTTAGCGCAGCGTAACCCACCACTCTTCGTCAATGCGGAAGCGAAAGAGGTGGGTTACGCCAAGGGACTGCGCTTCGCGCAGCCCCCGGGGCTAACCCACCCTACGCAGCGCCCGCACCATTGCAATGTGGACCACCCCAATCGACGCGCCGGCTAATGTGCCGTATGGTGCCGCGCTCCTTTCAACATCCACAACAACCATGATGTACCTGGAAACGCCGCCGCGCCTGATCGAGACCAGGCTGTTCACCGCCATGCCCGACAAGTTTCGCCGCAAGGGCGTGCGAACCGATTGGGCCGACGCCAACCGGCCGAACATACCGACCGAGAGCTTCATCGAGGGGCCGTCATTCGACAAGGACGGTAATCTCTATATCGTCGACATTCCGTTCGGCCGCATCTTCCGGATTGCGCCCGACGGCGAACGGTCGCTCGTGATCGAATATGAGGGCTGGCCGAACGGGCTGAAGATCGCAGCCGACGGACGCATCCTGGTCGCCGACTACAGGCATGGCATCATGGAGCTCGATGCCGCAGCCGGCCGCGTCAAGCCGGTCCTGACCGGGCGCAATTCGGAATCGTTCCGCGGCTGCAACGATCTGCATCTCGCCTCCAACGGCGATATCTACTTCACCGATCAGGGCCAGACCGGGCTGCATGATCCGAGCGGGCGGGTTTATCGGCTGGCATCGAACGGCCGGCTCGACTGCCTGCTCGACACCGGCATCAGTCCGAACGGCCTGGTGCTCGACCCAACCGAAACCGTGCTGTTCGTTGCGATGACGCGCGACAACGCGGTGTGGCGGCTGCCGTTCATGAAGGACGGCAGCGTGTCCAAGGTCGGCCGCTTCTGCTCGCTGTTCGGCACCAGCGGCCCCGACGGCTTGACCATGGATGCCAAGGGCCGCCTGTTCGTCGGCCACCCCTCGCTCGGCCACGCCTTCGTGTTCGCGCCGAACGGGGAACTGATCGCGCGCATCAAATCGTGCGCGGGACCGAACTGCACCAATGTCGCGATCGGTGGCGAAAACAAGGATCGGCTCTATATCACGGAGTCCGCGACCGGCAGCGTGCTGGTGGCGGATATCGGGGGATTGTAGCGCGGACTCTTCGCCTCTCCCCGCTTGCGGGGAGAGGCCGACGCGCAAAGCGCGGCGGGTGAGGGGGGCCTCCGCGAGTCTCTTTGTTATCGAGTTTGCGGAAGCAGCCCCTCACCCCGACCCTCTCCCCGTAAGAACGGGGAGAGGGAAAAATAACAGCGGAGATCGGAGCGACCATGAACAAGAAACCCTTCGGCAAGATCGGCGCCAGCGTCTCCGTCATCGGGCAGGGCACCTGGTATCTCGACCACGGCGACCGCAAGCGCGCGATCGCGGCGCTGCAGCGCGGGCTCGATCTTGGCATGACCCACATCGACACCGCCGAGATGTACGGCGATGCCGAGCTCGTCATTGCGGATGCGATCGCAGGCCGGCGCGATGAAGTGTTCCTCGTTTCGAAAGTGCTGCCCAGCAACGCCTCGCGCCGCGGCACCATCACCGCCTGCGAGCGCTCGCTGAAGCGGCTGAAGACCGACCGGCTCGACTGTTATCTGTTGCACTGGCGCGGCTCCTATCCGCTGGAGGACACCGTCGCTGCGTTCGAGGAACTGGTGCAATCAGGCAAGATCAAGTCCTGGGGCGTCTCCAATTTCGATGCCGACGATCTCGACGAGATTCTCGACGTCTCCGGCGAGGGGCGGATCGCCTGCAACCAGGTGCTCTACCATCTGAAAGAACGCGCGATCGAGCATGCGGTGATCCCGTGGTGCGAACGGCACAATGTTGCCGTCGTCGCCTACTCGCCGTTCGGCCACGACGATTTCCCCGCAAGCAGCAGCAAGGGCGGTGCCGTGCTGGCGCGCATCGCAGAAGCGCATCGTGCGACGCCGCGTCAGGTCGCGCTGAGCTTCCTCACCCGTGCGACTACGGTGTTCGCCATTCCGAAGGCCTCGTCTGCGGAACATGCCGGCGAGAATGCGGCGGCAGGCGACCTCGTGCTGACGAAGGACGAGATTGCCTCGCTCGACGCGGCGTTTCCGCGCGGGCCGAAGCCGCGCGGCCTGCCCATGCTGTAGTGCACAACGGGCAAGATTAACGGAGCATTGACGCGCGCGGCGGCTCGCGCATATCGGCATCCTGTTTTCGGAAGTTGTGAATGCGGAGCAGATGTCGTTTTTTACGGCTGTTCTCGATTCGCATTTTGCCCGGGTTCCAGCCGTGACACCGCCGCCCGCCGCAGCCGCAAGGCTCGACAGTATTCCCATGCCCGTTCCGGAGAAGAAGCAGCAGGCTCGCCGCGCGCCTGCGCGCGTCGATCATCCCTTCAAGGGCATTGCGCTGGTGTTGCTCTCGACGATCTTCCTCGGCTGCTCCGACGTCACCGCGAAATATCTGTCGACCAGCCTGCCTTCGATCGAGATCACCTGGATCCGCTTCGTCACGTTCGCGCTGCTATTCACGCCCGTGATGCTGCCGGGCTCGCCACTGCATGCGATGCGCACCGAGCGGCTCGGTCTGCAATTGATGCGCGGCGCCGCACTGCTCGGCTCGTCGCTGTTCTTCATCACCGGCCTTGCATTTCTGCCCATCGCCGAAGCCTCCGCCACCGGCTTCGTCTCGCCGCTATTCGTCACCGCACTGTCGATCATCTTCCTGAGCGAGAAGGTCGGCATGCGGCGCTGGATCGCGACCGCGATCGGCTTGACGGGCGTTCTGATCATCCTGAGGCCCGGCACGAGCGCGTTCCATGCCGCCGCATTCTTCCCGATCATCTCGGCGTTCTGCTGGGCCGCCGCGCTGATCCTGACGCGGATGATGAGCGGTCGCGAAGCGGTGCTCACCACCATGGCCTATTCCGCGCTGACCGGCGTTGCGATCCTCAGCGTCATGGTGCCGTTCGTCTGGGTCACGCCGAGCTGGACCGCGATCGGGCTGGGCATCGTGATCGGCGTCGCCTCGACCGTGGGCCAGTGGATCATCGTGCTGGCCTATCGCTACGGCGATGCCTCGGTGCTGGCGCCGTTCTCCTATACGCAGTTGCTCTGGGTCAGCATTCTGGGCTTCTTCATCTTCGGCGAGGTCCCGGATATCTGGACGGTCGTCGGCGCCGCCTTCATCGTCGCCAGCGGTCTTTATATCGCCCATCGCGAGCGGGTGCGCCGCGCCCAGCTGCTGGTGCTGGAAGAGCGGTCCCCGAACCCCTGACGCAAGTTTGCACGTCCTGCTTCGTGCTATCACTCGCTCCAAAGGGGAGGGGTCGGATGCGCGCGGCGATTTTCAGGAACGGTGAGATTGTCGTAGGTCGGATGGCCGAGCCGACGCCGGGCCCCGGCCAGGTTCTGGTCAAGACGCTCGCCTGCGGCATCTGCGGCTCCGACCTGCACGCGCGCCAGCACGCCCATCGCATGGTGGAGATGGCGCGGAAGACCGGGCGCAAGCCGATGGACCTCAGCCGCGACGTCGTGTTCGGCCACGAATTCTGCTGTGAGATCGTCGATTACGGCCCCGGCACATCGCGCAAGCTGAAGCCGGGAACCCAGGTCTGCTCGCTTCCCGCGCTGGTGACGCCGCAGGGCATCGAAGGGATCGGCTACTCCAACGACAATGTCGGCGGCTATGCCGAGGCGATGCTGCTGAGCGAAGCGCTGCTGCTCGAAGTACCCAATGGCCTCGCGCCGGAGCATGCCGCGCTCACCGAGCCGCTCGCCGTCGGGGTTCATGCGGTCGCCAAAGCCAATATCCGTGGCGGCGAGGTGCCGCTCGTGATCGGCTGCGGCCCGGTCGGACTCGCGGTGATCGCCGCGCTGAAGCTCAAACGGCTGCATCCGATCGTCGCGGCGGACTATTCGCCGGCGCGGCGTGCGCTCGCCGCAAAACTCGGTGCCGACATCGTCGTCGATCCCCGCACGTCGCAGCCTTACGCGACCTGGGCCGAGCACGCGCAGATGTCGGAGGCCGAGAAGGCGGCGCGGCCGCCGTTCCAGGCCATGCTGCCCGCGCTAAAGCCCGCGATCATCTTCGAATGCGTCGGCGTGCCCGGCCTGTTGCAACAGGTGTTCGAGGGTGCCCCGCGCGATGCGCGCATCGTCGTGGTCGGCGTCTGCATGGAGAGCGACAGAAGCGAGCCCATGCTCGGCATCATGAAGGAGCTCAACGTCCAATACGTGCTCGGCTACACCCCGGAGGAGTTTGCTGCGTCGCTGCGCCTGATCGCCGAAGGGCAGGTGGATGCGGCCGCGATGGTCACCGCCGAAGTCGGCCTCGACGGCGTCGCCAAGGCCTTCGCCGATCTCGCCAACCCCGAAGCCCACACCAAGATCATCGTGCAGCCGTGGCGGTAGGAGTGTCAATATTTCGCCGGCACGTACATCTCTGGCGGGACCGGGCCTCGCTGATAGTCGGGATGTCGCACGCGCGGCGGCAGCGTCACCGGAGCCCGCACGACCTCCTGGTACGGGATCTGAGTCAATAGGTGTGCGATGCAGTTGAGCCGGGCGCGCTTCTTGTCCACGGCATCGACGATCCACCACGGGCTATCCGGCAGATGCGTGTGCTCCAGCATCGTCTCTTTGGCCTTGGTGTACGCCTCCCAGCGACTGCGGGACTCGACGTCCATCGGGCTCAGCTTCCACTGCTTCAGGGGATCCTTGATGCGCATGGTGAATCGGAATTGCTGCTCGTCGTCGGTAATCGAAAACCAGTACTTGACGAGGATGATGCCGGATCGGATCAGCATGCGCTCGAATTCCGGCACGGTCTTGAAGAACTCCTGGTACTCCGCCTCCGAGCAGAAGCCCATCACGCGCTCGACGCCGGCGCGGTTGTACCAGCTTCGGTCGAATAGCACGATCTCGCCGCCGGCCGGCAGGTGCGCGACGTAGCGCTGGAAATACCATTGCGTACGCTCGCGCTCGTTCGGCGCGGGGAGCGCCGCGACGCGGCAGATACGCGGATTGAGCCGTTGCGTGATGCGCTTGATCACGCCGCCCTTGCCGGCGGCGTCGCGGCCCTCGAACAGCACCACGACCTTCTTCCTCTCGCTCTGCACCCAGTCCTGGAGCTTGATCAACTCGCCCTGGAGGCGGAGCAGTTCCCGGAAATAGAGCCTGCGATCGACCATCGGCCTCAGGGTTCCGGTCTCGTCGAGGAGCTCGTCGAGACGGGTATCATCCATCTCCATCTCGAGTTCCTCGTCGAGATCGTCGGCCATTTCCTGGATGATGCGCTCGCGCTTGGAGATCTCGGATTTGCGATCGGCTGCGGTCATGGGCTCTTCTCTCGGCTCGGATACCAGCACAACGACCATCGGCGGGGTTTGTTGCGCCCATGTGACAACATGCAATCCGGCGGACGCTTGGTTACACCGGCAGCGCGATCGAATATTTCACTTGGCTCAGCGCAAAGCTCGATTCGATCGAGGCAATGCCGTCAAGCCGGGTCAGCTTGGTCTTCAGGAACGTCTCGTAGGAGGCGAGGTCGGCCGCGACGACGCGGAGCAGATAATCGCGGTTCCCAGTCATCAGATAGCATTCCAGCACCTCGTCCCATTTCGAGATGGCGCGGGCAAAGCGGTTGAGATCCTCCTCCTTCTGCCGTGCCAGCTTGATCGAGATGAACACGCTGACATGCAGTCCCAGCGCCTTCTGGTCGACGGTCGCGACATAGCGCGAGATGACGCCGCGCTCCTCCAGGAGCTTGACCCGGCGATGGCAGGGCGAGACCGAGAGGCCGACCTTGTCGGCGAGCTCCTGCATGGTCAGGCGGCTGTCGTTCTGAAGGTGGCTGAGGATCTTGCGGTCGATGGCGTCGAGCTCGGGCATTGGGATGAAACCTGCATTTTGTCCGCTGCGTTGGTAAAGTATCCCAATATCGGCGGGGATGGCGCGAAAAATTGAGAAGTTTGACGCACCGCGCAGGCGTATGATCGGTGCATATTTCCCGGAGCATCGCCATGCCCGTTGACCCCGCCCGTCTCGACATCCTGACCGCCCTCAGCCGCAAGGCGCTCTGGCTGTCGTCCTGGACCATCCACCACGCCAACCACATCCGCTCCAATGCGGATGGCCTCAAGGTCGGCGGCCACCAGGCCTCGTCCGCCTCGCTCGCCACCATCATGTCCGCGCTGTACTTCCACGTGCTGCGCCCTGAGGATCGCGTCGCGGTGAAGCCGCATGCGAGCCCGGTGTTCCACGCCATCCAATATCTGTTCGGCCGGCAGAGCCGCGAGAAGCTGGAGAATTTTCGCGGCTTCAAGGGCGCGCAGTCCTATCCCTCGCGCACCAAGGACGTCGACGACGTCGATTTCTCCACCGGCTCGGTCGGCCTCGGCGTCGCGCAGACGCTGTTCTCATCGCTGGTGCAGGACTACGTCAAGGCGCATGGCTGGATGAAGGACCGCCGCGAGGGGCGGATGATCGCCCTCGTCGGCGATGCCGAGATGGACGAGGGCAACATCTTCGAGGCACTCGCGGAGGGCTGGAAGCACGGCCTGCGCAACACCTGGTGGGTGGTCGACTATAACAGGCAGTCGCTCGATGCCGTCGTGCGCGAAGGTCTCTGGGAAAAGTTCGAGACCATGTTCCGCAATTTCGGCTGGGACGTCGTCATCGTGAAATACGGCCGCCTGATGCGCGAGGCCTTCGCCGAGCCCGGCGGCGAGGCGCTGAAGACGTGGATCGACAATTGCCCGAATGCGCTCTACGCGGCGCTGTGCTTCCAGGGCGGCGCGGCCTTCCGAAAACATCTGCATGACGAGATCGGCGACCAGGGCCCGATCACAAAACTGATCGACAAGCGCAGCGACGAGGAGCTGCTTGCGCTGATGTCGAATCTCGGCGGCCACGACATGGCGAGCGTGCTGGAGGCGTTCGATTCCATCGACCACGACCGCCCCGTCTGCTTCATCGCCTACACGATCAAGGGCGTCGGCTTGCCGTTCCAGGGCCACAAGGACAACCACGCCGGCCTGATGACGGTTGCGCAGATGGAGAAATATCGCGACAGCCAGAACATCCGGCCGGGCCACGAATGGGACAAGTTCGAAGGGCTGTCGCAGGATGCTGCCGAGCTCGAGGCCTTCCTCGCGCGGGTGCCGTTCAATCAGGATGGCCGCCGGCTCACGGCGCCCGTCGTCGAGGTGCCGCAACAGCTCGCCTTCAAGCCGTCGCCGCAGATGTCGACCCAGCAAGGCTTTGGCCTCGTGCTGAACGAGATCGCGCGCAGCGACAGCGAGCTCGCCAGGCGCATCGTCACGACCTCGCCGGACGTCACCGTCTCCACCAATCTCGGCCCCTGGGTCAACCGCCGCGGCCTGTTCGCGCGGGCCGAGAAGGCGGACTTGTTCCGCAGCGAGAAAATTCCCTCGACCTACAATTGGGACGCTTCGCCAAAGGGCCAGCATCTGGAGCTCGGCATCGCCGAGATGAACCTGTTCATCATGCTCTCGGCGCTCGGCCTGTCGCACCAGATCAACGGCGAGCGGCTCTTGCCGGTCGGCACGCTCTACGATCCCTTCATCGAGCGCGGCCTCGATGCGCTGAACTACGCCTGCTACCAGGACGCGCGCTTCATGGTGGCGGCGACGCCGTCCGGCATCACGCTCGCGCCCGAAGGCGGCGCGCATCAGTCGATCGCAACGCCCTTGATCGGCATGGCGCAGGACGGCCTGGCCTCGTTCGAGCCGGCCTTCGTCGACGAGCTCGCCGTGATCATGGCTTTCGGCTTCGAGCACATGCAGCGCGAACCGGGCGAGGGCGGTTCGGTCTATTTGCGCCTCTCCACACGCGCCATCGAGCAGGCGCAGCGGATCATGACACCGGAGCTGCGACAGGGCATCACCGACGGCGCCTATTGGCTGCGCAAGCCGGGCCCGAATGCCGAGGTCGTGATCGCCTATACCGGCGCGGTCGCGCCCGAAGCGATCGAGGCGACCGGCTTCATCGGCGAGAGCCGCCGTGACGTCGGCCTGCTCGCGATCACTTCGGCCGACCGTCTGCATTCGGGGTGGACCGCCGTGCGGAAATTGCGGCGCGACCGCCGCGGCGTGCAGCATCTCAGCCACATCGAAAAGCTGCTCGCGCCGCTGCCGCGCGACTGCGGCATCGTGACCGTGATTGACGGCCATCCGTCTGCGCTCGGCTGGCTCGGCAGCGTCCGTGGCCATCGCGCCGAGGCGCTCGGTGTCGAGCAGTTCGGCCAGACCGGCAGCATCGCGGACCTTTATCGGCACTATGGCATCGACGCCAACGCCATCATCGATGCGGCCGAAAGCCTCACCACCGGCGCGCCGGTGCTGCATCGGAAGATGGCGGTGTAGCGGAGGTAACTGCCTCGTCATTCCGGGGCGACGCGGAGCGTCGAGCCCGGAATCCATAACCACGATCGGGAGTATGGATTCCGGGCTCGCGGCTTTGCCGCGCCCCGGAATGACAGCGGGGCCACCTTGCCACGTTCCCGCCATCGGCTCATATAACCTCCGCTCGCCGCAACGCTGGCCCCGCATATGGCGGGTTCAATTGCCGGCGCTTTCGTGCAAGGATGCCTGCCGAAACGCCCCCTCCAAGCCCCCAAGAAGAGGTTAACGATGGTCAATCGCATGCAATTCTACATCGACGGCGCCTGGGTCGATCCCGCCGTCAAGAAGTCCACCGCCGTGATCAATCCGGCGACGGAAGAGGCGATGTACGAGGTTGCGCTCGGCTCCAAGGCCGATGTCGACAAGGCGGTCGCCGCCGCCAAGCGCGCCTTCGAAACCTTCTCCCAGACCAGCCGCGAGGAGCGCGTCGCGCTGCTGTCGAAGGTCATCGAGGTCTACAAGGGCCGCCTCAAGGAGATCGGCGCCGCCGTCTCCGACGAGATGGGCGCACCGCTGCCGATGGCGGAGAAGCTGCAGGCCGGCGCCGGCCTCGGCCATCTCATGACCACGCTGGATGTGCTCAAGAACTATCATTTCGAGGAGCCGGTCGGCACCGCCATGGTGCTGCGCGAGCCGATCGGCGTGGTCGGCATGATCACGCCCTGGAACTGGCCGCTGAACCAGATCGCCTGCAAGGTCGCGCCCGCGCTCGCCGCCGGTTGCACCATGATCCTGAAGCCCAGCGAGTTCACGCCGACCTCGGCGCTGATCTTCGCGGAGATCCTCCATGAAGCCGGCGTGCCCAAGGGCGTGTTCAACCTCGTCAACGGCCTCGGGCCCGAGGTCGGCGCCGCCATGAGCGAGCACCCTGATATCGACATGATCTCCTTCACCGGCTCGACCCGCGCCGGCATCGACGTTGCGAAGCGCGCAGCGCCCACCGTGAAGCGCGTCAGCCAGGAGCTCGGCGGCAAGTCGCCGAACGTCATCCTCGAAGGCGCCGACCTCACGAAGGCGGTGACCGGCGGCGTGATGCACATGTTCAACAATTCCGGCCAGTCCTGCAACGCACCCTCGCGCATGATCGTGCCGCTGTCCAAGATGAAAGAGGTCGCCGCGATCGCGAAGGCGGTCGCCGACAAGACCAAGGCCGGTGATCCCCGCGCCGAAGGCACCACCATCGGTCCCGTGGTCAATCGCGGCCAGTGGGACAAGATCCAGGGCCTGATCAAGAAGGGCATCGACGAGGGCGCAACGCTCGTTGCCGGCGGTCCTGGCCTGCCCGAAGGCGTCAACAAGGGCTTCTATGTCCGCCCGACCATCTTCGCCGACGTCACGCCTGACATGACGATCGCGCGCGAAGAGATATTCGGGCCGGTGCTGACCATCATCGGCGCCAAGGACGAGGCCGACGCGGTCAAGATCGCCAATGATACGCCCTATGGCCTCGCCGGTTACGTCACCGGCCCGACGGTCGAGGACGCCAAGCGCGTCGGCCGCCAGATCCGCGCCGGCAACGTCAACCTGCAGGGCGTACCCAACGACCGCACCGCGCCGTTCGGCGGCTACAAGCAGTCCGGTAACGGCCGCGAATGGGGCAAGTTCGGCCTCGAGGACTTCCTCGAAGTGAAGGCGGTCGCGGGCTTCAACGCGGCGTAGTTGATACGGCGCTTGCGCCGCGAGGGGATGCCGGCTTCCAGGGAAGCCGGCATCTTTGCTGTGAGACCAGCCGCTTTACGGCGACAACAGCCCGTCAAATCAAGAAAAGCAAAGGGACGGAACGTGAGAAAACTGATCATCGCATTCGTTGCGCTGCTGGCGCTGTCAGGCGCTGCGCAGGCCCAGACGGTGAAGGATCTGCTCAACACGCTCAGGGCGAAATGGAACGAACCGACCGAGCCGTTCAAGATCATCGACAACGTCTACTATGTCGGCACCAACGGCCTCGCGTCTTACCTGATCACATCGCCACAGGGACATATTCTGGTCGATACCGTGATGCCGGAATCGACGTCGCAGATCAGGACGAGCATCGAGAAGCTCGGCTTCAAGATCAGCGACATCAAGTATCTCATCAACACCCACGCCCATATCGACCACACCGGCGGCGTCGCCGAGTTGAAGCGGGCGAGCGGCGCGCAGATGGTCGCGGGCGAGGCCGACAAGCCGTTGCTCGAAGGCGGCTATTATCCGGGTGCGCAGGAGGAGAAGGCGCTCGACTTTCCGCCGGTGAAAGTCGACCGCACGGTGCGTGAGGGCGAGACCGTCGCGGTCGGCAGCGTCACGCTAACGGCGCGCGAGACGCCCGGCCATTCGCCGGGCTGCACCAGCTGGGCATTCTCGGTGAAGGATGGCGATGCAACACGCTCGGTGTTGATCTTCTGCAGCGGCACCGTCGCGCTGAACCGGCTTGTCGGCAGGCCGACCTATGCCGGCATCGTTGACGACTATCGCAAGACCTTTGCGCGTGCCAAGGACATGAAGGTCGACATCCTGCTGGCTCCTCATCCCGAGATGTACAAGATGGCCGAGAAGCGCGCCAAGCTCGCCGGCGGCGGACCCAATCCGTTCGTCGACCCGGGCGAGTTCAAGGTCTATGCGGCATCGCTGGAAAAGGCGTTCGAAGAGGCGCTCGTCAAGCAGACCGCGGCGGTACAGGAGAAGAAGGGGTAGAGGCGGTCGGTGGTTGGGCGCGCTGTATGTAAAACCTATCCCCCCACAGCACCTTGCGTGTTCACATACAGCGCGTAGATCGACTGGCTCGCGGCCATGAACAGGCGGTTGCGCTTGACGCCGCCGAAGCAGACGTTGGCGCAGCGCTCGGGCAGGGCGATGCGGCCGATCATGACGCCGTCGGGCGCGAACACCACGACGCCATCGAGCTCGGGATCGCCCATGCCCCAGCCGCACCAGAGATTGCCGTCGATGTCGCAGCGCATGCCGTCGGGCGTGCCCGGCCCGGCATCGATATGGATACGCTTGTTCGAGATCGTGGTGCCCTCGGGCGAGACGTCATAGGCGAGGATCTTTCGGTTCGGAACGCCCCGCGATTCCACGACATAGAGGATCTTCTCGTCCGGAGAGAAGCACAGCCCGTTCGGTCCGAGCACACCCTCGGCAACGATCGTCGCCTTGCCGGTCGATGGATCGAGCCGATAGACGTTGGGCTCGATCTCGGGCTCGGCCTTGTAGCCCTCGTAATTGCCGAGCAGGCCGAAGGTCGGGTCGGTGAACCAGATCGAGCCGTCCGATTTGACAACGACATCGTTCGGCGAGTTCAACCGCTTGCCGTTGAATTGATCCATCAGCACGGTGATGCTGCCGTCATACTCGGTGCGCACCACGCGCCGGCCGCCGTGCTCGCAGGTGACGAGCCGGCCCTGCCGGTCTCGCGTGTTGCCGTTGGCAAAATTCGAGGGCTTGCGGAACACGCTGACCGCACCGGTCTCTTCCTCCCACTTGAGGATGCGCTGGTTCGGGATGTCGCTGCACAGGAGATAACGCCCATCGCCGAACCACACCGGCCCCTCGGCCCAGCGCAGGCCGGTCGCCAGCCGCTCCACCGCCGAAAGCTTCAGCCAGTATTTTTCGAAGCGGGGATCGAGGGCCTTGATCGAAGGATCGGGGTAATAGGTCGCCGGCCGCCAACCAGGCCGTTCCTCCGTGTGGGACGATGCCTCATTCATGCCGGTTCTCTCGTTTCGTTCCCTCTGGACAATCCTGCTATCATTAGAGACACGTGATCGCAAATTCGGTCACCAACGGCGAGGGACGACATGCCGCGTATTCTGATGACGGGAGCTTCGGGCGGGATCGGCACCAGCCTGCGGAAGCTGTTGCCGCCGATCTACCCGGATCTCCTACTGTCCGATATCAAGCCACCGGCTGATCTCGGCCCCGATGAAAAATTCAAGGCCGCGGACCTCGCCGACCTCGCGCAATGCGAGGCGATCTGCGAGGGCGTCGACGGCATCCTGCATTTCGGCGGTTATTCGGTCGAAGGCACCTGGGATCAGATCCTCCAGGCCAACATCATCGGCGGCTACAACCTGTTCGAGGCGGCCTACCGCAAGGGCGTCAAGCGCGTGGTGTTCGCCTCGTCGAACCACGCCGTCGGCTTCTATCCGCGCCATCACAAGATCGGTACCGACGTTACCCCGCGCCCCGACGGCCGCTATGGCGTCAGCAAGGTGTTCGGCGAGGCCGTCGGCGCGCTCTACGCCGACAAGCACGGGATGAAGGTGACGTGCCTGCGCATCGGCAATTTCGGCGACATGCCGCTGGACAAGCGCCGGCTCTCGATCTGGCTCAAGCCGGACGATCTCGTGCAGCTCTGCCGCATCGGGCTCGAGCATCCCGACATCCATTTCGAGATCTTCTACGGCGCCTCTTTCAACGAGCGCGCCTGGTGGGACAACCACCGCGCCTACCAATTCGGCTATCGCCCCACCGGCCGCGCCGAAGATTTCCGTGAGCACGCCATGGCCGAGCAGGCCAAGCTGAAGCCGGACCCGGTCGGCGACTATTTCCAGGGCGGCACGTTCTGCAGCATGGAGTTCGACGCTGATCCGGATCGTGTGATCGACTGGAATAAGCGGTAGAGATCGTTCACCGGCCGAGCGTCAACAGCGGCTTGCCGGTCTCGACAATGTAGGTCGCAAGCTCCGCGGCGTTGCCGCTGCCGACATTCTTCACGGCGTGATGCACTCCGTGAGGAATGAGCAGCACGTCCCCGGCTTTCAGGATGACGGGCGGCCTGCCGTCGAGCAGATATTCCAGCTCGCCTTCGATCAGATAGACGAGCTCTTCGCCCGGGTGACTGTGCCTGACGGCAACGACGCCCGGAGGAAAGTCGACGCGAACCTGGATGACCTCGCGCCCGGGCGCACTCAGCGCTTCCTTCATGAGATGTGTGCGCTTGATGTCGCCCAGTCGTGGCTCTTCGGATCGTGCCGAGAGTGAAGCCAGGCTGATTGCGGCGATCAGCGCCGCCGCAACCACGATTCCACGTTTCGTCATGTGAATGTCCTTTCGGATTGTGCAGGATGTTGTCGGTGAGCGCATCAACCGGCGGCAGCCGCCGGCGTTGCGCGAAAGCTGATGGCCATGCGGTTGTAGGCGTTCATCAGGCTGATCGCGATCGTGAGGTCCACGAGCTCACGTTCTTCGAACACGGCCCTTGCGGCCTGGTATGCCTCGTCGGGCACGCCGGTCTCGGCAACCCGTGTCACCGTCTCCGCCCAGGCAAGGGCGGCTCGTTCGCGTTCGTCGAACAGATTGCCGGCCTCGCGCCATGCCTGCAGCAGCGCAATCTTCTCGACCTTTTCTCCCTTCTTGAGCAGGTCGCGGGTGTGCATGTCCAGGCAGTAGGCGCAATTGTTGATCTGAGAGATCCGCAGATAAACCAGCTCGATCAGCGTGGCGGAAAGCCGGCTCTGCAGGACGTAGCCGTAGACGCCGCCGAGCGCCTTGATCCCTGCCGGGGCGATCTGGTTATAGTCGAGACGCTTACTCATGTTTCTCTCCTTGGCGGTGATTCTGCTGGATGGCGGTGGTCGGATCCTTCTCGCTGCTATCGATGGCGAACACCGCGAGCAGCGTGAGCCCCGCCGAGGTTGAATCGTATTTTCATGGCGGGGCTCCTGTTCGAGTTCGGCTATTGCGCTGTGGCTGAGCTCTCACCTGCGGATGACGGCCTTCAGCGAGTCCGTGAACACCCAGAAGGAAGCGGCGAGCAGGCCGACGTCCTTCAGCAGGAACTGACCCGGAGCGACCGTGATCGCGGGGACCCCGAGCTCCGGCACGACGACGCCGGGCGTCGAGATCATGAAGCTCAGCGTGGTGACGAACAGCCCGGCCGACAACAGGCCGCCGGCCGCGGAGTAGATCGGGCTGGACAGGCGGAGCGCGATCAGGAGCCCGATGCTGAGTTCGACGAAGCCGAGAAAGGTCGAGAAGCCGCGCACCGAGAACAGCGTGTAGAACCATCGCAGCAGCGGACTGTTCTCGACCAGGGGTACGAGTCCCTGTGCTTCGTAGTCGGTGAATTTCATCCCGCCGAACCAGGCGTAGATGATTGCGAGCGAGGCGTAGAGACCGATCCGGCTGATCGGTTCGGCGTAAGCGAGCAGGCGTTCAGACTGTTCGCGCCAACTGATCGTGCGACGCAGGGCGATGGATAAGGTGGACGATTGGCTGATGATGCGTGACATGGTGATCTCCGTTTGATGCCGGTTGTTCGCTCACGCATTCACGTGCGTGTGCAGGTTGTAGCGAGGGGCGGGAATAGTGCTCGAGAGCTTGTTCGTCATGGCAAGCCGCGCGCTCTCGTGGCGATCCCACTCCGACTTGTCGGCCAGCGCCGGGATCGTCACGACTTCGCCGAGGTCGAGACCGGCGAGGGCGGCGTCGACCAGGTCGTCGGCCGACATGACGATCTCTGCCGGAAGCTGGTGAACCGGCGTGCCCGCGATGTCCCAAAACTCCGTCGCAGTGGCGCCCGGCAGCACGGCCTGAATGCGGATGCCCTTCCCGGCGAGCTCGTGAACGAGTGACTGGGTGAATGCGAGCACGAAAGCTTTCGAGCCGCCGTAGACGCCGTTGAGCAGCTCCGGCGCGATCGCGACGATGGAAGCGATGTTGATGATCGTGCCGTGGCCGCGGGCGATGAATCCGGGCACCGCTGCGTAGGTCAGGCGCGTCAGTGCACCGACGTTGAGACGGATCATGTCTTCCATCTTGTCGATGTCGGAATCGATCAGCGGGGCCGAGGCGCCGACGCCGGCGTTGTTGACCAGCACCGAAATGTCGCCGTTGGTTCTGATGAGTTGCTCGACGCGGCGGAGATCGGCAGGGGATGTGAGATCGGCTTCCACCGTTTCCACTTTGCGGCCAGTTTCGTTGCCGAGCCTGCGCGCGAGCGATGCGAGCCGCTGCCTGTTGCGCGCAACGAGGATGAGGTCGTGGCCGCGCTTCGCCAGGCGATCGGCGTAGATCGCGCCGATTCCGGTCGAAGCTCCGGTGATGAGGGCAGTGCCTGTTCTGGTCTGGGTCATTTTCGTCTCTCCTTCGGTTTGGGTGCGGAGAGGAATAGGCACTTCCGGAAATGGTGGGTATCTGGCAAAATCGGGATCTTTCCTTCCAGAATATGGAAGTGTCCCATGGATCGTCTCGAAAGCATGTCGGTGGTCCTGGCGGTGGCGGAGGCGGGCAGCCTGTCCGCCGCCGCGCGCCGTCAGAAAATGCCGTTGGCAACGGTGAGCCGGAAGGTTTCGGAGCTCGAGGAGCACCTCCAGACCAAGCTGTTTCATCGCTCGAGCCGCGCGCTCGTCCCAACGGACGCCGGTCGCTCCTACATCGCCGCGGCCAAGCGAATTCTCGCCGACCTCACCGAAGCCGAGCGCGTTGCCTCTGGCGAATACACCACGCCGCGTGGCGATCTCAGCATCACGACGCTGGTCGCGCTCGGTCGGCTATGCTTGCAGCCGATCCTTGCCGAGTTTCTTGCGGCATTTCCGGAGGTGGATGTTCAGCTCATCTTGCAGGACCGGACGCTTAACCTTCTGGACGAGAACATTGACGTCGCGCTTCGTGTCGGCGATCTCGCCGACAGCGGCCTGATCGCCGTGCGCGTTGGGGAAATTCACCGCGTCGCCTGCGCCAGCCCGTCCTATCTGAAGCTGCGGGGAACGCCGAAGGCTCCCGATGATGTCTCCGCCCACGACTGCATCAGCTATCCTCCGCTTCAATCGCCGGGCACGTGGAGATTCAAACGAGGGCAGACCGAGTATGCAGTGCCGGTGCGGTCGCGCTTCATTGCGAGCAATCTGGAATCGGCCATCGATGCCGCGCGCGCAGGCATCGGGATCACCGTCGTGTTCTCCTATCTGGCGTCGGATGCGCTGAGGTCTGGAGAGCTCGTTGCGGTCCTGCAGGACTTTCAACCGCCGCCGCAGCCGGTCAGCTTCGTCTACTCGCCCAACCGCTTCATGCCGGCGAAGCTGCGAGCGTTTCTCGACTTCGCAGGGCCGCGCCTGAGGGCGCGCTTGGCCGACAGTCCCGGAAACGTTGCGCCGCGGAGGCCGCGGGCGTAACTGCGGGCCCGCACATCAGAAATGCAGGTTGAGCCGCAACAGCGCCTGGTGCCGCTCGAACTGATCGAGGTTGAGGCTGCGAACGTCGCCGATCGCCTGGCCGGCAACCTGCATCTGCCAGGTGCCGGAGATGCCGACCTCCTTCGAGATGTTGTAGGAGAAGGTTGGGCCAGCAAAGACTGCGTCTCCCAAAAAGCGGTCGAGGCCGCCGCCGTCATAGGCCCGCGCGTAGCGCACGCCGAGGCCGAGCACGAGGTCTGGCTGCACTACGTAGGAGATCGCGGCCTGGAGCTGCATCTCGGAATCGTGTCGCCAAAGATTGGTCGAGATCTCGCGGGTTCCGCCGGTCCCGTACCAGACGTTGAAGGCGGCGAACAACCTGTCCTTGACCAGCTCGCGATCGAACAGGGCGGCAAACTCTGCGCCATATTGCGCGATGTGCATGCCGCTGCCGTCGTCAATCCGGCTCCAGCCGGGCTGCGCATGGAGGGTCAGCCCAAAAGGCGCGACGGCGCGATCGAGCAGCTTGTAGCGCAGTTCGAGCGCCACCCCGCCGAAAGCGAGGTCGCGATGATCGGCAAATCCCGGAGCGCCATTGATGTGATGTCCGGTCAGTGCGAATCCGGGTGCTATCCGGAAGTTGTCCGAGACCGTGTATTTGACCTGATTGAGATTGGCCCAGGCTGCGTAAGTGCCGGAGCGCTTGCCGAATGCGCCGACATTCTCGAACTCGATCTCCATTTCGCCGGGCTTGCCGATGTCGGAGCCCATGCTGAAACCGAAGATGTGCTCGGTGTCGATCTCCGAATGAGCCGACGGCAAACCTCCCGTCAGCTTGCTGACGCCGGGGGCCGGTGTGGAGCCGGGCCAGGCATAGGCGAGGCCGCGTGGACCGTCGTCGGCAGAGGCGGAGACGCAACTCGCCAGATGACCGGCGACGACAATTGCGGCCGCTGTTGCGCCCCGGAAGCTCGACTTTCTCAGCACGACATCCACCAACCCACGCGAACCAAGGGCACTGATCGACGCAGGGAGCTTGGTTCACGCGCAGCCCCTGCGATTGCAAGTCATTCGCAAGAACAATTCCACAGAATGGCCGGCCGTGCAACTACTTGCTAATCATTCTTAGTTGCGTTCAATGGAATTCACTTCGGCTGGGCGGCGGGTCGGGTCCGATCCACGCTGGAGAGGCTGGAAACGGGAGATTCCCTGCGCGTTCGGAGCCGTCCCGTGCGGCAATGCCGCGCGGTGCTCAGGAGTGCCAGAAACCAAGCGTCAGGCCTGCAAGTCGAGTTATTGACAATCAGGGCGCTGGCCTTACCACCACGACAAAAGCTGAAGGGAGCGCCCTGATGACGAGTGGCTTGCGCAAGGGTCTGACGAGCTATGGCGATGCCGGTTTCTCGCTGTTCCTGCGCAAGGCGTTCATCAAGGCCATGGGCTATTCTGACGACGCGCTGGAGCGCCCGATCGTCGGCATCACCAACACCTATAGCGACTACAATCCCTGCCACGGCAACGTCCCTGACATCATCGAAGCCGCCAAGCGCGGCGTGATGCTGTCGGGCGCGATGCCCTTCGTGTTCCCGACCATCTCGATCGCGGAGAGCTTTGCGCATCCGACCTCGATGTACCTGCGCAATCTGATGGCGATGGACACGGAGGAGATGATCCGCGCCCAGCCGATGGATGCGGTGATCGTGATCGGCGGCTGCGACAAGACGCTGCCGGCGCAGGTGATGGCCGCGATCAGCGCCGACCTGCCGACCGTGGTCATCCCCGTCGGGCCGATGGTGGTCGGTCATCACAAGGGCGAGGTGCTGGGGGCCTGCACCGATTGCCGCCGCCTCTGGGCGAAATATCGCGCCGGCGACATGGACGATGCCGAGATCGAGGCGGTGAACGGCCGGCTGGCGCCATCGGTCGGCACCTGCATGGTGATGGGCACGGCCTCGACCATGGCCTGCATGATCGAGGCGATGGGCCTGTCGCTGCCGATGAGCGCGACGATTCCCGCGCCGCATGCCGAGCGCTTCCGTCTCGCCGAGGCCAGCGGCAAGGTTGCCGCGGAGATGGCCAAGACCAAGGGTCCGAAGCCGAGCGAAGTGTTGACGCCGGCCTCGTTTAGGAACGCGCAAGTCGTGCTGCAGGCGATCGGCGGCTCGACCAACGGCCTGATCCATCTCACCGCAATGGCGCATCGCTCGCCGCACCGGCTCGACCTCGCAGCGTTCGACCAGATCGGCCGCGAGGTGCCGGTGCTGGTCGATCTCAAGCCGTCCGGCGAGCATTATATGGAGCACTTCCACCACGCCGGCGGCGTGCCGAAGCTGCTGGCGCAGCTCGGCGATCTCGTCGACCTCGATGCCAAGACCATCAGCGGCCAGACGTTGCGGGAGATCGCGGCGAATGCGGAGGACGTGCCAGGCCAGGATGCGATTCGTCCGCGTGATAATCCGATCAAGAAGGAGGGCGGCCTCGCCATCCTGCACGGCAATCTCGCCCCGCGCGGCGCGGTCATCAAGCAATCCGCCGCCAGCCCGAAGCTGCTGCAGCACACCGGGCGCGCCGTCGTGTTCGAATCCGTCGAGGACATGACCTTGCGGGTCGACGATCCCGATCTCGACGTCAACGCCGACGACGTGCTGGTGCTGCGCAACGCCGGCCCGAAGGGCGCGCCGGGCATGCCGGAAGCCGGTTATCTGCCGATCCCGAAGAAGCTCGCGCGCGGCGGCATCAAGGACATGGTGCGCATCTCGGATGCGCGCATGAGCGGCACCGCGTTCGGCACCATCGTGCTGCACATCACCCCGGAATCCGCCGTCGGCGGGCCGCTGGCGCTGGTTGAGAACGGCGACATGATCCGCCTTGATGTGGCCAAGCGCAGCATCGAGCTCTTGGTTGACGCCGCCGAGCTGGAGCGGCGCCGCGCTGCGTTGAAGCCGGTGGCCGCGCCGGAAGAGGCGCGGCGCGGCTACGCCTGGCTGTTCAACGAGACCATCCTGCAGGCCGACGAGGGCTGCGATTTCGACTTCATGCAGAGAACGGGCCCCGCGAAGGGCTGAGCCACCGCCTTGCTACTTCCCCTTGCTCGTGAACTTCTTCACGGCGGTGCGGAACGCTTCCGTGTTCATCGCCATGATGATCTTGTGCTCCTCGGCATCGAGCTGCTGCTTCACCGGCGTGGTCGCCGCCTGATAGACCAGCTGCTTGGTGCCGGCGATCGAAGCCGGCGGGTTCTGCGCGAGACGCTCGGCAAGTTTTTGCGTCGCGGTCTTCAACTCGGCCGCGGGGACGGTCTTGGCAACCAAGCCCCATTCATAGGCCTGCTGCGCGGTAAAATTATCCTCGGCGAGAAAGATCTGCAGCGCCCGGCGGGAGCCGACCGTGCCGACGATGCCGACCGTCGAGCCGCCGTCCGGCGACACCCCGATCTTGGCATAGGCCGGCGTGAACTTGGCATCGTCAGCGGCGATGCAGAGATCGGTGACGAAGGCGAGGCCCATGCCGGCGCCGGCGGCCGAGCCGTGCACGCTCGACAGCGAGATCTTCGGCATGCGCCTGATGATCTCGATGAAGGCGTGATAGTGCTTCAATAGCTCGCCGACGACGGGCGTCACCGTGCCGGCTTCGGCGGCGGCCCCGATCGTCTGCAGGTCGCCGCCGGCGCAGAACGCGCGGCCTTCGCCTTCGAGCACCACGACGCGGATGTCGTCGGCGCCTTCGATATAGGTTGCGAGCTGCTCGAGCTTCTGGGCAATCGCAAGATCGATCGCGTTGAATGCGGCAGGGCGGTTCAGCGTGATGGTCGCGATCGGGCCGTCGACCTTGAGCAGGGCGGGATCGTCGGGCTTTGAGACGGGAGCGGTCATCTTAAATTCTCCGGCAGGAGGTCGAGGCTCGAACTAAATCGCAGAAGGGCAGGGGTGACAATCCCCGAACCACCGCTCTTGCGCCGGGCGGAACGATAGGCTCAAATGGAGCCGCTTTCGCCAAGGGACGGACACGAGCGCCGGCTCCTCGCAAGGCCAGCAAGCAAAATCAGCGAGAGAGGAGGCGGCATGGGTCACGCTCGTGTCTTCCGGAAATGGGCTGTCCGATGACTGGCCCGGTGATCATCGTCGGTGCCGGCCATGGCGGCTACCAGATCGCGGCATCGCTGCGCCAGGCCGGCTTTGCCGAGCGCATCTGCCTGATCAATGACGAGCCGCATCTGCCCTATCAGCGGCCGCCGCTGTCCAAGGCCTACATCAAGGGCTCCGCGGGCCCGGAGAGCCTGATGTTCAGGCCTGAGAAGTTTTACCAGGACCAGAGCATCGAGCTGATCGCCGGCCGCGCCGCCTCGATCGACCGCGCCGCGCGTAAGGTGCATCTCGCATCCGGCGAGACGCTGGACTATTGGCACCTCGTGCTGGCGACCGGCGCGCGCAATCGCCTGCTCGATCTGCCCAATGCCAATCTGCCCGACGTGAAATATCTGCGCATTCTCGATGACAGCGAGGCGCTGCGCGCGATCATGCCGTCGAAGACGCGCGCCGTGATCATCGGCGCCGGCTTCATCGGCCTCGAATTCGCCGCGACCGCCCGCATCAAGGGCCTCGAGGTCGACGTGCTCGAGCTCGCCCCGCGTGTGATGGCGCGGGCGGTGACGGCGGAGGTCTCCGGATATTTTCAGGCGCGCCACCGCGAGGCCGGCATCCGTATCCATCTCGGTGTGCAGGCGACCTCGATCGAAGCCGAGGCCGGCAAGGTCACCGGCGTGTCCTTGAGCGACGGGCGGCATCTGCCGGCCGACCTCGTCGTGGTCGGCGTCGGCGTGCTGCCGAACATCGAACTCGCGGCCGAGGCAGGGCTGCCGGTCGCCGCCGGCATCATCGTCGATGAATATCTGTCGACGGCTGATCCCAACATTTCGGCCATTGGCGATTGCGCGCTGTTCGCAAGCCCGCGCTTCGGCGGATCGCTGCGGCTGGAATCGGTACAGAACGCCACCGATCAGGCCCGCTGCCTCGCAGCAAAGCTGACCGGGGATAAGAAACCGTACGACAGCCATCCCTGGTTCTGGAGCGATCAGGGCGACGACAAGCTCCAGATCGCGGGGCTGACGACCGGCTACGACCGCGTCGTGCTGCGCGGCGATCCCGCCAAGAAGGCATTCTCGGCGTTCTGCTATCACGGCGACAAGCTGCTCGGAATCGAATCCATCAACCGCGCCGGCGATCACATGTTCGGCCGGAGATTGCAGGCTATGGACCGCTCCATCACGCCGGAGCAGGCCGCGGACGAGAGCTTCGACCTCAAGAGCGCGCTGGCATGAAGTTCTTCTCCCTCTCCCCGTTCTTACGGGGAGAGGGCTGGGGTGAGGGGCTTTCTCCGCGCATAGGATGGCAGTCGGACTCGCGGAGAGTCCCCCTCACCCGGAATTTGCTCTCGCAAATTCCGACCTCTCCCCGCAAGCGGGGAGAGGCGAAGAGGCCTCTACAGTATCGCCGCCACTTCCGCCCCCGTCGGCATCGACGGTCCGGCGCTCATGCGCTGCACGCTGATCGAGGCGGCGGCATTGGCGAACGTCAGCGCCTCACGCAAGGGCGCGCCATCAGCGAGTTGCGCGGCGAGCGCGCCGACGAAGCAGTCGCCGGCGCCGGTGGTGTCGAGTGCCTTCACCACACGGCCGGCCACCGAGATCTCCTCGTGCCCGGCGAGCGCGAGCACGCCGCGCTTGCCGAGCGTGACGCAGATGGTCTGGTCCTCGCGCGCCTGAAGTTTTCGCGCGACATCGATGATGCGGTCGGCCGCGTCGCTCTCGGAGAGCTCAACGCCGGCGAGGAAGCCGAGCTCGGTTTCGTTCAGCACGAGGATGTCGACCAGCGCCAGCAGCTCGCCCGGCATCTTCTGCGCCGGCGCCGGGTTCAGCACGGTCACTGCCCCCGCCGCGCGGGCGCGGTGGAAGAAGGCAGCGATCGTCGGCAGCGGAATCTCGAACTGGCTGACGGCGACGTCGCCCTTCAGCAGCGGCACGACCTTGACGTCATCAGCGCCGACCAGCCCGTTCGCTCCGGGAACGACGACGATGGTGTTGTCGGCCTCGGCCACCGTGATGATGGCCGTCCCGGTGTGCGCCTCGGCCGTCTCCACGACATAGCCGAGGTCGATGCCCTGGTCGCCGAGAAAGGCCTTCAGCTCAGCGCCCAACGAATCCCTGCCCAGCCGCCCGATCAGCGTGGTCCGCGCCCCTAACCGCGAGGCCGCGACCGCCTGGTTCGCGCCCTTGCCGCCTGGGAAATACAGGACCTGGCGGCCGGCGACGGTCTCGCCGACGCGCGGATGGCGATCGGCCGTGGCCACCACATCCATGTTGATGCTGCCGGCAACGAAGACCCGCCCCATCTCTTTCTAGACCCTGACCTCGAACTCGTGCCTGACCTTGGCGATATCGACCAGCGTCGGCAAGCCGGCCTCGTTGCCGAGGCGCTGGATCTTGTAGGTCGAGGCGGCGCGGGCAAAGTCGAAATGCTCGCGCCAGCTTTTGCCGGGATGGGCGAGGTAGGAATAGACATAGGCGCCGTGGAAGACGTCGCCAGCGCCGTTGGTGTCGATCACGCGCTCGCGCGGGATCGGCATCGCCGGCATCACCTGCACCGTGCCTGTTTCGTCGTACCAGAACAGGCCCTTCTCGCCCATGGTGACGCCGCCGATCTTGCAGCCGCGGCTCTTGAGATAGTCGAGCATCTTCTCCGGCGTCAGATCCATCTGCTCGCACAGGCGCTCGGCGACGATGGCGACGTCGATGAATTCGAGCAGCTCATGGGTGTTGGTGCGCAGGCCGCCGCCGTCGAGCGAGGTCAGGATGCCGGCCTCGCGGCACACCTTGGCGTAGTGGATGGCGGCATCCGGCTGGTGGCCGTCGACATGCAGCGCGCGGCAGCCGCCGAGATTGAGCATCGGAAAGGGGTGGATGTGCTCGTCGTCGCGGCAGCGGACGATGGCGCGCTTGCCGTCCTTGGGCATGATGAAGGAGAGCGAGGACTGGTTGACCTTGCGCCCATGCAGCGAGATGCCGTACTTCGCGCACATGTCCTGGAACATGCGCCCCAGCCAGTCATTGGCTGCGGTCGCGATCAGGTCCGGCACGATGCCGAGCTTGGCGCAGCAGAACGCGGCCGTCACCGCATTGCCGCCGAAGGAGACCGCGTAGTCACGCGCCACGTGTTTCTCGTCGCCGGTCGGCATGTGGTCGGTGATGAAGACGACGTCGATATAGGTCTGTCCGATGAAGAGAGCCTGCATTGCTTGTCCGTGATGCGCTTGTGGTCCCGGCCGGCGAGATTACTCTAGCACCGGTTCCGCTCCGGGGGGACGCTGAAATTATTCGCAAATCTGCCGCCCGAAGCGCTTGAGGTCAGCATGGTCCGGGAATACGACCATCACTGGCCCATGCCAAGCCCGGACAAACGCCGTCTTTCGCTCCCGGGGTTCCCCGTCCACAAAAAGGGTGCAGAATGATCATCGGCCTCGATCACATCGTCGTTCTCGTAGGCGATATCGGTGCGGCCAAGGTGGCCTATCAGACGCTGCTCGCCCGCGCGCCAGCCTGGCAGAACTCGGGCGAGGGCGCCGACCGGGTGCTGTTCACCCTCGACAACATGACCATCGAGCTGATGGCCCCTCACGGCTTCAGCGTCACCGCCGACCGTATGCGCGCACTGCTCGGCAACCAGGAAGGCATCCTCGCCAGCCTGTGCTTTCGTGTCGCCGACATCGGCAAGATGCACCGCCGGCTGGAGCGGGTGGCCCTGAGGCCCGATCCGGTCGCCGAGGTCGAAAGCAGCGACGCCGTCACGGGTGCCGTGCTGCACTGGAAGCGCACGCGGGCCGCGACGGAGCTGACGCGCGGCGTGCGCATGTTCTTCCTGGAGCTGGCCGACGAGCGTCCGAAGTCGGCCGCGACCGACATCGCGCCGATCGAGGGGCTCGACCACGTCGTCGTCACCACGGAGGATTCCGAGCGCGCCGCCGCGCTCTACGGCGCCCGGCTCGGCCTTGATCTCGCGCTCGACCGCTCGCACCAGGACTGGGGCCAGCTGATGTTCTTCCGCTGCGGCGACCTCATCGTCGAGGTGGTGCGCCGCCCGGTCGCGGGCGGCGATGTCGCGCATGACCGGCTCTGGGGCCTGAGCTGGCGGGTCGGCGACATCGACGCCACCCGCGCCCGCCTGATCGCGAGCGGACTCGACGTCTCGGAGGTCCGCACCGGCCGCAAGCCGGGGACGCGCATCATGACCGTGCGCAACGGCACCTGCGGAATCCAGACCGTGCTGCTGGAGCGTTCGCCGAGGCCGGTGGAGTGATTCTGTCATTCCGGGGCGATGCGTAGCATCGAACCCGGAATCCATTTCGCGGCTGACTCTGCCGCCCAATGGATTCCGGGCTCGCGTCAAGAGGCGCGCCCCGGAATGACGAACATTCTCAAACTCACGCTCGCGTGCTACACGCGTCTTGTCGGCACCCAGCGAGCACCCGGTTTGGCGAAGGCAAAGCGAACTTTGAAATGGCAGCGCGACCCCGAGGGGATGCGGCTGCGCATTCTCGAAGCCGCGAAGCAGGAGTTTTCCGCCCATGGCCTTGCCGGCGCGCGCGTCGACCGCATCGCGGCCAAGGCCGGCGCCAACAAGCGCATGCTGTACTATCACGTCGGCAACAAGGACGAGCTCTATCTCGCCGTGCTCGAAGGCGCCTATGACAAGATCCGCAGCGAGGAGCGGGGGCTCGACCTCGAACATCTCGATCCCCCCGAGGCGATCCGCCGCCTGATCGAGTTCACCTGGAACTACTTCCTGCGCAATCCCGAATTCTTGTCGCTGCTGCAGACCGAGAACCTCGCGCGCGCCAAGCACCTGAAGAAATCGACCAAGGTCAAGTCGATGCACTCGCCCTTCGTCGAGATGATCCGCACCGTGGTGCGCCGCGGCGTCGACAGCGGCGACTTCCAGGTCGCGGTCGACCCCGTGCAGCTCTACATCTCGATCGCAGCGCTCAGCTTCTTCTATCTCTCCAATTCGGCAACGCTGAGCGTGATCTTCGGCCGCGATCTCCTGGACAAGAAGGCCAAGGAGGAGCGGTTGGCGCATATGGTGGGCCTGGTGCTGGCCGCGCTGACGGGGCAATCCGCGGCGCTGTTCGAGATCGCGAAGACGCCGAAGTCGCGCGCCGCGGTCGTGCAGGCGGTGTAGCCCGTAGCCATGATGGGGCGCCTTGCTCCGTCATTGCGAGCGCAGCGAAGCAATCCAGACTGTCTCCGCGGAAATATTCTGGATTGCTTCGCTGCGCTCGCAATGACCACGTGGAGGCGCGTGCACCTCACTCCGCCCCCGTGCCCCGACGCAGCGCAGCAACGCTTACATTGCAGCGCGTCCGGGACACGGAAGGCGATAGTCCCGTCCCCAAAAGCTCCCGGAACCCCGAGCACAAAACGTCACAGGGAAAGCTCTGGACAGTATTTATCCAACGGGTTAATTTCTCCCCATAACGAAGAAGACTGCCGGGAGTGAAAATTGGCCGAGCCGAAGCCGCAAAACGCTGTTTCCAAGCTGCTGAATGCAGCCTGGGTTCGGCCGTTCTTGTTCCTGGTCTTCATCGTCGTCGCCTGGGATCTCGCGATCCGGCTGTTCAGAATCCCGGCCTACCAGATACCGGCGCCGCTCGACGTCGTCGCCGTGCTGCGCACCGAATGGCCGGAGCTGCTGCGCCAGTCCTGGCCGACCACCTATGCGACCGTCTGCGGCTTCCTGCTGTCGGCGCTGTTCGGCATTCCCGTCGCGATGTTGATCGCGGGCTCGAAGACGGTGGAGAGCTACGTCTATCCACTGCTGGTGTTCTCGCAATCGGTGCCGAAGATCGCGATCGCCCCGCTGTTTGTGGTGTGGTTCGGCTTCGGCATCATTCCCAAGGTGATCTCGGCGTTCCTGCTCGGCTTCTTCCCGGTCGTGGTCTCCGCGGTGCAAGGCTTCAAATCGGTCGATCCCGATATGGTCGATCTCGCCCGTGCCATGCAGGGCAGCCGCCTGCAGGTGTTCCGCGCGGTGAACCTGCCGCATGCGCTGCCGGCGATCTTCTCCGGTCTCAAAGTGTCGGTGACGCTGGCCGTGGTCGGCGCGGTGGTCGGCGAGTTCGTCGGCTCCAATTCCGGCATCGGCTACGTGATGCAGCGCTCGATCGGCACTTTCGACCTGCCGACGATGTTCGCGGCGCTGGTGATCCTGGCGCTGCTCGGCGTGGTCCTGTTCTGGATCGTCGACCGGGTCGAGAAGCTGGTCATTCCCTGGCATGTCAGCCAGCGCGAGGACATGATCTTTGCATCCTGACTAAAGCAACGAGCGGCCACCAACGGCCGACGCAACCAACGGCAAGGGAGAGAAACGATGAAGCGGTTGATTGGAGCTGCATCCGTAGCACTGATGGCGTTCGCAGCCATGCCGGCGCAGGCAGCCGACAAGGTCGTGCTGATGCTGAACTGGTACGTCTATGGCGAGCACGCGCCGTTCTATTACGGCAAGGCCAAGGGCATCTACGCCGCCGAAGGCATCGAGCTCGAGATCCAGGAAGGCCGCGGCTCGGCTGCGACCACGCAGGCGGTTGCCGCCAAGACCGCGGACTTCGGCTATGTCGACGTCCCCACCATGATGCGCGCCGCGATCAAGGGCGCGCCCGTGGTCGCAACCGGCGTGCTGCTGCAAACGAGCCCGATGTCCGCCATGGGCTTCGCCGACAAGAACATCAGGAAGCCTGAAGACATCAAGGGCAAGACGGTGGCGATCACGCCGGCCGATTCCATGACGCAGATCTGGCCGCTGTTCCTGAAGAAGACCGGCCTGAAGGAGAGCGACTTCAAGACCGTCGCCGGCGACGGCCAGACCAAGCTCAACGCCGTCATCAACGGCCAGGCGGATCTCCTGCTCGGCTACGTCATGGATCAGTCGATGAAGATCAAGGACGCGACCGGCAAGGATGTCTATCCGATCAAGTTCGCCGACTACGGCATCAACATGGTCTCCTCGGGCGTCATCGCCAACACCGACTACGTGAAGGCCAATGCGGACCTCGTCCGCCGCTTCATGTCGGCGACGACCAAGGCGGTCGAAGCTGCCGAGAAGGAGCCGAAGGCGGCGGCGCAATCGATCCTCGATGCCAACCCCAAGGGCGGCAAGATCGACACGCTGACGCAGGGTTTTGAGCTGACCATCCCGCTCTACCGGACCGCGGAGACCAAGGGCAAGCGGCCGTTCCAGGTCACCGACCAGAACATGACCGAGACCGTCAACCTGCTGGTCGAATATGGCGGCCTCGACGCCAAGGCCAAGGAGAACCCGAAGGCTTTCTACACCAGCGATTACCTGCCGAAGAGCGGCTCGTGAAACCTGCGACTGTCATGAGTGAAACCGCGCAGTCGGCCGCTCATCTGAGACTGGTGAGCGACCGGGCTGCCGGCGATGCGTCGGGCATCAAGCTGTCGGGCGTGTCGAAGACCTACCGGACGCGCGACGGCGATGTGCCGTCGCTGCGGCCGCTCGACTTCCACATCAATGACGGCGAGTTCTTCGTCGTGGTCGGCCCTTCCGGCTGCGGCAAGTCCACGTTGCTCAAATTGATCTCGGGCCTGCTGGCGCCGACCACGGGCGAGATCCTGGTCGAGGGCCAGAAGGTGACGACGCCGCACGGCAATGTCGGCATCGTGTTCCAGAACGCGCTGCTCTTGCCCTGGCGCAACATCCTCTCCAACGTGATGCTGCCGATAGACATGAAGCGCCTGCCGCGCCAGGAATATCTCGACCGCGCCAAGTCGCTGCTGAAGCTGGTCGGCCTCGAAGGCTTCGAGAAGAAGCTGCCCTGGCAGCTCTCCGGCGGCATGCAGCAGCGCGCCTCGATCTGCCGCGCGCTGGTGCACGATCCGAAGATCATGCTGATGGACGAGCCGTTCGGCGCGCTCGACGCGCTGACACGCGAGCGCATGAATGTCGAATTGATGCGGATCCAGCGCGAGACGAAGAAGACCGTGCTCCTGATCACGCATTCGATTCCGGAGGCCGTGTTCCTCGCCGACCGCGTGCTGGTCATGACCGAGCGCCCCGGCGCGATCGCCGCGATCTACGACGTGCCGCTGCCGCGCCCGCGCTCGCTCGACGCGATGGCCGACCCGGTGTTTACGGAGCTGGTGCAGCGCATCCGCACGCATTTCTTCTCGCAAGGGGCGTTGGACTGAAACCATGTCCCCCCGCCTGAAGCTGCGAGACATCGCCTTCTTCGAACGTCCCGTGCAGTTCGCGCGGCCGTTCCGCTTCGGTGCGATCACGATCAACGCGACGCCGCAGCTGTTCGTGCGGGCCGAGATCGAGGTCGAGGGCCGGGGCACCGCCGTCGGTGCCAGCGCCGAGCTGCTGGTGCCAAAGTGGTTCGACAAGCGGCCGGAGCTGTCGCCAGCGCAGACGGTGGACGAGTTGCGTCGCTCGCTGGAGATCGCGCGCGGACTCTATCTGGCACGGACCGGCTTCCAGACGGCGTTCGATCTGCATGCCTCCTGCATCGGTGCCCAGATCACGACCTGCGCGAAGAAGAATATTCCGGCGCTGGCTGCTGCCTACGGCCCCGCGGAGATCGACAAGGCCATTCTCGATGCGCTGCTCCGCGCCGTCGAGACCAGCTTCTTCGACGGAATAGCCGGCAACATCGCCGGCATCGATGCGCGGCTTTCTCCTGACGTGAGCGAGAAAGACATCAGGACGTTCCTCGCCGGCCGGGTGCCGCTCGAGCGTGTTGCGATCAGGCATACCGTCGGCCTTGATGATGTCGTGGAAGGCGAGGGCGGCGTTGCCGATCCACGCGAGAATACCGGAGCACGCTACTTCAAGCTCAAGCTGTCCGGCGATCCGGCTGCCGATGCGGCGCGGCTCACCCGGATCGGCAAGGAGCTCGACGCGCTCGGGCGCGACTACAAGGTGACGCTCGATGCCAACGAGCAATACGCGGATCTCGCCGCGTTACAGGCCCTGATGGACCGGCTCGATCATGACGCCACGCTGCGCCCGATCTCAACGCGCCTGCTCTATGTCGAACAGCCGATGCCGCGCGACATCACGCGGCAATCGCCGCTCGGCTCGCTCGCCGCGCGCGGCTTCATCATCGACGAAGCCGACGATTCCTACGACGCGTTCCCGGCAGCACGGGCGCTCGGCTATCGCGGCATCTCCTCGAAATCTTGCAAGGGACTTTACAAGTCCATCATCAACGCCACGCGTGCGGCGAAATGGAGCGCGCAAGGCGAAGCCTTCTTCATCACTGGTGAGGACCTCACCTGCCAGGCCGGCCTTGCCGTGCAGCAGGATCTTGCGCTCGGTGCCTTCATCGGCGTCACCCACGCCGAGCGCAACGGCCACCACTACGTCGATGGCTTTGGTGAAACGCCCATAGCAGAAGCTCAGGCCTTCGCCGCCGCGCATCCCGATCTCTATGCCGATGCCGGGCGGGGTATCCGCCTCTCCATTCACGACGGCGATCTCCTGACGGGATCGCTTCATTGCGTGGGCTTCGCCTCGTCGGTCCATCCGGACTGGTCGGCATTGCGCCCGCTCGCCCAGCCAAGATCTCAGGAGCAATTGGCATGACCACCCAACGCCTCGGCCTCATCATGAACGGCGTCACCGGCCGGATGGGGCTCAACCAGCATCTGATCCGCTCGATCGTCGCGATCCGCGACCAGGGCGGCGTGCGCCTGAAGAACGGTGACCGTGTCATGCCCGACCCGATCCTGGTCGGCCGCAGCGCCGACAAGGTCGAGGCGCTGGCCAAACGCTACAACATCACGCGCTGGACCACCGATCTCGATGCCGCGCTCGCCGACAAGAACGACACCATGTTCTTCGACGCCGCGACGACGCAGGCCCGTCCCGGCCTGCTGACCCAGGCCATCAACGCCGGCAAGCACGTCTATTGCGAGAAGCCGATTGCGACGAATTTCGAGGAAGCGATCGAGGTCGTGAAGCTCGCCAATGCCAAGGGCGTCAAGCACGGCACGGTGCAGGATAAGCTGTTTCTGCCGGGGCTGAAGAAGATCGCTTTCCTGCGCGATTCCGGCTTCTTCGGCCGCATCCTCTCGGTGCGCGGCGAGTTCGGCTATTGGGTGTTCGAAGGCGGCTGGCAGGAGGCGCAGCGGCCCTCCTGGAACTATCGCGACGAGGATGGCGGCGGCATCATCCTCGACATGGTCTGCCACTGGCGCTACGTGCTCGACAACCTCTTCGGCAACGTCCAGAGCGTGAGCTGCATCGGCAACACCGACATCCCCGAGCGTTTCGACGAGCAGGGCAAGAAGTACAAGGCGACTGCTGACGATTCCGCCTACGCCACGTTCCAGCTCGAAGGCGGCATCATCGCCCACATCAACATGTCCTGGGTGACGCGGGTCTATCGCGACGACCTCGTCACCTTCCAGGTCGACGGCACGCTCGGCTCGGCGGTCGCGGGCCTCACCGATTGCATGATCCAGGCGCGGCAGGCGACACCGCGCCCGGTGTGGAATCCCGACGAGAAGCGGCTGCACGACTTCTACGGCGACTGGCAGAAGCTCCCGGATAACGTCACCTACGACAACGGCTTCAAAGAGCAGTGGGAAATGTTCATCCGCCACGTCTACGAGGATGCGCCCTACAAGTTCACGCTGCTCGAAGGCGCCAAGGGCGTTCAGCTCGCCGAATGCGCGCTGAAGAGCTGGAAGGAGCGCCGCTGGATCGACGTCGCGCCCATCAAAGTGTGACATTCCGATGCTCATGATTTCGTCATTGCGAGCGAAGCGAAGCAATCCAGACTGCCTCCGCGGAAAGACCCTGGATTGCTTCGTCGCTTCGCTCCTCGCAATGACGGAGAGAGGACCAAAATGAACAAGCCCGTCCAACCAATGTCATCCCTGTCGCTGAAGCTGCCCAAAGCCGATCGCTCGATCGAGACCTATCGGCTCGCGGCCTCGCGCACGTTCCCCGCAAAGCTCGAGGGGCCGCTGAACCGCATCGCCTTCTCGGCCGTGCACACGGTCGCCGATCCCTTTGCCGACAACGATCCCTGGCTGTCGGCCGCCGTCGACTGGGACAAGACCATCGCCTTCCGCGAGCACGTCTGGGACCTCGGCCTCGGCGTTGCCGAAGCCATGGACACCGCGCAGCGCGGCATGGGGCTGGACTGGCCGACCTCGCTGGAGCTGATCACGCGCTCGGTCGCCGCCGCCAAGCGGCGCAATGCGCTGGTGTTCTCCGGTGCAGGCACCGATCATCTCGCGGTCGAGGACGCTGGGAGCCTCGACGACGTGATCCGCGCCTATGAAGAGCAGATCTCGGCGGTGGAGAAAGTCGGCGGCCGCATCATCCTGATGGCCTCGCGGGCCCTGACAAAACTCGGTCGCAATGCCGACGATTACGCCAAAGTCTATGACCGCGTGCTCTCGCAAGTCCGCGAGCCCGTTATCATCCACTGGCTCGGCGACATGTTCGATCCGGCGCTGGCGGGCTATTGGGGCACGAGGGATCTCGACAAGGCCATGGACATTGCCGTCGCCATCATCAACGGCAATGCCGCCAAGGTCGACGGCGTCAAGGTCTCGCTGCTCGACAAGCAGCGCGAGATCGACATGCGCCGGCGTCTGGACAAGCGGATCAAGATGTATACCGGCGACGATTTCAACTACGCGGAGCTGATCGCCGGCGATAGCGAAGGTTTTTCACACGCGTTGCTCGGCATCTTCGATGCCATCGCGCCGGCGGCGTCCTACGCGCTGTCGCGGCTGGCGGCAGGCGACGAGGCCGGCTTCCACGACGTGCTTGGCCCGACGGTCCCGCTGTCGCGTCACATCTTCAAGGCGCCGACGCGGTTCTACAAGACCGGCGTCGTGTTCATGGCCTATCTCAACGGACACCAGGATCACTTCACCATGGTCGGCGGACAGGAGAGCACGCGGTCCACGCTGCATTTGGCCGAACTGTTCCGTCTCGCTGACAAGGCCGGCCTGCTCGCCAACCCTGAACTCGCGACGCAACGGATGAAAACCGTGCTCGCCACCCACGGTATCGAATCCTGATGCGCGATTTTTCGTCCGACCACCGCTGGCTGTCGCTGAACACGGCGACCGTCCGCAAGCAGGGTGACCTCGTCGCCATCATCGAGGCCTGCGCGAAGCACGGCATCCGAGCCATCGATCCCTGGCGCGACCAGGTCGCGAACGTCGGTCTCGACCGCGTCGCGCGCGCGGTGCGCGAGGCTGGCCTTGATCTCTCAGGCTATTGCCGCGGCGGCATGTTCACCTCGGACGCCTCGCGCCGGGGCGAGGTGCGCGACGACAACCGCCGCTGCGTCGACGAAGCCAAGGCGCTGGGCGCGCCCTGCATCGTCCTCGTCGTCGGGGGCCTGCCGCAATATTCGCGGCCGGGAAGCGAGGCCTCGAAGGACATCGCGGCGGCCCGTGGACAGGTCGAGGAAGCGCTTGCCGAGATGCTCGACTACGCCAAACAGGCAAAGCTGCCGCTGGCGATCGAGCCGCTGCATCCGGCCTATGCGGCCGACCGCGCCTGCGTGAACACGACCAAACAGGCGCTCGACATCTGCGACCGGCTCGACCCCGGCCGCACCGGCATGCTCGGCGTCGCGCTCGACGTCTATCACATCTGGTGGGACCCGGAGCTGATGGACCAGATCGCACGCGCCGGCCGGGACCGCCTGCTGGCGTTCCATGTCTGCGACTGGCTGGTGCCGACCAGGGACATCCTCAACGACCGCGGCATGATGGGCGACGGCGTCATCGACATCAAATCGGTGCGTGCAGCGGTCGAAGCGCAGGGCTTTGCCGGCTATTCCGAGATCGAGATCTTCTCCAACGAATGGTGGGGCAAGCCGATGGACGAGGTGCTGAAGACCTGCATCCAGCGACATCGGACGGTGGTGTAGTTGCCTCGAGTGTCTCGTGAAAAGTCAGACGATTGCGCTATCATCGATTTTACCGTCGAATCCCGGACTATCACTCGTCAATTCGATCTGCGAAGCTCTGCCGACACAAATGCGCTTGCGACCAAGCAGGCGCGGAGGGAGGTTCGCAGTGGAGAAAGTGCGACGCTTGCGTGCGACGAGCTCACTGTGCCGTCAACAGGCCGCGTACAACAGCATGAACAAATGGAAGCTGCTCGCAGAGGCAGAATACTGGATCATCTGGCTGACCTCGAGCTATCTTCCCATTTCCAACAATGCAACGCCATTGGCTTGAATGAGGTAGAGCAGCCTCAAGCGATCACAGATGCGAAGTGCTGAGCGGAAGACGATTTCCGCCGCGTGAGGACAGAAAGGCCGTGTACTCATAAAAGGAAGTCGGGCTGATCGTCCAGAGCAGCACTGCTTGTGACCCACAGCGGAATTGCCTCGTGTTCAGATCCAATAACGCAAGTACAGGGTTGCCGTATCATCTGTGTGCTCGCTGTGCGGCAACGTCTGAAGCTTGAAAAGGCGCGCGATCATGATCGGGAAAGCTCCTCCATGAGCGCCTTGGCGGAACGAAGGTCCGGCGTTTCGAAGCCTTCCGTAAACCAACCGTAAACCGAGCCAAGAAGGCACCGCGCGTCGGCTATCCTACCCTGGTCGTGCCAAAGCCGAGCCAAACTCATTGCGGCACGTAATTCAAAGGACTTTGCGCTCTGGCTTTGGGCGACCTTGAGTGCAGTTTGCAAACACCCCTCGACCTCGTCAGCTGGAGCACCACGAATCCGGTGCAGCTCGCCATCGATGCATGCAAGTTCTGCCTCCCACATATGCTCGTCGCTGCGCGCGGCAAGGACCTTTGCTTCGGCAAGGGCAGCGACGCCGTTGTCGTGGTCACCTGAGTGGAGGTAGGTGGCCGCGAGCATCCATAAGTACCGAACCTGGTACCAACTGGCTCCGAGCCTGTTCCGCTCGTTCAGACTGAGGCGCATGAGCGCCAGGCCGCCCTCCACGTTGCCCTCTTGGGCCATGGCCCAGCCCCGCAGGATGAGGCCGCTCTCGCGCCAATAGTTCAAGCTGTTCTGATCGGCGAGATCGATGATGGACTCGGCGTGCGCTTTGACGGCCGCCACGTCACCCATTAGCTCCGCAGTGGCCGCCCCGCCATAGACCTGCACATGCGCGGTAAGGTTCGTCTGATTCAACTCCATGGCGTATTGGGATGCGGCACGGCTAGTCCGCTCAGCCTGTTCGGGGTAACCCAAAACCCAAAGCACAATCGCCAAGTAGGGTAGCGCCGAGGCCTTTGGGTCATGTACGTAGTGCACAGGTGGCGGCCGATGCGCCTCCGGCTGATAGCGACTCAAGATCGTTTCGAACTCCGAGCGTGCGGTCAGAAACTCACCGGCATGCATGGCGGTTAGCGCGGCCAGACGATGCACAGCTAGTTCCAGCGCTGTGTCACTGGTGCGCTCGGCGGCGCGCTGGGCCTCGGCTACGAGGCTCTGCATGGCAGCAAAGTCGCCGCGCACGAAGTGGAAAATGAATTTGCCGCTAAGGGTGGAAAACAAGGCGCCCGTGTCGTCGAGTTCATAGCAGAGCGCATGAGCCCTGCTGAAGGCTGTGCCAAGCTGCGGAGCCGTGTATCCGTGAATGGCAATCAGTGGACCTCCGATTGCTGTTTGCAGAGCGAGCTCCTGGCGATCGCGCTCCGGCCCTTGTGGATTGGACCTGAGTGCCTCCAGCCCCCTTGTGAGATGAGTGATCGCTTCGAGATTTGCGGAACGCCCAGCCGCAATGCGGCCGGCCCGCAGCCAATAATCCACCGCCTTTCCTGCCAGTCCACCCTCGGTGAGATGCAGAGCGATCGTCTCCGGCTCCGCCTCCGCACGGGCAGGGTAATGTTGTTCGAGAGCTGCAGCTATGCGGGCATGGATCTGCTGCCGCTTGCTCTTTAGAAGACTCTCGTGCGCGATGTCCTGCACCAGCGCATGTTTGAAGCTGTAGCCAACATTCGGAGGTACGCCACGACGGAATATCAGTTCCGCGGCCAATAGGTCATTGAGAGCATGCTGGAGCGCGTGCTCGTCGAGCGCCGTTACAAGGCGCAGAAGATCGTGTCCGAATTCGCGTCCGATGCAAGCTGCAATCTGGGCAACTTCCTTGACCGGCGCCAATCGATCAAGCCGGGCCATCAAGGAGTCCTGCAGCGTCGTCGGGATCGCCAGCGGCGGTAATGGGCCGATCAGCTCATAACGGCTGCCGTGGTCTTTGAGCAGCCCGGATTCGACGACGGCTTTGGTGAGCTCCTCGACGAACAACGGCACGCCGTCGGTCTTGGCCAGAATCTGCTCAAGCACCTCCTGAGGGAGTGTTTTGCCGCCCGTGATCCGGTCAACGACTGCCGCCCCTTGCCGACGTCCCAGCCGGCTTAGAAAGAGCGCTGTCACATGTCCATGACCCGTCCAGCGCGGAATGAACTCGGGCCGGAAGGTAACGATCATCAAAATTGGAAGTCGCTGCACCTCGTCGACGAGCCGATCGAGGAATTCGAGCATGGTAGGGTCCGCCCAATGGACGTCCTCGTAGACGGCAAGCACTGGCTGTCTTGCCGCTAAGCCTTGTATCTGTTCCAGAAGGGCCTGGAAGGTTCGCTCCTTCTTCTGGTGCGGACTGAGTGCGAGAGGCGGGTATCTCTCCCCGGTCGGGATTGCCAAGAGATCCGCGAGAACCGGCGCGCTCTCATGCACATCGTCCGCACCAAGCGCGAGCATGGCCTCGAGTTTATCGAGCTGTTCGTCGGAAGCGTCCTCCCGCCGTATTGCCGCTGCCCGTTCAAGGAGGCCAACGACGGGATATAGAGCGGTGTTGGTATGAAATGGTGAACAGAAATGACTCAGCGGCGTGTGCGGCACACGGGCGACCTGGTCGCGTAAGGCTCGCACGAGCCGCGACTTGCCAATGCCGGCTTCGCCGCCGAGCAGGACGATCTGTCCTTCCCGCTCTTTCGCCCGCTCCCAGCGATCCAGGAGCAATGCAAGTTCTTCATTCCGTCCGACCAGTGCGGTCGTTGCCAAGCCATGCCGAGCCTCGAACCTGCTCTCTGCCGCGCCTTCACCAATGACAAGCCACGCCTGCACCAGTTCCGGGAAACCTTTGAGAGGCACCGTGCCGAGGTCGCGGTACGTGAAAGCTTCGCCGAGTAGGCGGCGGGTCGATTCCGCAATCACCACATCACTTGGGTTGGCCAGATCTTGCAGTCGGGCGGCTAGGTTTGGTGTTTCGCCGATGACTGCGCGCTCGCGAGCCTCTCCCTCGCCAATCAACTCGCCGACGACGACGAGACCCGTTGCGATGCCGACGCGAGCGGCGAGCGCTGCACCACTCGGTTCGGTAAGCGATGCGACCGCGTTGGTCACTCGAAGCCCGGCGCGAACGGCGCGCTCCGCCTCATCTTCGTGCGCCCGCGGCCAGCCGAAATAAGCGAGAACGCCATCGCCGAGGAATTTGGCTATGTGGCCTTCGAATCGGTCGATCTCGCCCACCACGGTGTTATGGTAGGCCTGCAAGAGGTCACGCAACTCCTCGGGATCCCGCCCTGAAGCAAGTGCCGTCGAGCCGACCAGGTCGACGAACATGACCGTGAGCTGTCGACGCTCCGCGTCCGAATGGATCGATGGCTTCGCGTAGCCGGTAGGGCGATTGGCCTCGACCGCCACCGGGGTGATCGGTGGAGCGAGTGCATGGATTGCTCTTAGCACAGCCTTGCGCGGGCCGAGTGGCAAGCCAAGCTCCCGCAGGTCGGCTTCGGTCAGTTCTGGCAAAATTTCGGACGTGATTTCAGCGTCACAAAAGGTCTTTATGTAGCGCTCCAGCCCGAGACCGCGAAGCCATTGCGCGATATCCACGACAAGCCTCCTCGTGCCGCATCAGGCAACGGTCAGCTCAATTGAACGTATGCAACTTCAGCTTCAGCGAACCATCTTCCTGTCGCTCAAACACGTGGGTTGCGATCCCGCCTGCAGGTTGGCTGGCGCCATCCGCTGTCTTACCGTTGGCGCTCCAATGGGCCGTGCCGTAGACGATCTTCTCATCTCCGCCGGCGTCGATGACGACCAACCTGTGATCGGTGAATCCGCTTGAAAACAGCCCAGCAAAGAAGCTCTCGATCTCTGTCGGACCGGATATCACTTGATGCGTCGGCGGCAACAATTTGGCGTCTGGCACGTAAGTCGCCGCGATAGCCCTGGCATCTGCTTTGTTGAATGCTGAATCCCACGCGGCGTACGCCGCAGCAATGTCGTGTCTTATGGAGGAAGCTAAGGCTGTCATGATCCCTCCCTCAAACGCGGGCTTGCTTTCGTTGGAGAACGATAACGTCACCTGACGTCGTTCGACCGCTGCAAACTGCAACGAGGGAACGCGACGCCGCCTTCATTGGGCTGCGACCTGTTGCAGTCTGTTGAAGCGCGCCTTCTGCTCGCTGCTCAGCGTGGCATAGAACTCGTCCAGGGCGGGTTCGACCAGCTTGGCGGCCGTCAGCATGGCCTCGAGCCGATGCTGCATCGTCTCCAGCCGTCCGACAGGTGTCAGCGGCGCATCGTTCGGACAGGCCGCCTGTAGGCCCTCAACGCCCTTCGCCGTCGCTTCGCTGAGGCGGTCGAGCGCCTCCTTCTGCTTGCCGGCTGGGTGGAGCACAGCCTCGATCCTCTGGATCGGCAACTGCGTCAGCCCGGACTTCGGATCGCCACAGCCCTCGCTACTCGCCTCCTGCTGCTGCGGCGAGCGCTCGCCGACATTGGGGCCAAGCGCGTTGAAGCGGGCCTGCTGCTCGTCACTGAGCGAGTTGTAGAAATTCTCCAGTGCCGGTCGAACGATCTTGACGGCTTCAAGCGTCGCGCTGATGCGGTTCATCATCGCGCGCAAGCGGCCAGGGGGAGTCAGTGCATAAGTCTCCGCGCAGGAATCCTTGAACACACCGGCAGCGTTGGCCGCCGCCGTCTTCAGCTCGTCCAGCAATGCGCGTTGCTCCGGCGTCGGCCGCACCGCCTGTGCGATATCGGCAAGCGGCCAGGCGGTCACGCCCTTGTCCGGCGTGGCACACAATTGCTGAAGCGTCTGCGGGCTCACGCTGGCACGCTGGCGCGCGCGGTAGCCGCCGCCGGCTTGAGGGTAGTCAGACGAGTTGGTGCTGGCATAAGCGGAGTAGGGGCCGTCACCGCCCCAGAACACGGTGTCGACGAAGTCGTCATAGGCGTACGCCCAATATCCGGGCTCGTAGCCATAGGACCAGAATGTGTAGTTGAAGATGTCGGAATAGGCGTAAGGCCAGAACACGGGCCCAAGCCAAGCCACGAACACCGCGGGATGACGGTGACGCCAGGCCTGCCGGGGTGCCCAGCCGCTTTGGCGCGTGACGAGAGCCGCTTGGGTCAGCGCAGTGGACTGCTCGCGGAAGCGTTCCGCAAACCGTCCGCGCTCGGCGGCCTGCGCAGCGGCTGCAAGTGCCGGAGCGCGCTCCGCCGGAGCCTGCAGCCCAAGCCGCTGCTGGCGCGCCAGGTCAATTTGCTGCGCGCGCTGCTCTCGGCCAAGCAAGCGGTTTTGCGCCTGGAGCATTCGCTGCTGCGCCCGTTGCGCTTGCACGCCTTCGGGCTTTTGCGACTGCAATTGCTGCACCCGCTGCTGCAGGCGTTCGATGCGGGCCTGGCGCTCCGTCGTCTGGCGCGACAGCATGTCGCGCTGCCGCTGCTCGACGTGCTGCGAGCGCTGTTGCACGCGTTGCTCGCGCTCAAGAAGACGGCTCTGCGACTGCAGCAGCCGTTGCTGCTGTTGCTGCGCCCTTGCGCCTTCCGGTTTCTGCGATTGCAGTTGCTGCACGCGCTGCTGCAAGCGGTCGATGCGGTCTTGGCGTTCCGCGGATTGGCGCGAAAGCATCTCACGCGGCGGTCCCGAACGCTCGCTCACGGCCGGGGGTGCACTTGGGCGCGAAGGGGCGGCGATCTGCGGCGTCGGCCGCGGCGCCATGGCCGGACGTTGCGGCGCTGCCGGCGGGCGATGGATTTCGCGCCGGGGCGCTGCCACCTGCGGGGCGGCTCGGGGGGCACTGATTTGTGGGGTCGGACGCGGTGGCGGTGAGGCGATGTGGGGCGCCGGACGTGGCGCCATCGCCGGTCGCTGCGGCATGGCTGGCGGCGCGGCGGGACGCGCCATGGCTGGCGGAGCCGCCGGACGCGCCATGGCTGGCGGAGCGGCCGGACGTGCCATGGCTGGCGGTGCTGCTGGCGGTGCGGCTGGACGAGCCATAGCCGGTGGTGCTGCCGGTGGTGCTGCCGGGCGGGCCATGGCCGGTGGTGCTGATGGCGGCGCTGCGGCTGGTCCTGGTGGTCCTCCACCCCGTCCGTGTCCGAGAGGTCCCTGGGCTGGCGCGCTCGTCGTCAGCATCGAGACGCCAACCAAAACAGCCGTCAGGCAAACGCCACGCGGAAGCATGATCCTAGCTCCCAACTCGTAATCGCCCACGATTTTCAACGCACAGACTGTGGAATCGTTCGTCCTTGGTCACAGCCGGCATTGCGATCTTCCGACGCAGCCAGTCTCAAGAGAAATCCTGCGTCAGGATCGCGGCGAACCGCTCCAGCGCCCAGTCGACCTGGTCGCTTGTGATCACCAGCGGCGGGGCGATGCGGATGGTATGCTCATGGGTATCCTTGGCGAGGATGCCCTTGGCCTGGAGCGCCTCGCAATAGCGGCGTGCGCGCCCGGCCTCGGGATGCAGCTCGACCGCCAGCATCAGGCCGCGCCCGCGCACCTCGCGGATCGTATTGGCGCGAATGTCCTTCAAGCCCTCCAGAAAGCGCGCGCCTTGCCTCGCCGCGTTCTCGATCATGCCTTCCTCGACCAGCACGCGCATCGCCACGCGGGCCACGGCGCAGGCAAGCGGGTTGCCGCCGAAGGTGGAGCCGTGCTGCCCGGGTCGCAATGTCCCGAGCACGTCGTTGTTCGAGAGCACGGCCGAGACCGGATAGAAGCCGCCGGACAGGGCCTTGCCGAGCAGCGTCACGTCCGCCTCAATTCCCTCGTGCTGTTCGGCGAGCAGCTTGCCGGTGCGACCGAGCCCGGTCTGGATCTCGTCGAGCACCAGCATCACGTTGTTGGCGGTGCAGAGCTCCCGGACCTCAGTGAAATAGCCGGCCGGAGGAATGACGACACCGGCTTCGCCCTGGATCGGCTCGACCAGAAAGGCGACCGTATTTGGGGTGATTGCTCCCGCAAGCGCCGGGGCGTCGCCGAACGGGATGACCTTGAAGCCCGGCGCGAACGGCCCGAAGTGTCCGCGTGTCTCGGGGTCGGTTGAAAAGCCGACGACGCCCAGCGTGCGTCCGTGGAAATTGTTGGCACAGACGATGATCTCGGCCTGGCCGTCCGGCACGCCTTTCACCTCGTAGCCCCATTTGCGGACCGACTTGATCGCGCTTTCGACCGCCTCGGCGCCGCTGTTCATCGGCAGTACCTTGTGGGAACCGGTGAGCGCGGCGATCTCCTCGTAGAACAAGGCGAGCTGGTCGTTGTGGAAGGCCCTCGAGGTGAGCGTCAGCCTGTGCGCCTGTTCGACCATCGCCGCCAGGATCTTGGGGTGGCAGTGGCCCTGGCTGACCGCCGAATAGGCGGACAGACAATCGAGGTACCGGTTGCCTTCAGTATCCCAGACCCAGACACCTTCGCCACGCGACAGGACGACCCCAATCGGCTCGTAATTACGGGCCCCGAAGCGCGCTTCTGTCGCGATGAAATCAATGACCGACGCGCTCATCTGTCGTCACTCCATTGCTGCGCGCGGGGGCGTCAATCGACTGCACCGGGCGGGTCGTGCCCAATGAATGTGGGTATCGGTTTGTCAGCTCGGAAGCCTTGATGCGCCGATGGCGCGGCGCGGCCTGATAGTCCCGAAATGTCAGGTGGTTCTGCCGGGCCACAGGGCACCGTTCCGCGACCCAGGCTCTACTGTGCATGGGGTTGTTTTCGCAGTTTGGTTGCCGGCCCCTCAGCCAAGCGCGCAGGGCACGCTCAAGAAGCCGCGGAACCGCACCCGTCCGCCGCGCACCGGCTGACCGCTGACGGCATAGTTCGGAAAGCGCGCCAGGAAGCGCGAGATCGCAATCGCCCCCTCCAGCCGCGCCAGGGCCATGCCTGCGCATTGATGCGCGCCTGTGGCGAAGGCGAGGTGCCGGTTCGGCGTGCGCGCGATATCGAAACGCTCGGGGTCGGGAAACTGCGCGGGGTCGCGATTGGCAGCCCCGATGCACAGCGTCACCGACGTGCCGGCATCGAGCATGACGCCGCCGAGCTCGACCTTCTCGGTGGTCATGCGGTTGCCGAGCTGGTTGGAGCTCTCGTAGCGCAACATCTCCTCGACCGCAGTCTTGATCATGTCCGGGTTCTCGATCAGGCGCTGCTTCTGGTCGGGATGGCGGTCGAGCGCCACGAGGCCGTTGCCGATCAGGTTGGTGGTGGTCTCGTGGCCGGCATTGAGCAGGAAGATGCAATTGTGCAGAAGCTCCTTCTCGGTCAGCCGCTCGCCGTTCTCTTCCCCCTGGATCAAACGCGTCAGCACGTCGCGCTCGGGATTGCCCGGCTTCGCGCGCCGCCGCGACACCAGCGTTTGCAGATAGGCGAGGAAGTCCGCCACCGCCTTGTTGCCGCGCGCAGCTACTTCGGGCGACACTACGGGTTCGAGAGCACCCAGGATCGCCAGCGACCAGTCGCGCAGCGGCCCGCGCTCCTCGTGAGGCACGTCGAGCAGGTTGCCGATCACCTCGATGGGAATCGAAGCGGCAAAATCCTCGATCAGTTCGCAAGCGCCCTTGGTTTCGATGGCATCGAGCAGGCCGTCGACCAGCTTGATCAGGTCCCCCTCCATGCTGGCGATCGCGCGCGGCGACAGCGCGCCCATGATCAGGCGGCGCACGCGGGTATGGGACGGTGGATCGTTGAACACGAGGCTCGTGGTGTGGTGCTCGTACAGCGGGGTGTCGCCGTATTTCGGCGCGAACTCGCGCTTCTTGTCCGAGCTGAACGACTTGGTGTTCTTGTAGGTGGTGACGAGATCATCGTAGCGGGTCAGGAACACGGTGCCGTTGCGCAGGCGCTTGACCGGCTCGTTCTCCCGCAGTGCACGATAGGTCGGATAGGGGTTGTCGTAGAACTCCGGCGTCAGCTTCTCGAGGTCGAAGCTTGCGGCCAGCGCCTTCGCATCTGCGTTCATCCCGTTATACTCGCCGGTTAAAGCCGATATGCCGTTTTTGTTGTTCTGGTCGGCGCATGCATGCGTCTACAGTCTTCGCACACTGCTAGCTGACCGGACAGGAAAATGCACGCACGCGCTGACGCTGCCGACACGGCGCCGAACTGGCCCGACGATATTTTCGCGACCCTCCAGCGCTTCGACGTCCGGCAGGTGCCTTACGTTCCGGACGCCGGTCATTCCAAGCTGATCCAGCGCGTATTGGCCTCCTCCACCATGCGCGGCATTGCGCTGACGACGGAGGAGGAAGGCGTGGCGCTGCTCGCCGGCGCCTGGGCGGGCGGACAGCGCGGCGTGCTGCTGATGCAATCGAGCGGCGTCGGCAATTGCATCAACATGCTGTCGCTGATCCCGATCTTGCGCTTTCCGTTCCTCACGCTCGTGACGATGCGCGGCGAGTGGGGCGAGTTCAATCCGTGGCAGGTGCCGATGGGCTCGACCACGCAAGGCGTGTTCGAGCTCTCCGGCGTCAAGGTGCTGCGCGCCTCGCACGCTGCCGAGGTGCCTGCCGTCTTGGAAGCGGCCGCGGCGCAGGCCTACAACGCGCTGACGCCAACCGCCGTCCTTCTGTCGCAGCGCCTGATCGGCGCCAAGGTTTTCACCAAATGAGCAAGGCCAATCTCCTCGACCGCCGGCAGGTGGTGTCCACGTTGCTGGCGAACCGCAAGAACGTCGTCGCGATCGGCGGCCTTGGCGCTTCCACCAACGACATGTGCGCCGCCGGCGACCACGCCCGCAACTTCTACCTCTGGGGCGGCATGGGCGGCGCCGCGATGATCGGGCTGGGTCTGGCGCTGGCGCAGCCGAAGCTGCCGGTATTGGTCATCACCGGCGACGGCGAGATGCTGATGGGCATGGGCAGCCTTGCCACCATCGGCCTGCAGAAGCCGGCCAACCTCTCGATCGCAGTGCTCGACAACGAGGCCTATGGCGAGACCGGCGGCCAGACCAGCCACACCTCCGCCGCCGCCGACCTCGTCGGCATCGCCAGGGCTTGCGGCATTAAGGACAGCCGGGCTGTCACGACCATGGCCGAAGTCGAAGCCTTCGCCAAAGCCGTCCACGGCGTCTCTGCGGGTCCGCGCTTTGCCAATGTGAAGATCGACAGCGCCGGCCTGGAGCGGATTCTGCCGACGCGGGACGGGACCTACATCGTCAACCGGATCCGTGCTGACCTGGGCTTCCAGCCGATCTAGGCGGTCCGGCAATCCCTTGCTGAACGTCTGCACGCGGGCCGTGCAGGCTCGGCCAATTTCCATTGATTCTAGGTCGCACGCAGGTTGCGATGCAACATAGTGCTTGACTCCTGCGTGGGTGAGTGCTTACTCACCCAGCATGAGCTCATTGCGTATGACGAGCGACCTGAGGCGTCAATTGATCCTCGGCGCCGCAAAGCGCTGCTTTGCCCGACACGGCTATAACGGCACCACGACCAAGAGCGTGGCGGCCGCCGCTGCCATTTCTGAAGCGCTGCTGTTCAAGCATTTCCCGTCCAAGGCGGCGCTCTACGCCGAGATCCTCAGCGACGAATGCGAGGCGGATCCCGCTCTGATGGAGCTGCTCGAGCGCGAGCCGTCGACGGCTACGCTGGTCGAGGTGATCCGCGGCATGGTCGAACACTTCCTCCAGATCGCTGACGGTCCCGATCAGGAAGAGGCCCAGCGCCTGCGGCTAATGGCCACGAGCCATTTGGATGACGGCGAATTCGCCCGATTGCTGTATGCCAAGATCGAGACGCTGATCGGCGCTGTCTTCGTCGCCTCGCTCGAGCGTGCGGTTGCGAGCGGTGACGCGCGGCCCTGCGCTGGCGATCCGCTCAACCTGTTCTGGTTCGCGCATCATGCGGTGATGACCGCGGCGCTGACCAGGCTGCCGGCCACGCCCTGTCTTGCTTACGGCAGGGCGACCGACCTGGAGCGGCAGCTCTGTGAGTTTCTCCTGAGGGGTATCGGACTTAACGACGCCGCAATTGCTTCGCATCTGGGCCGCAATCAGGCCGCGGATGCGAACCGGGCGGCGATTGCAGAAAGTGCATGACATGAACATCGTGGCCGAAAACAAGATTTCGGGGCAACCGATCGACAACAAGGCTCCCAAGCGTCCGGTCCGGCCAGTGCGCTGGTTCATCATCGTTGGCACGCTTCTGGCCGTGCTCGTCGGAGGGCTCGTCTGGTTCAATTACTTCCGCGGCCAGATGATCAAGCAATTCTTCGCCAACAACAAGCCGCCGCCGACCGCTGTCAGCGCGGCCGAGGCGAAGTCGGAGGTGGTGCCGAACCTGCTCACCGCGGTCGGCAGCCTCGTCGCCGTGCATCAGGTCGACGTCAGCGCCGACGTCAACGGCCGTGTCACCGCGATCAAGTTCGAGCCGGGCACGCGCGTCGAGGCCGGCACGCCGCTGGTGCAACTGTTCGACGCGCCCGAGCAGGGCGATCTCGCCAACTACAAGGCGCAAGCGACCGTCGCGCAGCTGTCGCTTGAACGCGCCAAGCAGCTGGCCTCGCGCCAGTTCGGTCCGCAGGCGACCGTCGATACCGCGCAGGCTGCCTATGACCAGGCCCAGGCGGGCATCGCCAAGACCGAGGCGTTGATCTCGCAGAAGCTGGTGCGCGCGCCGTTCGCCGGCGATCTCGGCATGCGCAAGGTCGAGGTCGGCCAGTATCTGACCGCCGGCACGGCGATCGTGTCGCTGACCGATCTGTCCGAGCTGTGGGCCAACTTCACGGTGACGGAAAAGGATTCCGGCAGCCTCAAGGTCGGCCAGGTCGTGCGGTTGAAGGTCGACGCCTATCCGGGCCGCACCTTCGAGGGCAAGATCACCACGATCGAGCCCCAGATCTCGACCGATACTCGCAACATCCGCGTGCAGGCCACGATTGCCAATCCGGAGAAGATCCTGAAGCCCGGCATGTTTGTCACCACGACCGTGGTGCTGCCGGAAAAGCCGGCCGTGATCACGGTGCCTGAAACGGCAGTCGATTACACGCTGTACGGCGACTCGGTGTTCGTGATCACCGAGAAGAAGGAAGAAGACGGCAAGACCAGCCTGTCGGCGGTGCGCACCTTCGTGCAGACCGGCAACCGGGTCGAGGGTCGCGTCGAAATCGTCAAGGGCCTGAAGGTAGGCGACAAGGTCGTCGCTCTCGGCCAGCTCAAGCTGCAATCAGGCGCGCCGGTATCGATCTCGACCGATCCGGCCCCGCAGATCCCGGCGCAGCCGCCGCGCTACTGACAATATCCTCGCGTGATCCGGCCCGGCCGGATCACGCGTCTTGAAAAAAAGAAATCGAGATCGCCCGCGATGGCCTTTACCGACATTTTCATCAAACGACCGGTCCTGTCGGTCGTCGTCAGCCTGCTGATCCTGCTGATCGGCCTGCGCGCGGCAATGGTGCTGCCGATCCGGCAATATCCGAAGCTGTCGAATACGGTCATCAACATCACGACCGTCTATCCCGGCGCGTCCGCAGACCTGATCCAGGGCTTCATCACCACGCCGATCGAGCAGGCGGTCGCGTCCGCCGAAGGCGTCGACTACATCACCTCGTCCTCGGTGCTCGGCACCTCGACGATCCAGGTCTACATCAAGCTGAATTTCGATCCGAACCAGGCGCTCACCGAGGTGTTGGCGAAGACCAATTCAGTGAAGTACCTGATTCCGAAGGAATCCAACGACCCGATCGTCACCAAGACCACCGGCCAGACCACGGCCGTGATGTATCTCGGCTTCTCCTCGGACGAGCTGTCCGGCTCGGCCATCTCCGACTATCTGACGCGTGTGGTGCAGCCGGTGCTGTCGACCGTCGACGGCGTCGCCTCGGCCGACATTTTGGGCGGCCAGACCTTTGCGATGCGGCTGTGGCTCGATCCCGTGAAGATGGCGGGCCGCAACGTATCGCCGGCTGACGTTGCGGCGGCGATCCAGGCCAACAACTTCCAGTCCGCGGCGGGCCAGACCAAGGGCTATCTGATCGTCTCGAACGTCTCGACCAACACGGGCCTGACCAACGTCGATCAGTTCAAGAAGATGATCGTCAAGGCCAAGGACGGCGGCTTCGTGCGGATGGAGGACATCGCCACCGTCGAGCTTGCAGCCCAGAGCACGGATGCCAGCGTCGCCTTTAACGGCGAGCGCGCGATCTTCATTGGCGTGCAGGCGACGCCACAGGGTAATCCGCTGACGCTGGTCAAGGGTGTGCGCGCGCTGTTCCCCGAGCTCGAACGCAACCTCCCGCCCTCGATGAAGATGAAGGTCGCCTACGACTCGACCAAGTTCATCCAATCTTCGATCGACGAGGTGCGGAATACATTGGGCGAAGCCGTCATCATCGTGATCGTGGTCATTTTCCTGTTCCTGGCCTCGCTGCGCTCCGTCATCATTCCCGTCGTCACCATTCCGTTGTCGATGATCGGCGTCTGCACGATGATGCTGGCGCTGGGCTTCAGCTTCAACCTGCTGACCCTGCTCGCGATGGTCCTGGCGATCGGCCTCGTCGTCGACGATGCCATCGTCGTGGTGGAGAACATCCATCGCCATCTGGAGGAGGGCAAGACGCCGGTCCAGGCCTCGCTACAAGGCGCGCGCGAAATCGTCGGGCCGGTCATCTCCATGACCATCACGCTCGCCGCCGTGTACGCGCCGATCGGGTTCCTCGGTGGCCTCACCGGGTCGCTGTTCCGCGAATTTGCCTTTACCCTCGCAGGCTCGGTCATCGTATCAGGCGTGATCGCGCTGACGCTGTCGCCCATGATGTGCTCGGTGCTGCTGAAGAACACCGAAGAGGGCCGCTTCGCCAAGTTGGTGAACCGGGTGTTCGGCGCCATGACGCGGTGGTATGGCCGCAAGCTCGACCGCTCGCTCGACTACAAGGCCATCACCGGCCTGTTCGCCGTGACGATCCTGGGACTCGTCGGCTTCCTCTACATGAACACTTCGAAGGAGCTGGCGCCCGAGGAAGATCAGGGCATCGTGTTCGCGGTGACCAAGGCGCCGAAATACGCCAACATCGACTATGTCGATTTCTACGGCGAGAAGCTCGACAAGGAATTCCAGAAATTCCCCGAGACCGATCTGCGTTTCGTGCTGAACGGCATCAACGGCCCGCAAGGCGGCATTGCCGGCATGCTCTTGAAGCCCTGGGACGAGCGCACACGCTCGTCGATCGCCTTGAAGCCGCTGGTGCAGGCCGAGCTCTCCAAGATCGAGGGCGTGCAGGCGTTCGCGTTCAACCTGCCGCCATTGCCGGGCGGACCCGGCGGTCTGCCGATCCAGATGGTGATCAATTCCACGGCCAGCTTCCAGACCGTCTATGAGCAGATGGAGAAGCTGAAGGAGGCTGCACGCAAGAGCGGCATGTTCATCGTCTCCGATAGCGACCTCGCCTACAACCAGCCGAACGTCGAGGTGACGATCGACCGCACCAAGGCTCAGGACCTCGGCGTCAACATGCAGAACCTCGGCTCGACGCTCGCGGTGCTGCTCGGCGGCAATTACATCAACCGGTTCAACCTCGAGGGCCGCTCCTATCAGGTGATTCCGCAGGTGCCGCGCGGCAAGCGGCTGTCCCCGGAATCGCTCGGTGGCTACTATGTGACGACCAACACCGGGCAGCAGCTTCCGTTGTCGACCGTGGTCTCGATCAGGACCAAGACCGATCCGAATTCGCTGACGCACTACAACCAGCTCAATTCGGCGACGTTCTCCGCCGTGCCGATGCCCGGCGTGACCGTCGGCGCTGCGGTCGACTTCCTCGAAGGCGAGGCCAAGAAGCTGCCGCAAGGCTTCAGCCACGACTATCTGGCTGACTCCCGGCAATACGTGCAGGAAGGCAATCAGCTTGCCATCACCTTCGGCTTCGCGCTGATCATCATCTTCCTGGTGCTGGCGGCCCAGTTCGAGAGCTTGCGCGACCCGCTGGTCATCATGATCTCGGTGCCGATGGCGATCGTCGGTGCGCTGATCCCGCTGTTCTTCGGCATGGCGACCATAAACATCTACACCCAGGTCGGTCTGCTCACCCTGGTCGGCCTGATCACCAAGCACGGCATCCTGATGGTGGAGTTCGCCAACGAGCTCCAGGTTAACGAGCGGCTCGACCGCCGCTCGGCCATCGAGATGTCGGCCCGCATCCGTCTGCGGCCGATCCTGATGACCACGGCCGCGATGGTGACCGGCCTGATCCCGCTCCTGACCGCGACCGGCGCGGGCGCGGCCAGCCGCTTCTCGATCGGTCTCGTTGTCGTCGCCGGCATGTCGATCGGCACGCTGTTCACGCTGTTCGTGCTGCCGGCAGTCTATGTGGTGCTGGCGACCGACCATCGCGCGGCGGCCGATTCGGAGCGGAACAAGCAGATCGGCGAGCTGGACCTCGATTCAAAGGCGCTACGGCCGACCTGAGGCCGCCGGCAGGCTAGTCCCGAAAGGGCGGCAGCGGTGATCCGCTGCCGCCCTTTTCGTTGGGTCTCGGGCGAGCTCCTTGCCGCGCTTGCGAGAGACAAGGTCCGGTCTTCTTGCTAGGTTCCGTGGAATGAGCCTGTCCCTCCACCCCGATACACCTCGAGCCGGGACATTGCCGAGCGCGGCCCCAGGCGAGGTCGCCTCCGGCGACACTGCGGGGCGCGGAATCCGGACCCGGCTCTTCGCCAAATACGTCGCGCTTTTCGTGGCGGTCGTCGCCATTGCGCTGCTCGCCAATGGCCTGTTCGAGGTCTACTTCTACTATCGCGAGCACAAGGCCTCTCTGATCCGGGTCCAGCACGAGCAGGCCGAGGCGGCCGCTGCCAAGATCGGCCGGTTCGTCAAGGAGATCGAGAGCCAGCTCGGCTGGACCACGCAGCTGCCCTGGTCGGGCGGCTCGATCGAGCAGCGCCGGTTCGACGCGCTGCGCCTGTTGCGCCAGGTCCCTGCGATCACCGAGCTGGCCCAGGTGGATTCGACTGGCAAGGAGCGGCTGCGGGTCTCGCGGCTGGCGATGGACGCGCTCGACAGCGGGATCGACCTGTCGAGCGATCCGAAGTTCACCGAGGCGGTCGCGCGCAAGGTCTATTACGGGCCGGTCTATTTTCGCCGGGAGTCCGAGCCCTACATGACGCTGGCGCTTGCGGGCGCACGAAAGGATGCCGGCGTTAGCATCGCCGAGGTCAATCTCAAGCTGATCTGGGACGTCGTGTCCCAGATCAAGGTCGGCGAGCACGGCAACGCCTACGTGGTCGGCCCGGAGGGCCGCTTGATCGCGCATCCCGACATCAGTCTCGTGCTGCGCAACACCGACATGTCCGGCCTTGCGCAGGTACGCGCCGTGCAGGCCGGCGGCGCCATGCCTGACGTGCTTTCCGAAGCCCACAACATCCAGGGGCAGAAGGTGCTGACCGCATCGGCCCCGATCGAGCCGCTGCGCTGGACCATGTTCGTCGAGCTGCCGGTCGAGGAAGCCTATGCCGCGCTCTATGCTTCGCTGCAGCGCCTTGCAATCGTGCTGCTCGCGGCATCCATCTTCGCGGTGCTGGCCGGGATCTTCCTGGCGCGCCGCATGGTCGGGCCGATTCAGGCGCTGCGGAGCGGCGCGGAACGAATGGGCGGTGGTGATTTCTCCCAGCGCATCTCGATCAAGACCGGCGACGAGCTCGAAGGGCTCGCCGACCAGTTCAACGACATGGGCGCGCGCCTGCAGGAATCCTATGCGGACCTCGAGAACAAGGTCGAGAAGCGGACCGCCGAATTGCGGGAGTCGCTCGAGCAACAAACGGCGACGTCGGAGGTGCTCGAAGTCATTAGCTCCTCTCCGGGAGAGTTAGAGCCGGTGTTTCAGAAGATGTTGGAGAATGCTACCCGCGTCTGCGGTGCGAATTTCGGCACGATGAATCTGTGGGACGGCCAGAAATTCAACATCGTCACCGACTACAACATTCCGCCCGATTTCTCCGCCTTCCGTAAGCGGACTCCGATCTTCCCACATCCAGGAACGACGCTGGCTGCAATCATCGCGACGCATCAGCCCGCGCAGATCAATGACTTGAGGGAAAGTCCTGGGTACAAGGCCGGTGTTCCCTTTGTCGTTGGAATGGCCGACATTGCCGGCGCCCGAACCCTTCTCTCCGTACCCATGCTGAAAGAGGATGATCTGATCGGCGCGATGACGATTTTTCGACAAGAGATTCGCGGCTTCACGGACAAACAAGTCGCGCTGGTGGAGAACTTTACCAAGCAAGCCGTCATCGCGATCGAGAATACGCGCCTGCTGAAGCAATTGCGCGAGCGTACGACCGAGCTATCGCAATCGCTCGACAATCTGCGCACCGCGCAGGACCGCCTGATTCAGACCGAGAAGCTCGCTTCCCTCGGCCAGCTCACCGCCGGCATCGCCCACGAGATTAAGAACCCGCTCAACTTCGTCAACAACTTCTCCGCGGTCTCGACCGAGCTGATCGACGAGCTCAACGAGATCCTGCAATCGGCCGCGCTCGACGGCAAGACGAAGGAGGAGGTCGACGAACTGACCGGCATGCTCAGGGCCAATCTCGAGAAGGTGGTGCAGCACGGCAAGCGCGCCGATTCCATCGTCAGGAACATGCTGCTGCATTCGCGTCAGGGTTCCGGCGAGCATCGCGCCGTCGACATCAATGCGGTGGTCGAGGAGAGCCTCAATCTCGCCTATCACGGCGCGCGCGCCGAAAGGCCTGCCTTCAACGTCACGCTCCAGCGCGATTTCGACCCGGCTGCCGGCATGATCGACGTCTATCCGCAGGAGATCACGCGCGTCTTGCTGAACCTGATCTCGAACGGCTTCTATGCCGCGACCAAGCGCAAGGAGAGCGAGGGCGATGCATTCGAGCCCACCTTGCGCGCGGCAACGAAGAATCTCGGCGACAGGGTCCAGATCCGGATTCGCGACAACGGCACCGGGATTCCAGCCGAGGTGAAGGAAAAGATGTTCAATCCCTTCTTCACCACCAAGCCGGCCGGCGAGGGCACGGGACTCGGCCTTTCAATGAGCCACGACATCGTGGTGAAACAACACGGCGGCACGATCGACGTGGACACCACACAAGGTGTATTCACCGAGTTCATCATCACGCTGCCGCGGACGATGGCAGCGGGCGACACTTCCGGAGGAAAGTCTTGAACGTTTACATCCTGGTCGTCGATGACGAGCCCGACGTCGAGGCACTGTTTCGGCAGCAGTTCCGGCGCGACCTGCGCGCCGGCCGGTTTCAGATGGAGTTTGCCCTCTCGGCCCCCGAGGCGCTCGAGCGCGCCGCCGAAGTCCGTGATCCCTCGCTGATCCTGATCCTGTCGGACATCAACATGCCCGGCATGAGCGGGCTCGACATGCTGCCGAAGGTGCGTGCCGCGCATCCCGATGTTCCCGTCATCATGATCACGGCCTATGGCGATGCGGAGACGCGCCGCAAGGCGATCGAACGGGGCGCCGTCGGGCTCCTCACCAAGCCGATCGACTTTGCGCTGCTGCGGCAGGAGATCGACACGAGGCTCGAGCAAGCCGCATGACTGCGACCATCCTCTTCGTCGACGACGAGCCGGATCTCGAGGCGCTGATCCTGCAGAAATTCCGCAGGCAGATCCGCGATGGGCAGCTCGCGCTGATCTTCGCGCGCGACGGCCTGGAGGCGCTGGAAGCGCTGGAGCAGAATCCGCATGTCGACATGGTGGTCTCCGATATCAACATGCCGCGAATGGACGGCCTGTCGCTACTCGCGAAGCTCCAGGAGGCCCAGGAGAAGAAGTCGACCATCATCGTCTCGGCCTACGGCGACATGAGCAACATCCGCACCGCCATGAACCGCGGTGCGTTCGACTTCCTGACCAAGCCGATCGACTTCGCCGACCTCGAAGCTACGATCGAGAAGACCGTCCGCCATGTGGAGATGCTGCGCGAGGTGCGGCGGCGCCAGATGGAAGCCGAGCGCGCCCATGCCTCGCTGTCGCGCTTCTTCTCGCCGGAGATTGCAAGGCGGCTGGCCGCGAACGTCGATGGCGACGGCATTGAGGTGCAGTGGCGCGATGTCGCCACCCTGTTCACCGATATTACAGGCTTCACCTCGCTGGTCGAGACCGCGCCTCCGCAGACCCTGGGCGAGCTCCTCAACGAATATGTCGGCGGCATGACCGAGATCGTCTTCGCCCATGAGGGGACGGTCGCCAAGATCATCGGCGATGCGATCCAGGTGCTGTTCAACGCCCCCGGCGACCAGCCGGACTATGCAACGCGCGCGGTCGCCTGTGCCCATGCTCTCGACGCTTGGGCGGAGGATTTTTCGGCGCGCTGGAAGGCAAGAGGCGTGAATTTCGGAGCTACCCGCATCGGCGCTCATGCCGGTCCGGCGCTGGTTGGCAATTTCGGCGGCAACCGCTTCTTCGACTACACGGCCTATGGCGACACCATCAATATTGCGGCCCGGCTTGAGGCGGCGAACAAGCACCTGGGAACGCGCATTTGCGTTAGTGCCAGCGTTGCGAATGGGGCCGAAAACTTTCGTGGCCGTCCCGTGGGCGACCTGATGCTGCGCGGACGCAGCGAGCCGCTGCGCGCATTCGAGCCGCTGCCGCAGGCGAGGTTCGAGGCGCCAGCGACGGCGCAATATGCCGAAGCGTTTGCCAAGATGGAGGCCGGCGATGCCGCGGCCATGCCGTCCTTCGCCGCGCTGGTCGGCATGCACGCCGACGATCCGCTGGCCGGATTTCACCTGAAGCGCCTGCTCAACGGCGCCAAGGGCACTCGCATGCAACTGGAATAGGAGTCCGTCATGACGCGCGAATTCTCGGCCGGCAACTATCGTTTCATCCCGTCCGTGTTCCAATATTCCGCCGGTGCTGCCGCGGATGAGGGCTACGAGATCGAGCGGGTCCGGTTCGACCGCCTGGTGCCGCTCGCGGAAGGGTTTGCGCTGGCCGCAAAGTTCATCCAGGAGGCGGGGCGTCCGCTGACGGCATTCTGTGCCTGCGAGCTGCGCTCGCCCGCGGCCTTCAGCGAGGAAGGCTTTCGCGCGTTCAATCTGCACTATGTGAAGACGCTGTCCGAATGGGGCATCTTCGACGGCAGCACCAATCCGGTGGCGCGCAGCAATGTCTGCCCCGAGATCGATCCGCCGTCCGAACCGTCGTTCTATGCGTTCTCCTTCACGCGTCCGACGCGGTCAGATTTGCCGAGCTTCGTCATCGCCGGCGGCGCCGAGGCGCGCGAGGGCAGCGGCTCCTATGTCGAGCGCACGGTGCGCTACCGCGATCTCAGCCCGGAGGGGCTGCGCGAGAAGGTGCGCTTCACCACCACGTCGCAGATGGAAAACCGGATGGCAGCCTTCGGCTTCGGCTGGAAGGATACAACCGGGGTGCAGGCCTATTCCGTGCACGACTTTCACCATGCGCTGGTGGACGAGTTGGTCCGCCGTGGCGCGCTCCGCTCCGGGCTGACCTGGCATTTCGCCCGTCCGCCGGTGGTCGATCTGGAATTCGAGATGGATTGCCGCCGCGTGCTGCGGGAGGTGGTGGTCTGAGCTGCTCACCAAGAGGAATAATCAGCGCTGCCTTGGGTCGAGTGCGTCGCGCAGCCCGTCGCCGAGCAGGTTCAGCGACAGCACGACGAGAAAGATCGCAAGGCCCGGCCAGATTGCCATCCAGGGCGCCTGGGTCAGGAAGCGTTGTGCCGCGTTGAGCATGCTGCCCCAGGACGGCGCCGGCGGCTGCTGGCCGAGGCCGAGGAAGGAGAGGGCGGCCTCGGCGATGATGGCCGCAGCGATCGAGAGCGTCGCCTGCACCAGAAGCGAGGGGAGGATGTTCGGCAGGATGTGCGAGAGCGCGATCCGCCACGGCGGATTGCCGAGTGCGCGCGCGGCCTCGACATAGTCTTCGGCTTTGACGACGAGCACCTGGCCGCGGGTCAGGCGGATGAAGATCGGCGTCGCCGAGATGCCGATCGCAATCATGGCATTGCCGAGGCTCGGGCCGAGGAACGCGGCGAGCGCGATCGCCAGGATCAGGAACGGGCAGGCCAGCATCGCATCGGTGATGCGGCTGATCAGCGCGTCGGTGAAGCCGCCGCGGTAGCCGGCGAGGAGACCGAGCGGCACGCCGATGCCGAGCGCGATCGCGACCGAGATCAGGCCTGCGAGCAGCGAGGCGCGCGCGCCGTAGACGACGCGGCTGAGGATGTCGCGGCCGAGCTCGTCGGTGCCGAACCAGTGGGCCGAGGTCGGCGGTTTGCGCACCAGGCTCCAGCTCGTCGCGATGGGATCATAGGGCACGATGAGCGGAGCGAGCACGGCAAGGGCGATGAACATCGTGAGCACGACGAGCCCGAACACCGCTGCCTTGCGCTTGAATAGCCGCCGACGCGCGCGGCGGGCCGGGCTATCCAGCTCGTCGGCTCGCGTGAGAGGGCTCGGCAGCGCGGCGTCGGTCATGGATCAGCCCCGGAGCCGCGGATTGACGAGGATGTAGGCGATGTCGGCCACCAGATTCAGCGTGATGTAGACCGTGGCCGTCACCAGGACGACGCCCTGCACCACGGCATAATCGCGGTTGAATACGGCATCCACGATCAGCTTGCCAAAGCCGGGAATGGAGAAGATCTGCTCGGTCAGGACCGCGCCGGAGAGCAGCGTACCGAGCTCGAGCGCGCCGAGCGTGATGACGGGGGTCAGCGCATTGCGCATGGCATGCTTGAGGATCACCGTGCGCTCCAACAGTCCTTTGGCGCGCGCGGTGCGCACGTAGTCGCTTTCCAGCACCTGAAGCATGGCGCTGCGCGTATGCCGCATCAGGATCGCGGCGATCGCATTGCCGAGCACGAAGGCCGGCATGATGGTGACGGCCAGGCTCGCGCGCCAGTTCTCGGTGAGCGGCACGTAGCCGGAAGCCGGCAGCCATCCAAGCTCGATCGAAAACAGGAAGATCAGCATGATCCCGAGCCAGAAGTTCGGCGTCGAGATGCCCCACAGCGCAAACAGGTTCGCGCCGTAGTCCCAGGCCGAACCTTTCTTCACGGCCGCGACGATGCCCGCGGGAATGCCGATCAGCAACGCGATCAGGATCGCCATCGAGCCGAGCTGCAGCGTCACCGGCAGCTTCTGTGCGATCAACTCGCGCACCGGCATCTTGTTGCGCAGCGACTCGCCGAAATCGCCAGAGAGCACGCCCTTGATCCAGTAGGCGTACTGCACCGGGACGGGCTGATCGAGCCGGTACTGGCGGCGGATCTGCTCGATCACGGCGGGATCGCGCTCCTCGCCCGCCATCACCAGCGCGGGGTCACCCGGCAGCAATTGCTGCAGCGAGAAGATCAGCACCGAGACGAAGAACAGCGTCGGCACGATCTGCACAAGTCGGCGGGCGAGGAAGTTCAGCATCCTCGCAGCGTCACTTCAGCTTGAGGCCGACAACGCGGACGAGGCCGTCCGGCATTTGCCTATAGCCTTCGAGCTTGGTCGTGTGCGCGATGATGATGCGGCGGTGATAGAGGTAGAGCAGCGGCTCTTCCTCCTGGACCAGCTTGGCCAGGACCTCGTAGCTCGCCTTGCGCTTGGCGGGATCGGTGACGAGCCGCGCCTCCTCCAGCGCCTTGTCGGCCTGTGGATTGTTCCACCCGCCATAGTTCTGGGGTGCGCCGTTGTGCAGGAACACGAAAGTGTTGCCGTCGGGATCGACGCGGCCGCTCCAGGCGAGCATGTAGGCCTGATAGTCGCCCGTCTCCGCCTGCTTCAACCCGGTTGCGAATTCGGTGAGGCGTATCTTCATGTCGAACCCAGCTTCCGCTGCCATCGACTGGATCACCTGCGCCGGTGTTTCGGTTTCCGCGCCCTTGGGCACCAGGAAGTCGACGCTGACCGGCGGCGTCACGCCGGCCTCCTTCAGCAGCGCCTTGGCCTTCTCGACGTTGCGGGGACGGATCGGAAGCGATTTCTGATAATAGGGATGATTCGGATTGACCCATTGATTGCCGACCTGAAACTCGCCGTTGAACACGACCTGGTTGATCGCCTCGCGGTCGATGGCAAGATCGAGTGCCTGCCGCACCTTGGCGGATTGGCTGAGCGGGCCCTTGGCCTTGTCCTTGCCGATGTTCAGCGTGATGCCCTGATAGCCGAGTTCGATGGCGGTCGCGACCTTCAGCCGCGAGTCGGCGCGCACCTCCTTGAGATCGGTGGCGAGCACGCGCTCGATCAGGTCGAGGCCGCCGGATTTCAGGTTTGCGAGCCGCACGGTCGCATCGACGATCGGCTGGAACACGATCTTGTCGATGAAGACGTTGTCCTTGTTCCAGTAGTCGGCGAATTTCTCGAACACGATGCGGTCCTGCTGCACGCGCTCGACGAACTTGTAGGGGCCGGCGCAGACCGGGCGAAGGCCGAACTTGTCGCCGGCCTCCTTGGCGGCCTTCGGCGACATCATCATTCCGGCGCGGTCGGTGAGCTGAGCGAGCAGGGGCGAGAACGGCGACTTCAACACCAGCTTGACCGTGAGGGGATCGACGATTTCGACGTGATCGACCGAGGCGAGCTCCGGCTTGCGGAACGAGCCGGGGAACGTCAGATGCCGCTCCAGCGAGAATTTTGCGGCCTCGGCATCGAACGGCTCACCGTCGTGGAATTTCACGCCGGGCCGCAGCTTGATGACCAGCGCCTTGCCGTCGTCGGCGGTTTCGCTCGAGAGCGCCAGCTGCGGCACGATGTTGAGCTTCTCGTCGATGTCGAACAGCTTGTCGCAGAAGGAGGAGAACACGATGCGGCCGACATAGGTGCGCGCCATCGTGGGGTCGAGGATATCGGGGTCTTCCGCGAGGCCGATGCGCAACGTGGTCTGGGCCTGCGCGGCCCCGATCGACACCAGCACAGCGGCGGCTGTTGCGGCCAAGCGAAACATCTTCATCGGTCAATCCCCATTGCTTCGGCTATTTCGTTGCGGACGCGGCGTACTGTATACCAACCCCGGCGGGGCTGCTGCCTTCCGTCTTTTGGCTGAAGGCCGCGACCAGTTTTGCAAGCACCGGCGAAAACCCACCGGCCGCGGGCAGAATGGCGTCGGCAGACGGCAGCTCCGCGGTGCGGTGACAGGCGGTGGCATGGCCCGTGTGGTCGGCCAGAAGCGCAGGCGCCTCATTGCGGCAGCGCTCGATCACGAACGGGCAGCGGGTGTGAAAGCGGCAGCCGGCGGGCGGATTGAGGGCGCTCGGGATTTCGCCCTCCAGCAGCACCGTCGTCCGTTTCGCCTTCGGCTGTGGCAGCGGGATCGCCGACAGCAGTGCGCGGCTGTAGGGGTGGCGCGGCGCGGCGAACAGCGCGTCGGCTTCCGCCGTCTCGACGATCTGGCCGAGATTCATCACCGCGACGTGGTCGGCGATGTGCTTGACCACGGCGAGGTCGTGCGAGACGAAGATGTAGGCGAGGCCGAGCCGGTCCTGGAGCTCGCGCAGCAGGTTCAGGATCTGGGAGCGGATCGAGACGTCGAGCGCCGAGACCGGCTCGTCGCAGATGATGAGCTTCGGCTCGACCGCGAGCGCGCGGGCGATCGCGATGCGTTGGCGCTGGCCGCCGGAGAATTCATGCGGATAGCGGCGGGCGAGGCGCGGCTCCAGCCCGACCAGCCGCAGCAGTTCGGCAACGCGCTCGGCCCGCCGCACCGGCGGCACCAGATCGTGCAACGCCAGCGGCTCGGTCAGAATCTGGCCGACCGTCATGCGCGGATTGAGCGAGGCGTAGGGATCCTGGAAGATGATTTGCGCCTCGCGGCGGAAGGCGCGCAAGGTCCCGGCGTCGAGCGCGAGCAGGTTGCGGCCGTCGAAGCGGATCATACCAGCGTCCGGCTCGATCAGCCGCAGCACCAGGCGGCTGACGGTGGACTTGCCGCAACCGGATTCGCCGACCAAGGCCAGCGTCTTGCCGGCCTCCAGCGAGAAGGACACGCCATCGACCGCCTTGACGTGCGCCAGCGCGCGGCCGAGCAGCGAGCGCTGGGCGACAAAATGCTTGACCAGGCCTTCAACCTCGAGCAGCGCCATCACGACACCAGCAATTCGAGCGGGGCGCGGATGCAGCGCGAGAGGTGGCCGACGCTGACTTCGACCAGCGGCGGCGGCACCCTGGTGCAGGCGTCGAGCACGAAGGGGCAACGCGCGGCGAAGCGGCAACCGCCGGGCGGCTGCGCCATGTTCGGCACCATGCCTTCGATCGTCGCAAGCTGCTCGGCGCGGTGGTCGAGCCGCGGGATAGAGCCGAGCAGGCCGACCGTGTAGGGATGCTGCGGCGCGGAGAACAACTCGTCGACCGGCGCCCGCTCGACGATCTCGCCGGCGTACATCACCGCGACCTCGTCGCAGACCTCGGCGACGACGCCGAGATCGTGGGTGATCAAGATGATCGCGGCGCCGCTCGCGGCCTTCAGCTCGCGCATCAGCTCCAGGATCTGGGCCTGCAGGGTGACGTCGAGCGCGGTGGTCGGCTCGTCCGCGATCAGCAGCCGCGGGTCGCAGGCGAGTGCCATCGCGATCATCACGCGCTGGCGCATGCCGCCGGAGAGCTTGTGTGGGTAGTCGTCGATGCGACGCTCGGGCGAAGGGATATGGACGCGGCGCAGCAGCTCGATCGCGCGGTCGCGCGCGCTCCTCCGCGAGCCGCCCCGGTGACGCAGGATCGTCTCGATGATCTGGTCGCCGATCGTAAAGCTCGGATTGAGCGAGGTCATCGGCTCCTGGAAGATCATCGCCAACCGATTGCCGCGCAGATCGCGCAGGGTCTGGTCCGGCGTCGTCAGCAGGTCGAAGCCGTCGAAGCGGATCGCGCCACTTATTTCCGCGCTCTGCTTCGGCAGCAGGCCCATGATCGCCAGCGACGTCACGCTCTTGCCGCAGCCGGATTCCCCGACGAGACCGAGCGTCGCGCCATTGGCGACGCTGAGATCGACGCTGTCGACCGCGTGGGTGATACGGCCGTCGTCGCCATGAAAGCGGATACGCAGATCCTTGATCTCGATGAGGGGGCTGGCGCTCATGATCGTCTCGCGCGCGCCGCTTCGATGCTGGCGTCGATGACGCTGCGATCGGTGTTGCCGGCCGGGTTCTGCCGCGTCGGCATGGAGGCGCGGAAATGCACCCAGAGCTCGTGGCTGACGCGCTCGAGCCGTTCGAGCTCACCGAGCGGATCGGAATGGTCGTCGGCGCGAATGTCGAGGGCCGGCCATTCCTCCTCGCCGTGGATCACGAGCGCGGCCGATTGCTTGCCGCGCTTGTCGCCGCCGGCGGCTTCGCCGGCGCGCATGGCCGCGAGCAGGCGGCGCGGGAAGGGCAGGCTGTCGCTGGCGATATAGGTCTTCGCCGTCTCGTCGAGCACGTCGGCCTCGGTGAGCATGTTGCCGGCGATCGAGAAGCCGCTGCCCGCGACGTGGCCGCACCAATCGACACAGTCGCGCCCGGTATGCGCGGCGATGGCGCCGCTGGCATCCATGACGTGGACCTGTCGGCTCTCGCGGCCGTCATCAGTTGCCAGCAGCGCGGCGAGCACGTCGTGCGCATTGAGGCCCTCGCGCAACAGCTTGACGCCGTCGATGCCGTAATAGGGATTGACGAAGGCCTGCGTTGCGATGGCGCCAAGGCCGGCGGCGATGTAGGGCACGCGCGCACCGACTGCGAAGAAGCGGGTCGCGACCGCGATGCCGAACTGGCCGGTAGCAGGATCGCGCGCGATGATCGACCAGGTCATGTGCTGCCTTCAGCGCCCCGCCGCGTAGCCCTGCATGCCGCGCGGATTGGCCGCGGCACGGCGGCGGCGACCGACGCGTGAGGCGGCCGTGAGGCGGCCTTCGGACCAGTCGGGACCGATCTCGACGATATGCCCGCGCTCGCGCAGGTTCTCGATGGTCGCCTTCGGCACGCGGTTCTCGACCACGAGCACGCCGGGACGCGCGGTGCGCGGCCAGAACGAGATCGGGAAATGCTCGGAATGCCAGGCCGGCGCGTCGATGGCTTCCTGGAGATTGAGGTTGCAATGGACATGGCGCAAGAAGAATTGCGTGATCCACTGGTCCTGCTGATCGCCGCCGGGCGATCCCCAGGCGAGGTAAGGCTCGCCATCGCGTAGCGCCATGGTCGGAGAGAGGGTGGTGCGCGGCCGCTTCCCCGGCGCGAGCGCGGCGGGATGGCCTTCCTCCAGCCAGAACATCTGAGCGCGGCTGCCGAGGCAAAAGCCGAGCTCGGGAATGATCGGCGAGGATTGCAGCCAGCCGCCCGACGGCGTCGACGACACCATATTGCCGTCCCTATCGATGATGTCGAAATGCACGGTGTCGCCGCGCACCTCGCCGAAGCGGCCCACGGTCGGCTCGCCGGCGCCGAGCGCGCCGACCGCCTCGCGCTGGCCCTCCGCGCGGCGCAGCTTGACGACACCGCCGAAGCCCTCAACCGAGCCCGGAATGAAATCGAGCGAAGCCTTGTCGGTGACGAGCTTGCGGCGCTCGTCGTTGTAGGTATCCGACAGCAGCGTTGCGATCGGGATCTCGTTGAACTTGGGATCGCCGTAAAATTTTTCACGGTCGGCGAAGGCGAGCTTGGCGCATTCGATCTGGAGATGGATGAACTCCGGCCCGGTCGGATCGAGTCCGTCGAGTGCAAAGCCCTTCAGCAGCGCGAGCTGCTGCAAGGTGACCGGACCCTGACTCCAGACGCCGGCCTTGCAGACGGTGTAGCGGCCATAGTCGTAGGTGAGTGGCGCCTCGACTGTCGGCTGCCAGCGCGCCATGTCGTCGGCGGAGAGCACGCCGCGATGTGGCGAGCCGCTGACGTCCATCACCTCCTGGGTTCGGCAGAACTTGTCGACGGCTTCCGCGACGAAGCCTTGCGACCAGGCTTTGCGCGCGCGCTCGATCTCCGCATCGCGGCCACCGCCGCCGCTTTCCGCCTCGCTCAGGATCCGGGCGTAGGTCGCAGCCAGTGTCTTGTTGGTGAACAGCGTGCCTGGCTTCGGCACTTCACTGTTCGGGAGGTAGACCGCGGCGGACGTCGGCCAGTGCTTGCGGAACAGCTGCTCGACGGTCTGGATCGTGGCGCAGGCGCGCTCGACCAGCGGATAGCCGTCGCGGGCGTAGGAGATCGCCGGCTCCAGCACGTCGCGCACGCGCATCGTTCCGTAGTCGCGCAGCAGCATCATCCAGGATTCGAAGGTGCCGGGAACGCAGGCGGCGAGCAGACCCGTGCCCGGCACCATGTCGAGGCCTTCGCTTCTGTAATGCGCGATGGTGGCCCGCGCCGGCGCCGGGCCCTGGCCGCAGATTACCTCGGTGCGGCCGCGCTTGACGTCATGCACGATGATGGGCACGTCGCCGCCGGGACCGTTCAGATGCGGCTCGACCACCTGGAGCGTGAAGGCGGTGGCAACGCCGGCATCGAAGGCATTGCCGCCCTTTTCCAGGATGGCCATGCCCACGGCAGTCGCAATCCAGTGCGTCGAGGCGACGACCCCGAACGTGCCCTCGATCTCGGGCCTCGTCGTGAACGGATCGGGATTGATATTACTGCCCATGGGACTTCACCACCTTATTTCCGGCGCGCGCAATTGATCACAGGGCCACCCCGCTTCCAAATGCGCAGGCTGCATGGCACGCGCGCGTCACGCCGGGACCGGCGCGGTGTTGACCGCATGGCAGGCGACGCCGTCGATTAGTTCCGGGGTTTCCTTGCGGCAGAGATCGAACGCCAGCGGACAGCGCGGATTGAAGGCGCAGCCGGAGGGCGGATTGATCGGGTTCGGAATCTCGCCCTTGACCGGAATGCGCTGGCGGCCGCTCATGGCAAGATCAGGCACGGCGCCCAGCAGCATCTTGGTGTAAGGCATGCGCGGATTGGCGAACAGCTCGCGTCCGTCCGCAATCTCGACGATACGGCCGAGATACATCACGCCGACGCGGCTCGCCATGTGGCGCACCACGGCGAGGTTGTGGCTGATGAACATGTAGGTCAGGCCGAACTTGTCCTGGAGGTCGCGCATCAGGTTCAGGATCTGCGCCTGCACGGAGACGTCGAGCGCCGAGGTCGGCTCGTCGCAGACGATGAATTCGGCGTCGGACGCGAGCGCGCGCGCGATCGCGATGCGTTGGCGTTGGCCGCCGGAGAATTCGTGCGGATATTTCAGCCGGTCGTCCGGATGCAGGCCGACGAGGCTGAGCAGCTCGCCGACGCGAGCCTGGATGTCGCGCTCGCCCTGGATCAGGTCGAAGGCACGGATCGGCTCGGAGATGATGGCATCGACCCGGAAGCGCGGGTTCAGGCTCGCATAGGGATCCTGGAAGATCATCTGGATGCGCCGGCGCAGCTTCCGCCGCGCTGGCGCCTGCCGCGGGTCGGTCATGGAGACGCCGTCGATCAGCACGTCGCCGGCGCTTGGCGGCAGCAGGCCGACGACCATGCGTGCCACCGTGGTCTTGCCGGAGCCGGACTCGCCGACCAGGGCAAACGTCTCGCCCTTCCTGATGTCGAAGGTAACGTGATCGACTGCCTTGAGATATTCGAGATGTCCGCCTTCAAGCACGCGGTTGAGCCAGGGTTTCGAGACGTCGAAGACGCGGCGCAGGTTTGTGGCCTGGACGAAGGGAGCACTCATGCCACGCTCTCCGCCGGCACGTCGTCATAGAGGTGGCAGGCCACCGATTGCGCGCCGCGCGGCAGCGGCTCCGGCCGATCGACACGGCAACGATCGAAGGCGAAGGCGCAGCGCGGATTGAACGAGCAGCCGCGCGGGATCGCCGACAGGCGCGGCATCGAGCCCGGGATCTGCACCAGGCGCTTGTCCTCGCCCGCAAGCGTCGGGATCGCGCCCATCAGGCCCTTGGCATAAGGATGCAGCGGATTCTTCACGAGGTCCTGCACCGGGCCGATCTCGGCGACGCGGCCGGCATACATCACCGCGACGCGGTCGGAGGTTTCGGCGATCACGCCCATGTCGTGCGTCACCAGCATCACCGCGGTGCCGTGGTCGCGTCCGAGCCGCTTGATCAGCGAGATGATCTGGGCCTGCACGGAGACATCGAGCGCGGTGGTCGGCTCGTCCGCGATGATCAGCTCGGGCTCGGCACAGATCGCGAGCGCGATCACGACGCGCTGGCGCATGCCACCGGAAAACTCGTGGGGATAGCCGTCGATACGCTTTTCCGGCGCGGGAATGCCGACTTCGGCCAGGAGGTCGATGGCGCGGCGGCGGGCGGCCGACTCGGACAGATTGAGGTGGGTGCGGATCGTCTCCACGATCTGGTCGCCGACCTTGTACAGCGGATTGAGCGATGTCAGCGGATCCTGGAAGATCATGCCGATGCGCTTGCCCCTGATACGGCGCATCTCCTCCGGCGGCAGATTGTCGATGCGCAGGCCCGCGAGATGAATCTCGCCGCCGGCAATGCGGCCGGGCGGATCGATCAGGCCGATCACCGCGAGGCCGGTGACGGACTTGCCGGCTCCGGACTCGCCGACGACGCCGAGCACCTCGCCCTTGGCAATGTCGAAGGAGACGCCGTCGATGGCGCGCAGCGTGCCGCGGCGGGAGGCAAACTCCACGTGAAGATCGCGCACGGAAAGGACGGGTTCGGTCATGGACGAGGCGTATTCATCGAAGCTTCGGATTGAGCGCGTCGCGCAGCCAGTCGCCGAGCAGATTGATCGATAGGATCAGCGTTGCGAGCGCGAGCCCCGGGAAGGCGACGATCCACCATTCGCCGGCGAACAGATAATTGTTGCCGATGCGGATCAGCGTGCCGAGCGAGGGCATGGTATCGGGCAGGCCGACGCCGAGGAAGGACAGCGTCGCCTCGGTGATGATGGCGAGCGCAAGGTTGATGGTGGCGATGACCAGAATCGGGCCCATCGTGTTCGGCAGCACGTGCCGCAGCATGATCTTCGGCGCCGGCAGGCCGATCAGCTGTGCGGCGGCGACGTAGTCCTTGTTCTTCTCGACCATCACGGAGCTGCGCACCGTCCGGGCATAGCCGACCCAGAAGCTCAGGCCGATCGAGATCACCAGCACCACCAGCATGCTGGTGGCGTCCAGCCGGTTGCCGAGGATTGATTTCGCGATGCCGTTGACCAGCAGCGCGATCAGGATTGCAGGGAATGTCAGCTGCACGTCGGCGATCCGCATGATCACGCCGTCCACTGCGCCGCCGAAATAGCCGGCGATCAGGCCGAGGGCGATGCCGAGCGCGCCGGCGAAGATCACGCCGGCGACACCCACGGCGAGCGAGATGCGCATGCCATAGAGAATCGCGGAGAACACGTCGCGGCCCTGCTCGTCGGTGCCAAGCAGGAACGGGCTCTGGCCGTCCGCAGTCCACAGCGGTGAAATCCGCGAATTGATCAATTGCAGCTGTGCCGGATCGAACGGGTTCTGCACCGCGAGCACGGATGCAAAGATCGCAAGCAGGAAGAACAGGACCGTGATAGCCGCAGCCACCATGGTGAGCTTGGAGCGGCGGAACGAATAGAACAAGTCGCTGTCGAGCGTGCGGCTGAACCAGCCATGGGCGGCCTGCACCGGCTGCGCGCTCTGCTTGTCGGAATTGGAGACGACTGCGTCGGACATTGCAGGCTGCCCTATGCGGCGCGACCGACGGTCGAGCGCAGGCGCGGATCGACCACCGTGTAGAGAATGTCGACCACCAGATTGATGGTGACGAAGATCAGTGAAACCATCAGCAGGTAGGCGGCCATGATCGGAATGTCGACGTTTTGCACGGCCTGGACGAACAGAAGCCCCATGCCCGGCCATTGGAACACGGTTTCGGTGATGATCGAAAATGCAATAACCGAGCCAAACTGAAGCCCGGCCACGGTGATCACCGGAATCAGCGTGTTCTTCAGCGCGTGGCCGAAATGGATCGCACGCGTGGTCAGCCCCCTCGCGCGGGCGAAGCGGATATAGTCGGTCCGCAACACTTCCAGCATCTCCGCGCGCACCAGCCGCATGATCAGGGTCATCTGGAACAGGCCGAGCGTGATCGAAGGCATGATCAGTGCCTTCAGTCCCGACACCGTGAGCAGGCCCGTCGTCCACCAGCCGAGCTTGACCACCTCACCGCGGCCGAACGAGGGCAACCAGCCCAATGTCACTGCGAACAGGTAGATCAGGAGAATGCCGATCAGGAAGGTCGGCAGCGAGATGCCGATCAGCGAGACCGCCTGGAATAGTTTGGCCAGCACGGTATCGCGCTTGAGCGCCGAATAGACGCCCATCAGGATGCCGAACACCATTGCAAACACGGTCGCACAGATCGCAAGTTCCAGCGTCGCGGGCATGCGCTCCATCAACAGCGTCGCGACCGGCTGGCGGAACTGGTAGGAGACGCCGAACTTGAACTGCGCCGCATCGGCGAAATAGCGCACGAACTGCACCGGCACGGGGTCATCGAGGCCGAGCGACTTGCGCACGATCGCGCGTTCGGCGGCCGAGGTGTCGATCGAGACGATCTGGTTGACGGGGTCGCCGGCGAAGCGGAACATCGAGAACGCGATGATGCCGACGGCGAACATGACGCCGATGGCCTGAACGGCGCGGCGAAGCGTGAAAGCGAGCATGCCTTCCACTGTCCTTGGGTGAGCGTACGGCCGACGTCCTTGGCGGCCGGAAAAGAAAAGGTCCCGGAAGGCGGATGCCGCCGGGACCTCGTGTTCAACCGATCCTATTCCTTCTTGGTTGCCCAGTGGAACATGACGAGATTGTCGGCGCGCTGCGGCAGGTTCACCTTCTTCGAAACGCCCCAGGCCAGCGCCTGCTGGTGCAGCGGGATGTAGGACCAGTCCTTCATGCCGATTTCGTAGGCCTGCTTGATCAACTGGTTGCGCTTGGTGGTGTCGGCTTCGACCAGCACCTTGTCGGTGATGGCGTCGAACTCCTTGTTGCAATAGCCGCCGAGATTGGCCTCGCCGCGCGAGGATTTCGCATCGTCGCGGCAGCCCATGATGTCGTAGAGCACGTTGTGGGAATCCATCGTGCTCGGAGTCCAGCCCAGCAGGTAGAACGAGGTCTGGTAGCCGCCCTGCTTCAGCACCTTGGCGAAGTACTGCGCCTTCGGTTGCGCCAGGAGATTGATCTTGACGCCGATGCGGGCGAGCATGCCGACCACGGCCTGGCAGATCGCGGCGTCGTTGACGTAGCGATCGTTCGGGCAGTCCATGGTGACCTCGAAGCCGTCGGGGTAACCGGCTTCGGTCAGGAGCTTCTTGGCGCCGTCGGGATCGAATTTCGGCCGCGTGAACTCCTTGGACAGCACGAACAGTTCCGGTGCGATCATCAGCGCCGACGGCGTCGACAGCCCGCGCATCACGCGCGTCTTGATCAGCTCGATATCGATCGCCTTGTAGAAGGCCTCGCGGACGCGGACGTCCTTGAACGGGTTCTTGCCCTTGATGTTGGAGTAGAGCAGCTCGTCACGCATCTGGTCAAAGCCGAGGAAGATGGTACGCAGCTCCGGTCCCTTCAGCACCTGGGCGTTCGGGCTGGAATCGACGCGGGAGATGTCCTGGATCGGAACCGGCTCGATGACGTCGACTTCGCCCGAGAGCAGGGCGGCGACGCGGGTGGCGTCGGAAGCGATCGGGGTGAAGATGATCTCCTTGAGATTGCCCTCGACCTTGCCCCAATAATTGGGATTGGCCTTGAACACCGTCTTCACGCCGGGCTGATGGCTTTCAATGATGAAGGGACCGGTGCCGTTCTCGTTCAGTGAGGCATAGCTCGGCGTGGTCGCCGCCACCGGCGTCGGATCGACGACGTTGTTCTCCTCGGCCCATTTCTTGTTCATGATGTACCAGACATCCCACGCGTTATGCAGAATGGGATTTGGCGAGGGCAGGACGAAGTCGACGGTATAGTCATCGACCTTGACCACCTTGACGTCCGGCGCAAGGCGAGTCTGCATGTTCGACCCCTTCTTGCGGACGCGATCGGCCGAGAACACCACGTCGTCGGCGGTGAAGGGGTTGCCGTTGTGGAATTTCACGCCCTTGCGCAAATGGAAGCGCCAGCGCGTCGGCTCTGGGGTTTCCCAGCTTTCCGCCAGCGCCGGAATGATCTTGAGGTCCTTGTCGCGCGCCGTGAGGCCCTGATAGACGTGGCCGAGATGAGCGTGGGTGGTGCTCTCGTTCAGGGTATAGGGATCGAGCGACTTCAGGTCACCCTGGTTGGCATAACGTAGCGTCTGGCTCGATGCTGGCGAGACCGCCAACGCGAGCGTACCGGCGAGTGTCGCCGCAAACAGACTTTGACCGACTGACATTCTTGACCCTCTCCACACTGCCGCGCCGGTGATTTTTGATTGTTCGGCGAGGCTGACTGATCCATGTTGCCCAGAGTTCTCGACCCGTGCAAGCGTCATTCCAGCAAGGAACGCGCCAAGTTGCGCCGCTGTGCAGCAATGCTGCCCGGCAATCCCCGGCAGGCCGGCGAGCTTCTGCGCGGGGGCGCGGGCCGACAATTTGATTGACCATACCCGTCGATTGGGGAAGCTGGTCCTAGCGGCTTCCCCTCAGGTCGCTTGCCTTGCAGACCTTCTCGCGGTGATACTCCGACAGGCCGCTCGAATCTCATCCGGAGGGGACATGAAGGTTAACATCGAAATCGACTGTACCCCCCTCGAAGCCCGTCAGTTCTTCGGTCTGCCTGACGTGGCGCCGATGCAGACCGCCGTCATGGACAAGCTGCAGCAGCAGGTGCTCAGCAATATTGAGAAGATCTCGCCGGAATCGCTGATCCAGAGCTGGTTCACCTTCGATCCCAAGATCGCCGAGCGGTTTCAGGACATGTTCGTCGCGATGGCCGGCCTCGGCGGCACCCGCAGCGGCGACAAGAAAAAATAGTGTCGCCCGAGCCGGACGGGGCGCTGCAAGAAGGCCGGCTTCGTCCGCCGGGTCTCGGCCTGCTGCTCGCCGAGGCCCGTGGGCTATTCGAGTTGAATGCGAGCCTCTTGCTGTCGCCGCTCCTGATGCGGGCGCCGCGGGGCGATGGCCATCCGGTGCTGGCGCTGCCGGGCTTTCTCGCCAGCGACCTCTCCATGGTGCCGATACGGCGCTATCTCAGCGAGCTCGGTTATGCGGCGCATGCCTGGCGGATGGGCCGCAATCTCGGCGGGCTCGGGCGAATGCGGGATTCGCTGCGCATGCGCTTGGCCGAAATCCATGCCGCCACGGGACGCAAGGTCAGCCTGGTCGGTTGGAGTCTCGGCGGCGTCTATGCCCGCGATCTCGCGCTTTGGGCGCCGGACAAGGTCCGCTACGTCGTCACACTCGGCAGCCCTTTCGCCAACGATGTGCGGGCGACCCACGCGACGCGGCTCTATGAGACGTTATCCGGCGAGAAGGTGGAGGACTATGCGGAAGCACGCGAGGCGATTGCCGGCGATCTGCCGGTGCCGGCAACGTCGATCTATTCGCGCGCCGACGGCGTCGTGAACTGGCGGACCTGTCTGCTGCGCCCCTCCGACCGTGCCGAGAACATCGAGGTGCACCTGGCGAGCCATATTGGGCTTGGCGTGAACCCGGCGGTGCTGTGGGCCGTGGCGGATCGCCTGGCGCAACCGGAGGGAGACTTCCGGCCATTTGACCGGGCGGGGCCGTTTGCCATTGCATATGCCCCGCCGGACCGGGCAGTATCGGCCTGACGAGAAGCGCCGCCAAGGCGCCCGTCGAATACTCGGGAGGGAACCATGGCTGACGGTAAGAAGCTGTCGTCGCTTGACGCGTCGTTTCTCTATCTGGAAACACCGGAGATGCCGATGCATGTCGGCAGCATGGCGATCTTCCGCCTGCCTGACGACTACAAGGGCGATTTCTTCGAAGAGTTCAAGGCGATGATCGTCTCGCGCCTGCACATCGCGCCGATTCTCAAGGCGCGGCTGGAGAAGGCGCCGCTCGACATCGATCATCCCTCCTGGGTCGAGGACGACCAGTTCGACATCGACCGCCACATCTTCCGGGCAAGCCTGCCGCAGCCGCGCGACCGCGCCACGCTCGAGCGCATCGTCGGCTGGATGCATGCCAAGCTGCTCAACCGCGCCCGTCCGCTCTGGGAGTTCTACGTGTTCGAGGGCATGAAGGACAACGAGGTCGGGCTCTATTCCAAGATGCACCATGCCGCGATCGATGGCGGCGCCGGTGCGGCGCTGACCAACATGATCTACGACATCTCGCCGATCCCGCGGAAGGTCGATCCGCCGACCGCGGGCAGCAAGCCCGGGCAGGAGCCGCGCGACATCGCCGCCAACCTGCTCGACTCCTATCAGCAGCTGTTCAGCCAGCCGCTGGAGGCTTCGCAAGCGGCGAAGAACCTGCAGCTGCCCCGCACCGGCAAGAGCGATATCGGCTCGATCCTGTTCGACAACGCTATGTACCAGATCGAGAGCGCGGTGCGCTTCGCCGGCAACATCCCGACCGTGCTCAAGAGCGTCTCCGACGTGCTCGGCAAGATCGCCGATCCGAAGTCGCGCGAGAGCCTTGCCAGCATGGTGTCGCCGCCGACCATGCTCAACAAGACGATCTCCTCGGAGCGGAGCTTTGCCGGCGTATCGATCCCGCTGTCGCGGGCGAAGGCGCTGGCCAAGCAGGCCGGCGGCAAGCTCAACGACGTGGTGCTGGCGCTCGCCTCCGGCGTCGTCCGCCGCTATCTCCTGCGATACGGCACGCTGCCGGCGAAATCCCTGACCGCAGCGGTGCCGATCTCGCTGCGGGAGGAGGGCAACACCGAGGCCAACAACCAGGTGTTCGGCATGATCTGCTCGATCGCCACCAACATCGAGGATCCCAAGGCGCGGCTGGAAGCGATCATCGCGCAATCAACCAAGTCCAAGGAGATGTCGCATCCTTTGCGGGCTTTGATGCCGCAGGTCTCCAACATCTCGATGCTGGGCGCGCCGATCATGGTGCAGATTCTGGCGCTGCTCTACAGCCGCTCGAACCTCTCCGACGTGCTGCCGCCCGCGGCCAACATCACCGTGTCCAACGTGCCCGGGCCGCGGCAGACGCTCTATGCCGCCGGTGCCGAGCTCTTGCACATCTTCCCGGTGTCTATCTCGACCCACGGGCAGGCACTCAACATCACCGTGCAGAGCTATCGCGACCAGCTCGATTTCGGCTTTATCGTCGGTGCCAACATCATTCCGCATGTGCAGGTGATGTGCGACATGCTGCCTGAGGAATTCGCCGCGCTGGAGGCGGCGTACACGCCGCCGGCCGCTGATATCAAGGGCGCCGCCGAGTAAGGACTTTGCAATGATTGAAATGCCGCCGCTCAAGTTCGCGACGACGAACGGAATCCGCATGGGCTATTACGAGGCGGGCCCGTCCGATGACAAACCGCCGGTCGTGCTGTGCCACGGCTGGCCGGAGCTCGCATTCTCCTGGCGTCACCAGATCAAGGCACTAAGCGAGGCCGGCATCCGCGTAGTCGCGCCCGACCAGCGTGGCTACGGCGCGACCGACCGGCCCGAGCCGGTCGAAGCCTATGACATGGAGCACCTGACCGGCGATCTCGTCGGTCTGCTCGATCATCTCGGGATCGACAAGGCGATCTTCGTCGGCCACGACTGGGGCGGCTTCGTCGTCTGGCAGATGCCGCTGCGGCATCCCACGCGCGTCGCCGGAGTCGTCGGCGTCAACACCCCGCATTGGGACCGCATGCCGATCGACCCGATCGCGCTGTTCCGCCAGCGTTACGGCGACCAGATGTACATCGTCCAGTTCCAGGATCCCGCGCGCGAGCCGGACAAGATCTTCGGCAGCCGCGTCGAGCAGACCTTCGACGCCTTCATGCGCAAGCCGCTGGCAAAGCCGGCAGCGAAACCGGACGAGCCGCCGATCGCGGGTGTCGGCGCCTCGTCGAAGACCAACCTGGCTTTCCCGCAGATGATTGCGGCGTACGACGCCAAGGTCGATCCGCGCACGCCGATCCTGTCGGCTGATGAGAAGAAGGTGTTCGTCGACACCTTCACGAAGACCGGCTTCACCGGCGGCATCAACTGGTACCGCAACTTCACCCGCAACTGGGAGCGCGCCGAGGGGCTGGACCACCACATCCACGTGCCCTCGTTGATGATCATGGCGGAGAATGATGCCGTGCTGCCGCCCTCGGCGGCCGACGGCATGGAGAAACTGATCGATGATCTCGAGAAGTATCTGGTGAAGGACAGCGGCCATTGGACGCAACAGGAGAAGCCGGAGGAGGTCAGCGCCAAGCTGATCGAGTGGCGGAGAAGGCGGTTTGGCTAGCGGTCGTCATTGGGAACGCGTCATTGCGAGGAGCGAGGCGACGAAGCAATCCAGACTGCCTCCACGGATACATTTCTGGATTGCTTCGCTTCGCTCGCAACGACGACATTGAGGCAGGGGGACTACATTTCGATGTCATCCAAGAACCGTCTGGACCCGATTCCGCAGCCGCCGACCAAGCCAGTGGTCGGCAATATGCTGTCGCTGGACGCGGCCGCTCCCGTGCAGCACCTGACGCGGCTTGCCAAGGAGCTCGGTCCGATCTTCTGGCTTGACATGATGGGCTCGCCGATCGTCGTCGTCTCCGGCCACGATCTCGTCGACGAGCTCTCCGACGAGAAGCGGTTCGACAAGACGGTGCGCGGCGCGCTGCGGCGCGTGCGTGCGGTCGGCGGCGACGGCCTCTTCACCGCCGACACCCGTGAGCCGAACTGGAGCAAGGCGCACAACATCCTGCTGCAGCCTTTCGGCAACCGCGCCATGCAGTCCTATCACCCGAGCATGGTCGACATCGCCGAGCAGCTCGTCCAGAAATGGGAGCGGCTCAACGCCGACGACGAGATCGACGTGGTCCACGACATGACCGCGCTGACGCTGGATACGATCGGCCTGTGCGGCTTCGAGTACCGCTTCAACTCGTTCTACCGGCGCGACTACCATCCTTTCGTCGAGTCACTGGTACGATCGCTCGAAACCATCATGATGACGCGCGGCCTGCCGTTCGAGCAGCTCTGGATGCAGAAGCGGCGGAAGACGCTGGCCCAAGACGTCGCTTTCATGAACAAGATGGTCGACGAGATCATCGCCGAACGCCGCAAGAGCGCGGAAGGCATCGACGACAAGAAGGACATGCTGGCCGCGATGATGACCGGCGTCGACCGTTCCACCGGCGAGCAGCTCGACGACGTCAATATCCGCTACCAGATCAACACCTTCCTGATCGCAGGGCACGAGACCACCAGCGGCCTGTTGTCCTACACGCTCTATGCGCTGCTCAAGCACCCGGAGATTCTCAAGAAGGCCTATGACGAGGTCGACCGCGTCTTCGGCCCCGACGTCAACGCCAAGCCGACCTATCAGCAGGTGACGCAGCTCACCTACATCACGCAGATCCTGAAGGAGTCGCTGCGGCTGTGGCCGCCGGCGCCGGCCTACGGCATCTCGCCGCTGAACGACGAGACCATCGGCGGCGGGCAGTACAAGCTCAGGAAGGGAACGTTCGTCACCATCCTGGTGACGGCGCTGCATCGTGATCCCAGCGTGTGGGGTCCCAACCCCGACGCCTTCGACCCCGAGAATTTCAGCCGCGAGGCGGAGGCAAGACGGCCGATCAATGCCTGGAAGCCGTTCGGCAACGGCCAGCGCGCCTGCATCGGCCGCGGCTTCGCCATGCATGAAGCAGCGCTCGCACTCGGCATGATCCTGCAGCGCTTCAAGCTGATCGACCACCAGCGCTACCAGATGCATCTGAAGGAGACGCTGACGATCAAGCCGGAAGGCTTCAAGATCAAGGTGCGGCCGCGTGCCGACCGCGAGCGCGGCGCCTATGGCGGGCCAGTTGCGGCTGCGTCCTCGGCACCAAAGGCGCAGCGTCAGCCCACCACGCGGCCCGGCCACAACACGCCGATGCTGGTGCTCTACGGCTCCAATCTCGGCACCGCCGAGGAGCTCGCAACGCGCATGGCCGATCTTGCCGAGATCAACGGTTTTGCCGTGCATCTCGGCCCGCTCGACGACTATGTCGGCAAGCTGCCGCAGGAGGGCGGCGTGCTGATCATCTGCGCCTCCTATAACGGCGCGCCGCCCGACAATGCGACGCAGTTCGTCAAATGGCTCGGCGAGGATCTGCCGAAGGATGCCTTTGCCGGTGTGCGCTACGCCGTGTTCGGCTGCGGCAACAGCGACTGGGCCGCGACCTATCAATCGGTGCCGCGCTTCATCGACGAGCAATTGTCGAAGCATGGTGCGCGCGCGGTCTATCCGCGCGGCGAGGGCGATGCCCGCAGCGATCTCGACAGCCAGTTCCAGAAATGGTTCCCCGCCGCCGCGCAAGTCGCGACCAAGGAGTTCGGCATCGACTGGAATTTCACCCGCACCGCCGAGGACGATCCGCTCTATGCAATCGAGCCGGTCGCGGTGACCGCCGTCAACACCATCGTCGCCCAGGGCGGCGCAGTGGCGATGAAGGTGCTGGTCAATGACGAGCTCCAGAACAAGTCCGGCGCGAATGCTTCCGAGCGCTCGACGCGCCACATCGAGGTGCAGCTGCCGGCCAACCTCAGCTACCGCGTCGGCGATCACCTCAGCGTCGTTCCGCGCAACGATCCTACGCTGGTTGATTCAGTTGCCCGCCGCTTCGGCTTTTTGCCGGCCGATCAGATCAGGCTCCAGGTGGCCGAAGGCCGGCGCGCGCAATTGCCGGTCGGCGCGGCCGTGTCGGTCGGCCGCCTGCTCAGCGAGTTCGTCGAGCTGCAGCAGCTCGCGACGCGCAAGCAGATCCAGATCATGGCCGAGCACACCCGCTGCCTCGTCACCAAGCCGAAGCTATTGGCCTTCGTCGGCGAGGAGGCGGAACCGCTCGAGCGCTATCGCTCCGAGATCCTCGCCAAGCGCAAATCGGTGTTCGACCTGCTGCTCGAATATCCGGCTTGCGAACTACCGTTCCACGTCTATCTCGAAATGCTGTCGCTGCTGGCGCCGCGCTATTACTCGATCTCCTCCTCGCCGTCGGTCGACCCGGCGCGTTGCAGCGTCACGGTCGGCGTGGTCGAAGGTCCGGCTGCCTCCGGCCGCGGCACCTACAAGGGCATCTGCTCGAACTATCTCGCCAATCGGCGGGCGGGCGATACGATCTACGCAACCGTGCGCGAGACCAAGGCGGGCTTCTGCCTGCCGGACGATCCTTCCGTGCCTGTTATCATGGTCGGTCCGGGCACGGGACTTGCGCCGTTCCGCGGCTTCCTCCAGGAGCGCGCCGCGCGCAAGGCGAAAGGGGCCGCGCTCGGCCCGGCCATGTTGTTCTTCGGCTGCCGCCATCCCGACCAGGATTTTCTTTACGCGGAGGAGCTGAAGGCGCTGGCGGCGAGCGGCATCACCGAGCTGTTCACGGCATTCTCGCGCGCGGACGGGCCGAAGACCTATGTGCAGCACGTGATCGCGGCGCAGAAGGACAAGGTCTGGCCGCTGATCGAGCGGGGCGCGATCATCTATGTGTGCGGCGATGGCGGCAAGATGGAGCCCGACGTGAAGGCGACGCTCGTCGCGATCCACCGCGACAAGAGCGGCAGTGATGCCGCGGCAGGCGCGCGCTGGATCGAGGAGATGGGCGCGAACAACCGCTATGTGCTGGACGTCTGGGCGGGCGGGTAGCCGCAGATCGTGGGGTGGGTTAGCCCCGCGGATTGCGCGAAGCGCAAACTGCTAGGCGTAACCCACCAATTCTGTCCGAGCGGCGGGTTACGCCTTCGGCTAACCCACCCTACGATCCTGTTCGTGCTAAAGCATTCCCATGATTCCCTGGGAAAAGATTGACACCGCCAAAATTCCCGGTTCCGACGAGGAGCTTCGCCTGATGCGCCGGGGCAAGGAGTTCTCCATCAAGCTCGGCACCAACGAGCTGATGAACAGCCGCCTGTCGGGGTCGGAAGCAGCGCTGGCAACCCTTGCCGCGAAGCAGATCGAGAAAGTCGCAAAGCCCGTCGTTCTCATCGGCGGTCTCGGCATGGGTTTTACGCTACGCGCGGCGCTGGCCGTGCTCGGAGCCCAGGCGAAGATCGTGGTCTCCGAGTTGGTGCCGTCGGTCGTCGCCTGGGCGCGAGGCCCGATGGCCGAGGTCTTCGGCGATAGCCTCGATGATGCCAGGGTGAGCATTCGCGAGATCGATGTCGGTGAAATCATCCGGGCGAAGCGTTCGGCCTTCGACGCCATCCTGCTCGACGTCGACAACGGGCCCGAAGGGCTGACCCGGAAGGGCAATGACGCGCTCTACGATGCGAGCGGGCTGCAGGTTGCGAAGACGGCGCTGCGGGCGGGAGGCGTGCTGGCCGTCTGGTCGTCGGGACCCAATCCGCCGTTCACAGGGCGCCTCAAGCGCGCCGGCTTCGACGTCAACGAAGTCAACGTTCGCGCCACCGGCAGAGGCGGCGGCGCGCGCCACGTGATCTGGATCGCGCGGAAAGGCTAGGCGCGCCTCGAGGCTAGAACATCGTGTTGCCGTTCGCCGGGTTTTCAGGAATCTCCTGAATGACGTCCCAATGCTCGACGATCTTGCCGTTCTCCAGCTTGAAGATGTCGACGATCGCGCGGCCCCTGGTGCCGGGCTCGCGAACGGAGTGGACGTGCAGGATGACGAAGTCGCCCTCCGCGAAGCTGCGCTTGATCTCGCTGCGCGAGTTCGGAAACTTCTCGCGCAGGAAGCCGATGAACTTCCGGAAGCCCTCCGGCCCGTCGGGAGCGGTTGGATTGTGCTGGACGTAACGGTTGCCGACATAGGCGAGGGCGGCGTCGGCGTCCTTCTGATTGAGGCCCTTCTCATAGAAGGCCAGCACAGTTTGGCGGTTGGCTTCTTCCTGCGCGCTGGCCGCCATCGCGGCGCCGCCGGCGAGAGACAACATGAGAATGGAAGCGGCCATTGCCGCCGATCGAATGATGAAGTGCATGTGAGCTCCGAGAGGCCGCAGCCTCTGTCTGGCGTCTGAGACGGTCTGTATAGCCTTCATCGGAACCCGCGTTAAGACAGGCACCGGCTGCTCACATGGTCACCTGGAGGAGACCGGCCGGCCTAGGCCGCCTGCGCCGCCGCGCCATGCGCATGCTTGTCGATCGCGTCGATGATTTCCGGCCAGAAGCGCATGGGCAGCGCGTGGCCCATGCCCTCGATCATCAGCAGCTTTGCGTTCGGGATCGACGCAGCCGTGTCCTTGCCGCCTTCGGGGCGGACCAACGGATCGACGGTGCCGTGAATCACGAGCGTCGGAACCTTCACGGTGTGCAGCCGCTCCTTGCGGCTGCCCGAGGCAAGCACGGCGCGGAGCTGACGGCCGACGCCGGCCGGATTGAGCCCGCGCGCGAACACCCGCTCGGCGCGGCCGGGGTCGAGCGCTTCCTCTTCCGGGAAATGCCCGGCGCGCAGCACCTTCCAGGTCTGGCCATAGCGGACGATGAACTCCTCCTTGCTGCGCGGCGGCGGTGCCATCAGCACCGCGGCGGCCTCGCGCGTCGGCGGCGGCACGCGCGGATTGCCCGTCGTCGACATGATCGAGGTCAGCGAGCGCACGCGGTGCGGAAACGACAGCGTCACCTCCTGCGCGATCATGCCGCCCATGGACGCCCCGACGAGATGCGCCGACTTGATGCCGAGCGCATCCATCAGCCCGACCGTGTCCTTGGCCATGTCGATCAGCTTGTAGGTGGCGGCCACCGGGATGCGCAAGAAGCGCAGCTTCAGCAGCTCGAACGGCGTCAGCCGCTTGCCGCCGGTGAGATGGCTCGACTTGCCGATGTCTCGGTTGTCAAAGCGGATCACGCGGAAGCCGCGTGCGGCGAGCTGCTCGCAGAACGCATCGTCCCAATGGATCATCTGCGCGCCGAGGCCCATGATCAGCAGTAGCGGCTCGGCATTTTCGTTGCCGAAGATCTCGTAGCAGATGTCGATGCCGTTGGCGCGGACGGTCTGGGACGGTTGATGGGCGGTCACGGGTTCCTCCTGCTGACCGATGCTGTATCGCACGGTTTCATTCCACGAAGAAGCCGCGTCTCCGACGTTGCGTCAGTTGCTTGCCGGTTGACCGGCACCACGCAACGGTGTGGTATGGCGGGACAAGAAGGGTGCAAAGCCCTCCGCATTGGGAGGACGCTGATGACCGACAAGATCACTGATCCGGTCGCCTTGTGGCAGAAGATGGTTGGCGAAATGGAGAAGGGTTTCAACTCCTTCGCGACTAAGGCGATGGAGACGCCCGAATTCTCGCAGGCCATGAACCGCGCCGGCGGCGTTGCTGCAGGTGCTCAGAAGCAATTCGGCGATCTCATGGAGAGGTACCTGATCTCGATGAACCTGCCGAGCCGCGAGCAGATGACCGGCATCGCGGAACGGCTCCAGTCGATCGAAGGCCAGCTCGGCGAGATCAAGTCGATGCTGAGCCAGATGTCGGCCACGTCGGGCGCGCCGCAACCCGGCGCCGCGCCGCGGCCACCGCGAACCAAGCGTCCGCCGTCCGAAGGCGGAGACCACGAATGAACGCGCCGGCGGGACTTGATCTTGCCTCGATCCCGGAGCGCATCCAGTCCGAGGTGCAGCGCGCGATTCAGCGCAGCATCAAGGGCGTCGAATATTTCTCGACCTCGGGCCCCTCGCTCGGCTCGACGCCAAAGGACGTGCTGCACTCGCGCGGCACCATGAGCCTCTATCACTACCGGCCGATGTCGGACGAGATCTACCGCGTGCCGGTGCTGATCGTAATGGCAACCACCAATCGCGGCTACATCCTCGACCTCGTGCCCGGCCAGAGCTTCATCGAGTTCCTGCTGAAACGCGGCTACGACGTCTACATGCTGGACTGGAGCGCGCCGAGGCCGGAGGAGAAGAGCCTGCGCATGGAGGACTATGTCCTCGACTTCATTCCGAACTGCGTCCGCCGCGTGCAAGCCGATTCCGGCGAGCAGGACGTCTCGGTCATCGGCTATTGCTTTGGCGGCGTGCTGTCGCTGCTCTACGGCTCGATCCACAAGGACGGGCCGATGAAGAACCTGATCTGCTTCACCACGCCGATCGACTTCCGAGAGATGAAGCTGTTCTCGAACTTCTCCGATCGCCGCTATTTCGACGTCGACCACCTCGTCGACAGCGTCGGCAACGTGCCGCCGGAGATGATCCTGTCCTCGTTCGAGATGCTGCGGCCGGCCTCGCGTACGGTGAGCCAGATCCAGCTCTGGGAGAACATCTGGAACGACGAGTTCGTGAAGTCGTACCGCATGTTCGATCGCTGGGCGACCGACACGCTGCCGCTCGCCGGCGAATATTTCCGCACCATCACCAAGGACCTGATGTGGGACAACAAGCTGTTCGACGGCACCATGTCGGTCGGCGGCCGTGCGGCCAAGCTCGAGAACATCACGGTGCCGATCCTGCATGCCGTCGCCGAGCACGATCATATCGTGCCCTATGAGGCGGCCAAGCACCTGATCGCCAAGGTCGGCTCGACCGACAAGGAAGAGGTGATCCTGAAGGGCGGTCACGTTTCGCTCGTTGCCGGCGCCAACGCGGTGAAGCGGCTGTGGCCGAAACTGGATTCCTGGCTGGGAAAGAGATCGATATGAGCGAGCAGCGTTCCTATCCGCGCCATGTCAAGACCGACGCCGGCACTATCGAGATCCGCCTGATGTCGCCCGCGGACGAGGCCGCGGTGCTGGCTTTTGGCAAGGGCCTGCCGACCCATGACCTGTTGTTCCTGCCACGCAACATCAGCGAGCCGAAGGTGCTGTCGGCCTGGGTCAAGGAAATCGAGCGCGGAGCTATTCAGAGCCTGCTCGCGGTGAGAGAGGGCAGGGTCGTTGGTTGCGGCACGCTGGTGCGCGATCCCCATTCCTGGTCGCCTCATGTCGGTGAGATCCGGATGGTGGTTTCGCCTGAGGTCCGCGGCAAGGGCGTGGGCAAGGCGCTGTCGCAGGAGACTTTTGCGCTGGCGCTCGGAGCGGGCCTGGAAAAGCTCTCGGTCCAGATGACGGTGGATCAGCAGGCGGCGATCGCCCTGTTCGAGAGCCTCGGCTTCAAGGCCGAGGCCCTGCTGCGGGACCATGTCCGGGACGTCGACGGCAAGACCCACGACATCGTCGTGCTCGGCCACAACATCGCGCAGGTCCAGGCTCAGATGGAGGCCTACGGCCTGCCTGGCGCCGTGCAGCACTAAACAGGGGGCGTCCGACATTGGGTCCGGATCGGACCCATTCACGTGCCCCCATGGCTACGGAAGCATCAGGATGCCTCTCGCGAGGGCTGTTCACTATTTCGTGATATCGCACTGCAATATCAATATTGCGATGCACAATTAACCGTGCCATATAGGTCGTGCCCCGGGCCAATGCGGACGGGGTGAGCCCATAGCTCAAACCATTGAGGATGGAGAGAACCCCATGACCACTGAAACCAACACCGCTTTCGAGGGCTTCAAGGACGCTTTCAAGAACATCCAGAACCTGGAAGTTCCCGAGGCCGCCCGCGAATTCGTCAAGAAGACTGCCAACACTGCCAAGGACCGTGCTGCCGAGGTGTTCGCTGGCTCCGAGCGCGTGACCGCCGCCGTCGAGAACGCGGTGACCGAGTCCATCACCGAGGCCGGCAAGATCAGCCGCAACATCCAGCAGGCGATCTACGAGGACGCCGAGGCGTTCTTCTCGGGCATCGACAAGCTCGCGTCCGCCAAGTCGGTCAGCGAAGCCGTCGAGATCCAGTCGAGCCTGCTCCGCTCCCGCGGCGAAGTGTTCGTCTCGCGCGCCAAGGCGACCGCCGACTATCTCGGCAAGCTCGCCGCCAACGGTGCGAAGTCCGCTCAGGACAATTTCGCCAAGGTCTACAGCAAGACCGCCTGATCTGGCGCCTGAGCACAAACTGAATTTAAGGCCCGCTTCGGCGGGCCTTTGTTTTTGCGCCGCCGTCATTGCGAGGAGCTCGCGACAAAATTGCGTAGCAATTTTGCGCTGATGCGATGAACAATCCAAAGTCTTTCCTCTGAAAGATTCTGGATTGCTTCGCTTCGCTCGCAATGACGAGTACTGTGATGCAGTCATGGACTCGTCTGTCACCTTTTCCTTCGACGCCCCCGGCGATGCTGCACGCGCGGCCGAGCTGCGCCGCGTCAAGACGCTGGCGACTTTGGTGCTGGCCGCGACGCTGGCACTGTTCGTCGTCGCGAAATGGCTGCTGCCCGTGCATCCCGTGTTCGGCTTCATTGCCGCCTTCGCCGAGGCCGCGACTATCGGCGGGCTCGCCGACTGGTATGCCGTGGTGGCGCTGTTCAAGCGGCCGCTCGGCCTGCCGATCCCGCACACCGCGATCATCCAGAGCAACCAGGCCCGCATCGCCGACAAGCTCGGCGAATTCATCCAGGTGCATTTCCTCGAGGCGGGTCCCGTCGAAGCCAAGCTGAAGGAGATCGATTTCGGCTCCTTCGTCGCCGACTGGTTGCGCGACCGCAAGCGCAGCGACGACCTCGCGCGCTTTGCCCTGCGTCTCTTGCCGGAGGCCGTATCCGCAACCGAAAGCTCCGGCCTGATGACCTTCATCATCCGCCGCATGTCCTCGCAGCTCCAGGCGATCGACCTCGCGCCGCTGGCGGCCGGCACGCTGCGCGGCTTCGTCGCGGAGGGACGGCATCAGATCCTGTTCGACGATCTGCTGCGCGTGATGCACGAGACCTTGAACCAGACAGAGACGATGGCGATGATCCGCGAGAAGGTGCGCGCGGAATTGCCGACCCTGCTCAAGCTCTATCGTGCCGACAAGTTTCTGGTGAACAAGATCGTGGCCTCCGCCACCGCCTTCTTCAACGAAGTGCGCAGCGACCCCAAGCATCCGTTCCGCGGCGAGTTCGACCGCATGGTGCTGAACTTCGTCGACAGGCTCGGCACCGATCAGGCCTATATCGACCGCATCGACGGCCTGAAACGCGATCTCCTGGCGCGGCCGGAGCTCGCCGATCTCGCCCGCACCGTCTGGGCCAACACGCGCTCCTTCATCGAGCGCAGCGCGAGCGGCGAGACGCAGGTGCTGCAACATCATCTCGCCGGGATGTTCGTCTCAGCCGGCGAGGCGCTCGCCAGCGATGCCGAGTTGCGCGGCGAGATCAATAAGGGTCTCGTCACCGTGCTGCGCAGCTTCGTCGCGGACCAGAAGAGCGGCGTCTCCACCTTCATCTCCGATCAGGTCAAGGCGTGGAATATGACGCAGCTGATTTCGCTGATCGAAATCAACATCGGCCGCGACCTGCAATACATCCGCTTCAACGGCTCGTTGATCGGCGGGCTCGCCGGGCTCGCGCTCTACACCGTAGAATTCCTGCTCCGATTGTTGTGACTTTTGCGTCACGGCCGTTAGCATTAACGCGCGGACCTATTGTCGCCGCGCGTCTCTCCCGCTTGAATACCAGGAACCGGCCGCCTAGCTGATTCATGTTGCGCTGCGGAACGATCCAGAAGCCGGCGAGTTGGAATCTGTCTACGCATTTGCCGGCCTCGCCGGCCTCCTTTTCAGCGATTCTTCCCAGGGGACCATTGATGACCGCTACTGCCCAAACGCTGCGTCCGCCGTCCCGTACCTTGATGTTTCTGGAAGGACGCGCGATCCACGAGTTCGGCGCATTCCTCGGCGCGCTGCCGCTGCTGAGCCTTGCGCCGCGCGGCGATGGGCATCCGGTGCTGGTGCTGCCGGGCCTCGTGGCCTCCGACACCTCCACTGGCGCGCTGCGCACGTTTCTGAGCAGCAAGGGCTATGCAGTGGCTGGTTGGCGCCAAGGCCGCAACTACGGCCTGCGGCCCGGCGTGCAGGATGCGATGCTCGGTCAGATCCGAGAGCTCAACGACACCCACGGCCGCAAGATCAGCTTGGTCGGTTGGAGCCTCGGTGGCATCTATGCGCGCCAGCTTGCCAAGATGGTGCCGGACAGCGTGCGCCAAGTGATCACGCTTGGTAGCCCCTTTGCCGGCGATCCACGCTCGACCAACGCCTGGCGCGTCTATGAATGGGCGAGCGGCCGCAAGGCCGACGAGGTTGATCCGCGTTTCGGCGGCGAGCTTGCCGCTCCGCCGCCGGTGCCGACCACCGCCATCTTCAGCCGTACCGACGGCGTCTGCGCCTGGCAAGGCTGCATGGAGAAGACGGGCGCACAGACCGAGAGCATCGAGGTCGAGAGCAGCCATTGCGGCATGGGCCATCATCCGGCCGCCGTCTATGCCGTAGCCGATCGCCTCGCGCAGAAGGAAGGCCAGTGGCGCCCGTTCGATCGCAGCGGCTGGCGCAGCGTGGTGTATCCCGATCCGCATCGGTAGCGCTCCTCTTCACCACTCCCTGCAAGCTGGGCGAGGTCGGATTGCATCGGAGATGCGATAGCGGGAAGAAGGAGAAGAGCCGTCGTCCCGCTCCACTGTCGCGCCTGCACCAAACGCGCTAAGGCTGCTGCATGGCGCATCCGCTCTCTCGTATCATCGACCAGCTCAAGCGCGAGCCCTCGCGCACCGGCTCCATCGTCATCACAGTGTTTGGTGATGCCATCGTGCCGCGTGGTGGCTCGGTGTGGCTCGGCACGCTTCTGGAATTCTTCGAAAGCCTCGACATCGTCAGCGGCGTGGTGCGCACCGCAATGTCGCGGCTTGCCGCCGACGGCTGGCTGACGCGCGAGAAGGTCGGTCGCAACAGTTTCTATCGCCTGGCCGACAAGGGCCGCCAGACCTTCGAGGCCGCGACGCGCCACATCTACGATCCGCCGCCGTCCGACTGGACCGGACGTTTCGAGCTGCTGCTGATCGGCAATGGCGAGGATCGCGACGCATCGCGCGAAGCGCTGCGCAATGCCGGCTTCGGCAGCCCGCTGCCGGGCGTATGGGTCGCGCCATCGGGCGTTCCGGTGCCGGATGAGGCCGCGGGCGCGATCCGCCTCGAAGTCTCGGCGGAAGACGACAGCGGCCGCCGTCTGCTCAGCGCGAGCTGGCCGCTCGATCGGACCGCCGATGCCTATCTGAAATTCATGAAGACGTTCGAGCCGCTGCGCGCCGCGATCGCGCGCGGCACGGATCTGTCCGAGGCCGACGCCTTCACCGCGCGGATCCTCTTGATCCACCATTACCGCCGCGTCGTGCTGCGCGATCCATTGCTGCCCGAGAGCCTGCTGCCGCCGGATTGGCCGGGCAGGGCGGCCCGCGAACTCTGCGGCGAGATCTATCGCGCGCTGCTTGCTCCGTCCGAACAATGGCTCGACAGCCATGGAACCAATGAAAAAGGGCCGTTGCCGGCCGCGCGAAAGCTGCTGGAACGAAGGTTCGGCGCCTGATCATTATGTTACAGAAATATCTTGCATGATGTAAATCTTGTTATATATTCTCTCTCAATAAACGGGAGGATGCGCATGTACACCCAGGCGCTGAACACGGCCGAGACCGCTGATCGCGATCTCGAGGACGCAGGCAAAGCTGCGCAATTCCAGGCCCGCATCGATGCCGAGGAGCGCATCGAGCCGAACGATTGGATGCCGGCGGCCTATCGCAAGACGCTCACCCGCCAGATCTCCCAGCACGCGCATTCCGAAATCGTCGGCATGCTGCCCGAAGGCAACTGGATCACGCGCGCGCCGACCTTGCGCCGCAAGGCCGCGCTGCTCGCCAAGGTGCAGGATGAATGCGGCCACGGGCTCTATCTCTATGCCGCCGCCGAGACGCTCGGCTCCTCGCGCGAGGAGCTGGTCGACGCCATGCTCGCCGGCAAGGCCAAATATTCATCGATCTTCAACTATCCGACGCTGACCTGGGCGGACATCGGCACGATCGGCTGGCTGGTCGACGGCGCCGCGATCATGAACCAGATCCCGCTGTGCCGCTGCTCCTACGGGCCTTATGCGCGCGCGATGATTCGCGTCTGTAAGGAGGAGTCCTTCCACCAGCGCCAGGGTTACGAGATCATGGTGACGCTGTGCCGCGGCTCGGAGGAGCAGAAGGCGATGGCGCAGGACGCGCTGAACCGCTGGTGGTGGCCGGTGCTGATGATGTTCGGTCCGCCCGACGCGACGAGCCAGCACAGCGACACCTCGACGAAGTGGAAGATCAAGCGCTTCTCCAATGACGAGCTGCGCCAGAAGTTCGTCGATGCCACCGTGCCGCAGGCGCAATATCTCGGCCTCACCATTCCCGATCCCGGCATGACGCAGGACGCTGACGGCCACTGGCGCCACAGCGAGATCGACTGGACCGAATTCAAGCAGGTGCTGACCGGCAACGGCCCCTGCAATCGCGACCGCATGGCCGCGCGCCGCAAGGCGCACGAGGAGGGCGCCTGGGTGCGCGAGGCGGCAGCTAGCTATGCCGCCAAGCGCGCCCAGCGTCAGACCGCCCAGGCTGCCGAATAGGAGACCGATATGGCCACGCCGAACACGCCGCTGTGGGAAGTCTTCATTCGCAGCCGCAACGGGCTCGCACACAAGCATGTCGGCTCGCTGCATGCGAGCGATGCGATCATGGCGCTGCAGGCCGCCCGCGACATCTACACCCGGCGCGGCGAGGGCCTGTCGATCTGGGTCGTGCCCTCGAGCGCGATCACCGCGAGCGATCCCGCCGAGAAGGGCATGATGTTCGAGCCGGCGGAATCCAAGATCTACCGGCACCCGACGTTCTACGAGGTGCCGGATGAAGTGGGGCACATGTGATGGTGGTCGCCAACATCCAGGTCTCCGAAACCCCGCTGGTGATCTACGCGCTGCGCCGCGCCGACGATGCGCTGATCCTCGGTCATAGGCTGTCGGAATGGTGCGGGCACGCGCCGATGCTGGAAGAGGACATGGCACTCTCCAACATCGCGCTCGACCTGATCGGCCAGGCGCGGGAGCTCTACACCTTTGCCGCCAAGGTCGAAGGCAGGGACAACGACGAGGACAAGCTCGCTTACTTGCGTGACGTGCGGCAGTACCGCAATCTTCTCCTAGTCGAGCAGCCCAACGGCGATTTTGCCCAGACCTTGGTGCGGCAATTCTTCTATTCCGCCTTCGCCGATCTCTACTGGCGCGCGATGATGAATTCGCGCGATGCGACGCTGGCGGCGATTGCTGCGAAATCGGAGAAGGAGAGCGCCTACCATCTGCGCCATGCCTCGGAATGGATCATCCGGCTCGGCGACGGCACGGAGGAGAGTCATCGCCGGGCGCAGGCTGCGATCGACAATCTCTGGGCCTTTACCGGCGAGATGTTTGCCGTCGACGACGGCGAACGCGCGCTGATCCATCGTGGCATTGCCGTCGATCCCGCAAGCTTGCGCGGGCGCTGGCTGGCGACTCTCTCGGAGGTCACGCGTGAAGCAACGCTCGCGCTGCCGCAGAACGACTGGATGCAGCAGGGCGGTCGCTCCGGTCGTCACAGCGAGCATCTCGGCCACCTCCTGTCGGAGCTGCAATCGATGCAGCGAACTTTCCCGGGGCTGATATGGTGACGGTGACCGATGACGCCGCGCTGCGCCAGCGCGCCTGGGACGCCGCCGCAAGCGTGGTCGATCCGGAAATTCCGGTGCTGAGCATTGCCGATCTCGGCGTGCTGCGCGACGTCGTTCTCGACGGCGATCATGTCGAGGTCGCGATCACACCGACCTATTCGGGTTGCCCGGCCATGAACATGATCGCGCTCGAAATCGAGGTTGCGCTGGAGCGCGCCGGTTTTCAACATGCAAAGGTACGGACCGTGCTGTCGCCGGCCTGGACCACGGACTGGTTGACCGAGGACGGACGCAAGAAGCTGCGCGCCTACGGCATCGCGCCGCCGCAAGCTTCAAACTCGCGCCGCGCGCTGTTCGGCGATCAGACGGTGGCGTGCCCGCAATGCGGCTCGGACAAGACAGAGCTGCTGTCCGAATTCGGCTCGACCTCCTGCAAGGCGCTCTGGCGCTGCAAGGCCTGCCGCGAACCCTTCGACTATTTCAAGTGCCATTGACCATGTCCGCAGCCGCACCGCGCTTCCATCGCCTCGCCGTCAGGGACCTCCGTCGCGAGGCTACGGACGCCGTCTCGATGACCTTTGCCATCCCCAACGAACTCGCCGGCGATTACGCCTTCACACCCGGCCAGTATCTGACGTTGCGCGCCACGCTCGACGGCGAAGAGGTGCGCCGCTCCTATTCGATCTGTTCCGGCCCTGACGACGGCGAGATCCGTATCGCCGTCAAGAAGGTCGACGGCGGCGCGTTCTCGAGCTGGGCCGCCGAAGATCTCAAATGCGGCGACGAACTCGACGTGATGACGCCGACCGGCCGCTTCGGTCTGGTCCCGCCGGCAGATCGTGCGCGCGTTCATGTCGGCTTCGCCGCCGGGTCCGGCATCACGCCGATCCTGTCGATCGTGAAGGGCGTGCTCGCGCGCGAGCCGGACAGCCGCTTCTTCCTATTCTATGGCAACCGCACCACCGACAACATCATGTTCCTCGAAGCGCTCGAGGAGCTCAAGGACCGCTTCATCGATCGTCTCTCGATCTTTTACGTGCTCTCCGGCGAGGAGCAGGACATTCCGATCCTGCATGGCCGGCTCGACGGCGACAAGGTGAGGGTGCTGCTCCGCGCGCTGGTGCCGGCGGCCAGCGTCGATCACGTCTTCATCTGCGGTCCTCTTGGCATGAGCGAGGACATCGAGGCGACCTGCCGCGATCTCGGCATCGCCGACGAGCGCATCCATGTCGAGCGCTTCGTCTCCGAGTTCGGCGGCAAGCCGCGGCCGAAAAAGGCGGTTGCGCCCGACGCGCCGCCGAAGGCGATCGCCTCGCTGATCATCGACGGCAAGCGCCGCGACGTGCCCGTCGCCCAGGACGAGGCCATCCTCGATGCCGCGCTGCGCGCCGGCGTCGATCTGCCCTTTGCCTGCAAGGGCGGCATGTGTTCGACCTGCCGCGCCAAGCTGGTCGAAGGCAAGGCGCCGATGGACATCAACTATTCGCTGGAACCGTGGGAGCTCGAGGCCGGTTTTGTTCTCACCTGCCAGGCCAAGCCGTCCACCGAGCGCGTCGTGGTCGATTATGATCATGTCTGATCAGGCGTTCTGCGGCTCCGCAATGCAAATGCGTCGCAATATTTGACAGTGTGAGCCAACCAGAACAACATCATGAGCAAACGTCTGGCCGGGAGAAGCGCGTGAACGTGAAAGCCGCCCTGTCGCCTGAGGATATTGCCCGTGCCTGCGCCGAGGCGATGTGGGCTGAGGACGATGCCTCCAAAGGTCTCGGCATGGAGATCGTCGAGATCGGCCCGGGCTTCGCGACGCTCGCCATGACGGTGCGGCCTGATATGGTCAACGGCCAGCGTATTGCTCATGGCGGCTTCATCTTCACGCTCGCCGATTCCGCCTTCGCGTTCGCCTGCAACTCGCACAATGAGCGCGTCGTCGCGGCGCAGGGCCAGATCACTTTCATCAAGCCGGGCAAGCTTGGCGATCGTCTCATCGCAAGAGCGCGGGAGATCACCCGCGGCGGCCGCTCCGGCATCTACGACGTGCGTGTCACGGCGGGCGAGGTCGTCATCGCGGAATTCCGCGGACATTCCCGCGTCATTCCCGGCAAATGGCTGCCGGCGCAAGATCAATAAAACCAAACAAAAAAGAACAGGCAATGTGGGGAAACGAGGATGGCTCTGACGAGGCTCAAGGAAGGTGGCAACGCCTATAGCGCCGAGATGGATGCGCATGAGCGCGCCTCGCGCGGCGAGATCATGGCGCTGCAGAAGCAGCGGTTGGCGTGGTCGCTGAAGCACGCCTACGACAACGTCGCGCATTACCGCAAGGCGTTCGACAAAGCGGGCGTGCATCCGTCCGACTTTCGCGAGCTCTCTGATCTCGCCAAATTCCCGTTCACGGTCAAGACGGACCTGCGCGACAATTATCCCTTCGACATGTTCGCCGTGCCGCGCGAAAAGCTGGTGCGGGTGCATGCCTCATCCGGCACGACCGGAAAGCCGATCGTGGTCGGCTATACGCAGCGCGACATCGACACCTGGTCCGAGGTGATGGCGCGCTCGATCCGGGCCGCCGGCGGCCGCACCGGCATGATCATCCACAATGCGTATGGCTATGGACTCTTCACCGGCGGTCTCGGCGTGCACTACGGCGCCGAGAAGCTTGGCTGCACGGTTGTCCCCATTTCCGGGGGCATGACCGAGCGGCAGGTGCAGCTCATCAATGATTTCCGGCCCGACATCATCACGGTGACGCCGAGCTACATGCTGGCGATCCTCGACGAGTTCAAGCGCCAGAAGCTTGATCCGCGCCAGTGTTCGCTCAAGATCGGCATCTTCGGCGCGGAACCCTGGACCAACGCGATGCGCGCCGAGATCGAGGACGCCTTCGACATGGACGCGACCGACATCTATGGCCTGTCCGAGGTGATCGGCCCGGGCGTCGCTCAGGAATGCATCGAGACCAAGGATGGCCTGCACATCTGGGAGGATCATTTCTACCCGGAAGTGATCGACCCCGAGACCGGCGCGGTGCTGCCCGACGGCGAGAAGGGCGAGCTGGTCTTCACGTCGCTCACCAAGGAAGCCTTTCCGGTGATCCGCTATCGAACCCGCGACCTGACGCGGCTGCTGCCGGGAACGGCACGGCCGGGCATGCGGCGGATGGAGAAGGTGACCGGGCGCTCGGACGACATGATCATCCTGCGCGGCGTCAATCTGTTCCCGACCCAGATCGAGGAGGTGCTGCTCGCGACCGACTGGTGCGGCGGCCATTTCATCCTCGAGCTCACCCGGGAAGGCCGCATGGACGAGCTCACCATCATCGCCGAGGCGCGGCCCGAGAGCTGGGACGGCCGCGGCCTCGTCGACCATGCGGATCGAATTTCGACCCACATCAAGAATACGATCGGCGTCAGCTCCAGGGTGCAGGTAGTTGCGCCGGCCACGCTGGAGCGCTCGCTCGGCAAGGCCAAGCGGCTCTTCGACAAGCGGCCAAAGGACTGACCGGACGGATTGACTCGACCGGCGCCAGAGGCGACAAGGCCCGCGAGAAATCGCGGGTCTTTTCATGTCAGCCGATGCCAAAACCGTCGAAGCGCGCTGTGTGCGCCTCAGCGCCAAAGCTGAAAATGCCGCTGCGCTTGCGCCGACAATTGAGCGGCAGATGCTTGCGCGCGGGCCGAACGATCTTCTGATCGAGGTGAAGGCTGCCGCGGTCAATCCCTCCGACGTCAAGGCTGCGACCGGGCTGATGCCCTATGCCGTGTTCCCCCGGACCCCCGGCCGCGACTATGCCGGCGTGGTGATTGACGGGCCCGCCGGCACCATTGGGAACGAAGTGTTCGGCTCGTCCGGGGACCTCGGCATTCGTCGTGACGGCACTCATGCGAGCCATCTCGTGGTCGAAGCCGATGCGGTCGTGGAGAAGCCGAAGACTGTGTCCTGGGAGGAGGCCGCCGGCATCGGCGTGCCCTTCGTGACCGCGATGGAAGGCTTTCGCAGGGCGGGCGTGCCGAAGCGCGGCGAGACCGTTCTGGTTTTCGGGGTGAATGGCAAGGTCGGTCAGGCCGCGGTGCAGATCGCGACCTGGCAGGGCGCGCGCGTGATCGGTGTGGTGCGCAGGGCGGAAGCCTATGAAGGCCACACCAACGCGCCCATCGAGGTGATCGACGCCTCCGCCACCGAAATCGCCGCGCGCGTGCACGAATTGACCGGCGGCAAGGGCGCCGACGTCGTCTTCAACACGGTCGGCGATCCCTATTTCCAGGCCGCGCACAAATCGCTCGCGCTTCGCGGCCGCCAAATCCTGATCGCCGCGATCGACCGCATCGTGCAGTTCAACATCCTCGAATTCTATCGGGGCCAGCACACTTATGTCGGCATCGACACGCTGGGTCTATCCTCGGCCGCGACGGGTGCGGTGCTGCGCGACATCGGGCCGGGTTTTGCGAGCGGCCATCTGAAGCCGTTTCCGATCAGGGCGAATGCGATCTATCCGCTGGAGCGCGCGAAGGAAGCGTATGTTGCGGTCGCCGGCTCCTCGCGTGACCGGGTGATCCTGAAGCCGTAACCATGGAATCCACGCAACTCGTTATCCTCGCCGGCCTGGCCATCGGTCTCGTCTACGGTGCCGTTGGCCTGCTCAGCGGTTTCTGCCTGATGAGCAGCATGCGCGGGTTACTGGCTGAGGGCGACGGGCGGCTGGTGCGGACCTACGCGCTCGCAATCGCTGTTGCGATCGCCGCGAGCCAGTTCCTCGCCGGCAGCGGCACGGTCGATCTCGGCAAGTCGATCTATCTGCAGCAATCGTTTTCCCCGGCGGTGCTGTTCCTCGGCGGCCTGCTGTTCGGCTACGGCATGGTGCTTTCGAACGGCTGCGGCTCGCGGGCGCTGGTGCTGCTCGGCCGCGGCAATCTCCGCTCCTTCGTGGTCGTGATCGTGCTCGCGATTGCCGCGCAGATGACGCTGAAGGGCCTCATCGCACCGGCGCGCATTGCGCTGGTCCAGGCAACGCAAGCCACGGCTCCTGCCAATTCGCTGCCGTCGTTGCTGGCGACGCTCGGCTTCACGGAATCGCTTTCACGCGCGCTCGCCGCGGCCGCGACAACCGTCGCGCTGAGCCTGTTCGCTTTCGCGCATCCTGCGTTCCGTCGCTCGCCCGGTCAGGTCGTAGCGGGCATCATTGTGGGCCTCCTCGTCGCCGGCGGCTGGCTGGCCACCGGCTATCTCGGTGCCGACGACTTCAATCCGGTCCCCGTGACCTCCCTTACGTTCGTCGCGCCGATCGCCGATAGCCTGCAATATGCCATGCTCTCGACTGGACTGACGCTCAACTTCGGCATCGCGACGGTGGCCGGCGTCTTCGCCGGCAGTCTGGTGACGGCACTCGCAACTGGCCGCTTCAAGCTCGAAGGCTATTCCTCGCCGCGCCACATGCTCCGCTCAGGGACCGGTGCCGCGCTGATGGGGATCGGCGGCGTGATGGCGTTCGGCTGCTCGATCGGGCAGGGGCTCACCGGCGTGTCTACGCTCGCGCTGGGATCGTTCGTCGCGGCTGCCGGCATCCTGCTCGGCACCGCGGCGGGCCTGCGCGGGGTTCTGCGGGTTCAGCCTCTCGCGGTGGCCTGACTGCGCAACAACCGATCGCCCAGCGTCGCAAGGCCGATGCCGGAGACGATCAGCGCGGCCGCGACGGCAAGGCTCGCGTCGATGGGTTCACCCAGAAGGATCGCAGCGCTGGCGATGCCGACCAGCGGTGTCCCGGTGGTGCCGAGCGACGTCGTCAGGGCTGAGATGCTCTTGTTGACCATCGACATCGCCCAATAAGCCAGGACTGTTCCGACCAGGCCCGAATAGAGAAACAACAATACGAGCCTCCACGACCACTCCACATGCGGGAGGCCATCCACAGCCGTCGCGCCGACCGACAGCACGATCGTTGCCACGAGCACCTGCCAAAGCAAAAGCTGAAGCGGAGATCCGATCCAGCGATGCGCGCGGATATAGATGATGTTCGCAGCCCAAGAGATCGCGGCCAGGATGACCATGCCGGCGCCGAGCAGCACGTTTGGGTTGGTCCAGTCGATCGAGGATGGATTCAGGATGACGGCAAGGCCGATCAGCCCGAGCAGAGCGCCGGCGAGCTTCGGCGCCGTCAGCGTGTCCTTGCCGAAAAGGGGCGCGGCGAGTGCGACCCAGAGCGGCGTGGTGTAGCCGAGCACGATGCCCTTGCTTGCGGGCAGGAAGCGAAGGCCGCTGGCAACCAGGATCGAGAACAGCGTCATATGCAGCAGCGCCACGCTCAGGATCACGGGAAAGTCGCGTCGCTCCGGGATCACGAGATTGTTGCTCAGTCCGAGCAGCACGAACAATCCAGCCAGCGCGATCCAACTCCGGATTGCCGCGCTCCACAACGGCGGGACGAACTGCACGAGCTGCTTGGTCACCGACCAATTCACGCCCCAGGCCAGCACCACGATGAAGAACAGGCCGATGGCCGCACGGGGTGACAGGGTGTTCATGTCGCAGGTCCTTGAAGCAGTCCGAGCCGCCGGATAGCATCCCGACTGGCATTTGAAAAAGTGCCAGATTGGAGAAGAAGAGAGTGCCAGTATCCGACACGACGATCTCCGCGTTGATCGAGCTGAAGCGGACCGATGGCGAGGGGCTGGTGGCGCAACTGACGAACCAGCTGCGAGGCCTGATCGCGACCGGCCGCCTCGGCAAAGGCCGCGTGCTGCCGTCGAGCCGACGGCTTGCGAGCGATCTCGGCGTCTCGCGCAACACCGTCACATACGCGTTCGAGCAGCTCGCGGCCGAGGGATATGTCGCAGCGTCTCATGGCCGCCGTCCCGTGGTCATGATCGACGGCCACGAACGCATCGAACGGGGCGCCGTCGCAGCGGGCGAATGCGTCGGCAAACTGCGGCTCTCGCCTTGGGCTACGAAGCTCCAGCAGGCCGACTGGCCGATGTCTTATCGGGGGGAGCTCAAACCGCTGCGCCCGGGGCTGGGCGATTTCAGGGAGTTTCCGAACGAGGTCTGGGCACGCTGCCTGCGCCGCAGTGCCGTGCATGCGGGCAGGCGCGAGCTGGGACCGGTCAACCGGCTGCGCCTGCGGGAGGCGCTGACGAATTATCTGGCGACGAACCGGGACGTCCGCGCCACGGCGGAGCAGATCATGATCCTGCCGAGCGCGCAGGCCGCGCTGACCTTGATTGCTGCCACACTCATTTCACCGGGCGATCATGTATGGGTTGAAGACCCCGGCTATCCTGGCGCGGCGGCTGCCTTTCACGCATCCGGCGCGCGCCTGACCGGCATCAGGCTGGATGAACAGGGCATGCAGCGAATGCCAGGCCTTGGAGCTCCCAGGCTGATCTTCATGACGCCGTCGCATCAGCACCCAACCGGCCGGTTGATGTCGCTAGCCCGTCGAACCGAGTTTCTCGCGGCAAGCCGGCCCGGCAGGACCTGGATCGTCGAGGACGATTACGACGGCGAATTCCACTACGACAGCCGGCCGGTGCCGGCCTTGCAGGGGTTAGATGCCCATGGCCGTGTGTTCTATGTCGGCACATTCTCGAAGGCGATGAGGTCGGACATCCGGCTCGGCTATCTGGTCGCGCCGGCGGCGCTGGTCAGCACCTTGGAGATCGCGCAGCAGCACATGGGACTGATCGCCGCCAGCCACATCCAGGAGGCGCTGGCCGAATTCATCGCCGATGGGCACTTCCTCGCACATCTGCGCCGCATGCGCCGGCTCTATCACGCGCGCCGCGATCATCTTGTCGAGGAGCTGCAGCGGCATCTCGGTGGCATGCTCTTGGTCGAAGTGCCCCCCGGCGGTATCCAGCTCGTCGCCCGTCTCGAGCGCGGCCGCACTGATCGGGCGGCGGTGAAGCGGCTGGTCGAGGCGGGCGTCGAAACGCGCGCCTTGTCCAGCCTGGCGCTCGGCAAGCCGCGCGATCACGGCCTGCTGCTCGGCTTTGCGGCGTGGCGCGAAAACGAGATCAGCGCGGCCGTGCGCACGATGGCGTCGTGCTTCTAGTGGGGCATCGCTACTCCACCGCTTTCGTCACGATCCGGATCTCCGACGTCAGCGTCCGGTGCACCGGGCACTTGTCGGCGATCTCCATCAGCTTCTTGCGCTGCTCGGCATCGAGGGCGCCGTCGATCGCGATGTCGCGCTCGATCTGGTCGAGCATGCCCTCGCGGGTCTCGCACTCCGCACAATCCTTGGCGTAGATCTTGGAATGCTTCAGCGTCACCGTGACGCGGTCGAGCGGCAGCGACTTGCGGTCGGCATAGAGACGCATGGTCATCGAGGTGCAGGCACCTAAGCCGGCGAGCAGGAAATCGTACGGGCCGGGCCCGGCATCCGCGCCGCCGGCTGCAATGGGCTCGTCCGCCACCAGATGATGCGGGCCGACGATGATGGTCTGGTTGAACTTGCTCTTGCGGGTCTCCTGCACCACGACCTTCCGCGGCTCCTCCGGCAGATCCATCGCCTTTGCGGGCGTCGCTGCATCGACGTAACGGCTGGCCCAAGCCACGATCACGTCGGCGGCGTAGAGCGCGTCGGCAGGCTTGGTCAGAAGATGATCGGCATGGTCGAGCGAGACGAAGCTCTTGGGGTGTCTTGCTGCAACGAAGAGCTTCGTTGCGTTGTCGATGCCGACGGTATCGTCAACGGGCGAATGCATCACCAGCAGCGCCTTGTGCAGGCCGGTGACGTCCTTCATCAGCTCGTGCTCGGCGATGTCGTCGAGGAATTCGCGCTTGATCCGGAACGGGCGTCCCGCGAGCGAGACTTCGACCTCGCCTTGCGCGCGGATGTTGTCGAGATGCTCCCTGAACAGGCCGGTGACGTGGGCGGGATCCGAGGGCGCTGCGATGGTGGCCACCGCTCGTGCCTCGGGAATTTGTCCGGCAGCGGCGAGGATCGCGGTGCCACCCAGGCTATGGCCGATCAGGATCGAGGGTGCCTTGCGGGTCTCGCGCAGATGATCGGCCGCGCGCACGAGATCGGCAACGTTGGAGGAGAACGTCGAATTGGCGAAATCACCGCCGCTGGAGCCGAGCCCGGTGAAGTCGAAGCGCAGCACCGCGATGCCCTTGGCGGCGAGCGCGACCGAGATGCGCTTGGCCGCCAGCGTGTCCTTGCCGCAGGTGAAGCAATGCGCCAACAGCGCGAAAGCCGCGGGCTCGCCGTCAGGCAGCTCCAGCGCGGCCGCGAGCTGATGGCCGCCTTCGCCGGTGAATTGAAAGCGTTCCGTCGGCATGGGCTTCCCCCCGTCTTGCTCGAACCTAATCGCCCGAATAGCGCTGCTCGGCCCAGGGATCACCGCGGTTATGATAGCCGCGGACTTCCCAGAAGCCCGGCGCGTCCTCGGTCAGGAATTCGATGGCCTGGAGCCATTTCGCGCTCTTCCAGAAATAGAGGTGCGGCACGACCAGCCGCACCGGGCCGCCATGCTCCTCCGTCAGCGGCTGGCCGGACCAGCTGTGGGCGAGCAGCGCGTCCTCGGCGGCAAAATCCTCCAGCGCGAGGTTGGTGGTGTAACCGTCATAGGAATGCAGCACGACGAAGCGGGCATCCTCGCGCGGCTGGCAGGCCACCAGCAGCTCGCGCGTGGCGAGCCCTTCCCACTCGTTGTCATAGCGCGACCAGGTCGTGACGCAATGGATGTCCGAGGTGAACCGGGACTGCTTCTGCGCGGCGAATTCGGCAAAGGTCCAGAACGCGGGGGTCTCGACCGCGCCATAGACGTCGAGCCGCCAGCGCTCGCGCGAGACCGGCGGCGTGACCCCGAGATCGAGTACCGGCCAGTCCTTGGTGAGGTGCTGCCCGGGCGGAAGCCTTTGATCCTCCGGGCGTGTCATCTTGCCGGTGAGAAAGCGGCCCTCGCGCGCCCACTTCTCCTTGGTGCGCGTCAGCTTGCTGTCGGATGGCGTCTCGTCGGTCATGGCCTGTGCTCGTGGCGATGCATGGCGGAGGCGTGCTTGGTGTCGCGCCGCCATGAAAGGCCTGTCCGCTTCCTTTGGGAAGGCCTTACATCGCCTTTCCGAGCAAAAATGGCAACTGGCGGGGGCCGCGCACCGTTCCTTGCGACCAAGTCACAGTGCCTGCCGGATCGAGCCGGAAGTCGGGAATCCGCTTCAGCCATTCCTCCAGCGCCACCTGCATTTCCATGCGCGCGAGGTTGGAACCGACGCAGCGGTGGATGCCGAGGCCGAAGGCCGCGTGACGATTCTCGCGCCGGTCGATCACGACTTTGTCAGCGTCCGGAAACATCGTGGGGTCGCGGTTGGCTGCCGGGAACGACAGCAGCACCATGTTGCCCGGCTTGACCGGACAGCCGGACACCGTGGTCTCCTTGACCACCTCGCGCGCCATCGTCACCGGCGAATAGGCGCGCAGCAGCTCCTCCACGGCGGTTGGAATCAGTCCGGGCTCGGCGATTAGCCGCTCGCGGTCGGCCGGCGTCTTCGCAAGATGCCAGAGCGAGGAGCCGATCGCGCTCCAGGTGGTGTCGATGCCGGCGATCAGCAGCAGGCGCAGCGAGCCCATCACATGGGTGTCCTCGAGCGGATTGCCGTTCTTGTCCCTGGCGTTCATCAGGTAGGAGATCAGGTCGTCGGTGGGCTTGCTCTTGCGCGCTTCGATGTGGCCGCCGAAATAGGCCGTCATCTCCTGCACGGCCTGGAGCAGCTTGCTCTCGTCCTTGATGCCGAGCTCAAGGATCATGTGGATCCAATTGATGAAAAGGTCGCTGTCGCTCTCGGGAATACCGAGCATGTGCGCGATCGCCCGAACCGGGATGTGCTTGGTGTAGCGCGCCGCAGCGTCCACCCTCTGCTCGGCGATGAAGTCGTCGATCAGCTCGTTGCAGATGGCGCGGACGCGCGGCTCGAGCTTCTTCATCGCGTCCGGGGTGAACGGCGGCAGCAGCAATTGCTTGGCCGGCTTGTGCTCGGGCGGATCGGAGGTGATCGGCGGGGCTGCGTTCCTGCTGGTGATTTCCGGCCGTACGTCGCGGACGATGATGCGGCGGGAGGAGAAGTGCTCGGTGTCGTTGGCGATCTCGCGCACGGCCTCATAGGTCGTCGGCAAATAGCAGCCGAGGAAGCGTTTCGTGTGCACCACGGGGCTTACGGCTCGCAGCTCGTCCCAGATCGGGAACGGGTCCTCGGTCCATTGCGGATCGGTGTGGTCGAAATCATGAACCCAGTCGGTGACGGGCGGATGGGCGACAGGCTGGTCGACGTCGGACATGGCAGGGAATCCCTTGGCTCGTGTTCGCTGAACGCAGCGGGGCGGCAACGGCCGCACTATTCCTCGATCACATCGATTGCGATTTCCGGGCAGTTGGATTTCGCAAGCCAGGCCTTGTCCTCGAGTCCCGGAGGGACGGTGCCGTCACCAGCTTCGTGCGCGTTGCCGTATTCGTCGAGCTCGAAAAGCTCCGGCGCGAGCGCCTTGCAGCGGGCATGGCCCTGGCATTTGTCGGGATCGACGTGAACCTTCAGTCGCTCTGCCATTCTCGGCTTCCTTGGTCGTGTGCGCGCGAGGGCGAAGGCGGCGCGTTTCCTCATCTCGGTTCTATTTAAGTTATATACTATTACATTCGCGGCGGGCTTCCCTTGTCAAGCGGGAACTTGTAGGCTTCGCCCCGACATGCGTTCACGACCAGCCCGCAAGCCCGCGAAGACCTACCACCATGGCGATCTCCGCGATGCGTTGATCGAGGCCGCACTGCAAGAGGCAGAGCGGGGCGGCGCGGAGGCGATCAGCATCAAGGCGCTTGCCAAGAAGCTCGGGGTCTCGCAGCCGGCGCCATACCGGCATTTTGCCGACCGCGAGGCGCTGCTCGCCGCCGTTACCGCGCAAGCATTCCGGCAGCTCTCGGCGCTCTTGCGTGATGCGATGGCAAAGCCGTCGCAGCAATCGAAGCTCTCGCGGCTCGCACAGGCGACGCTCGATTTCGGCTTGCGCCGGAATGGCATCTACCGCCTGATGTTCGCCTCGCGCACGGTGTCCTGCGCGGCCAAGGGCAGCGAGCTGCACGAGGCGACGCGGGAGACCTTTGCGCTCGTCATCGAAGCTCTGGAAGCGCCCGCCGTGGGCTATTTGCGCGAACGGCAGGCGCTCAAGATCTGGGCGGCGCTGCACGGCGTGGTGATGCTGGCCGAGCAGGGCCTGTTCACGGGCGAGGCGGCGCATGCCACGCGCGAGGAGCTGGTCGAGGATTTCGTCAACGAGACGAAGGCTGCGCTTGCGGTCGCGATCAAGGATGCGCGACGTCGGACCAAGGCCGGCGCTTAGAGCATGATCCGGAAAAGTGCATGGCGGTTTTCCGAAAAGATCATGCTCAAACAATAACCTAAAGCGCGATGACGATCCATCCTAATCGCATCGCGCTTTAACCCTTCGCCTTCAGCAGCTTCATCAGCTTTTCGACCGCGCTGTCCGGCGTGGTCACGACGGGGCGGCCGGCGGCCTCCGCGACCAGCGGCGCCGTCGCGGCGATGCTGAATTGCGCCAGCGCGATGACGTCGCAATCGCGCAAGCTCCGTGAGGCCTCCGCGATCAGCCGGTCATGCGTGGCGCGGTCGCCGCGGTCGAGCGCGGCCAGCGCGCCGTCGGCGAGCTTCGGCACCACCTCGACGGAGGCGGGAAACTCGGGCGGCATCGACGCCAGCGTCGGCGGAAAGGTCGAGAGCAGGCCGATGCGCCGGCCCATGGTCACCGCCCTGTCGATCATGGCCTCGTTCGGCTTCAGCACCGGCATCGACGCATGCGCGCGCGCGACGGCCTCGATGCACGGGCCGAAGGCGGAGCAGGTGAACAGGATTCCATCCGCTCCCGTCGCCGCTGCATAGTCGCCGAGCGCGAGGAACCGTTCCGTCATGGCATCGTTGAGTTGCCCGTCGCGGGCGAGATCCGCCGAGAGACTGTCGTCAAGCAGGTTCATCAGCCGCGCCTCGGGCCACGCCTGCGCAAACGCTGCCTCGATCGGGGCGATGGAATGCTTGAGGGCGTGGATAAGGGCGATGCGCATGGGGGGCTCGATGCTTCTTCTCCCTCTCCCCGTTCGTACGGGGAGAGGGTCGGGGGTGAGGGGCTCTCTCGGCACAAAAAGGTGAGAGTTGGACGCGCGGAAACTCCCCCTCACCCGGATTGCTGCGCAATCCGACCTCTCCCCGCAAGCGGGGAGAGGTGAACTCCCTTACTTGAACGGAATGGCGTACATCAAGCCGCCTTTGCTCCAGAGGCCGTTGAGGCCGCGATCGAGCTTGAGCGGGCTGGCCTTGCCGACATTGCGCTCGAAAATCTCGCCGTAATTGCCGCCGGCCTTGATCGCCTTGACCAGCCATTTGTTGTCGAGCCCGAGCCGCGAGCCGAGGTCGCCGCTGGCCCCCAGCAGCCGCTGGATCGCAGGCGTTTGCGACTTCGTCATCTCCTCGACATTGGCTTGCGTGACGCCGAGCTCCTCGGCCTCGATCAGGCCGTAATGCAGCCAGGCGATGATGTCGCTCCAGACCTCGTCGCCGTTGCGGGTGAAGGGTCCGAGCGGCTCCTTACTGATGGTCTGCGGCAGCACAATGTAGTCGGCTGCGTTCGGCGCGGCCGTGGTCACCGCGCCGGCGAGGGCCGAAGCGTCCTGGGTCATCGCATCGCAGCGGCCGCCGAAGAAGGTCTGGTACATTGTGTCGACGCGGTCGAACACCAGGGGCTTCCAGTCGATGCCGTTGGCGCGGCCGTAATCGCCGAGCGTGACCTCGTGCGTGGTGCCCTGCGCGACGCAGACGGTGGCGCCCTTGAGGTCCTTCAGCTCCTTGACGCCGAGGTCCTTCTTCACGACAAAACCCTGGCCGTCGTAGAAGTTGATCGGACCCTGCCGCAGGCCCAGCGTCGCGCCGCGCAAATAGGTCTGCGTCGAGTTGCGATAGAGCACGTCGATCTCGCCCGATTGCAGAGCGGTGAAGCGGTTCTGAGCCGTCAGCGAGACGTAGCGCACCTTGGTAGGATCGCCGAGCACGCCGGCCGCCAGCGCGCGGCAATAATCGACGTCGAGACCCCTGTAATTGCCTTGCGAGTCCGGCGCCGAGAAGCCGGCAAAACCGGCACTGACGCCACACACCAGCGTGCCGCGGCTCTTCACCGTATCGAGCGTCGCCGCCGCTGCGATCACCGTCGATGCCGCGAGCAGGCCCGCTGCGATAACCACTTTCCTCATACTACTCTCCCCTCACTGATTGACACTACGCAACACGCTGTCGACGGCCGTGCCCAGCTTGTCGACGATCAGGTCGATTTCGTCCGCCGAGGCGATATAGGGCGGTGCCAGCAGCACGTGGTCGCCGCGCACGCCATCGACGGTACCACCGGTGGGATAGCAGCCGAGGCCACCGGCAAAGGCCTCCGCCTTGATCTTCTGGTGCAGCTTGAGGGCCGGATCGAACGAGGTGCGGGTAGCGCGATCGGCGACCAGCTCGATCGCCCAGAACAGGCCGCGGCCCCTGATGTCGCCGACATGGCGATGATTGCCGAAGCGTTCGGTCAGGCGCTGCTCGAGCTGCTTGCCGCGCTCCTTCACGCGGTCGAGCAGGCCATCCTCGCGGATCACATCCTGCACCGCGAGCGCCGCAGCGCAGGCGAGGGGATGCGCCAGATAAGTGTGGCCGTGCTGGAACGCGCCCGAGCCTGCGCGGATGGTGTCGATGATCTTGCCGCTTGCCAGCATCGCACCGATCGGCTGATAGCCGCCGCCGAGCCCCTTTGCGATCGCCTGGATGTCGGGGGCGAGACCTTCTTGCTCCCACGCATGCATCGTGCCGGTGCGGCCCATGCCGCACATGACCTCGTCGAGAATGAGCAGCGCACCGTGACGGTCGCAGATCTCGCGCATCGCTTTGAAGTAGCCGTCCGGGGCGGTCACGGCGCCGGCGGTGGCGCCGACGACGGGCTCGGCGAGGAAGGCGGCGACGGTGTCGGGGCCGAGCCGCTGGAACTCGGCTTCGAGGTCGGCGGCGAGGCGCGCGACGAACCGCGCGTCCGACTCGCCCTCGCGCTTCTCGCGATAGGCGAACGCCGGCGTGACGTGGCTGAAAGCGGTCGAGAGCAGCGGCGCATAGGGAGCGCGACGCCAGGCATTGCCGCCGGCGGCGAGCGCGCCGAGCGTGTTGCCGTGATAGCTCTGCCGCCGCGCGATGAAGTGCTGCCGCTGCGGTTCGCCGCGCTCGATGAAATATTGCCGCGCCAGCTTGATGCTGGCTTCGATCGCCTCCGATCCGCCGCTGACGAAATAGGCGTAGGCGAGCCCGCCGGGCTCGTGTCCGACCAGTGTTTCAGCAAGTGCTTCCGCCGGCTCGGAGGAGAAGAAAGCCGTATGCGCATAGGCGAGGGTGGACGCCTGCTTGGCCATCGCCGCGATCACGCGCGGATGCTGGTGGCCGAGGCAGGAGACCGCCGCCCCGCCGGAGGCATCGATGATGCGACGTCCGTCCTCGGCGAAGAGATAAACGCCCTCGCCGCCGATCGCCTTTGGCGGGGTTTCGCGCAGCGAGCGATGCAGCACGCGGCTGGTGCGAGTGCTCATGGGTCAACCTTTCTCCGGGACGTAGGTGGAGGCAGCAGTGAGCCGCGCCTCGGTGTTTTCCAGCCGCTTCTTCGCGGCGGCGCCGCCGAGCGAGAATGTGACCGCCGCGAGCGACTGCGCGATCGCGATCGCGCCCGTGAGACTGGGGAAAAAGCCGGGCGAGGAGGCTGCCTCGAACAGCAGCACATGGTCGGCGCCTTCGGCCATCGGTGCCGACAGGCTGTCCGCAATCGCGATCAGCGTCGCGCCGCTGCGATGCGCGGCCTGCGAGACGCGGACGCTCGCATGCGTGTAAGGCAGGAAGCCGATGACGATGACGGCTTCGCTGGGCCGGAACGCGCCGAGATCGAGGTCGTCGGGCCCGGACGTGCCGACGAGCTGCACCTGTTCGGGCCGGAACAGGCGCAGCTCGTAGTTCAGGAGTTCCGCGACGCTGCGGCAGCTGCGATAGCCCGCGATCCAGATCCGCTTGGACTCGTGCAGCGCGCGCGCCGCTTCCGCGATCGGCTGTGCCGGGATGCGCGGAAGGCCGGCGGCCTCGGCCTCGAGCTTGTCGAGGATGAGCGTAACATCGGCGTTCGGCCCGTGACGGCGGCCTCTTGTGCGGCCGGAGAAGGGCGCGGTCTGGGACGGCCGCCGCGCCTCGGTCAGCGCCGCACGCAGCTCGTCCCATCCGGAATAGCCGATCGCTTTCGCAAGCCGCGTGAACGCGGCGGGATCGGCACCGGCTTCCGCTGCGAGATCGCGCATCGAGCGGGTGGTGGCATCGTAGTCGTTGGCGGCGACGAAACGGCCGACCTCCTGTAAGCGCAGGGGGAGCGACGGCAATGCGATGCGCAGTTCGCTCAAGGGCGAGGATTTCGCGGGCTCGGCCATGAAACATTTGTTGCATGAATCTGAGTTCGATGCAACAGTTGACGTGCGTCGCCGGAAACCGCTGCATTCGACGAAGGATTTTTGTGCTGTGACCGCCGATCATCCCAGGCCGCCGCCGCGCCGCCGCTTCGTGCTCGGCCGCAACCAATTGAAGGGCCTGTTCTGGCAGGTCCTGGTGGTCGGCATCGCGATCGCAGTGATCGCCTTCCTCTGGTCCAATACCGTCACCAATCTGTCGGCCCGCCGCATTACGACCGGCTTCGCTTTTCTCGGCCGTGAGGCCGGTATGCCGATTGCCGACAACCTGCTCGCCTACAATCCTGGGGATACCTACCTCTGGGCCTTCGTCGTCGGCGTCGCCAACACCTTGCGCGTCGCCGTGATCGGTATCGTGCTCGCGACGATCCTCGGCACCCTGATCGGGATCTCGCGGCTGTCGGCCAATTGGTTGCTGTCGCGGCTTGCCGCGGTCTATGTTGAAACGCTCCGCGACATCCCGCTGCTGCTCCAGCTGCTGTTCTGGTACGTGCTGATGCAGGCGCTGCCGGCTGCACGTGCCGCCTGGCGGCCCGTCGAGGGCATATTCCTGTCCAATCGCGGCCTGATCCTGCCTGCGATCCCGTTCGGTCCGCCGCAACTCACGGTGCTCGGCACCGCGGTGCTGGGCTGTGCGGTGTTCTTCCTCTTCCGTCGCTGGTTGGTCGCACAGCAGATGCGCGACGGCAAGCCGCGGCCGGCCTGGCCGTCTGCGCTCGGCCTCATCGTCGTGGTGCCGGCGGCGGTCTCGCTGGTGCTCGGCGCGTCCTGGACGGTCGAGTGGCCGCAGCTGCGCGGCTTCAATTTCGTCGGCGGGCTGACGCTCGCGCCGGAATACTTCGCGCTGCTGATCGCACTGGTGACCTACACCTCCGCCTTCATCGCCGAGATCGTGCGCAGCGGCATCCAGTCGGTGCCACGCGGGCAATGGGATGCCGCCAACGCACTCGGCCTGCGTCGCAGCTTCATGCTGCGGCAGATCATCTTGCCGCAGGCGCTGCGCGTCATCGTGCCGCCGATGACGAGCCAGTATCTCAACCTGACCAAGAACTCCTCGCTCGCGGTCGCGATCGGCTACCAGGACGTGGTCTCGATCGCCAACACAACGCTGAATCAGACCGGACAGGCCATCGAAGCTATCGCGCTGATCATGGCGGTGTTCCTGACCATCAGCCTTTCGATCAGCTTCTTCATGAACTGGTACAATGCGCGCATCGCGCTGGTGGAGCGCTGATCATGACCGCGATCACGGACATCCCCGATGCACCCCGGACCGCCCGCCGACCGCAGCTGGGCAATCCGGTGCTGCACTGGCTGCGCAAGAACCTGTTCTCCTCGATCCCGAATGGGATCATCACCGTTCTGCTAATGGTGCTGCTCGCCAAGGGCATTTTCAGCTTCGTGCAATGGGGCATCGCCAATGCGGTCTGGCTGACGCCCACCAACGATTCCAGCGCCTGTCGCGCCGCGCGTGGCCTCGGCGCCTGCTGGGCCATCGTCCCCGAGAAGTATCGCTTCATCCTGTTCGGCACCTATCCGTTCGACGAGCAGTGGCGGCCGGCACTGTCGGTCGTGCTGTTCATCGCACTGTACTACCTCTCGACCCGCCGCGCGCTGTGGCGGCGCGAGCTGGTCTATCTCTGGATCGGTGCACTGGCGGTGATCAGCGTGCTGATGTGGGGCGGCGTGCTCGGCCTGTCCTTCGTCTCGCAGGACCGCTGGGGCGGCTTGCCCGTGACGCTGATCCTGGCGACGTTCGGCCTCGCTGTCGGCTTTCCGCTCGGTATCCTGGTCGCGCTCGGGCGGCGCTCGAAGCTGCCGGCGATCCGCTCGCTCAGCGTGCTCTATGTCGAGCTGATCCGCGGCGTGCCGCTGGTGAGCCTGCTGTTCATGGCGAGCGTGATGTTTCCGCTATTCATGCCGGCCGGATTCAACATCGACAAGCTGCTGCGCGCACAGATCGCGATCATCCTGTTCGCCGGTGCTTACCTCGCCGAAGTGATCCGCGGCGGGCTTCAGGCCGTGCCGCGCGGGCAATATGAAGCCGCCGACGCGCTCGGCCTGTCCTACTGGCGCAAGCACCGGCTGATCATCCTGCCGCAGGCTATCCGCCACGTCATCCCGCCGCTGGTCAACACCTTCATCGCCTTCTTCAAGGACACCAGCCTGGTGCTGATCATCGGCATCTTCGACCTGCTGACGACGGCGAAGACCGCGATCATCGATCCCGCCTGGCAGCAGTTTTCGGTCGAGGTCTACATCTTCGTGGCCGCGATCTACTTCGTCTTCTGTTTCGCGATGTCGCGCTACAGCCGGAGCCTGGAGGCGCCGACAACGCCGAAGTGACGGTTTCTCGTTTGGTGCCGCTTGTTTGCGCTTGCGCCGATTTCCGATCTTGATCTCTAATACCAGAGGTTGCTCCTGCGGTCGACTTGGCGAGGCTGTCATGCGCGTGGCCGTTTTGCGGCAATTCACCGCCGCCCAGATTTGCGTCCTGATCTTCACAACCGCTCTCGGCGTGTCATCGTGCGCCGCGGAGGGGTTGCGGCGCTATCGCGCGCCGATCGGTGAGAGTTCGATTTCGGGAATTTCGTCGGGCGCGTTCATGGCCGTTCAGTTCGGCACGGCATGGTCGTCGGTGATCAAGGGCGTCGGTGTGGTCGCGGGCGGCCCTTACTGGTGCGCAAAGGCGGACGCGTTCGACGCCGTCACCTGGTACTGGGGGCCGATCCGGCGGGCCACGGGTGCATGCATGAAAGGGCCGGCGTCGGATCTGAATCCGAAGGATTTTACGGCAAAGGCCGACGCGAAGGCCGCAGCGGGCGAGATCGACCCTCTCAGCAATGTAGGCAGGCAGAAGATCTATCTCTTTCACGGCTACAATGACGCGATCGTCGACAAGGCCGCGACCGATGCGGCCGCCGATTTCTATCGCCATTATCTGGGGGATGCTAATCGCGGCAACTTGTTCTATCAGGCCACGCTCGGCGCGGGCCACTCGTTCGTCGTGGCGAAACAGGGCGCACCCGGGCTCAACGACTGCAAGGCCAACACGGCGCCCTATATCGACCAATGCGGCTATGACCAGGCCGGCGTCATCCTGCAGCATATTTACGGCCGCCTGAATCCGCCCAATGCCGCGCAGCTTGCAGGTTCGGTGAAGAGCTTTGATCAATCGATCTATACCACGCCGCATCTGCCCGATGCGCTGAGCATGGGCGATACCGGCTATGTGTTCGTACCTAGGGATTGCGAGCAGGGCAGTCCGTGTCGAGTCCACGTCGCGCTCCACGGATGCAAGCAGGACGTCGCCGATATCGGACGCAGATTCGTGGATGAGGCCGGCTACAATGAGTGGGCGGACACGAACCGAATGATCATTCTCTATCCGCAGACCAAGACCAGCCCATACTGGCCAAGCAATCCGCAGGCCTGTTGGGATTGGTGGAGTTACGTCAACCATCAGGATAGCTACGTGACGAAGTCCGGATCGCAAATCAAGGCGATCAAGGCGATGCTGGATGCGCTCACGGCCGCTGCCGCGGCGCCCGCCGGCGCGACCGCGCCCTCGCTATCGGCGCCGCAGTCGCTCACGGTGATCGATACGTCGGATAGCGGCGCTGACCTGGCCTGGTCTCCAGGAGACGACGGAACGACCTACCGGGTTTCGCGTGCGGGACCCGATGGTGCGTTCCAAGCGGTTGGCGACGTGACAGGCGCGAGCTTTGGGGATTCCGGTCTGACGCCGAAAACAACATATCGATGGCGTGTCTCGGTCATTCTGAACGGGGCGGTGGGGCCGAGCTCCGAGGAGGCGACCGGCACCACGCGATCGACGCCTCCTCGCTGCGCCAATCCCGGCTCCTGCCCGATCGCCAAATAGCGAACCGAGCAACCGTCCCAGCCTGGAGGCGGCCAGCGGGAGGTGAGGTCTCGTGTCCCGGCTCTGCGACGCAGCGCTGGCGCGCTGCCCCTTGTCCGGGACACGAGAGTGAGGCTAGTCCTTCACCTTCGGATCGATCGGCGTCGTACCGCGCAGGCCCAGAATATCCTCCAGCACCTTCGCTCCGGCAATCACCTGCGCATCGGCGCGCGGCGCGCCGACCACCTGCACGCCGACCGGCAGGCCCGAGGCCGTGAAGCCGCAGGGCAGGGAGAGAGACGGGCAGCAGGCCAGCGTGATGGCGTAGACGATGCCGAGCCACTCGACGTAGTTTTCGAACCTCTTGCCGGCGCATTCGGCGACATAGCGATGCTCGATCGGGAAGGGCGGAACGATCGTGGTCGGCGTCAGCAACAGATCGTAGCTCTTGAAGAACTCGACTGCCCGCGCCGTCATGCCGACGCGCTGCGCCTCGGCGCGCGCGAGCTGCTCGACTGTGAGCTTCAGACCCTCCTCGATGTTCCAGATCACCTCGGGCTTGAGCAGGTCGCGCTTGGTGCGCAACAGATTGGCCTTGGTGATCGCAAAGTCGAAGGCGCGCAGCACGTGGAAGCATTCATGCGCCTCGCGCCAGTCCGGATGCGCCTCCTCGACGATGGCGCCGGCTTCGGCGAAACGTTCGGCGGCCTTTCGTGTGATCGCCTTCACTTCGGGATCGACCGGGGTGATGCCGAGATCGGGCGAATAGGCGATGCGCCTCGGCCGCTTGCCCGCCTGGGCCGCCGACAGGAATGAGGTTGCGGGAGCCGGCAGCGACAGCGGATCGTCGGCATAGTCGCCGCTCATGGCATCCAGCAGCAGCGCGAGATCCTCGACGTTGCGCGCCATCGGGCCGACCACGCCGAGATTGCGATCGATGCCGGACTTAGGGGTATGCGCGACGCGGCCGATGCTCGGCCGCATGCCGACGACGCCGCAGAAGGCCGCGGGGCTGCGCAAGGATCCGCCCATGTCGGAGCCTTGGGCGAGCCAGGCCATGCCGGTCGCCAGCGCCACCGCCGCGCCGCCGGAGGAGCCCGCGGCCGATTTCGTCGTGTCCCAGGGATTGAGCGTCGCGCCGAACACCTCGTTGAACGTGTTGGCACCGGCCCCGAACTCCGGCGTGTTCGACTTGGCGTAGACGACCGCGCCGTTTGCCTCGAGGTTCTCGACCATGAGGTCAGACTTCGCGGGAATGTTGTCCTTGAAGATCGGCGAGCCCTGCGTATTCAACACACCCGCAACGTCGGTCAGATCCTTGATCGGCACCGGCAGCCCGGCGAGCAGCCCGCGCGCACCGGCCGGCTTCTGCATCAGTGTCTTCGCACTCTCCCGCGCGCGATCGAAGCACAGCGTCGGCAGCGCGTTGACCTTGCCGTCGACCTCCTGGATGCGCGTCTCCACCACGTCCAGGAGCTCGAGCGGCGAGACGTCGCCGGAGCGCAGCTTGTCGACGACGGTGCAGGCGGTTTCGCGGATCAGATCCTGGGACACTTAGTTTGCTCCTGTCCTTATTCGAGGGCTCGTCATTGCGACGAGCGAGGCGACTAAGCAATCCAGACCGGTTGCCACAGAGGCATTCCTGGATTGCTTCGCTGCGCTCGCAATGACGAGAATAGAGTTAACCCCACCCGGCGCTGATGCCGCCGTCGACGGTGTAGATCACGCCCGACGTATAGCCGGCGCGATCCGACGCCAGGAACGCCATGAGGTCGCCGATCTCGCGCGCATGCGCGGGACGGCCGAGCGGCAGGCTCTTCTGGAATTCCTTGTAGCGGCTCTCGTCGCCGAACTGGTGCTTGGCCCGCGTCTTGAGCAGGGTGACGTGGCGGTCGGTGCCGACGGGGCCGGGATTGATGCCGACCACGCGGATGTTGTCGCCCAGGCTCTTGCCGCCGAGCGCCCGTGTGAACGCCATCAGCGCGGCATTGCCGGCGCTGCCGCAGATGTAGTTGGCGTCGAACTTCTCGCCGGCCGCGCCGATGTCGTTGACGATGACGCCGCCGCCCCTGGCTTTCATCTGGGCGTAGATGTAGCGAGTCAGGTTGATATAGCCGAACACCTTCAGTTCCCAGGCGTGCCGCCAGGTCGCCTCGTCGATCTTGCCGATCGAGCCGCCCGGGATGTCGCCGGCATTGTTGACGAGCACGTCGATGTCGGCGGCTTCCTTCGCCAGCCGGGCCACGTCCTCCTCCTTGCGCAGATCGACGATGCTCGTTGTGGCGTCGATCTGGTGCGCGGCGCGCAAACGGTCGGCCAGCGCCTTGAGCTGATCGCCGCTACGCGCCGCGAGGAGGAGATGCGCGCCTTCCTCGGCGAAGGCCTCGGCGGCGGCTGCGCCAATGCCCTTGGACGCGCCGGTGATCAGGACGCGCTTGCCGCGCAGATGCAGATCCATGGGGATACTCGTTCGTGGGAACAGGATCAAATCAGTAGGCGCTTGGCCGCGCCATGGTCAACATTGCAGTGCAGCGTTGCACTGCCGCCGCGTTTGGTCCATTGCAGTGCAGTCAGAAGGCGGCGACTGCCGGACCAACCAAGGACGTTCTCGATGAGCAAGAAACAATACCGGATCGCGGTCATTCCCGGCGACGGCATCGGCAAGGAGGTGATGCCCGAGGGCCTGCGCGTTTTGGAGGCGGCGGCGAAGAAGCACAACGTCTCGCTGCAATTCGACCATTTCGACTTCTCGTCTTACGACTATTACGAGAAGCACGGCCAGATGATGCCCGACGACTGGAAGGAGAAGATCGGCAAGCACGATGCGATCTATTTCGGTGCGGTCGGCTGGCCGGCCAAGATCCCGGACCACGTCTCGCTGTGGGGCTCGCTGATCAAGTTCCGCCGCGAGTTCGACCAGTACGTCAACCTGCGCCCGGTGCGGTTGATGCCCGGCGTGCCGTCGCCGCTGGCGGGGCGCAAGCCCGGCGATATCGATTTCTGGGTGGTGCGCGAGAACACCGAAGGCGAATATTCCTCGGTCGGCGGCCGCATGTTCCCGGACACCGACCGCGAGTTCGTGACGCAGCAGACGGTGATGACCCGTACCGGCGTCGACCGCATCCTGAAATTCGCCTTCGAGCTCGCGCAGTCGCGGCCCAAGAAGCACCTGACCTCGGCGACCAAGTCCAACGGCATCTCGATCACCATGCCCTATTGGGACGAGCGCGTGGAGGCGATGGCCAAGAAGTTTCCAGGCGTGAAGTGGGACAAGTACCACATCGACATTCTCACCGCGAACTTCGTGCTGCATCCGGACTGGTTCGACGTCGTGGTCGGCTCCAACCTGTTCGGCGACATCCTCTCCGATCTCGGCCCGGCCTGCACCGGCACCATCGGCATCGCTCCGTCCGGCAACATCAACCCGGAGGGCGATTTCCCATCCGTGTTCGAACCGGTGCACGGCTCGGCGCCCGACATCGCAGGCCAGGGCATCGCCAACCCGATCGGCATGATCTGGTCCGGCGCGATGATGTTCGAGCATCTCGGGGAGAAGGAAGCCGGCAAGTCGATCGTCGAGGCGATCGAGCGCACGCTCGCCGAACGCACGCTGCGCACCAAGGATCTCGGCGGCAATGCCGACACGACGGCGTGCGGCAAGGCGGTTGCGGATATGGTGGATTAGTTCGCCGCTTCACCCTCTCCCCTTGTGGGAGAGGGTGGCTTCGATGCGAAGCATCGAAGACGGGTGAGGGGTCTGTTTCCGCAGAGGCAGACCTATCAGCCGTAAAATTGTTCGCCGAGAGAACCCCTCATCCGGCGCTTCGCGCCACCTTCTCCCACAAGGGGAGAAGGGAACGGCAGCAGTGCTTTGGCCTACGACTACACATACGACTTCCGCGACGGATCGAATATCGGCGGATAGTCGTTCTCGTCGAGCAGATCGAGAAACGGATCGAGCCCCCTGGACTTGATCAGCCCGAGCTCCTGATGCGAGATCAGGTTCACGGTCAGGATCTCCACCGGATCGCCCGCAATCTCCAGCGCCTCGGCGATCTCCTTGTCGGGGCCGATGATCGGTGTGAGCAACAGGAACGTCTGGAAGTCCGTTCCTGCAACCGGCGGCTACGGAAGCGCGACGCGATGGCCGAAGCCGAACCAGGTCGTGTCGATGAACGGCAGATTGGCCAGCCAGCGCAGATTGGCGCAAACGTCCTGCGTCGGCTCGCGGACGTACCACATCAGCTCGGCCCGGGGCTTCGCGTCGCCGGGGACGCCGTGCATCCGTTGCTCGCTCATCCCGTTGGTGAGAAGGACATAGCCTTCGTCGGAGCCCTCCTGGCAGACCGGGACGAAATCGCGGCCGAAGGCGTGGATGTCGATGCGGCGCTCTGCGTTATCAGTGAATGTGCGCTCGGGCTCGCCAAGCTCGCTCTCGTAGATGGCGAGCCGTTGCCGGTAGAGATCGGATCCGGGCGACGGAAGGTTTGAGCCGGACACGAATTTTGCGAGACGGGAGAGCATGCGAACCTCGGGCGGATGCAATCGGATATCCGCATTGTCGCAAGGTCATGCGGGGCGGTTCAAACCCGTGCCGCGAGCACGTCGACATTTCGCCGCCGTCCAGTCTCTCTTGCGCGATTGGTCATGAGGCGCGAGGCGACGCCGAGGAGCGCGCCTCGCTCCGATCAGCTCGCGATCTTCTCGATCGCCGTCTGTTCCAGCCCGAACTTCTTCCCGGCATCCAGGATCTCCTGCCAGGTGGTTGGGTCGACCGGGATGCCCTCGGCGAGACGTTTCTTCTTGATCTCGCGCTCCGGCTCGCCCGCGATTCTGACCTTGTCGACGCCGGGGGCAGGCGGCGAGCCGGTGTGCCAGCTCACGAAGCTCTCAACTTCGCGTGCAAGGTTCTCGCCGGTGCCGAGCTTGCCCGGATCGATGACGATCGAGAGCATGCCGTTAAGGACGTTGTACTTGCCGTCGGACGAGCCCTTGACCACCTGGCCGCCGGAGAGCGCGCCGCCGAGGATCTCGCACACCAGCGCAAGGCCCGAGCCCTTGTGCTCGCCGAACGGGAGGATGGCACCGTAGGGCGGAATCACGGTGTAGCGCGGATTGATCGTGGGCTTGCCCTCGTGATCAATGATGGTGCCGACCTCGAGCTCGACGCCCTTGTTATGGGCAACACGGGTCTTGCCCTGCGCGATCCTGCTGGTGGCGAAGTCGAGCACGATCGGATCCTTGCCGGCGCGCGGGATGCCGACGCAGAACGGATTGGTGCCGTGGCGTGCGTCGCTGCCGCCCCAGGGCGCCACGATCGGGCGCGAGATCACGTTGACGAAGTGGATCGAGACCAGCCCGTGGTCGATGCACTGCTCGGCCCAGTGGCCGATGCGGCCGATGTGATGCGAATTTGAGAGGCCGACAAGGCAAACACCGTTCTTCTTTGCGCGCTCGGCCGCGAGCTCCATCGCTTCATGGCCGATCACCTGGCCGTAGCCGGTGAGGCCGTCGAGGGTGAGAAGCGGGCCGGTGTCGAGCACGATCTTGACGTGCGAATTCACGGCGAGGCCGCCATTGGTGACGCTCTGGACGTAGCGCGGAATCATGCCGACGCCGTGCGAGTCGTGTCCCTTCAGATTGGCTTCGACGAGATTGGTGGCCACGAGCTCGGCCTCGCGGTCCGAGGAGCCGCCGGCCCTGACGATGGCATGGATGGCCTTGGTGAGCGACTCTGCCTTGATGATGCGATAGTCGGCCATTGTTGTTGCTCTTATCCCTTCACGATCCGGCGGCAATGGACCAACGCCGCTTCAATCAGGTTCTCGCTCGCCTCCGGTGTGCGGAAGGCCGAATGCGCCGACAACGTCACGTTCGGCAGCTTCGTCAGCGGATGATCGCCGGGCAGCGGCTCGATGTTGAAGACATCAAGGCCGGCGTGGCGGATATGGCCGGACTTCAGCGCCTCGATCATGGCGGCCTCGTCGACAACAGCGGCGCGGGCGGTGTTGATGAGAATGACGCCGCGTTTCATAGCAAGGATCTTCTCGCGCGTGATCATGCCGCGCGTCTCGTCGTTGAGCAGCAGGTGCAGCGACACCACGTCGCTTCTCGCCAGCACGCTGTCGAGATCGGTAAATTCGACCCCCGGATAGCTCTTCGGCGAACGGTTCCAGGCGATCACCTTCATGCCGCTGCCGGACGCGATGCGCGCGACCTCCGCGGCGATGCCGCCGAAGCCGATCAGGCCGAGCGTCTTGCCGGTGAGCTGCATGCCGTCCTCGCGCAGCCAGTTCCCGGCCCGCATCTCGCGGTCCATCATCGCGATGACGCGGGCCGACGCCCACATCAGCGCGATCGCGGATTCCGCAACCGCCGTGTCGCCGTAGCCCTTGATCAGATGCACGGAGATGCCGAGCTCGGCGAGCTCTTCCGGATTCATGTAGCTGCGCGCGCCGGTGCCGAGGAACACGACGTGCTTCAGCCCGGTGCATTTCTTCGCGACCTCGGTCGGCAGCGCGGTGTGGTCGACGATCGCGATCTCGGCGCCGTCGAGGACTTCCGGATATTGCTCGGGCGTGATGTCGGGATTCCTGTTGATCCGCACCTTGGGATCGCCAGGCTTCTCCAGCCGCTCCATGATCACGGCCAGCGATTCATTGGCGTCGACGAAAACTCCGCGCATGGTTCTCTCCGCTCAGGATGCGACGCCGGCGACTGCCAGCACGGTATGCATGAGGACGTTGGTGCCCGCGGCGCAGTCGCCCTGCGTCGCATCCTCCAGCTCGTTGTGGCTGATGCCGTCCTTGCAGGGCACGAACACCATCGCCGCCGGCATGATCGTGTTGAGGTTGCAGGCGTCGTGGCCAGCGCCGGAGGTGATGCGGCGCGAGGAATAGCCGAGCGTCTTCGCGGCGTTCTCGACGGCAGCAATCAGCTTCGGATCGAAATGCGTCGGCGGCTTGCGCCATACCAGATCGATCTTGACCTCGACCTTGCGGCGCGCGGCGATCTCGGCGATTGCCGCTCGCAAATCGCCGTCGAGCGCGTCCATGATGGCACCGTCGGCACTGCGGCAGTCCATGGTGAAGGCGATCTCGCCGGGAATGACGTTGCGCGAGGGATTGGCGATGACGGCCTCGCCGATCGTGCCGACGGCGTTCGGCCCGTGCTTCCTCGCAATCGACTCCATCGCCAGCACGATCTCCGACAAGGTCGCCAGCGCATCGCGCCGCAGCGGCATCGGCGTGGAGCCCGCATGGCTCTCGAAGCCGGAGATCTTGCCGTCGTACCAGAGCACGCCCTGGCCGGAATCGACCACGCCGATGGTCTTGCCTTCGGCTTCCAGGATCGGCCCCTGCTCGATGTGCAGCTCGACGAAGCAGCCGAGCTTCTGGAAGCCGACCGGCTTGTCGCCGCGATAGCCGATGCCGTCGAGCGCCTGGCCGACGGTGGTGCCCTCGGCGTCCTTGCGCGACAAAATGTCGTCGGTGGTGAAGTCGCCGACATAGGCGGCGGAAGCCATCATCGCAGGTGCGAAGCGCGAGCCTTCCTCGTTGGTCCAGTTCACGATGCAGATCGGCGCCTCGGTCTCGATGCCGGCATCGTTCAGCGTGCGGATCACCTCCAGCGCGCCGAGCGTTCCCAGGATGCCGTCATACTTGCCGCCGGTCGGCTGGGTGTCGAGGTGCGAGCCGATGCCGACGGGCAGCTTCGACATGTCGCGGCCCTTGCGCAGGCCGAACTGTGATCCGAGCGCGTCGACGTGGACTTCCAGTCCGGCATCCTCGCAGGCCTTGCGGAACCAATCGCGCACCTGCTTGTCTTCACGGCTCAACGTCAGCCGCCGCACGCCGCCTTTGGCCGTCGCGCCGAATTGCGCGGTCTCGTGGATGGAGCCCCACAGGCGGGCGGAATCGATTTGCAGGTTGGTCGCGGCTCGGCTCATGCGGTCGTTCTCTCTTTTGTCCGGCGCCTTTTTCAATGACGCGCCTGTGCGGGCGCGTCAACCGCGAGGCTGCTCTGCGCAATTTGCCGTGCAAGCTCGGCGACGCGCTCCACGGCGACGACATCGGGCGAGGCCAGCCAGCTCGCGGTGAAGGTCAGCGGCGCGATGGAAAGATCGGTGTCGAGCAGCTGCAGCCGTCCGTCGGCGAGTTCGTTCTCGACGATGGCGTCGGGGATCACGGCGATGCCAAGGCCCTCGACCGCCATGTGGATGACGGTCGCCAGCGAAGCGGACGCATGCAGGCGGATCGGCGGCAGCTCCGGCCGGTCGAACACCTCGCGCACGACCTCGTAGGGCTTGGTCTTGCGCGGGAAGGTGATGATCGGAAACCGCGCGAGGTCCGCCGGCGTCACCGGGCCCTTGCCGAGCCCGAGCGAGGGACTCGCGAGGAAGCCGATCGGATAATCGGCGAGCACGCGGTTGTGCACGCCGGAGGCGGACAGCGGTCCGACCACGAAGGCGAGCTCGATCTCCTGTGCGAGCAGGCGCGCGGTGAGGTTCGGCGTGATGTCGACCTCGATCTCCAGCGACAGGTTCGGATAGACCTCGTTGACGCTCTTGACGAGCCGCGGCAGCCAGGTGTGCACGATGGTCTCGGCGACGCCGAGCCGCATCACGCCGCGCATCGCGGAAGCATCGCCGATCTCCGCCATCATCGCAGCGCGCAGGCCGATCAGCTTCTCCGCGTAGACCATCATCTGTCGGCCGCTCGGGGTCGGGGAGGCGATGCGATGATCGCGGTTCAGGAGCTTCACGCCCATCTCGCGCTCGAGCTGGGCGATGCGCTGGGAGATCGCCGGCTGGGTGGTGTTGAGGCGTTGCGCGGCGCCACGAAAGCTGCCGAGCTTCACGACCCATAGGAACGTCTCGATCGACCTGAAGTCCAGCATTGGAAGGATTTTCCCAATCGATAAATCAGATTTATCGAGATTGATTAGAAACGAAGATTAGACTTTATAGCACGCTTGGTGTTGGCTTGTCTTTGTCGAGTTTATAGGCAGGTCGATCACATGACTGTTTTGGTGGCAGCGCAGCAAACTGAAACACCAGACGCCCTCCCGAGCCGCAAGGCCCGGCTCGCCTACCGCGAGGGGCTGGTCGCATCCACCGCCGGCGCCGCCCCCGGATATGTCCAGGGCAATCTGGCGATCCTGCCGGCGGAATATGCCGGTGCGTTCCACCGCTTCTGCCAGCTCAATCCCAAGCCGTGCCCGATCATCGGCATGTCCGATGTCGGCAGCCCTTACATCCCCTCGCTCGGCGCCGATCTCGACATCCGCACCGACGTTCCGCGCTACCGCGTCTGGCGCGACGGCGAGGTCGTGGACGAGCCCACCGACGTGAAGAGCTACTGGCGCGACGATCTCGTCACCTTCGTGCTCGGCTGCTCGTTCTCGTTCGAGGAGGCGTTGCTCGAGGAGGGCATGCCGATCCGCCACATCGAGAAGAACGTGCGCGTGCCGATGTACCGCACCAACATCGCCTGCGGTGTATCAGGTCCGTTCGCCGGTCCCATGGTGGTGTCGATGCGTCCGTTCAAGCCGGCCGATGCGATCCGCGCGGTGCAGATCACCTCGCGCTATCCGGCCGTGCACGGCGCGCCCGTGCATCTCGGCCATCCGCATCTGATCGGCATCAAGGATATCGCCAAGCCCGACTACGGCGATCCGGTGCCGGTCGCCGACGACGAGATCCCGGTGTTCTGGGCCTGCGGGGTGACGCCGCAATCGGTCATCAACGCCGCGAAACTGCCGTTCGCGATCACGCATTCGCCCGGCCTGATGCTGGTGACCGATCTCAAGAACAGAAACATGGCCGTGATTTAGTGGGCAGCGTCTGCTGCTTCTTCGGGCTTTACCGCATCCACCAATCGCTTCATTCGATCAGCCGAAATTCAGTAACAGGGGACTTTGCCATGACGATCACTCGCCGCGACGTGTTGTTGGGGGCCACCGCCACTGCCGTCCTAGTGCCGCTGGCAGCGCGCGCACAGAGCTCGGAAGTCGTGATCGGCGTGATCTATCCCTTCTCCGGCGGCAGCGCGCAGCAGGGCGTCGACGCGCAGAAGGCCTATGAGACCGCGCTCGAAGTCATCAACAAGGACAGCGATTTCGACCTGCCGCTGGCGAAGGGCGAAGGCCTGCCGGGCCTCGGTGGCGCCAAGATCCGACTCGTGTTCGCCGACCATCAGGCCGATCCGCAGAAGGGCCGCGCCGAGGCCGAGCGCCTGATCACGCAGGAGAAGGTCTGCGCCGTCATCGGCACTTACCAGAGCGCGGTGGCCGTCACCGTCAGCCAGATCTGCGAGCGCTATCAGGTCCCGTTCCTGTCCGCCGACAATTCCTCGCCGAGCCTGCACCGCCGCGGCCTGAAATATTACTTCCGCGCCTCGCCGCACGACGAGATGTACTCGGCTGCGATGTTCGACTTCTTCGACGCCATGAAGAAGAAGGGCACCAAGATCGAGACGCTGTCGCTGTTCCACGAGGACACCATCTTCGGCACAGATTCCGGCAATGCCCAGACCAAGATCGCCGGCGAGCGCGCCTATAAGATCGTCACCGACATCAAGTATCGCGCCAACTCGCCCTCGCTCTCTGCCGAGGTGCAGCAGCTCAAGACCGCCAATGCCGACGTGCTGATGCCGTCGAGCTACACCACCGACGGCATCCTCCTGGTCAAGACCATGGCCGAGCTCGGCTACAAGCCGAATGCGATCGTGGCGCAGGACGCCGGCTTCTCCGAGAAGGCGCTCTACGATGCCGTCGGCGACAAGCTCGAAGGCGTGATCTCGCGCGGCACCTTCTCGCTCGACCTCGCGCAGAAGCGGCCGATGGTCGGCAAGATCAACGAGATGTTCAAGGCCAGGTCCGGCAAGGATTTCAACGACCTCACCTCGCGGCAGTTCATGGGCCTGATCATCCTCGCCGACGCCATCAGCCGCGCCAAGTCGACCGACGGCGAGAAGATCCGCGACGCGCTGGCCGCGACCGACATCCCGGGCGAGAAGACCATCATGCCCTGGAAGCGCGTCAAGTTCGACGAGATGGGCCAGAACAACGACGCCGATCCGGTGCTGCTGCAATATGTCGGCGGCAAGTTCGTCACCATCTTCCCGCCGCAGGCCGCGATCGCCGAGGCGATCTGGCCGATGAAGTAAGCGCTGCGGGGGCAGCGGAGCAGGCGCTGTGGGAAGCAAGCTGCTCCCACACCGTCATTGCGAGGAGCGAAGCGACGAAGCAATCCAGACTGCTTTCCTTCGAAACATTTCTGGATTGCTTCGCTTCGCTCGCAATGACGAAGCCTGTCGTGACGTTTCGAACGGGGGACCAGAGTTGACAGCCCAAGCCATTATCCAGAGTCTCGCGAGCGGCCTTCTGATGGGCCTGCTCTACGGATTGATCGCGGTCGGCCTCGCGCTGATCTTCGGCCTGATGGACGTCACGAACTTCGCCCATGGCGAGTTCCTGATGATCGCGATGTATCTGTCTTTCTTCCTGTTCGCGTTCTTCGCCATCGATCCGCTGTTGTCGGCGCCGTTGGTCGCCGCGGCACTCTTCATATTCGGAGCGGTCGTCTACCTGCTCCTTGTACGTTTCGCCATGCGGGCCAAGGCCAACGCCGGCATGGTGCAGATCTTCACCACCTTCGGCCTCGCCATCGTCATGCGCGGCCTTGCGCAGTATTTCTTCACGCCGGACTATCGCAGCATCCCACAATCCTGGCTCGGCGGCAAAACCATCTCGGTCGGCGGAATCTTTCTGCCGGAGCCGCAACTGGTCGGCGCGCTGGTCTCGATCGCCGCTTTTGCAGGTCTCTACTTCTTCATCCACCGAACCGATTTCGGCCGCGCGATCGAAGCGACCCGCGAGGATCCCGGTGCAGTCGCGCTTGTCGGCATCGACAAGAACCGCGTCTTCGCGTTCGGCTGGGGGCTCGGCGCCGCGCTGGTCGGTCTCGCAGGCGCGATCATGGCGGTGTTCTTCTACATCTATCCCGACGTCGGCGCCTCCTTTGCGCTGATCGCCTATGTCACGGTGGCGCTCGGCGGCTTCGGCAGCGTGTTCGGCGCCTTCGCCGGTGGCATCATCGTCGGTCTCGTCGAAGCGGTCACCGCGCTGGTGCTGCCGCCGTCGCTGAAATCGGTCGGCATCTACTCGGTCTATCTGCTGGTCGTCTTCATCCGGCCGCGCGGCCTGTTTGGATCGATGTGATGGACAAGGATTTTGCAGCGCGGCGCCGCCGCGACCTCATCATCGCCGCAGCGCTCGCTACCATTGCCGCGCTGACGCCGTTGTTCGTGAAGGACGTCGTCGTCCAGAACATCCTGATCCTGACACTGATGTATGCGGGATTGTCGCAGAGCTGGAATATCCTGTCCGGCTATTGCGGGCAGATCTCGCTCGGCCACGCGCTGTATTTCGGTCTCGGGGCCTACACCACCGAGCTGCTGTTCACGAAGTTCGGCGTGCTGCCTTGGTTCGGCATGCTGGCGGGCGGAGTGGTGTCGGCGCTGATCGCGATGGGGCTCGGCTATCCCTTCTTCCGCCTGCGCGGCCATTACTTCGTGATTGCCACCATCGTCATCGCCGAGATCGGCTTGCTTTTGTTCCACAACTGGGAATGGGCCGGTGCCGCGATGGGTATCACCATTCCGATCCGCGGCGACAGCTGGCTGAAATTCCAGTTTCTGCGCACCAAGCTGCCCTACTTCTATTTCGCGCTGGCGCTGTGCTGCCTCGCCTGGTTCGTGACATGGTGGCTGGAAAACTCCAAGTGGGGATTTTGGTGGCGTGCCGTCAAGGACAACCCGGAGGCGGCCGAGAGCCTCGGTGTCGACGTGTTCAATTCCAAGATGGGTGCGGCCGCGGTCTCCGCCTTCCTTGTCGCCGTGGGCGGCAGCTTCTACGCCCAGTTCGTCTCCTACATCGATCCGGAAAGCGTCATGGGCTTTCAGTTCTCGCTGCTGATGGCGCTACCGGCCGTGCTCGGCGGCATCGGCACCCTGTGGGGGCCGGTGTTAGGGGCGGCCATCCTGATCCCGCTGACTGAGCTGACGCGCTTCAAGTTCGGCGGCTCGGGGCGGGGTGTCGACCTCATTGTCTACGGCACGCTGATCGTTCTGATCTCGCTGGCCCTGCCGCGCGGCCTGCTGAGCCTGTTTTCACGCCCGAAGAAGACGGGAGCTGCCCGATGAGCGCGCTGCTCGAAACCCGCGGCGTCTGGCAGCGCTTCGGCGGCCTCGTCGCCAACAGCGACGTCTCGATATCGGTCGACCGCGGCGAGATCGTCGGCCTGATCGGCCCGAACGGCGCCGGCAAGTCGACGCTGTTCAATCTGATCGCCGGCGTGCTGCCGCCGACGCAAGGCTCGATTTGGTTCGACGGCGAGGACGTCACCCGCATGCCGGCGGCGATGCGCTGCCAGCGCGGGGTAGGACGCACCTTCCAGGTGGTCAAGAGCTTCGAGACCATGACTGTCATCGACAACGTCATCGTCGGTGCACTCGTGCGCAACACCGTGATGCGCGAGGCCCGCCGCAAGGCGCATGAGGTGCTGGAGTTCACCGGCCTTGCAGCGCGCGCCGACGTGCTCGCGAGCGACCTCGTTCCGGCCGAGAAGCGCCGCCTCGAAGTCGCGCGGGCGCTTGCGACCGAACCGAAGCTGCTGCTGCTCGACGAAGTCCTCACCGGACTGACGCCGACCGAGGCGCAGACCGGCGTCGCCTTGGTGCGCAAGGTGCGCGATACCGGCATCACCGTGCTGATGGTCGAGCACGTCATGGAGATCGTGATGCCGCTGGTCGACCGAGCCATCGTGCTCGACCTCGGCAAGGTGCTGGTCGAGGGCAAGCCCGCCGACGTCGTCCGCGATCCCAAGGTGATCAAGGCATATCTGGGAGATCGTCATGCTGTCGGTGCGTGAAGTCACCACCGCCTATCAGGGCCTGGTCGCGATTTCCGCGGTCTCGATCGAAGTCCAGAAGGGCGAGATCGTCTGCGTCGCCGGCGCCAATGGCGCGGGCAAGTCGACGCTGCTCAAGTCCATCGCTGGCGCCGAACGCCCGCGCTCGGGCAGCGTGACGTTCGACGGCAAGCGCCTCGACGGCATGGCGCAGCATCACATCACGGCGACCGGCATCGCCTATGTGCCGGAGAACCGCCGTTTGTTTCCGCGCCTGTCCGTGCGCGACAACCTTCGCCTCGGCAGCTATCTCTACCGGGGCGAAGCGAACCGGGAAGAGCCGCTCGACCTCGTCTTCAAGCTGTTCCCGCGCCTTCAGGAGCGCCTGGAGCAGCGCGCCGAGACGCTCTCCGGCGGCGAGCAGCAGATGCTCGCCATCGGCCGCGCGCTGATGACGCGTCCGCGGCTGTTGATGCTGGACGAGCCCTCGCAGGGCATCATGCCGAAGCTGGTCGACGAAATTTTCCAGGCGGTGAAGCTCATCCGTGACTCCGGCATGACCGTCCTCATCGTCGAGCAGCGCATGGCCGAATGCCTGGAGATCGCCGACCGCGCCTACATCCTGCAGACCGGCCGTGTGCTGATGCAGGGCCCGTCCGCGGAGATCAAGGGCAACCCCGACGTGAGGAAGGCGTATCTGGGCCTCTAAGCTAAGTCAGAAATCAATTAGGCAACAATGCGCTCGGAGCCATCATGTCTGCTTCGTCTTCGTGGACAAGGAGCCTGCCTCCCAGAATGAATCCTTGCCATCCTCGTCCCGAAAGTGCGTAGACGTTGAGGCCTTCCTCGATCAGATCGATGGGATTGCTCGGGAAACCCTGCAGATAGCCATGGTCAACTTGCCTGATTTCGATCCCCTCGAACCAAGATCGAATCTCCATCGCACGCACATCGAGGATCAGCACGTCGAGCCGAGTAGGATAATTGTCCGTCTTGCCACTCCTGAACAGCAGTGGCCCATGGCCGGCCGCGTAGCTCATCAAGGAAAACTTCCTCTCCGACTTGAAGTGAGCATGGTTGCTTTGCATCGTGCCTACTCGTGATCGTGGTGCTCCGGCAGCGTCACCTCGAACACCTTCACCAGATCCTTCACCTGCGCCGGCGACAAATACCGCGGGTTCATCCCGCGCAGCAGCAGGTACAGCTTCGCCGTCTCCTCAAGCTCCTCTGTCGCGAAAACCGCCGCCTCCAGCGTGTCGCCGGCGACGACCGGGCCGTGATTGGCGAGCAGCACGGATGAATATTTCCCCGCCAGTCCCTTGATCGCATCCGCGACCGCGGGATCGCCGGGGCGGTAATAGGGCACGAGCGCGGTGGCGCCGCATTTCATCAAATAATAGGCCGTCATCGGCGGCAGCGCGGCGCGCGGGTCGATCTCGGGCAGCATCGACAGCGCCACCGAATGCGTGGAGTGCAGATGCACGATGGCCCGCGCGCTGCCGCGCGTGTCGTAGAGCGCATTGTGCAGCGGAACTTCCTTGGTCGGCGCGTCGCCCGACACCAGCCGGCCCTGCTGGTCCAGCCGTGATAGTCTTGCGGGATCGAGGAAGCCGAGCGAGGCGTTGGTCGGCGTCACCAGCCAGCCGCCATCGTCCATCTTGACGCTGATATTGCCGGAGGAGCCCGGCGTCAGCCCGCGCTCGAACAGGGACCGTCCGAAGCGGCAGATGTCCTCGCGCAGCCGTGTTTCATTGCTCATGGCCGTCATGCTTGCTTGTCTCACGCTTTGGCAGCGCGGCCAAGCCGTGTTATTCGGTTGCCAAGCTGCCGCAAAGGGCGGCCATCCGGGAAACGCTCGCAAGGGTCAGTTGCATATGTCCGCCTCCACCTCACGAAATCAGCGTATCGCCGTCGTCGGGCTCGGCTCGATGGGATTTGGCATGGCGACCTCGCTCAAGCGCGCTGGCCATGCCGTGACCGGCTGCGACGTCTCGGCGGATGCCGTCGCGCGCTTCGTGAAGGACGGCGGCGCGGGGGCCAAGACGCCGGCCGAAGCGGCCAAGGACGCAGACATCGTTGTCAGCGTGGTGGTCAATGCCGCGCAGACCGAAACCATCCTGTTCGGCAAGGATGGCGCCGCCGAGACCATGCCCAAGGACAGCGTGTTCGTCTCCTCGGCGACGATGGATCCCGACGTGGCGCGCCGTCTTGCCAAGCAGCTGGAGGCGACCGGCCGGCACTATCTGGATGCGCCGATCTCCGGCGGGGCGCAGCGCGCCGCGCAAGGCGAATTGACGATTCTTGCCTCCGGCAGCTCGGCCGCCTTTGCCAAGGCGCGGCCGGCGCTCGATGCCATGGCTGCAAAGCTCTACGAGCTCGGCGATGCCGCCGGGCAGGGCGCTGCGTTCAAGATGATCAATCAGCTGCTCGCCGGCGTTCACATCGCCGCCGCCAGCGAAGCCATGGCGTTCGCAGCCAAGCAGGGCCTCGACATCCGCAAGGTCTACGAGGTGATCACGGCCTCGGCCGGTAATTCCTGGATGTTCGAGAACCGCATGCCGCATGTGCTCGACGGCGACTACACGCCGCGAAGCGCGGTGGAGATCTTCGTCAAGGACCTCGGCATCATCCAGGACATGGCGCGCACGGCCCGATTCCCCGTGCCGGTCTCCGCCGCCGCGCTCCAGATGTTCCTGATGACATCGGCCGCCGGCATGGGCCGCGACGACGACGCATCGGTCGCGCGCATGTATGCGCAGGTCACCGGCGTCAAGCTGCCCGGCGACAAGTAACAGAGGATCTCCAATGCCCCGTTTCGCCGCCAATCTCTCGATGATGTTCACCGAGGTGCCGTTCCTCGACCGCTTCGACGCCGCCGCGCAAGCGGGCTTCACCGCGGTGGAATTCCTGTTTCCGTACGAGCATGCCGCCGAGGCCGTCGGCGAACGGCTCAAGCGCAACGGCCTGACCCAGGCGCTGTTCAACCTGCCGCCGGGCGACTGGAACGCCGGCGAGAAGGGCTTTGCGGCGCTGCCATCGCGCTTTTCCGATCTCAAGGCGAGCCTGGAGACGGCGCTGCCTTATGCCAAGGCGACGGGCGTCAAGCGCCTGCACCTGATGGCCGGCATCGCCAATCGCGGCGAGCGCGTCGCGATCGAGGCCTTCTACAAATCGGTGGCCTGGGCCGCCGAGTTCTTCGCGCCGCACGGCATCGACATCGTGATCGAGCCGATCAATGCGCGCAACGTGCCCGGCTACTTCCTCAACGATTTCGGCTTTGCGCGGGATCTGATCCAGGAGCTGAGGCTTGCGAACCTGAAGCTCCAGTTCGACATCTATCACTGCCAGATCATCCATGGCGACGTCACGATGCGGCTGCGCGAGATGATGCCGATCATCGGCCACATCCAGATCGCGAGCATTCCCTCGCGCAACGAGCCCGATGGCGAGGAGCTGAACTATCCGTTCCTGTTCGATGAGCTCGACCGGCTCGGCTATGCCGGCTTTGTCGGCTGCGAATACAATCCGCGCGGCAAGACCACCGATGGCCTCGCCTGGTTCAAGCCCTATGCGGGAGTGAAGCCGTGACCCCAGCGTTAGGCTGCATCGCCGACGATTACACCGGCGCCTCCGATCTCGCCAACACGCTGACGCGCGCCGGCCTGCGCACCGTCCAGACCATCGGCGTGCCCGCCGACGATCTCGCGCTGCCCGAGGTCGATGCCGTCGTGGTGTCACTGAAGAGCCGCTCGATCGAAGCCGGCCTCGCGGTGTCGCGCTCGCGCGCCGCTGAAACATGGCTGCGCGGCCGCGGCGTGGGCCACGTGCTGTTCAAGATCTGCTCGACCTTCGATTCCACCGACGCCGGCAATATCGGTCCGGTCATGGATGCGCTGCGCGCCGATTGCGACGAGGGAGCCGTGCTGGTGACGCCTGCCTTTCCGGAGACCGGGCGCACCGTCTATCAGGGCAATCTGTTCGTCGGCGCCGTGCCGCTCAGCGAGAGCCCGCTAAAGGACCATCCGCTCAACCCGATGCATGATTCCAACCTGGTGCGCGTGCTGGCGCGCCAGAGCAGCACGCAGATCGGCCTCGTCGATCTCGCCACCGTCGCGCGCGGTGCGGAGGCCGTGCGGGCACGGCTGGCCGAGCTCGCCGCCAGGGGCATCGGTGCTGCGATCATCGACGCCGTGTTCGACCGCGACCTCGAGACCATCGGTCTCGTCGCCGCTGAACATCTTCTGTCGGTCGGCGCGTCCGGCATGGGCCTCGGGCTTGCGCGCGCGCTGGTGTCGACGGGTAAGGTGAAGCCGGCGCCGAGCGGCGAAACCGGCGCGGCCGTCGGCGGCCTGGCGGCATGCCTTGCCGGCAGCTGCTCGCAGGCGACGCTTCAGCAGATCGCCAGCGCCGAACGCATCATGCCGGTGCTTCATCTCGATCCGGAGCGGATCGTCGCGGGCGCCGCTGAAGCGCAGCGTGCGCTGGACTGGGCGAGGCCGCGGCTTGCGCAAGGTCCGGTGCTGATCGCTTCGAGCGCGACGCCGGACGCCGTTGCGGCCGTGCAGGCACGCCATGGCCGCGATGCCGCAGGCCACGCCATCGAGCAGGCCATGGCCGGCATCGCCGAGGGTCTGGTGCAGGCCGGCGTCCGTCGCTTGATCGTCGCCGGTGGCGAGACATCCGGCGCCGTGGTCGATCGGTTGAAAATTCCTGGATTTCTCGTAGGAGTAGAAATCGCGGCGGGAGTCCCGGTGCTGCGCGCGGTCGGTGCAAGCTCCGGCGAGATGTTGCTCGCTTTGAAATCTGGAAACTTTGGCGGTCCGGACTTCTTCTCCGACGCGCTTAGGCTCATGCGCTGAGCGCAGAGCCTCCTTAGTCCATCGTTCATTTCTTTCGGCTTCGGTACTCGTACGGAGCCGCAGTTAACATTTGCGCAGGTGCTCTGCGCTCAGATGTCGCCGCAGCTCCTCTTTGGTTGATTCTTAGAGCTTCGACGCGCATCCGCGCCAGCACAACGAGATCCGATTATGTTCGCCAATATTTCCATCCGCGCCAAGATCATCAGTGTCGTGGCATTCCTGCTCGTCGCGATGGCCGGCATGGGCCTGCTCGCCATCATGAAAATGCGGTCGATGAACGCCAACACGGTCGACATCACGATGAATTGGATGCCCAGCGTGCGGGTGCTGGGCGAGCTTCGGGCGAGCGTCATCACCTATCGCAACGTGGTCCGCCAGCACATGCTTTCCGACACGCTGGACGAGAAGCTCGCCAACGAAAAGACGGCCGTGACGGTGCTCGAGGCGCTTGCCAAATACCGCAGCCGCTACGAGCCGATGATCACCTCGCCGGAGGAGAGGGCGCTCTACACCCAATGGGCAAAGCTCTGGGACGATTACAAGAGGGGCACCGAAGAGGTGATGGCGCTCTCGCGCAAGGAAGCCGGCAAGATCCCACACGAGGCCCGGGAGCTGAATACGAAGACCGTCAACAAGCTCGGTCTTCAGGCAGACGAGGTCCTGACCAAGGACATCGAGCTCAACACCAAAGGCGGAGAACAGGCCGCCCAGGACGCCGCCGACAGTTACGCCTACGCCTTCATGCTGGTCTCGGCCATTCTCGGCGCTGCTATCGTCATCGGCATCGCCGTCAGCTTCTATCTCGTCCGCGACGTCTCTAGCGGCATCAACTCGATCACCCTGCCGATGCAGGCCCTGGGCCGAGGCGACCTCTCCGCCGAAGTCCCGCATCGCGGCGAGAAGACCGAGATCGGCGCCATGGCCGACGTGCTCCAGATCTTCAAGGAGGCGTTGATCGCCAAGAAGGCCGCCGACGAAGCCGCCGCGGCCGACGCCGAAGCCAAGATCGAGCGCGGCCGCCGCGTCGACGACATCACCCGCGAATTCGAAACGATGATCGGCGAGATCGTCCAGACCGTGTCATCGGCCTCGACCCAGTTAGAGGCCTCCGCCTCGACCTTGACCGCGACCGCCGACCGCTCGCAGCGGCTCGCGACCACGGTGGCCGGCGCTTCGGAGGAAGCCTCCACCAACGTGCAGTCGGTGGCCTCGGCGACCGAGGAGATGGCCTCGTCGGTCGGCGAGATCAGCCGCCAGGTGCAGGAATCGGCGCGGATGGCGGGCGATGCAGTCGGTCAGGCCCGTGCCACCACCGAGCGCGTCAGCGAATTGTCCAAGGCCGCCGCGCGCATCGGCGACGTCGTCGAGTTGATCAACACCATCGCCGGCCAGACCAACCTGCTGGCGCTGAACGCCACCATCGAGGCGGCGCGCGCAGGCGAAGCCGGCCGCGGTTTTGCCGTCGTCGCCTCCGAGGTGAAGGCGCTCGCCGAGCAGACCGCGAAGGCGACCGGCGAGATCGGCCAGCAGATCTCCGGTATCCAGGCGGCGACCAACGATTCCGTCGGCGCCATCAAGGAGATCTCCTCGACCATCGAGCGCCTGTCGGAGATCTCGTCGGCCATCGCCGCTGCGGTGGAAGAGCAGGGCGCCGCGACGCAGGAGATTGCCCGCAACGTGCAGCAGGCGGCGCATGGCACCCAGCAGGTGTCGTCCAACATCACGGACGTGCAGCGCGGCGCGACCGAGACCGGCACGGCCTCCTCGCAGGTGCTGTCCGCGGCGCAGATGCTGTCGAATGATTCGGGCCGGCTGAAGAACGAGGTCAGCAAGTTCCTGACCAACGTCCGCGCCGCGTAGACAGACGTGGGTTCCACAAGCAAGGGCGGCGCCATCGGCGCCGCTCATAGTTTTTCCTGCGCGCGTTGCGCTGTCGATATGCCCGTAGAATTGCGACGTACTCTTCAGCGAAAGCTCCGTACTACTGCGTAGCGTCGTTAAACCTAACAATCCTGAGCGACGGTAAGATCGTGGCGGAAGTCGTAGCACGATCGGAGCCGGTCCGGACCAGCAACTCCCGACCGTCAGCATTGGGGAGGATTTAATGTCTTGGATCAACAACCTTCGTATTTCCATTAAGGTTTCCGCCGTATTCGCGGCGATCTGTCTCGTCGTCGCCGGCAGCACCGCAGCCATCTACAACTCGCTGAGCGTAATGAATTCCACGGCGAAGATGACAGTGCATACCTATCAGGTGCTGGAGCAGCTTTCCGAGCTTGTCGGTGCGATGGTCAATCAGGAAACCGGCGTTCGCGGCTATCTCGTGTCTGGCGATGCCGGCTTTCTCGCTCCTTACGAAGCCGGGCTGAAACAATTTCAGACTGCGGCGGCCAAAGTCGGCAGCCTGACCTCGGACAACGCCACGCAGCAGAAGCGACTCGAGCAGGTCAAGGCGCTTGCCAACGACTGGGCAACCAACGTCGCGCAGCGCGAAATCGCGCTGATGAAGGATCCGGCAACCCAGGCGAAGGCGCGTGAGCTCGAGGCTTCCGGAGCCGGCAAGAAGTCGATGGATGGCCTCCGCGCCGTCGTCCAGGAAATGGACAGGGAAGAGCGGTCGCTGTTGTCAGTGCGGGCGGCTGCCTCCGACGCCGCCTCGTCCAGCGCCACCATGGCCATGCTGATCGGAGGCCTCGTCACCCTGCTGCTCTCGCTCGTGGGCGCCTTCGGCGTCGCCTTCGCGGTCACCCGCCCGATCCAGCGCATCACGACCGAGATGGGTGTTCTCGCGAATGGGGACACCTCGGTGATCGTATCGGGTATCGAACGCAAGGACGAGATCGGTGAGATGGCTCAGGCGGTCCAGGTGTTCAAGACCAATGCCATCGAGGTTGAGCGGCTGAAGGCGGAACAGGCTGAAACCGAGCGTCGCAATGCCGAGCAGCGCAAACGCGACATGGTCAGGCTCGCCGACGACTTCGAGAGCGCCGTCGGCCAGATCATCGGAACAGTGTCGTCGGCATCGACCCAGCTGGAAGCATCGGCCACCACCCTCACAGGTACGGCCGAGCGGTCCCAGAAGCTCGCGACCACGGTGGCCGGCGCTTCGGAGGAAGCCTCCACCAACGTGCAGTCGGTGGCCTCGGCGACCGAGGAGATGGCCTCGTCGGTCGGCGAGATCAGCCGCCAGGTGCAGGAATCGGCGCGGATGGCGGGCGATGCAGTCGGTCAGGCCCGTGCCACCACCGAGCGCGTCAGCGAATTGTCCAAGGCCGCCGCGCGCATCGGCGACGTCGTCGAGTTGATCAACACCATCGCCGGCCAGACCAACCTGCTGGCGCTGAACGCCACCATCGAGGCGGCGCGCGCAGGCGAAGCCGGCCGCGGTTTTGCCGTCGTCGCCTCCGAGGTGAAGGCGCTCGCCGAGCAGACCGCGAAGGCGACCGGCGAGATCGGCCAGCAGATCTCCGGTATCCAGGCGGCGACCAACGATTCCGTCGGCGCCATCAAGGAGATCTCCTCGACCATCGAGCGCCTGTCGGAGATCTCGTCGGCCATCGCCGCTGCGGTGGAAGAGCAGGGCGCCGCGACGCAGGAGATTGCCCGCAACGTGCAGCAGGCGGCGCAGGGCACCCAGCAGGTGTCGTCCAACATCACCGACGTGCAGCGCGGCGCAACCGAGACCGGCACGGCCTCCTCGCAGGTGCTGTCGGCGGCGCAGATGTTGTCGAACGATTCGAGCCGGCTGAAGAGCGAGGTCAGCAAGTTCCTGACCAACGTCCGCGCCGCGTAAGGCGCGGCCGAAGGATAGATCAAACCGGGAGCGGCGCCAAAAGCGCCGCTCTTTTTTTTCTGCGTAGCGTGATGTCGTCTGGCGGTAGGATCATGGGGAGCCGACCGTAAACATACGGGGTGCCCGTTTCATGGATAGTTAAATTCGATTCACGAGAATCGGCGGAAGGCGCCTCGAGCAGCGGCCGTCCTGTCCTGGAATGAACGCATACCGCATTGTTTGGGGGCTCTGATGCGCAAAAATCTTCCCGTCACCACCGTTGAATATCCGGTCAGTGATGAGACGTTGATCGTTTCGCGGACCGATCTGAAGGGCAAGCTCACCTACTTCAACGAGGACTTCCTCGCGGCCGCTGGCTTCACGTCCGCGGAACTGATGGGCCAGCCGCACAATATCGTTCGTCACCCGGACATGCCGCCGGAAGCATTCGACAATCTCTGGAACACGCTGAAAGCCGGCAAGCCCTGGCTCGGCGCAGTCAAGAACCGCCGCAAGAACGGTGACTTCTATTGGGTGCTGGCGACGGCTTCTCCGATCCGCGAGAACGGCGAGGTCAAGGGCTATACGTCGATCCGCACCAAGCTGCCGGCCGACCAGCGCAAGCTCGCCGAAGAGGTCTATGCCGCCATCGGCGAGAAGAAGCCGCATGGCTATCGCATCGACGCCGGCATCATCCGCCGCCGCTCCTGGCTCGACCACTTCAGCATCTTTACCGGGACGCTGAAGGCGCGCCTGATCACGATGATGGTGCTGCAGTCGCTGTTCATGCTCGCGCTCGGCATCGGTGGCGCGGTCGCCACCGGCGGTTCGACCAGCCTGATCCTGTCGCTGCTGGCTGTCGCCGGTGCGGCTATCGTCGGCTTCGCAGGCCTTGCGACCATGCGTGCTATTCAGGGACCGATGCGGCAGCTCAACGACACGCTGGTCAACCTCGTGCAGGACAAGCTTGACAATCGCATCGTGATCGAGCGCGACGACGAGATCGGCGAGGCGCTGCGCAACCTTCAGACCGTGCAGACCATCGTCCGTTTCAGCCGCGACGAGGTGCAGGCGGTGCAGCGCCGCGCCGAGGCGCAGCGCAAGGCCGACATGACCAAGCTTGCCGACGGTTTCGAGGCGGCGATCGGGGAAATCGTCGAGACCGTATCGGCCGCCGCGACCGAGCTCGAGGCATCGGCCTCGACCCTGTCCTCGACCGCGGGCCGGGCGCAGGAGCTGGCCACGGTGGTCGCGTCCGGCTCGGAGGCCGCCTCCAGCAATGTCCATTCGGTGGCTTCGGCTGCCGAGGAGATGTCGTCCTCGGTGCGCGAGATCGGGCGGCAGGTGCAGGATTCCTCCCGGATCGCGAGCGCGGCGGTCAGCCAGGCGCATGCCACCACCGAGCGTGTTAGCGAGCTGTCGCGGGCTGCGGCGCGGATCGGCGATGTCGTCGAGCTCATCAATGCGATTGCCGGCCAGACCAACCTCCTGGCACTCAACGCTACCATCGAGGCGGCGCGGGCTGGCGAAGCCGGCCGCGGCTTCGCGGTGGTGGCCTCCGAGGTCAAGGCGCTCGCCGAGCAGACGGCCAAGGCCACCGGCGAGATCGGCCAGCAGGTCGGCGGCATCCAGGCGGCGACGCAGGATTCGGTCAGCGCCATCGGGGAGATCAGCGGCACCATCGCGCGTCTGTCGGAGATCGCTTCGGCCATCGCGACGGCCGTGCAGCAGCAGGGCGCAGCGACCCAGGAGATCGCCCGCAACGTGCAGCAGGCCGCCCTGGGCACCCAGCAGGTCTCGTCCAACGTCGGCGACGTGCAGCGCGGCGCCTCGGAGACGGGATCAGCGTCCACGCAGGTGCTGTCGGCGGCCCAGATGCTGTCCCGCGATTCCAACCGCCTCAAGCTCGAGGTCGGCAAGTTCCTGAACTCGGTTCGCGCCGCCTGACTCTCGACCGCGTCGGAAAAAACAGGCGCCGAAGGGCTGAGATCTCGTAGGGTGGGCAAAGGCGCTCTTGCGCCGTGCCCACCATTCTTTCCGGATCACACGAAGGCCGTGGGCACGCTTCGCTTTGCCCACCCTACGAGATCACGCCACCCGCCACTCGGGCACGTTATCTTCTGCCATAGCGATTTCGCCGAACGAGCCGACCGGGGTGCGATCCATGGCGAGCAGCTGCGCCAGCGTCGCGCCGTCGCTCGCCGGGACCCGCGCCAGCGTGCGGCGATCGTCCTCTGTCCGCAGCATCACGACGCCATGCTCGATATTGCCGCCGCGGCCGTAAAGCACGGTGAAGCTCTCGACCGTGCCCTTGCCAGTGGCCTCCGCGACGAACTCCGGCACCGCGCGCTTGTTGCGGTCCGCATCGGCCTGCACGCTCGTTTCCTGCACCAGCGCCTCGCGCGGCGCCGTCTTCGACACCACCAGCGCGTGGTGCTTGGTGACGAAGCCGCCCTGGCCATAGAGCAGGCCGAGCTTGGCGCCGTCGCGCAGCCGCCGCACCATAGCGCAGGCGGCATGCGTCATGTAGGTGTTGAGCGGCGCGCCGAAGAAGGTGAGGCCGCCCGTCACGGTCGGCTGCACGTCGGCACCTAAGCCCAGTGTCCGCCGCGCCATTTTGGGCACGCAGGGGAAGCAACTGTAGAGCTCGATCGCGTCGAAGGACTTGCCGTCGCCGCCGGCGAGGTCCATCGCCGCTTTCAGCACGGCGTTCTGCGGGTGGCTCTCGTAAAACTGGTCGCGCAGCAGATAGTCACGCGGCTCTTCCGCGGAGGCGCCGCCGAGCGGGTAGACCAGTTTGTCTTCGGCGATCCCGGCTGCGCGTGCCTTGGCGAGACTGGTGAGCAGCAGCGCACCGCCCATGTTGACGCTGGGGTTCGCCACCATCAGCTTGTTGTAGGGCCAGGCGATCAGGCGATTGTCCGCGGTCGGCGTCGTAATCTCCTCCGGCGTGTAGCGCCGCTTCAGCCAGGCGTTCGGGTTCTCCGCGGCGGCTTCCGAATAGCGCGACCACAGCGTGCCTGACTCCGCCATGGCTTCGCGTGGCGTCTGACCCCAATGCGCGGAGGAGGCCGCTTCATAGAATGGATAGACGGTCACAGGTCGAAACACGCCGAGCTTCACCGCCAGCGGCTTCTGGAACGCCGCGCCGCGCTTCGGCTCCTCGACGTCATGGGCGAACGGCGTCCACGGCAGCTTGACGCCGGCGCGCTCCGCCTTGGTAGCGCTCGATTGCGCTTCCGCGCCGCACACCGCCGCCACGCTGCACTCGCCGCGCGCGATGCGCTTGGCCGCCTCGTGGATGTAGCGGATCGGGCTCTCGCCGCCGACTGGGCCGTAATAGCAATGCGCGGGCGAGATGCCGAGGCGCTGAGCCAAAAGCTGCTCCGGATCGCGATAGCGCCAGCTCAGGAAATTGACGACGTCGAGCGATTGCACCTCGCCCAGCAGTTTTGCGCCGGCGTCTTGTTCGGCGCGCCGCAGCGCCTGTTCGAGCAGGTCGAGCGGTTCGAGACCCTCGGCGATCTCCTTGGGGCGATCGACGATCTCGCCGATGCCGACGATGACGGGGATGCGGTCTTCGGGGATATTGGTCATTTCTTCTTGCTTCAGTTCACGATGTCAGTTGTTCGTCATTGCGAGCGCAGCGAAGCAATCCAGGATCTTTCCGCGGAGGCAGTCTGGATTGCTTCGCTGCGCTCGCAATGACAAGTGGGATCGTCACTCCGCCACCAGCGCATTCATGTGCTCGACGGCTTCGGCGAAATCCTGCTTGAACTCCTGTACCACCGCACCCGCCGACTTGACGCTGTCGATCAGGCCGACGCCCTGGCCGACGAAATAGCTGACGAGATCGCGCGCCTTGGCGTTGCCGCTTGCGGCGGCTCGGTCGATCGAATGGAAGGCGTCGCGGCTAATGATGCTTTGCAACGGCATCGGCAGCGCGCCCGGGCTATCCGGCGCGCGGTCCCAGGCGTCGGTCCAGACTGAGCGGAGCTGCCGGGCCGGCTTGCCGGTGCGGCCCTTCGAGCGCACCGCATCGCGCGAGGATGCCGCGATCATCTTCTCGCGAAAGATCTCGCTTGTCTCGGACTCGACCGTGGCCAGCCACACCGAGCCGGTCCAGACGCCGGCCGCGCCCATCGCCATGCAGGCCGCCATCTGCCGTCCCGTCATGATGCCGCCGGCTGCCAGCACCGGCACGTCTCGGATAGTCTTGATCGCCTTGATCACCTCCGGCACCAGCACCATGGTCGAGACCTCGCCGCAATGGCCGCCGGCCTCGGTGCCCTGCACGACGAGAATATCGACGCCGGCCGCGACCTGGCGCAGCGCGTGCTCCTTGGCGCCGACCAGCGCTGCAACCGGCACGCCGTGCTTCTTGCCCATCTCGATCATCGCCTTCGGCGGCACGCCCAGCGCATTGGCGATCAGGCGGATCGGATGATTGAAGGAGACCTCGAGCAGCTGAAGCGCGGTCTTGCCGTCGAACGGCTGCGGCTGGTTGTCCGCGACCTCGGTGGTGGTCAGCTCGATGTCGTACTTCTTCAGGAGATCGCGCGTGTAGTTGCGGTGCTCCTGCGGCACGCGCGCTTCCAGGCTCTTCCAGGTGACGTCCTTCTCGCCGGCCGTCGAGATGTTTTCCGGGATGAGCACGTCGATGCCGTAACGCTTGCCATCGACGTGATCATCGATCCATTTCAGCTCACGCTCGAGCGTGTCCGGCGTATGCACGGTCGCGCCCAGCACGCCGAAGCCGCCGGCGCGGCTGACGGCGGCAACGACGTCGCGACAATGGCTGAAGGCGAGCAGCGGGAATTCGATCCCCAGCATGTCGCAGATCGGCGATTTCATGGCTCTCTCCCGGCGGCAGGCTTCGCATTCTCGTTGCTTTCGCTGGCAAAGCAAAGTGACGCTAGCCGATCGATGACATGCCGGATCTGGCGAGGCATCTTGTGTGCAGACGTCGCGCTCTATCCGCGGGCCGCAGGCCCTGCGGGCACCCGGGAATGACGGAGGGGAGGGGCTGCCATGACAAAACGCAGAGTTGTCCCATCCGGCAATGCATTGCGGCGCCCTTGTCATCGGCCGTTTGCGGGTTAATTAATGCAGACGCATCCTTTTTGCCCGGAGCCCCGCATGACCGACGCCCCTTACGTGCCGCCCAAAGTCTGGACCTGGAACAAGGAGAACGGCGGGCAATTCGCCAACATCAACCGCCCGATTGCCGGGCCCACCCACGACAAGGAGCTGCCAGTCGGCAAGCATCCGCTTCAGCTCTACTCGCTGGCGACGCCGAACGGGGTCAAGGTCACCGTGATGCTGGAGGAGCTCCTGGCGCTCGGCCACAAGGGCGCCGAATATGACGCCTGGCTGATCAAGATTGGCAATGGCGATCAGTTCGGCAGCGGCTTCGTCGACATCAATCCAAATTCCAAGATCCCGGCGCTGATGGATCGCTCCGGCCCCGAGCCTGTCCGGGTGTTCGAGTCAGGCTCGATCCTGTTCTACCTCGCCGAGAAGTTCGGCGCCTTCCTGCCGAAGGACGTCAAGGCCCGCACCGAGGCGATGTCCTGGCTGTTCTGGCAAATGGGCAGTGCGCCCTATCTCGGCGGCGGCTTCGGCCACTTCTACGCCTATGCGCCGACCAAGATCGAATACGCCATCGACCGTTTCGCAATGGAGACCAAGCGCCAGCTCGACGTGCTCGACCGGCGTCTCGCTGACAACGAATATCTCGCGGGCAAGGACTACACCATCGCCGACATGGCGGTGTGGCCCTGGTATGGCGCGCTCGCCAAGGGGCTCGTCTATGGCGCCGGCGAATTTCTGTCGGTGCAGGACTACAAGAACGTGCAGCGCTGGACCGACCAGATTGCGCAGCGCCCCGCCGTGAAGCGCGGCCGCATGGTCAACCGGGTCTCCGGCGATCCCGCCAGCCAGCTCCACGAGCGCCACGACGCGAGCGACTTCGAGACCAAGACCCAGGACAAGCTCGTGCCCGCGACGTAGCTAACGGGTTCATCACCTCTCCCCGCAAGTGGGGAGAAGTCGAATTCGATCGCAGATCGAATTCGGGTGAGGGGGTACAGGTCCCTCGACAGTCTCGCGCGTGGAGAAAGCCCCTCACTCCAACCCTCTCAGCGCGAGCCAAGCTCGTCGCGGCCCCATGGGGCGAGGGAGCGCACCGTTGCTGCGGCCTATTTCTTCATGCCCTCCGCCGCCGGAAACACCACGCGGTCATCGGTGCGGCAGTAACGGTCGGCGAACATGCGGCCGATTGGGTGATAGCGGTCCATGTGCACCCGCATCGCCTTGTCGTCCCAGAGCTCGTCGCGGATGTGGAAGTGGAGGCCTTCGCCCATGATCAGGCGACGATCGTCGTTGACGTCGATCAGCTTCCAGAGCTTGCACTCCATGGCCCAGGGCGTGTCGGCCAGCCGGGGCACGGCGATCTTCGCCGAGGGCGCGAGCTTTAGCCCGAGATAGTCGGGTTCGCTGATCTCAGGCGGAAAATCGCCGCTGGACTCGTGCATCGCCCGCGCCAGCGGCTCGTCCGTGAGATTGACCACGAATTCACCGGTGCGCTGGATGTTGAGAAACGTGTCCTTGTCCTCGCCGTTCGGCTTGCGGTTGGCCGCGAACATGCAGAGCGGCGGATCCTCGCAGAAGGCGTTGAAGAAGCTGAACGGGGCGGCGTTGACCACGCCGGTCGGCCCGAGCGTGGTCACCCACGCGATCGGCCGCGGCAGAATGAAGGACGTCAGCACCTTGTAGCGCTCGCGTGGCGTCAGCTCGCTGGCGGCGTAGTCCATGGTGGCTCCGTTTCTTTCTGCGCCTCTCCCCGTGGGCGGGGAGAGGCCGACGCGCGCCAAGAGAGCGGCTCACGCCATGCTCAGCTCGTGGCGGCCCACCACCATCCAGTGCACCTCGTCCGGACCGTCGGCGAAGCGCAGGTGCCGCACGTCCTGATACATCTCGGCGAGCGGGGTCCAGTGCGAGATGCCGGTGGCGCCGTGCATCTGGATGGCCTGATCGATGATCTTGCAGGCGCGCTCGGGCACCATGGCCTTGACCATGGAGACCCAGACGCGAGCCTCCTTGTTGCCGAGCACGTCCATTGCCTTCGCCGCTTTCAGCACCATCAGCCGCATCGCCTCGATCTCGCAGCGCGCCTGCGCGATGATCTGCATGTTGCCGCCGAGATGGGCGATCTTCTTGCCAAAGGCCTCACGGGTGAGGCCACGCTGCACCATCAGGTCGAGCGCCTTCTCGGCCTTGCCGATGGTGCGCATGCAGTGATGGATGCGGCCGGGGCCGAGGCGGAGCTGCGAGATCTCGAAGCCACGGCCTTCGCCGAGCAGGATGTTCTCCTTCGGCACGCGCACATTGTTGAAGCGCATGTGCATGTGGCCGCGCGGGGCGTGGTCCTGGCCGAACACGTACATGGGACCGAGCACCTCGACGCCGGGCGTGTCGCGCGGCACCAGGATCTGCGACTGCTGCTTGCTCGGCGCCGCGTCCGGATTGGTCTTCACCATCACGATGAGGATCTTGCAACGGGGATCGCCGAGACCCGAGATGTAGTACTTCTCGCCGTTGATCACCCATTCGTCGCCCACGAGTTTTGCGGTCGTCGAGATGTTCTTGGCGTCGGAGGAGGCGACGTTCGGCTCGGTCATGACATAGGCCGAACGGATCTCGCCGTTGAGCAGCGGCTTCAGCCATTTCTCCTTCTGCTCCTTGGTGCCGACCCGTTCCAGCACTTCCATGTTGCCGGTGTCGGGCGCCGAGCAGTTCATGGTCTCCGAGGCCAGCGGACTCTTGCCGAGCTCTGCCGCGATATAGGCGTAGTCGAGATTTTTCAGGCCCTGGCCGGTCTCGTCATCGGGCAGGAAGAAGTTCCAGAGGCCTTCCTGCTTGGCCTTGTTCTTGGCCTTCTCCAGCACCTCGAGCTGCTTCGGCGTAAAACTCCAGCGATCTTCCTTGCCTTCGCCGGCCTTGGCGAACTCGATCGACATCGGCTCGACGGTATCGCGGATGAACTTCTTGACGTGATCGTAAAGCGGCCGGACCTGGTCCGACATCCGCAAGTCGTTGAGCTCGTCGCCGGGATTGAGCGTGTAGTTGGTGGTGCGGGGAATGTAGGTGTGTTTTGTCATTGGTCCTCCCGGGATCGCTAGAATGTGTTGTGCGCAAGAATAGTCGCAGCGTCGGCAAAGTGCGAGGGCGCATTTTCACGCGTGAGGCCATGCCATGCGATGGAATATCGCAAGGCCGTTTGAAATGTTGTTTGAATGGGAGCGACGCGCTGGGCACGCTCGCGCCACGCTCTCCGCCATCATCGCCCGCCTTGTGCGCACTTGCGCACTGGGGCGGGCGATCCAGTACTCCGAGACGGCAGTGATTGAACAGAGTAGCTGCAGCGTACTGGATTCCCCGCCTTCGCGGGGAATGACAGCAGTGGATGTGGCTAGTTCGCCATCCGATGCATCGCGCAGATCTTGTTGCCATCGAGATCGCGCAGGTAGGCCAGATAGAGCTTGCCGCCCGGGCCCTGGCGAATGCCGGGCGGATCCTCGATCGATTTTGCGCCGGCTGCAACGCCCGCCGCGTGCCACGCATCGACCTGTTCCGGCGAATTGGCGGCAAAGCCGATCGTGCCGCCGTTGGCGCAGGTCGCCGGCTCGCCGTTGATCGGCTTCGATACCGAGAACACTCCGGTCTTGGTGATGTAGAAGATGCGGTGGCCGTCGACCCTGGCCGGCCGCACCTCGAGCGTGCCGAGCAGTTGGTCGTAGAACGCCTTGGCCTTGTCCAGGTCGTTGGTACCGATCATGACGTGTGAAAACATTTGCCCGTTCCCTCAGTGTTGTAGCCCGGATGGAGCAGAGCGAAATCCGGGTCTGCTTGCTTTTGGCCGTCCCGGATTCGCTGCGCTCCATCCGGGCTACGAGAATCAAAACGCGGTATAGCCGCCGTCGATCACGAACGTATCCGCGGTGTGATACGACGACGCCTTGCTCATCAGATACACCGCGATGCCGCCGAAATCGGAGGCTTCGCCGAAGCGCCGCATCGGAATCCGCGGCATCACGTTGGCTACGAACTTGTCGTTCGCCATGAGCCCTGCGGTCATGTCGCTCTTGATCCAGCCCGGCAGGATCGCATTGGCGGTGACGCCGTGACGTGCCAGCTCGACGCCGAGCGCGCGCACCAGCGCGTTGATGGCGGCCTTGGTCGCGGCATAATGCTCGTTGCGCGCGGTGCCGAAGATCGAGGCGAGGCTCGAGGTCGCAACCAGCCGGCCGAAGGGATCGCCGGCATTGGCGCGCTCGGTCATGTGCTTCGCGGCGGCCTGAAAGGCGTGGAACACGCCGTCCAAATTGGTCGCGAACATCGTGCGCCATTCCTCCTCGGTGCGCTCGATGAAGGCGCGCCGGCCGCCGCCGCCGATGCCGGCATTGGCGAAGCAGCCGTCGACCCGGCCGAAGGAATCGAGCGTCGCCTTCATCGCGGCATTGACCGAGGCCGGATCGGTGACGTCGCAGACGCGGCTCTCGACCTTGCCGGGAGCGCCGGCCATGCTCGCAGCGGCGGCCTTGTTCTTGTCAGCGTTGCGGCCCCAGATCGAGACGTTGCAGCCCTGGCCCGCGAGCGCCTGTGCGATGCCGAGCCCGATGCCGCCATTGCCACCGGTGATCACGGCGACGCGGCCGGAGAGGTCGAAGAGGTTCATGGCGCGTTTCCTGTTTCTTGGGTCTGCGGCCTCTCAGCCGCTGCGCACAAGATTGCTTGCTATGCTCCGATCACCATGGACAAGACCGCGCCAAAAATCAAATATGCGCCCCGGCAAAACGAATTCCGGCATGCGAAACTGGCGCGGGCCGCAACTGACGAGGACATCATGCAGTTCAAACACGTCACGCTCGACTTCGATGGCGCGGTAGCGATCCTCAAGCTCGACCATCAAGAGGTGATGAACGCGGTCTCCGTGGACATGCTGGGCGGCCTCTCCGAGGCGCTCGATGCGATCGAGGAGAAAAAGGACGAGGTACGCTGCGTGGTGCTGACCGGAGCGGGGCGGGCGTTCTGCACGGGTGCCAATCTGCAGGGCCGCAACAACCAGTCGAAGAAGACCAAGGCCGGCCTGACGCTGGAGACCGGCTTCCACCCCTTCCTGCGCCGCATCCGCAATCTGCATTGCCCGATCGTCACCGCGGTCAATGGCCCGGCCGCCGGCGCAGGCATGAGCTTCGCGCTGCTCGGCGACATGATCTTGTGCGCGCGGTCCTCTTACTTCCTCCAAGCCTTCCGTCGCATCGGGCTCGTGCCGGATTGCGGCTCGACCTGGCTGTTGCCGCGCCTCGTCGGCCGCGCGCGCTCGATCGAATTGTCGTTGATGGGCGAGCGCCTGCCGGCCGAGAAGGCGCTAGAATGGGGCCTTGTCAACCGCGTCTATGATGACGGCGTCTTGATGGAGGAAGCGATGAAGCTGGCGCGCGATCTCGCCAGCGGGCCGACCGTGGCGCTGTCGCTGATCCGCAAGCTCTATTGGGACAGCCCGGAAAATTCTTTCGAGGATCAGCTCAATCTGGAATTCCAGTGCCAGCTCCGCGCCGGCGACACCGAGGATTTCCGCGAGGGCGTCGGCGCCTTCCTCGAGAAGCGGCCCGCGCAGTTCAAGGGCAAATGATCGAGGCGGCGCTTTCACGCAGCGTCCAGCGCTGGTGCAAAGGGGCGACCGGCGCGACCTGTGCGGCAAAGCTCTCCGGCGGCGCCAGCCAGGAAACCTGGCGCTTCGACATCTCCCATCCCGACGGGCCGATCGGCGCGATCCTGCGGCGCTCACCAAAGGGCTATGGCGCCGCGCCGACCCGCGCGGCCGGTCTTGCCGCGGAAGCGCAGTTGATGCAGCTCGCCTATGAGGCCGGCGTGCCGTCGCCCCGCGTCCTGCATGTGCTGGTGCCGGAGGACGATCTCGGCACCGGCTTCATCATGCAGCGCGTCGAGGGCGAGACCATCGCGCGCAAGATTCTTCGCGATCAAGAGTATGCGGCGGCGCGGCCGCGTCTGGCGCGGCAGATTGGCGGCATTCTCGCAGGTCTGCATCGGCTGCCGCAGGACAAATTGCCTGCGTTGCGCAGCAGGGGCGCGACCCAGGAGATCGCCGAGTTCGAGCGCGACTATCGCAGCCTGAACTGGCCCAAGCCCGTGTTCGAGCTGGCGCTGCGTTGGCTCCGCGATCACGATCCGGGTCCCTCAGTCGAGACCACGCTGGTGCACGGCGATTTCCGCAACGGCAATCTCATCATCGGCGCGGATGGCGTTCGCGCCGTGCTCGACTGGGAACTCGCCCATCTCGGCGATCCCATGGAGGACCTCGGCTGGGTCTGCGTGAACTCCTGGCGCTTCGGCGAGATCGACAAGCCCGTCGGCGGCTTTGGCTCGCGCGAGGAATTGTTCGCCGGTTACGAGGCTTCGGGCCGCAAGGTCGACCCTGAGCGCGTCAAGTTCTGGGAAGTGATGGGCACGCTGCGCTGGGGCATCATGTGCGGCGGCATGATGCAGCGCTTTCGCGAGGGGCCCGACCATTCCATGGAGCGCGCCATGATCGGCCGCCGCGCCAGCGAGACCGAGATCGATCTGTTGCGGCTTCTGGCGCCGCGCGGGAGCTGACACATGCAGGACGAGCCGACCCCGATCGAGCTGACCAAGGCAGTCGCCGATTTCCTCCGCAGCGACATCACGCCGCTGATCTCCGGCCACCAAGCCTTCAAGCTGCGCGTCGCCATCAACATCCTCGACCTCGTCACGCGGCAGCTGACGCGGGAGGAGGGAAGCGATGCGAAGGAGGTGGAGCGCCTGCGCGCGCTGCTCGGCCTGGATGGCTCAATCGCCGAACTCAACCGCGTGCTCGCCGAGCGCATCGCCAGGGGAGAAGTCGATCTCGCGACCCCCGGTCTCGCCGAGCATCTCTGGGCGACCACGATGGACAAGCTCGCGGTGGATCAGCCGAACTACGCGTCCTACAAGCGCGAGCTGGGGCGGGGCGGATAGCTCTCTCCCCGTCATTGCGAGGAGCCCTTGCGACGAAGCAATCCAGACTGTCTCTGCTGGGCAGCCTGGATTGCTTCGCTACGCTCGCAATGACAGTGTTGAGAGAGGGGGCGCTCCTCTCTCCGCCGTCATTCCGGGGCGTCGCGAAGCGACGAACCTGGAATCCATTCATCCGCACGTTCTGTCGCTCAATGGATTCCGGGCTCGCGCCTGTCGGCGCGCTCCGGAATGACGAGTGGGGAGACCCGTTTCCTACTTCCCCACCCATTTCGGCGGCCGCTTCTCGGAAAATGCCTTCGGGCCCTCGATGTAATCCTGCGAGGCGACCATCGCCTGCACGGCCGGATAATCGCGTTGCTCCGCGATCGCCTGCTCCAGCGACACGCCAAGCCCCTTCTGAATCGCCTGCTTCGAGGCCCGGATCGACATCGGCGAATTCTTGGCGATCATCTCGGCCCAGCGCAGCGCGGCCGCGAGCGCCTCGCCCTGCGGCACCACCTCGTTGACGAAACCGAGCTCGAGACCTTCCTTGGCGCTGACATGGCGCGCGGTGAGGATCATGCCCATGGCGCGCTTCAGCCCGATCTGCCGCGGCAGCCGGTGCAGACCGCCGGCGAGCGCGGCAAGGCCGACGCGCGGCTCGGGCAGGGCAAAGGTCGCGTTCTCCGCGGCGATGATGAGGTCGCAGGCGAGCGCAATCTCGAAGCCGCCGCCCATCGCGACGCCGTTCACCGCGGCGATGATCGGCTTGTCGCAGTCGAAGCGCGAGGTCAGGCCGGCAAAGCCGCCCTTGTCCCAGCCGCGCTTTCCGCCCGCCGCCTGCCACTTCAAATCGTTGCCGGCGCAGAACGCCTTGTCGCCGGCGCCGGTGACGATTGCGATCCACTGCTCGGGATCTCCGGAGAAATCGTCAAACACCTTCTGAAGCTCGAAATGCGCATCGGTGTGCAGCGCGTTGTAGACCTCGGGCCGCGACAGCGTCACGATCGTGATCGGCCCCTTGCGTTCCACCTTTGAGAATTTCAGCTCCATCGCGCGCTCCCGGATTTTCTTTCGAAGGAATATTGGCCCCATACTACCGTGCGGGTGCGCCAGAGCACCATCGAATTGCGCGGGCGCGCCTTGCGCTCCTCACATCTCGGCTTGCTTGACTTGCACGCGCTCTTCTCACCTTAATCGCACCAAGCAAGAATGCGCCCAGCGCCTTAACGCAAAACGATAAAATCAATCCGGGAGAGAACCTGTGGATTTCTCATTGCCTGCCGATCTCGTCGCCTATCTCGGAGAGCTCGACCGTTTCATCGAACGCGAGATCAAGCCGCTGGAACGGGCCGACGACAACATCCGCTTCTTCGACCATCGCCGCGAATGGGCGCGGACCGATTTCGAGAATGGCGGCCTCCCGCGCCACGAATGGGAGGCGCTGTTGCGCAAGGCCAAGGACCTCGCGGATGCCGCCGGGCATTTGCGCTTTCCTGTGCCGAAGCAATATGGCGGCAAGGACGGCTCCAACCTCTGGATGGCCGTGATCCGTGAGCATTTTGCCGCAAAGGGTCTCGGCCTGCACAACGACCTCCAGAACGAGCATTCGATCGTCGGCAACTTCCCCGTCGTCACCATGCTCGACCGCTACGGCCGCGACGACCAGAAGGCGATGATCGACGGCTCGATCAGGGGCAAGTACCGCATCACCTTTGGCCTGACCGAGCCGCATCACGGATCGGATGCCACCCACATGGAGACGCGCGCGGTGGCAGCCACGCGCGACAACGTCAAGGGCTGGATCATCAACGGCGAGAAGATGTGGACGACAGGCATGCATGTCGCCACGCACTGCGCGCTGTTCGCGCGCACCAGCGGCAACGATGGCGACGCCCGCGGCATCACCTGCTTCCTAGTGCCGGCCAAGAGTCCCGGCGTCAGGGTCGAGGAGTACATGTGGACCTTCAACATGCCGACCGACCATCCGCGTGTCAGCTTCACCGACGTCTTCGTGCCGGAGGATGCGCTGTTCGGCGAGGTCGGCCGCGGACTGTCGCTGGCGCAATGCTTCGTCCACCAGAACCGTATCCGGCAAGCGGCAAGCTCGCTCGGCGCCGCGGTCTACTGCATCAACGAGAGTGTGAAATACGCGCGTGAGCGCAAACCGTTCGGCAAGGCGCTGGCCGAGAACCAGGCGATCCAGTTCCCGCTGGTCGAGCTCGCCACGCAAGCGGAGATGCTGCGCCTCCTGATCCGTAAGACCGCCTGGGAAATGGACCAGCTCGACGAGGAGCAAATCGAGCGCACCCTGTCCGACCGGGTCTCGATGTGCAACTACTGGGCAAACCGCCTCTGCTGCGAATCCGCCGACCGCGCTATGCAGGTCCATGGCGGCATGGGCTATTCACGCCACAAGCCGTTCGAGCACATCTATCGCCACCATCGCCGTTATCGGATCACCGAAGGCAGCGAGGAGATCCAGATGCGGAAAGTGGCGGGGTTCTTATTCGGCTATATGGGGCCGGGGAAGCATTAGAGGCTCGCACTGCTATCGTAGGGTGGGTTAGCGCTGCGATTGCGCGAAGCGCGATCGCAGGGCGTAACCCACCAGCGCAATCCGCGTGGATTGCAAAGAGGTGGGTTACGCCTACGGCTAACCCACCCTACGGCACCGCGGATCAATTCACCCGCCGATCCTTCCCCGCCCAATACGGCTCGCGCAGCTGCCGCCGCAGGATCTTGCCTGACGGATTCCTCGGCAGCGCAGGCAGGAATTCCACGCTCTTCGGCGTCTTGTAGCCGGCGATGCGCGTCCGGGTGAAGTTGATGATCTCGGTGGCAGTCGCCTGCTTGCCCGGCTTCATCACCACGATCGCCTTCACGGCTTCGCCCCATTTGTCGTCAGGCACGCCGATCACGGCGGCTTCGGCGACATCGGGGTGGTCGCACAGAGCGCTCTCGACCTCGGCCGGATAGATGTTCTCGCCGCCGGAGATGATCATGTCCTTGATGCGGTCATGGATGTAGAGATAGCCGTCCTCGTCCATGTAGCCGGCATCGCCGGTGCGCAGCCAGCCGTCGCTGCGCAGCGTGGATGCGGTCGCCTCCGGCAGGTTCCAGTAGCCGGCCATGTTGGAGCCCGAGCGCGTCGCGATTTCGCCGACCTGCCGCGGCGGCAGCGGCTTGCCGTCCGGATCCAGGATCGCGATCTCGACGCCCGGCAGCGCCTTGCCGGCCGAGCGCATCCGCTCCAGCCCCTCGACGTGATCCTCCGGCGGCAGCGCGACGATGGTGCCGGTGGTCTCGGTCATGCCGTACATCTGCACGAAGCCGCATTTGAAGACCTCGATGCATTCCTTCAGCAGCGCTGCGGGAATCGGCGAGGCGCCGTACAGCATGTATTTCAGCCGCGAGAAGTCGACCGTCCTGGCGCGTGGCTGCCGCACCACGAACTGCATCGCCGCCGGCACCATGAACAGTTTTGTGATGCCCGACTGCTCGAAGAAATCCAAAACCTTGGTCGGGTCGAACTCGCGCGCGATCACGCCGCGGGCGCCGTGATAGAGCCCCATGACGCCCCACCCCGAACCGCCGATGTGAAAGATCGGCATCGCCACCAGCGAGACATCGTCGGTCGACCACCGGTTCCACTCCGGCTTGTCCTCGGCATTGCCGGATTGCACCAGGTTGAGGAAGTTGGCATGCGACAACATCGCGCCCTTCGGCTTGCCCGTCGTGCCCGACGTGTAGAGCTGGATCGCGATGTCCGTGGTGTCGATCGGCACCTTCGGATCATCGCCGCTCTGCGCATCGCGCCATGCCGTAAAATCCGGCCATTCCGGCGCGCCGCCCTCGGTGGTGATGACGGTGCGCACGCTTGGTATCTGCTCCCGGATCTGGCGCACTTGAGTGATGAACTCCGGCCCGACGAACAGCACCGGCGCCCTGCAATCCGAGACGATGAAGGCGACCTCGGGCCCTGCCAGCCGCCAGTTCACCGGCGCCATCACGACGCCAGCCTTCATCGCACCCATCAGGAGCTCGAAATAGATGTCGCTGTTCTTGCCGAGATAGGCGATGCGGTCGCCCTTCTTCACGCCCATTGCGAGGAGCGCGTTCGCGACCTTGTTGGTCTTGATGTCGAACTCGGCGAAGCTCGTGGTGCGGCCCTCGAATTCATAGGCGATGGCGCTGTCGCGGCTCTTCGCACGCTCGCGCACCATGTCGGCGAGGTTCGCCAGTTTCTGTGTGGACATGTTTCTCCCGCAGGCGTTTGTTTTTATGCCCGGGAGTGTGGCGTCATCCGCCGGTGAAGACAAGATGGGCTCCGCTGTCGTCCCGGACAAGCGCGCGCCTCAAGCGCGCGCAGATCCGGACCCATAGCCACAGGAAGTTGTTTGGCGAAGACACGCAGTTACCTGTCTCGCGCCACGACTGCTCCCTGTAGTTATGGGTCCCCGCCCCCTTGCGCTTTGCGCACTAGGCGGGGACGACAACTGGGGGCGTGGTGAAAACGTCAGCCCCTTACACGTCCGCGCATTTGCAATGCGCCGTCACCCCCGCTTCGCGCGGTCCTTCTCGTTCTGAGCCATGATGCTCTCGCGCGCGGTCTTCCAGTCGTCGTCGCTCCAGTCGCGGAGCTGGTAGAAGTTGCCGCCCATGGCGAGCGCCTGGGCGCCGTCCATGGCGATGGTCTCGCCGTTGATCCAGTCGCAGCCGCCGGAGATCAGGAATACCGCGACGTTCTGCAGTTCCTCCATGGTGCCGACCCGGCCCATCGGGTTCATCGCCCTGGTGCGCGCGCCGGCTTCGTCACCGGGCTTGATGCGCTTGCTCATGCCCTCGGTCGGGATTTCGCCCGGGGCGATGGTGTTGAGGCGGATGCCGTGTCGTCCCCATTCTGTGGCAAGCGACATCGTCATGGCGTGGATCGCCGACTTGCTCATCGCCGATGGCACCACGTAAGGCGAGCCGTTGCGCACCCAGGTCGTGGTGATCGAGACGACGTTGCCGGGCTGCTTCAAGGCGATCCAGCGCTTGCCGACCGCATGTGTCACGTAGAACGTGCCGTGCATGACGATGTTGGCGACCGCATCGAAGCCGCGCGGCGAGAGCTCCTCGGTCCGAGAGATGAAATTGCCCGCGGCATTGTTGATGAGGTCGGTGAGGGGGCCATCGCGGAAGATGCTCTCGATCATCTCCTCGACCGCAAGCGCGTTGCGGATGTCGACGCCGTGGCTGGTGACGCGGCCGCCATACAGATCCATCAGCTCGGTTGCGGTCTCGTCGCACACGATCTTGCGCCGACCGCAAATGTGCACCTCGGCGCCGAGCTGGAGAAAGCGCGCCGCCATCGATTTGCCGAGACCGGTGCCGCCGCCGGTCACGAGAATGCGCCGGCCGGCCAGAAGATTTTCCTTGAACATGGCTGTTTCCCCCGTAGGGATTGTCAGTTAATTGGTCGATTGACTAAATCCGGCCGCCGGCGTCCTGTAAAGCGGCACTGAACAAGAACAGGCAAGAACTAGGGGAGAATTCGTCCATGGAAGATCGCGTCTCGATCTCGATCTCGGAAGGCGTCGCCGATGTGCGCCTGGTGCGCGCCGACAAGATGAACGCGCTGGATCAGCCCATGTTCGAGGCCCTCGTCGCCGCAACCGACCGGCTGTCGAAGGAGAAGGGCGTGCGCGCCGTCGTGCTCTCGGGCGAAGGCCGCGCCTTCTGCGCCGGGCTGGACATGGGGCGTTTTGCCGCCATGAAGGAGAAGGGTGGCAACGGAATTCCGGGTGGCGAAAATCGCGATCTCACGGTGCGCACATATGGCAAGGCCAACTTCGCGCAACAAGCAGTGTGGGGCTGGCGCCAGCTACCGATGCCTGTGATCGCGGCCGTGCACGGCGTCGCCTTCGGCGGCGGCTTCCAGCTCTCGCTCGGCGCCGACATGCGCTTTCTCAGCTCGGATGCGCGCATGTCGATCATGGAGATCAAATGGGGCCTCGTGCCCGACATGGCTGGCACGCCGATCCTGGCCTCGCTGGTGCGCGATGACATCCTGCGCGATCTCACCTACACCGGACGGATCTTCTCGGCGCAGGAGGCGCTGGCTTACGGCCTCGCCACGCGCATCTGCGACGATCCGCGCGCTGCGGCGCTTGATGTCGCGCGCGAGATCGCAGGGAAAAGCCCCGATGCGATCCGCGCGGCCAAGCGGATGCTGAACAATCTCTCGGTCGATCCGGGCCCGGCGCTGCTCGCCGAATCCGTCGAGCAGCAGAAGCTGATCGGCAGCCCCAACCAGACCGAGGCCGTGCGCGCCAATCTGGAAAAGCGCGCGCCGAATTTTGCGGATTAGCTTTGGGTCATTCCGGGATGCGCCGTAGGCGCAGGCCCGGAATCCATCGAGCCGCATCGTTCGCTGTGAAATGGATTCCGGGTTCGATGCTGCGCATCGACCCGAAATGACGGCACAAACAACAACAAAGAAAAACAACAATGAGCCAAACGTCCCCCTTCCTCGGCATCGTCTCCGGCGAGCGCCGCCGCTCTCACGGCGAGGTCACTGAGCGCGCCGACCGCATCGCCTCCGGCCTCGCCAAGATCGGCGTCCGCCAGGGCGATTGCGTCTGCATGCTGATGCGCAACGACATCGCCTTCCTCGAAGCCGCCTACGCCGCGATGCGGCTTGGCGCCTATGGCGTGCCGATCAACTGGCACTTCAAACCGGAGGAGATCATCTACATCCTGAAGGATTCCGGCACCGCCGTCCTGATCGCTCATGCCGACATGCTGCACGGTTTGCGCGATGCGATTCCTGAGGGAGTCACCGTGCTCAGTGTGCCGACGCCGCCGGAAATCCGCTCCAACTACAAGATCGATCCGGATCATCTGACGAAGCCGGACTTCGCGATCGACTTCGAAGCCTGGCTCGCGCAACACCCGCCCTATGACGGCCCGATCGTGCCGCAGCCCATGAACATGATCTACACGTCGGGCACGACAGGCCATCCCAAGGGCGTCCGCCGTAACGCGCCGACGCCGGAGCAGCAGGCTGCCGGTGAGCGCATGCGTGCGATGATCTATGGGCTCAAGGCCGGCGCCCGCGCATTGCTGCCGGGGCCGCTCTATCATTCCGCGCCGAACTCGTTCGGCATCCGCGCCGGCAAGCTCGGCGGGGTGCTGGTGCTGATGCCGCGCTTCGAGGCGGAGGAATTCCTGCAGGCGATCGAGCACTACAAGATCGACACCATCTTCATGGTGCCGACCATGTTCATCCGCCTGATGAAGCTGCCCGAGGAGGTGCGCAGGACGTACGACGTCTCCTCGCTCCGCCACGTCATCCACGCCGCCGCGCCGTGCCCGGCCGACGTCAAGCGCGCCATGATCGAATGGTGGGGGCCGGTGATCTACGAGTTCTACGGCTCGACCGAATCCAGCGCCGTGACCTTCGCGACCTCCGAGGATGCGCTGAAGAAGCCCGGCACCGTCGGCAAGATCTCGCCGGGCGCCGAGCTGCGCTTCGTCGGCGACGACGGACGCGTACTCGGCGTCGGCGAGATCGGCGAGATCTATTCGCGCATGGCCGAGATGGCCGATTTCACCTATCACAACAAGCCGGAGAAGCGCGCCGAGATCGACCGCGACGGCTTCATCACCTCCGGCGACGTCGGCTATATCGATGAAGACGGCTACGTCTTCATCTGCGACCGCAAGCGCGACATGGTGATATCAGGCGGCGTCAACATCTACCCGGCCGAGATCGAATCCGTGCTGCATGCGGTGCCCGGCGTGCATGATTGCGCCGTGTTCGGCATCCCCGACGCCGAGTTCGGCGAGGCGCTGATGGCGGTGGTGGAGCCGCAACCCGGGGTCACGCTCGCTGCTTCCGATGTCCGCGCCGCGCTGAAGGCGCATCTGGCCGACTACAAGGTGCCCAAGCACATCGAGATCCGCACCGGCCTGCCGCGCGAAGATTCCGGAAAAATCTTCAAGCGCCGCCTGCGCGATCCCTATTGGGAGCAGGCGGGGCGGAAGATCTAGCTACTTCGTAGCCCGGATGGAGCGAAGCGTAATCCGGGATCTCTCGCCGTGGAAAGATCATCCCGGATTACGCTTCGCTCCATCCGGGCTACGCCCCGCGCGCTGGAAGCGTCCTAGCACGGACAAATTCCGAGCCTATATGGATGGGATCATCCACCTCCGGATCGTCCCATGGCCCCCGTTTCCATCCTGCTCAACATCCTCTGGATCCTCATCGGCGGCGCCTGGATGGCGTTCGGCTGGCTGATCGCGGCCGTTGTCATGGCGATCACCATCATCGGCCTGCCCTGGGCGCGGGCGGCGTTCAACATCGCCGTCTACACGCTGCTGCCGTTCGGCTCCCGGGCGGTCAACCGCTACGATGTCACCGGCGTCGAGGATATCGGCACCGGCCCGCTCGGGGTGATCGGCAATATCATCTGGTTCGTGCTCGCCGGCTGGTGGCTCGCACTCGGTCACCTCCTGACCGCGCTCGTCCTCGCCGTCACCATCATCGGTATCCCGTTCGCCTGGGCTCATCTGAAGCTCGCCGGCATCGCGCTCTGGCCGATCGGCAAGGTGATCGTGCCGGCTTAGGACGTTGCCTCAACATCGGCGCTCGGCGGCAGAGCGGAGCCGTGTGGCGCCGTCGCGGACTCAATCGCGCGGGCTACTTCTTTTTTGGTGTCAACCAGTCCTCGTCTTCCAGGGACGGTGCTTGTTTCTGCTGTTCCAGGATTTTTCTGTACTCCTCCGGGATCACCTGGCTGCGAGATGCTTCATGCAGCGTGTGCGGGAACCAGGTCGCAATGCCGGGGAAGGCAATCATCAGGCCAACGCAGATCACCTGCAGCACCATGAACTGGAACATGCCAGCGTAGATCGTTCCGAGGCTCCAGCCCTTGACCACCTGCTTGAGATAGTACGCTGACATGGCGACGGGCGGCGACAGGAAAGCGGTCTGCAGCACCACCGCAACCAACGCTCCGAACCATATGAGGTCGATGCCCATGCCTTTCACGACAGGATAGAAGATCGGCAGAAACACCAGGATGATGGCCGGCCACTCAAACGGCCACCCCAGCAGGAAAATGAGAAGGAGCACGACAATCAGCATGAGGCTCGGCGGCAACTGCAGGCCGAGCATCGTCTCGGTGATCCAGTTCGCTGAGCCAAGGCGGGCGAACACCGCACCGAAAATGTTCGACGTGACCGCCAGCAGGAGGACCATGCTCGACGTCGCCATCGTCGAGATCAGCGCCCGTTGCAGTCCGCTGAGCGAGAACCTGCGATATGCGATGGCCAGGATCAGCGCGCCGACGCTGCCGATGCCGGCGGCCTCCGTCGGCGTCGCAAGCCCCCCGATGATCGAGCCGAGCGTCGCCGTGATGAGCCCGAGCAGCGGCAGCGTGCCGACGGCCACCTCGCGTGCAATGTATCCAGCGGAGTAGATCCGCTCATCCTTTGGCACTGGCGGCCCGAGCTTGGGATTGATGAAGGAGCGGCCCATCAGATAGATGATGTAGACGCCGGCCAGCAGAAAGCCCGGTCCGAAGGCTGCAGCATAGAGATCGGCGACCGAAACCCCGAGCACCGGCCCCATCACGATCAGCATGACCGACGGGGGAATGAGAATACCGAGCGTGCCGCCCGCCGTGATGGTGCCCGCTGAAAGCTTGGCATCATAGCCCGCCTTCGTCATGATTGGCGATGCCATGATGCCAAGAACGGTGACGGCTGCGCCGACGATGCCTGTCGCCATCGCGAACACGGTCGAGGTCAGGATGACGACGAGGAAGAGTGCGCCGCGCACCGGCGCAAGCAGCATGCGGAACGCGGTAAAAAGGCGCTCCATGAGTCCCGCCTGCTCGGTGATGAAGCCCATGAAGATGAACAGCGGTACGGCGGCGAGAAGTTCTTCCTTCATCATGCCGATGGTCTGGAAGTAACCAAGCTCGAAGACCGTCCCGCCCATGCCCCAGTAGCCGAACGAGAAGGCGAGAAACAGCAACGTGAACGAGATCGGCACACCGATGAAGATCGCGCCCAGCAGCACCAGCAGCATGATGAGGCCGATGAGCGCTTCTGCGGTCATATCTCGACTTTCTCCTTATGCTCCAGCTCGACGCCGGTGCGCGCCATGTAGATGCTCTTGATCAACTCGGACACGCCCTGGACCAGCAGCAGGAGGCAGGCGAGCGGCACGACGAATTTGAACGGCCACAGCACGGGCCGCCAGGGAGTCTGGTCCGAGGTCTCGTTGATCAGCCAGGCGTAGTGGAATTCGTTCCAGCTGATCAGGAACAGCATGATCAGGCTCGGGAAGAAGAAGACGACATAGGAGATCGTATCGATCCAGCCCTTGCTACGGATCGAGAACTTCTCCCAGAAGAAGTCGGTACGGATATGAGCACCCTTGTGCAGCGCGTAAGCGGCGCCAAGCATGAAGAGCGAGCCGTACAGCATGTAGGTCGCGTCGTAGGCCCATATGGTCGGCGCGTTGAACAGGTAACGCGCTCCAACCTCATAGGCGACGGCGAGAACCAGCGGCACCGAGAGCCACGAGATGATCGTGCCGGTCCGGTCGGTGAAGCCGTCGATCATCCTGATGATAGCCAGAAGCGCCGGTGGCTGCCCGCCTGTTATCTCAGCCATGCCTCGCCCCTTTCGCCGATCATTCGTGCGGCGCAAAGCAGGCCGCCTGCGTGCGAATTGAGGGCGGTCAAATCGACCGCCCTCGGAGGAGTCCTATTTCTCGGTTGGGAAGTAGTAGTTCGCCATGAAGGAGTATGGCGGGAAGTAAGACCTCTTGTACGGCACCACAGCGCTGGCATACGCCTTCTGCGAGTCGTGCACCTTCTTGAAGAACGGGTTCCTGGCGCCCTCGGCCGCCGCGATCTCGTCCCACTTCTTGATGAAGGCCAGCAGGATCTCCGTCGGCGTGCGGAGGATCTGTACGCCGTGCTTCTGCTGCATCTCAATCAGCGCATCGGCGTTCTGGCGCTGCCACTTGGTCCACCAGACGAGGAATGTCTCGTTGGCCGCCGACTTGATGATCTCCTGATGTTGCGGGCTGAGCTCCTTCCACACATCGCCGTTGATGACGAGCTCGCCGACCGTCACGTTCTCATGCAAGCCGGGTGAATAGTGATACTTCCAGACGTTGTGGAAGCCGAGCTGCATGTCCTCGATGCCGCCGACCCATTCGGCGCAATCGATCACGCCGCGTTGCGCGGAGGGAATGATTTCTCCGCCCGGCATGTTGACCACCGTGAAGCCGAGCGCCTGCCACACTTCGCCGGCCATGCCGGTCTGGCGGCATTTCATGCCCTTCATGTCCTCGACCGTCTGGATCGGCTTCTTGAACCAGCCGAACGCCTGCGGCCCTGCAGGCAGGATTGGAAACACGACGAGGTTGAGCTTGAGCTCCTTCTGATAAAACTCGTTGTAAAGCTCGAGGCCGCCGCCGTGATAGAGCCAACCCATCACGTCCATGAAATCCATGCCGAAGGTGCCGCCGGGACCGCCGGTGAACAGGATCGCGGTCTTGTTCTTGCCGGTCCAGTAGCCGGCCCACGCATGCGCTCCGTCGAGCACCTTCTTGTTGGTTGCGTCCAGCACCTCGAACGCCGGCACGACCTGGCCGGCGGGCATCGCCTCGATCTTCAGCGCGCCGGCTGACAGCTTGTTCACTCGATCGACGAAATAGGTGAAGTTGTCATAGAGCGTGAGGGACGCCGGCCATGTGGCCTGCATCTTCAACACCTTCGTCTGCGCCATGACTGTTGTGGTGGATACGACAAACGCCGAAGCGATCAGGGCAACGGCGACCAGTCCCAGAAACATGCGTTTCATGAGCCATCTCCTCCCTTGGACAACGTGACCGCGGCGAACTATTCTCTTCGTTGTTCTTGGTCGCCAAGTCTTCAAACCACGTCTGTCATCATTCTGCCACCATCGCCGCAAGTTGTCATCTTGCTTTCTGGCCGTAGCAAGCGCTGGAATTGGACATGGTCGAGACGTCAGCTCTTGGCCACGAACCTCATTCGTTTGTTGCGCTGGCTGTCGGTGGCAAACCAGACGCCGGGGGCAGCCTTTGGCTGCGGCGGGACGGGGCCAGGCGATGCGGCGCACACCATCCCTCGCGTTGCCCGACGGGCAAAACACGCCAATGCAGGTCAAGTGGCGGGAGTGCAAATATTCTGATTGACCGAATTCGCTGTTTCGGGTAAACCGCAGCACATCCCGGCTCGTCAAAGGGACGTTTCGCGATCGTCACGATACGTAGGCCGGGATGCGATGGACGCGGCAGCGCCGGCGCGTGACGGGATGGCAGGGCGGGCAAACCCGTGAGCCATCGCGATCCGCGGCACGACACGGTGTGGTCACAGCGTTGCTTTTCGGCACTGGGGGCGAGCACGCGCGAGCTTCCGACTGTCCGGGGAGGGACGTCCGCGGACGGCAAAAGCGTGTGGTCCTGACGCCCGGGGTCTGTGCGTCAAGGCTTGCGGTGGTGAAGCGGCCCGACCGGGTGCGCGCATCAGTGATCCGCAAGGCGACGGGGGCAATAGTGCATCGCTCCCCGGGGAGAGCGCGCCATAAGCCGTAAAACCATTGCGCAGGGAAGGCCGGGATGTTCCGGCATCACCTGTGGTCACCCCGCGTGCGTCTTGTCGCGTGCGGACCTTGGGTGCCGGCTGGCGCCCGGCCTTCCCTGCGCCCTTGCTTCTCGATGAGGGCGAAACGGAAAGCAAAACTTCGGGCGCCTGCGCCGCGAGACCGCGAAGGCATGCTTATTATACGACTAGCTATTTTCTCGTGCCCCGGACGCAGCGCAGTGCGCCGCGCCTTCGCGGCGTGGTGCGCTGCAGAGCCGGGGCCCATTGCGGCGATGCGCTCTGAGGCTCCTGGGTCCCGGCTCGGCGCAGCAAGGCTCGAAGGCGTTGCTGCTTGTCCGGGACGCGAGATCGTCGCGCTCCGATCCACGGTGCGTCGCCCCCAACTTCATCTTGCACTGCGGTAGAAAAGTATCGCACACTCCGTCGGACCGGGCCGCCAAGGGCGCGAGCAGGGGAGCGAGCCATGTCCCTCCAGACCGTACCATCCGACAGCACTGAGCAGCGCCCCAACCGACCTGAGGATGTCCAGGCGATGGAGGCCGATGCCCGGCTGCGGGACGACATCCGCCTGCTCGGACGCATTCTCGGCGACACCGTGCGCGACCAGGAGGGCGCCGACGTGTTCGACCTGGTCGAGCGCATCAGGCAGACCTCGATCCGGTTCCACCGCGACGAGGACCGGCTCGCCCGCCGCGAGCTCGAGCAGATCCTCGACAGCATGTCGACCTCCGAGACGGTGCGGATCGTCCGCGCCTTCAGCTATTTCTCGCACCTTGCCAACATCGCCGAGGACCAGAACAACATCCGTCAGATGCGCGCGCGCGCGGCGGCCAAGAATGGCGGCTCCGGCGTGCTGGCGGAGATACTGGCGCACGCCAAGGCGGCGGGCATTGGTCCCGACCAGCTCCGCACCTTCTTCAAGACCGCGCTGGTCAGCCCGGTGCTGACCGCGCATCCGACCGAGGTCCGCCGCAAGAGCACCATGGACCGCGAGATGGAGATTGCAGCCCTGCTCGATCGCCGCGAGCGGGTTGCACTGACCGCGGAGGAGGCGGCTGCCAGCGACGAGCAGCTCCGCCGCGAGGTGCTGACGCTGTGGCAGACCAACCTCTTGCGCCGGACCAAGCTCACCGTGCTGGATGAGGTCGCCAACGGCCTGTCGTTCTACGACTACACCTTCCTGCGCGAGGTGCCGCGGCTCATCAACGCGCTGGAGGATCGGCTGGAGGAGAGCGGCGAGCAGGCGGCCGGCGAGCTTGCCTCGTTCCTGCGCATGGGCAGCTGGATCGGCGGCGACCGCGACGGCAATCCCTTCGTCACCGCCGACGTGATGCGCGGCACGCTGCGGCTGCAGTCGAGCCGGGTGATGCAGTTCTATCTCAACGAGCTGCACGTGCTCGGCGCGGAGCTGTCGATCGCAGCCCATCTCGCCGACGTCTCCGAGGAGCTGCGCACGCTTGCGGAGCGTTCGCCGGACACCTCGCCGCACCGGAGCGGCGAGCCCTATCGCCTCGCGGTATCAGGCATCTATGCCCGTCTCACCGCGACGGCTGAAAAGCTCGAAGTCGAGATCACGCGCCGGCCTGTCGGCAAAGCGGCGCCTTACGAGAGCGTCAGGGAGCTGCTGGCCGATCTCGACGTGCTGCATCGCTCGCTGATCTCCAACAACGCCCGCGTCATCGCGCGCGGCCGGCTGCGGCTCTTGCGCCGCGCGGTGGATTGCTTCGGCTTTCACCTGGCCCGGCTCGACATTCGCCAGAACTCGGCCGTCCACGAGCGCACCATCGCCGAGTTGATCGACGCCGCCAATCCCGGCATGTCCTATCTCGCGCTTGGCGAGGACGCTCGCATCTCGCTGCTGACCAACGAATTGCGCTCGACGCGCGCGCTGGTCTCGCCCTTCGTCAAATACAGCGACGAGACGATGGGCGAGCTCAACGTGTTCCATGCCGCCGCGGAAGCGCATGCGAAATTCGGCTCGGACGCCATTCCTCAATGCATCATCTCGATGTGCAAGGGCATGTCGGACATGCTCGAGGTCGCCGTGCTCCTGAAGGAGGTCGGCCTCGTCCATCCCTCCGGCCGCAGCGCCATCAACATCGTGCCGCTGTTCGAGACCATCGAGGATTTGCAGGCTTCGAGCAGCATCATGGACCGCATGCTGTCGTTGCACGATTACCGCCGGCTCGTCGACAGCCGCGGCAGCGTGCAGGAGGTCATGCTTGGGTACTCCGACAGCAACAAGGACGGCGGCTTCGTCACCTCGGGCTGGGAGCTCTACAAGGCCGAGATCGGCCTCGTCGAAGTGTTCGAGCGGCACCACGTGCGCTTACGCCTGTTCCACGGCCGCGGCGGCTCGGTGGGGCGCGGCGGCGGGCCGAGCTATGACGCCATCATCGCGCAGCCCGGCGGCGCGGTGAACGGCCAGATCCGCATCACCGAGCAGGGCGAGATCATCTCGTCGAAATATTCCAACACCGAGGTCGGCCGCAACAATCTGGAAATCCTCGCCGCGGCGACGCTGGAGGCAAGTCTGCTGCATCCGCGCCAGAGCGCGCCGCGCCGCGAATATCTGACCGCGATGGACGAACTCTCGAACCTCGCCTTCAAGGCCTATCGCGGCCTCGTCTACGAGACCGAAGGCTTCGTCGAGTACTTCTGGTCGTCCACCGTCATCAACGAGATCGCCACGCTCAACATCGGCAGCCGTCCGGCTTCGCGCAAAAAGACCCGCGCGATCGAGGATCTGCGCGCGATTCCCTGGGTGTTCTCGTGGGCGCAATGTCGCCTGATGCTGCCGGGCTGGTACGGCTTCGGCAGCGCGGTCGAACAGTGGATCGCGGAGCATCCAGAGCAGGGCATGCCGTTCCTGAAAGAGCTCTACCAGGAATGGCCGTTCTTCCGCATGCTGCTGTCGAACATGGACATGGTGCTAGCCAAGAGCTCGATCGCGATCGCCTCGCGCTATGCCGAGCTGGTGCCGGACGAGGCCTTGCGCGAAAAAATCTTTGGCCGCATCCGCCGCGAATGGCATTCCTGCATCGAGACGCTGCTCGACATCATGGGTCAGGACCGTCTGCTCCAGGGCAACCCGCTGCTGGAGCGCTCCGTGCGCCACCGCTTCCCCTATCTCGATCCGCTCAACCACGTGCAGGTCGAGCTCTTGAGAGAGCACCGCGCGCAGAACCCCGACGAGCAGGTGCTGCGCGGGATCCAGCTGACGATCAACGGGATTTCGGCGGGCTTGCGGAATACGGGGTAGGGCGAATTGCGAATGGCGAGTAGCGAATAGAAACCCTATTCGCCATTCGCCACTCCCTATTCGCGCAATCTCACACCGGATCCCAGGTGAAGATGTCGGCCGAACGATCGAGCTTGTAGAACGAGCCCTTCAGCGCCGGCATGCCGTGTTCCGCGATCGACTGCGGAGTCCAGCCTTCGCTCCGCTGCACCGAGCGGATCGGACGGTTCTGGCTGAACAGGAAGATCTCGTTCATGCGCACGCCAAAGATCTGGCCGGTGACGTCCTTGGCGGAATCGCCGAGCAGGTAGCCGCAGAGCGGCGCGATCTTCTCCGGGCCCATCTGCTTGATCTTCTCGACGCGCGCCTTCTCGGCGTCGGTCTCGGTCGGGATGGTGCCGATCATGCGGGTCCAGGCGAACGGCGAGACGCAGTTGGAGCGGACGTTGAAGCGGCCCATGTCGAGCGCGATCGACTTCGACAGCCCGACGATGCCGAGCTTGGCCGCCGCGTAATTGGCTTGTCCGAAATTGCCGATCAGGCCGGAGGTCGAGGTGAAGTGCACGAACGAGCCCGACTCCTGCTCGCGGAAGATGCGCGCCGCGGCGTGGCTGACGTAGAACGAGCCCATCAGATGCACCTTGATGACGGCTTCGAACGCTTCCACGCTCATCTTGTGGAAGATCATGTCGCGCAGGATGCCGGCATTGTTGACGACGCCGTCGAGCCGGCCGAAATGATCGGTCGCGGTCTTCACGATCTTGCTGGCGGGGATCGCTTCCGCGACGCTCTCGAAATTGGCGACCGCCGTGCCGCCGCGCTTCTTGATCTCCTCGACCACCTCCTCGGCGGGCGCCGCGTTCGCGCCGGCGCCGTCGGCGGCTCCGCCGGGATCGTTGACGACGACCTTGGCGCCCTCGGCGGCGCACAGAAGCGCAATCTCGCGCCCGATGCCACGGCCTGCGCCGGTGACGATGATGACCTTGTCTTGCAGTGATTTGCTCATGTGGGTTCTCCGCTATGCGTTCCGGCGTTTCTTACCTCGCCCCGCTTGCGGGGAGAGGTCGGATCGCATCGAAGATGCGATCCGGGTGAGGGGGTACAGGTCTCGCGGCCATCTCATCCGTGGAGAGAGGCCCCTCACCCCAACCCTCTCCCCGTAAGAACGGGGAGAGGGAGAGGCGAGCGGCGCATTACCTCTCGTTCGTAAACACGATCGTGCCACTCGCGGCGAACATGCCGCCGACACCATGGCACACCGAAATCTTCGCGTTCGGCACCTGTGCCGGCGCGATGCCGCGCATCTGGCGCACGCTCTCCTGCAGCGCGTACATGCCGTACATGCCCGAATGCATGTAGGACAGGCCGCCGCCATTGGTGTTGAGCGGCAGTTTCCCGCCGGGACGCGTGTTGCCGTCGGCGATGAACTGGCCGGTCTCCTCATAGGGCATGAAGCCGAGATCGCCGAGGCCGAACAGCGGCAGATGCGCGAACGCGTCGTAGATCATGAGATGGTCGACGTCGCCGTGGGCGATGCCGGCTTCCTTGAACGCCAGCGGCCCGGCGGTCTTGAACGCACGCGAGGAGTTGAACGTCTCCATCTGGCTGACCATCGGCGTCTCGACGCTCTCGCCGGTGCCCATGATGTAGACCGGCTTGCGCGGAAAATCCCTGGCGCGGTCGGCCGAGGTCAGGATCAGCGCGCCGCCGCCGTCGGTGACGAGGCAGCACTGCAGAAGCCGGAACGGATAGGCGATCATGCGCGAGTTGAGGACATCGTTGACCGTGATCGGCTCCTTCATCATCGCGCGCGGATTCTTCGCCGCCCATTCCCGCTGCACCACCGCCACTGAGGCAAGCTGCTCGTGGGTGATGCCGTAGGTCTTCATGAAGCGCAGCACGGGAATCGGGAACATGCTGGGCGGGCCGTAGACGCCGAAAGGAGCCTCGAACTGGCCGTTGAGGCTGTCGGCCGGCGTCGAGCGCGGCAGTTTGCCGATCATCGACTTGCCGCTCTCGGCGTGGGTGATCAGCACCGTCTTGCACAGACCCGCCTCGATCGCCGCCGCGGCGTGGCGGACATGCAGCATGAAGGAGCAGCCGCCGACCGAGGTGCCGTCCACCCAGGTCGGCTTGATGCCGAGATAGTGGCAGACCTGCTGCGGCGTTTCGACCGCGGTGGCAAAGCCGTCGATGTCGGACAGCTTCAGCCCGGCGTCGGCAATGGCGTTGAGCGCGGCATCCGCGTGCAGCTGGAGCTGCGAGGCGTTGGGAATGACACCGAGCTCAGTGGTCTCGGCCGCGCCGACGACGGCAACCTGGTTCTTGCGCATGGCCTTACCCCTTCGCCGGGCGGAAGACGGGAAGGGTGATCTTGTCGTCGAGCTCCTGGAACGCGACCTCGAGCTTCATGTCGAGCTCGAGCGCCTCGGGGGTCTGCGGGCAGTCGATGATGTTGCTCATCATCCGCGGGCCCTCGTCGAGCTCGACCACCGCGATGGCGTAAGGCGGCGTGAAGCCCGGCGCGGCCGGACGATGGTTGATCACGTAGCTGTAGAGAAAGCCCTTGCCGCTGGCCTTGAAGATGCTGACCTTGCGCGAGGCGCAGGAGGGGCAGAACGGGCGCGGCGGGAAGTAGACATGGGCACAGGCATCGCAGCGCTGCAGGCGCAATTCGCCGGCCTTGGTGCCGTCCCAAAAGTGCTGGGTCTCCGGCGTCGGTTTCGGTCGCGCGCGCTGCGGTTCGGCCATGTGGGCGGCTCCTCCCAAAAGCAGGCCTCGCGCCCGCCGGTTTCGAACTTGATGCGACAATCGACCATGGCGCGTCAACGGTCCAGCAATGCGCATGCATGCCATCATGCGCACAATGCTTGTGTCGAGCTGAGCCAGCGCTATAGATTGCGCGCGAAATATTCCGTGAGACAGACATGCCTGATTTTCCGACACTGGCGCAGCTTGCCGAAGACCTCGAAAGCGGCCGCACCACCTCCCGCAAATTGGTCGAGGCCTGCCTCGCCAGGATCGCCGACCCCGCGAGCGAGGGCCAGCGCGCCTTCATCCATGTCGACAAGGACGCCGCGCTCGCCGCCGCCGATGCGATGGATGCCTTGCGCAAGGCCAAGGCGGCGCCGTCGCGCTATGCGGGCATCCCGGTCTCGATCAAGGATCTGTTCGACATCAAGGGCCAGGTGACGCGCGCCGGCTCGCGCGCGCTGGATGACTCAGCCCCTGCCGAGCACGATGCCGCGACGGTGGCGCGGCTGCGCAAGGCCGGCTTCGTCGTGATCGGCCGCACCAACATGACCGAGTTCGCCTATTCTGGCATCGGCATCAATCCGCATTATGGCACGCCGAAGGGGGCCTGGAACCGCTCGGAAGGCCACGTGCCCGGTGGCTCGTCCGCCGGCGCGGCGGTGTCCGTGCTCGACGGCATGGCGCATGGCGCGCTCGGCACCGACACCGGCGGCTCCTGCCGGATTCCGGCCGCCTTCAACGGCATCGTCGGCTACAAGCCGACGCAGCGCCGCGTGCCGCTCGACGGCTCGGTGCCGCTGTCGTTCTCGCTCGATAGCATCGGGCCGCTGGCGCGATCGGTCAGTTGCTGTGCCATACTCGATGCCGTGCTCGCGGCCGAGCCGATCGTCGCCTTGAGGCCGCGGCCGATCCAGGGCATGCGCCTCGCGGTGCCCACCACGATCGCGCTCGACGATCTCGACGCAGAGGTGGCCAAGACCTTCGAGCGCGCGCTGAAGACGCTGTCCGATCACGGCGCCATCGTCGAGCGTATCGAGATGGCGGAGTTCCATGACGTCGGTCCGATGAACGCGAAGGGCGGTTTCGCGGCGTCCGAGAGCTATGCCTGGCACCGCTATCTGATCACGGCCAAGGGCGACGTCTACGATCCCAGGGTGGCGGTGCGCATCATGCGCGGCGAGGCGCAGAGCGCGGCCGACTACATCGACCTGCTCAACGAACGCCGCTCGCTGATCGCGCGCGTCAATGCGCGCATCGCGCCCTATGACGCCCTGGTGCTGCCGACCACGCCCAACACACCGCCGAAGATCGCCGACCTCGCCGACGATCAGGCGTTCACCCGCGAGAACATCCGCGCCTTGCGCAATTGCAGCCTGATCAACCTGATCGACGGTTGCGCCATCTCGCTGCCCTGTCATCGCGAGGGCGACGTTCCCGTCGGCCTGATGCTGGCGGGCGCAGGCGGCTCGGACCGCCGTATCTTCGAGCTTGCTGCCGGCATGGAGGCCGTCATTCGTGTTTGATCTCACTTTCACCGTCGATGCCCAGGACACCACCACGCCGCTGACGCTGGCGATCGACCAGCTGGTCATCGCCGGCTGGACCGGCCGCGACACGGTCGCGCGCGACAAGCACATCGCCGAGCTGGAGGAGATGGGCATCGCCCGCCCGGCCTCGACGCCGATCTACTACCGCGCCTCGGCGCGGCGGCTGACCCAGGAGGACAGCATCGAATGCACCGGTGGCGATTCCTCCGGCGAGGTCGAATTCGTGCTGATCGGCTGGCAGGGCCGCATCTTCGTCGGCTGCGGCTCCGATCACACCGACCGCAAGGTCGAGGCCTACAACGTCACGGTGTCCAAGCAGATGTGCGACAAGCCGATCGCCTCGACGCTCTGGGAGCTCGAGGACGTCATTGGCCATTGGGACAAGATGATCCTGCGCTCCTACGCCACCATCAAGGGCGAGCGCGTACTCTACCAGGAGGGCACGCTGGATGCGATGCTGCCGGTTACGGACCTCATCGCGCGCGGCTTTGGCGGCGGCAAGTTCCCCGACGGCTGCGCCATGTTCGGCGGCACGTTCGCCGCCAAGGGCGGCATCCGCCCGGCCGACCGCTTCGACTTCGAGCTGGAAGACCCCGTGCTGAAGCGAACGATCAGGCACGGCTACGACGTGACGACGCTACCGGTGCGGGGCTGATCTCTCTCCGCGTCATTGCGAGCGAAGCGAAGCAATCCAGGGTCTCTCCGCGGAACCAGTCTGGATTGCTTCGTCGCAAGGGCTCCTCGCGATGACGGGGAGACGATCATCGGAAATCGGGTGGTTGTGGCGCCCGGGATCTGCGACACCCGCTCCCGTCATTCCGGGGCGCGCCCACTTGGGCGCGAGCCCGGAATCCATACTCCCGATCGTGGTTATGGATTCCGGGCTCGCGACTTCGTCGCGCCCCGGAATGACGGATGTGAATGGGATGATTGCTATGGCCATCGCGAAACGCGTTTCCGCACCAGACTCCGTTCCCAACCTCGCCGACCATGTCGACGCCCTCGACTGGCCGCAGATCACCGCCGAGCTCGACACCCAGGGCTGCGCCGTCCTGAAGAACCTGCTGACGCCTGACCAATGCCGCGCCATCGCCGCGCTCTACCCGGACGATGCGCACTTCCGCAGCCGCATCGTGATGGGCCGCCACGGCTTCGGCCGCGGCGAGTACAAGTACTTCGCCTATCCGCTGCCCGATCTGATCGCGCAGCTGCGCCCGGCGCTCTACGCGCATCTTCAAGCCGTCGCCAATCGCTGGAACGAGGCGATGGGGATCGACATCCGCTATCCCGCCGCACACGCGGCGTTCCTGAAGCGCTGCCACGATGCCGGGCAGGCGCGGCCGACGCCCCTGCTGCTGCAATATGAGGCCGGTGATTACAATTGCCTGCACCAGGACCTCTATGGCGAGCACGTGTTCCCGCTCCAGGTCGCGATCCTGCTCTCCGAGCCCGGACGCGACTTCACCGGTGGCGAGTTCGTGCTGACCGAGCAGCGCCCGCGCATGCAGTCCCGCGCCGAGGTGGTGCCGCTGGCACAGGGCGATGCGGTCGCCTTCGCTGTGCATCATCGTCCGGTGCAGGGGACACGCGGCACCTACCGTGTTAATCTCCGCCACGGCGTCAGCCGGATCAGGTCCGGCCAGCGCCACACGCTGGGTGTGATTTTTCACGATGCCAAATGAGCGGAGCCGTTGACGGCTGATTTGTTCGATAGCGTCGCAGAAGCCCAACCGTCGCGCGAAAACATCGCCGATGGGGCCGTGCTGCTGCGCGGCTTCGTCAAGCCGATCGAGAGCGGGCTGATCGACGCCGTGCGCGCCATCGTGGCGCAATCGCCGTTCCGGCGGATGACGACGCCGGGCGGCCATCTGATGTCGGTGGCGATGACCAATTGCGGCGAGCGCGGCTGGATCACGGATCACACCGGCTATCGCTATGATCCCATCGATCCGCGCACCGGTGCGCCATGGCCGGCGATGCCGCCGCTGTTGGCCGATCTCGCCCGCGGCGCCGCGGAGCAGGGCGGCTTTGAAGGCTTTGCGCCCGATGCTTGCCTCGTCAACCGCTACGAGCCCGGCACGCGGCTGTCGCTGCACCAGGACAAGGACGAGCTGGACTATTCCGCGCCGATCGTCTCGGTCTCGCTCGGCCTGCCCGCGACCTTCCTGTTCGGCGGCCTCGCGCGCAATGACAAGCCGCGCCGCTTCCGCCTCGTCCATGGCGACGTGGTGGTCTGGGGCGGGGCCAGCAGGCTCGCCTATCACGGCGTCGCGCCGCTCGCCGACGGCGAGCATCCGCTGCTCGGCCGGAAGCGGATCAATCTGACCTTCCGCAGGACGCGCTGACGCGTTTCCTCGCCGCCTTCGCTCGTCTAAGCTTCGGGCGGGGAGGCGGCGACATGACCACCACACAGAACTCGACCGGCACGGGCACGGCGAACCGCACGGGGCTTTATCTCGCAGGCCTGCAATTGGTGTTCACGCTGGGCTGGACGACCTACGTTGTCTACCTGCCAAAGCTGGCCGCAGAGGTCGGCATCGCGCCGTCCGCCGTGATCCTCATCCTGATGCTGGATCAGGCGATCTTCACCATTGCGGACACCGCGATGGGAATCGCCGCCGACAAGCTCGCGCCCCATGTCGGCAGGCTCGGCCTGTTCGTCGCCCTCGTGACCGCGATCTCCTGCGGCGCCTTCGTCGCGCTTCCGTTCGTTGCCGGAGCCGGTGCGGCGGCGCAGGGCTGGTTCATCGCGCTGATCGTGGTCTGGTCGATCACGTCCTCCGCGTTGCGGGCGCCGCCGCTGACCTTGCTCGGCAAGTACCGCGCCAAGCCGCAGGTGCCGTTCCTCGCCGCGCTGACCATGCTCGGCTACGGCGTCGCCGGCGCGCTCTCGCCCTATCTCGGCGTGGTGCTGCGCGAGCACGATGCGCGGTTGCCGTTCGTGATCTCCAGCGTGGTGCTGCTCCTGACCGCGCTCGGGCTGTCCAGGATCGAGCACGACGTGGCGCGCGACACCGTTCCGCCCACACCGGACGAAGCGGCAGAGCCGCTCGGTCTCGTCCCGATCGCCTTCATCGTCGCGATGGTCGCGCTCGCACTCGGCTACCAGCTGCACTTTGCCATGAACAGCGCACCGTTCTATCTGCGCTTTGCAGCTCCCGGCGACCTGCAATGGCTGATGCCGGTGTTCTGGATCGGCTTCAACATCGCGATGTTTCCGGCAAGCCTCGTCGTCAAGCATCGCGGCGGCCTCGTCGTGATGGGCGCCGCCGGCCTGTTCGGTGCGGTGGCGATTGCGGCGGCCGAGTTCGCCGGCAATCTCAACATGCTGATCGCCGCGCAATTTCTCGCCGGAGCTGCCTGGGGCTGCATGCTGATGAGCGCGGTCTCGGCTGCGCTCGCGATCGGCTCGACCGGCGCGGAAGGCAAGGTCACGGGCCTCGTCTTCTCCGCGCTTGCCCTCGGCACCTTCGCGCGGATGGCGGCGGTTGCCGGCGGCCTGCAGAAGATGCCGGAATACGCGCCGCTGCTGCACTGGGCGCCGGTCGCCTGCTGGTCGGTCGCAGGCGCCGGTCTGCTGGTGATTGCAGCCGCGCGGCTGCAGGGAAGGTCCGGCCTCAAGGCTTCGGCGGGTGAATGAAGGCCCACGGGCTGACTTCGGAATCCCTGGGCACCTCGACGGAAATCAGCACCGGCCCGCCGTGGCCAAGCGCCTTCTCCATCGCCGCCTTGAACTGCTCCGGCGCGGTGACGCGCGCAGCAGTCACGCCAAAGGACGCCGCGAGCTTTACGAAATCCGGATTGACGAGGTCGGACGCCACTACGCGGCCATCGAAATGCTGGCGTTGGTCGCGGCGGACATTGCCGTAGGCGTTGTTGTTGAACACCAGCGTCACCACGCCGATGTTGAACTGCACGGCGGTGGCAAGCTCCTGCACGCCGAACATGAAGCCGCCGTCCCCGGTGATGGCCACCACCGGCTTGTCGGGATTGGCGACCTTGGCGCCGAGCGCGGTCGGGAAACCCGAGCCGAGCGTGCCCTGGTAGCCCGAGGTGATGAAGGTGCGCGGCTGGTACACCGGAAAGCCGTACCAGGAGGCGAAGCCGACCTGCGATAGTTCGTCGGTGACGATCGCGTTCGCCGGCAGTACCTCGCGCAGGATGTTGAGATAGGCCATCTGCGGCTGGACCCGCTGGATCTCGGCTTGCGCGGCCGCGGTGGCCTCGCGGATCGTGCCGCGCCGTCCGGAGGTCTTGCTGTAGCCGGCCTTGCCCACGGCGGCAGCGAGATCGCGGGTCGCGGCCCTGGCGTCGGCGACGATCGCAGTGTCGGACGAGAACCGCCGCATCTCGACCGGATCGATGTCGATGCGGATGCTCTTCAGGCCAGCGGGCCGGTACGGCCAGCGCGACATGGTCGGCAGCTCCAGCCGCGTGCCGATGCCGATCATGAGATCGGTGTTCGGCCACAGCCTGTAGGCCGCGGCCATGGTGAGCCCGAGCTCGTGCGCATTGGAGACGATGCCGCGGCCGCTACGGAAGGCGACCACGGGCGCATCGATCATCTCGGCGAGTTCGAGGATCTCCTCACCCGCTTCGATCGCGCCGCTGCCGACGAAAATCATCGGCGCCTTGCTGGTCCTGATGAGCGCGGCGGCCTGCTTGATCATATCAGGATCGGGCTGCGGCGCCGGCAGCGGCTCCAGCACCTGCGCAGGCACTGTTGCCGCGCGCTGCGTGAAGACGTCCCAGGGCATCTCGACCGAGGCGGGGCCGCGCCGTCCCGACATCATCTCCTGGAACGCGCGTGCCACGATCGTCGGCGCATTGCCGGGATATTCGATGCGCTCGGCCCATTTCACATAGGTGCGCAAGGTTGCGAGCTGGTCCGGCATCTCATGCAGATGGCCGCGACCCTTGCCCAGGAACGAAGTCGGCACCTGGCCGGTGACGCACAGCACCGGCTCGTTGCAGCCGAACGCGGTGAGCAGCGCCGCGCTGGCATTGAGCACGCCCGGGCCGGGTACCACGCTGAACACGCCGGGCCGGCCGCTGGAGCGCGCATAGCCGAATGCCATGTAGCCGCAGGCCTGCTCGTGCCGCGCGCCGATCACCTTGAGCTGGGCCTGGTGGAAGGCGTCGAACAGGCCGTAGACCTGCGCGCCGGGCAGGCCGAACACGGTGTCGACGCCGTGGGCGACAAGCCCGCTTACGATCGCTTCGCCGCCGGTGAGGCTGGTCATTTGGCTATTCCATTTCGCTTGTTGTTCAGGCTTCGTCGACCACGCCGTTGCGCAAGCGTCCGATCCCCTCGGCCTCGACCTCGACGATGTCGCCGGGCTTCAGATATCGCGGCGGATCGAACCGCGCACCCGCGCCGGTCGGCGTGCCCGTGACGATGATATCGCCGGGGACGAGGGTTGCGAAGGTCGAGATATAGTTCAGGAGATAGCGGAACGAAAACATCAGCCGGCTGGTGCGATCATCCTGTCTGAGCTCGCCGTTGACATGCGTGGTGAGCCTGATGTCGGCGACCTGCGATTCCCGCGTGTAGGGCACGAGCCACGGGCCGAGGCTGCCGCTGGAATCGAAGTTCTTGCCTTGCGTCACGTTGAACTTGGCGTGGCGCAGCCAGTCGCGCACCGAGCCCTCGTTGCACAGTGTCAGCGCCGCGATGTGATCGAGCGCTGTGCTTTCGGGGATATGCCGGCCTGGCTTGCCGATCACCAGCACGATCTCGCCCTCATAGTCGAGCTGCGCGGAGGCGCGCGGGCGCACCAGCGGCGTGTCGTGGCCGACGAAGGAGCGGGGCGAGCGCATGAACATGCTCGGATATTTCGGCGCCTCCTGGCCGTCCTTGTACTCGGCATTGCGGTCGGGATAGTTGACGCCGATGCAGATGATCTTCTCCGGCGCCGGGACCGGCGGCAGCCAGGTGATCTCAGTGAGCGCGTGATCCGGTTTGCGGCCAGCGGCCTCTTCGGCAAAGCTGATCAGCTTGCCCGCAGCGATCACCTCGCGCAGCGTGGGATAGTCTCTGGCGTGACGCGCGGAGAGATCGACGATGCCGCCCTCCAGGACGGCGCCATAGCTGACATCACCCTTGACGGAATAGGTGGCGAGACGAGGCAGCTTCATCAATCCGCCACCAGCACATCGGCCACGAATTTCGGCTCGCGCACGGCCTGCCCCGTGAACGGCGAGCCCTGCTCGAACCAGGAACGCGGGGCAGGGGCGCCCCACAGCGTCTGACGGCGCGGATCGCGCAGCGACCAGCGCAGCGGCTCGTGGTCGTGGTCCCCGGTGAAATAATCGCTGGTGTAGAGCTCGAGGCGGTGTCCGTCGGGATCGCGCACATAGAGGAAGAACGCGTTCGAGATGCCGTGGCGTCCCGGACCGCGTTCGATGTTCTTCACGAAGCCCCGCGAAGCCATGACGTCGCAGAGATGGATGATGTTCATCGCCGTCGGCGTCCAATAGGCGAAATGGTGCAGCCGCGGACCCTTGCCGTTGGTGATGGCGAAATCGTGGACATTGCCCTTGCGATGCATCCAGGCCGCGGCGATGCGCCCGTCCGGCCCGTCCTCCTCGGCATATTCGGTGAGGCGAAAGCCGAGCCGGGCGTAGAATTCCATGGTGTCCTGCACTTCGGCGGCGAAGACGTTGAAATGGTCGAGCCGCTGCGGGTGGCAGCCCCGATAGAGGTCGTAGCGACGCAAGAGATGCGGCCGCCGCTCCATCGCCGCGTAGAGCTCGATTCTAAAGCCAAAGGGATCGGTGAATTGCAGCGTGCGGCCCTGGAACGGCTGGTCGACGAAGGCGTAGGCGAGGCCGTTCTCGGACAGGAACGCGGCGGCCTTGTCGAGATCTTTGTCGTTGCCGACCTTGAAGCCGAGCCGGGCGCAAGCCGGCGCGGCGGCTTTCCGTAGCACCAGGGAGTGATGCTGGTGCTCCTCGGCCGCGCGCAGGTACACGACCTCGTCGTCCGCGTCCTCGACATGCAGGCCGACCATGCTTTCGTAGAACTCGCGGCTCAGCTTCAAATCGGTGACGTCGAGCACGACGTGGCTCGAGCGAATGATGTTGAACGGCGGCTCGAAGACGTGTTGCGGTACCGGCATGTGCGTTTCCCCTCTCTCGGCTTCGTCATTCCGGGGCGTGCGAAGCACGAACCCGGAATCCATTCATCCACCAACTCTGCTGCTCGATGGATTCCGGGTTCGGCCCTTCGAGCCGCCCCGGAATGACACCGCCGCTAGATTCCCAGCTTCTGAATCTTGTGCGTGCCCCGCGCCAGCGAGACGTGCTTGGTTTCCATGTAGAAGTCGAACGAATAATCGCCGCCGTCGCGCCCGATGCCTGAAGCCTTCATGCCGCCGAACGGCGTCGGCAGGTGGCGGACATTCTCCGAGTTCAGCCAGATCATGCCGGCCTCCAGCGCATCGGCAACGCGCAGCGCGCGTCCCATGTCATTGGTCCAGACATAGCCGGTCAGACCGTAACGGATGTCGTTGGCGATCTCGACCGCGTCCGCCTCGTCGCGGAACGGCAGCACGGTGAGGAACGGCCCGAACACCTCCTCCTGCGCCACCCGCATCTTGCCGTGCGCCCCGGTCACCAGTGTCGGCTCGACATAATGCCCGCCGCCGGGCCCGTCATAGGCCTTGCCGCCGACCGCGATCGTCGCGCCGTCCTGGCGCGCCACGTCGAAATACGAGCAGACCTTTGCCAAGTGCCGCTCGTGGATCAGCGGGCCGATCTCGGTGGCGGGATCGAGGGGATGGCCGACCTTGAGCGCCTTCACCCGCGCCGTCAGCTTCTCCACGAATTCTTTCGCGATGCTCTGCTGGATCAGCAGGCGGCTGGAAGAGGTGCAGCGCTCGCCGTTGAGCGAGTAGATCATGAACACGACGGCATCGAGCGCGCGGTCGAGATCGGCATCGTCGAACACGATCACCGGATTCTTGCCGCCGAGTTCGAAATGCACGCGTTTCAGCGTGGGCGCGCCCTGCATCATGATGGCCGAGCCGGTCGCGCTCTCGCCGACGAAGCCGATTGCCTTGATGGCGGGATGCTCGGTCAGCGCCTTGCCCGCTTCCTCGCCGAAACCGTGCACGGTGTTGAGCACGCCGTCGGGGACGCCGGCTTCCTTGACGAGCCTGGCGAGAATGGAGGCCGTCACCGGCGACCATTCGGCCGGCTTGTGCACGACCGTGCAGCCGGCCGCAAGCGCCGGGGCGATTTTCCAGGTCGAGAGCATGAATGGCGTATTCCATGGCGTGATCACGCCGACCGGGCCGATCGGCACCCGCGTGGAGACGTTCCAATGCTCGTCGCTCGGCGTGTTGAGGCCGTCGCGCGCCTCAGCGCATTTGTCGGCGAAGAAGCGGAAATTCTCGGCGGCGCGGATCGCGGCCTTGGCCATGAAGCGATAGGCCTGGCCGGTGTCGATGCATTCGAGCACGGCGATGTCGTCGGCGTTGTCCTCGATGGCGTCGGCCACCCGATGCAGCAGCTTCTTCCGCATGGCCGGACCCATGTCGCGCCAGGACTTGAAGGCGAGCGCAGCCGCAGTCGCCGCCGCGTCGATATCCTCGGCCTTGCCCCGCGCGACACTGGCGAGCACGGCACCATCGACCGGCGACCTGGTCTCGAACGTCTCGCCGGAGATCGAGGCGACGGTCTTTCCGTCGATCATGTGACCGATGCCGTCCGCGCGCAGAGTCTTCAAAAGCGGCGCGAGGCGGTCACGGTTGGCCTGGAACAGATCGGCTTTCGGCGTGGGCTTATCCATGAGCGGCCTCCGCTTTCAGGGCGTCGTGAATGTTGTTGCGCTTCCAGCTGGTGTCCTTGTCGTTGATCTGCATGTCGAACGACAGGGCGAACTTGCTGGCGGCGAAGACGGGATCGAGATGTCTTGAGAGCGCCTGGAAGACGTGCTCGCCGGCCTTCTGGCGGGTAGGCAGGTCGCGGCCCTCGCCGATGCGCAGCACCATGTCGAGAAAGCCGTAATCCTGCTTTGCATCCGCAATCGCATAGTGCTCGCAGCGGATGGCACGAACGCGGATGCCGCCGAGCGGGAAGATACCGGTCTCGCTAGCTGCCTTGCGCACGACCTCGCACACCGCGGCGATGTCGAGGCGGCCGTCGAGATTGGCCGAATATTCGATGGTGAAATGCGGCATCGCGGTTTCACTCCCTGTCTTCAGGCGAAGTAGCAGCTGACCGAGCCATAGGCGCCATAATCAGCCTGGATTGTGTCGCCCTTGCGGGTCTCGATCGGACGGATGATCGAGCCGGCGAGCACGACCTGGCCCGGCTCCAGCGCCAGCCCAAGCGGGGCGATCTTGTTGGCGAGCCAGGCGACGGCGGTGGCGGGATGGTTGAGCACGCCGGCGGCAAGGCCGGTCTCTTCCAGCTGGCCGTTCTTGAAGCACAGCGCTCCGATCCAGCGCAGGTCAGCATCCAGCGGGCGGATCGGCCGCCCCCCGAGCACGATGCCGGCATTCGCCGCATTGTCGGCGATGGTGTCGAAGATCTTTCGCGTCGCCTTGGTCTTGGGATCGACGCGCTCGATCCGTGTATCCAAAATCTCCAGCGCCGGCACCACGAAGTCGGTGGCGTTGAGCACGTCGAATAGCGTGCAGTCGGGCCCAGAAAGGCGCTTGCTCATGACGAAGGCGAGCTCGGCCTCGACGCGCGTCGCGATGAAGCGCTCGGTCGGCACCAAACCTCCATCGGCGAAGAACATGTCGTCGAGCAGCACGCCGGAATCCGGCTCGTCGATGCCAAGCGCACTCTGCATCGCCTTCGAGGTCAGGCCGATCTTGTGGCCTTTGACCACGCGCCCCTCGGCGATCTTGGCGTCGACCCAGGCCTTCTGAATCGCGTACGCATCCGAGATGCTGATGTCCGGGAAATCTTGCGAGAGCTGGCGGATCTGCGTGCGGGTCTTCTCCGCCTGGTGCAGACGCCTCGCGCAAGCTTGGATATCGTCGTTGGAAAGCGCCATTTGTGATCTTACAAATCGTGGTGCCGCGAGATACTTAACATGTTAAGTGAATGCGTCAAACACAAATTCGGCTTGCTGCACTGCAAACGTTTTGCGGCTTGAAAGGGCGTCATGACCAAGAAATCCGCCGATCCCGCCAATGGTCACCCGCCGGCTGCGCGCCAGGTGCCGATGCGCGATTTCTCTCGCTCGCTGCCGATGTCGCTGCTGCGGGCCCGGGAAGCGGTGATGCGGCAGTTTCGTCCCTCGCTGCGCGAGCACGGCCTGACCGAGCAGCAATGGCGCATCCTGCGGGCGCTGGCGGCGATCGAGGCGGTCGAGGTCACGGAACTCGCGCGCACCGCGTTCCTGCTCGGGCCGAGCCTGTCGCGCATCCTGCGAGACCTCGAGGCGCGCAACCTGATCGAGCGCAAGACGGCGAAAGCCGACCAGCGCCGCAGCATGGTCTCGATCTCGAAGGAGGGGCTCAAGCTGATGGCGTCGGTCGCGCCGACGTCGGAAGCGATCTATGCCGAAATCACGCGGCGCTTCGGCGCACGCAAGCTCGCCGAATTGCAGGAGATGCTCGGCGAGCTCGAACGGAGCCTTGCGGGGCTCGGCGGCGCGGACGAGACAATAGCCGGGGAGTGAAACCAGATATGCGTGCGTGCGCGGCGAGAGCCATGGACATTCGCGCTTTTTTTCGCTCAAAGTGCGGCCGAACCCGATCCGCGGCGAGTGAGAGCAACAGGGAAGGAAAGGCAACGTGGCCAATAAAGTCAAAGAGATCTGGAAGTCGGGCAAGGCGGTCGTCAACGCGTGGCTCGCCATCCCCTCCGGCTTCTCGGCCGAGATGATCGCGCAATGCGGCTTCGACAGCGTCACGGTCGACATGCAGCACGGCGTGCAGGACTATCTCTCGATGGTGCAGTGCTTCCAGGCCATGGACAAGCATCCGATCACCCCGATGGTCCGCGTGCCCTGGAACGAGCCCGGCATCATCGGCAAGGTGCTCGATGGCGGCGCCTATGGCGTGATCTGCCCGATGGTCAACACGCCGCAGGAAGCCCGGAACCTGGTCTCGTATTCGAAATATCCGCCCAAGGGCGTGCGCTCCAACGGTCCGATCCGCGCTGGCATGTACGGCACCGCGGGCTCTTATCAGAAGACGGCCAACGACGAGATCGTGCTGCTGCCGATGATGGAGACGCGGACCGCAGTCGAGAACATGGAAGCGATCCTCGACGTCGAAGGCATCGACGGCGTCTATATCGGCCCGTCCGATCTCGGCTTCTCCTACGGCCTCGAGCCCAAGCTCGACCGCAGCGAGCCCGAGATTCTCGCGATCTACGAGAAGATCATCAAGGAATGCGGCAAGCGCGGCCTCAACCCGGGCATCCATTGCAGCGGCGCCGAAGGCGCAGCGCGCGCCATCAACATGGGCTTCAAGCTGGTGACACTGTCCAACGAAGTCGGCCTGATGACGACCTACGCCAAGATGCAGGTGAACGCGACCCGCAAGGATTCGGGCGGCAAGGCCTGAGAAGCTTGCGAATGGCGAATGGGGAGTAGCGAATAGGGCTACTCCCTTTTCCATTCGCCACTCGCCATTCGCTATTCGCTATTCGCCTCCGAAGGAGACTCCCATGACCATCAGCCCCGTCATCCGCCTGCATCCCGATGATGGCGTGGTGATCGCGCGCGCGAGCTTGCCGCCGGGCACATTGGTGGCCGACGGCGTGACCGCGGTCGATCGCATTCCCTCCGGCCACAAGGTCGCGATCAAGCCGATCGCCGAAGGCGAGCCGATCAGGCGCTACGGTCAGATCATCGGCTTTGCCACGCAAGCGATCGCGCCGGGCCAGCACGTGCACGTGCAGAATTGCGGCATGGGTGATTTCGCCAAGGACTATGCCTATTGCGCCGACGTCAAGCCGACGCCGAACTTCGACCTGCCGGCGACGTTCGAAGGCATCCGCCGTCCGGACGGCCGCGTCGCCACGCGCAATTATATCGGCATCCTCACCTCGGTGAATTGCAGTGCGCATGTCGCGAGCCTCGTCGCCGACGTCTTCAAGAAGAATCCCTTCACCGGCGACAATCCGCTCGCCGATTTCCCCAACGTCGACGGCGTGGTCGCGCTGACCCACAAGACCGGCTGCGGCATGACGCAGAACGAGCCGCTTGCATTGCTCCGCCGCACCCTCGGCGGCTATGCCCGGCACGTCAATTTCTCCCACGTTATCGTGCTCGGTCTCGGCTGCGAGGTGAACCAGATCGGCGGCCTGATGGAAGAGCAGAAGCTTGCCGGCCGCCTGCGCGCGATGGATATCCAAGAGGTCGGCGGCACCCGCAAGACGGTCGAAGCCGGCATCGCCTTCGTGCGCGAGGCGCTCGCCGATGCCAACAAGGTCCAGCGCGAGACGGTGCCGGCGAGCGAGCTCACCGTGGCGCTGCAATGTGGCGGCTCGGACGGCTATTCCGGCGTATCGGCCAATCCTGCGCTCGGCGCAGCCAGCGACCTCATCGTGCGTCACGGTGGCACCGTGATCCTGTCGGAGACGCCGGAGACCTACGGCGCCGAGCATCTCTTGACGCGCCGCGCCGTCAGCCGCGAGGTCGGCGAGAAGCTGGTCGACCTGATGCGCTGGTGGGACGAGTACACCGCGCGCGAAGGCGCCGAGATGAACGCCAATCCGAGCCCCGGCAACAAGGCCGGCGGCCTTACCACCATTCTGGAGAAGTCGCTCGGCGCGATGGCGAAGGCCGGCACCACCAATCTCGTCGAGGTGCTGCGCTACGCCGAGCCCGTCACCAAGAAGGGGTTCGTGTTCATGGACACGCCCGGCTACGACCCCGTGGCCGCGACCGGGCAGGTCGCAGGAGGTGCCAACCTCGTCTGCTTCACCACGGGCCGCGGCAGTGTGTTCGGCTGCAAGCCGGCGCCGTCGATCAAGCTCGCCACCAACACGCCCATGTACAGGCGCATGGAAGAGGACATGGACGTCAATTGCGGCACCATCCTCGAAGGCGAGGAGAGCGTCGAACAATGCGGCCAGCGCATCTTCGATCTCATCCTCAAGACCGCCTCGGGCCAGCCGACCAAGAGCGAGAGCTTCGATTTCGGCGGCGCCGAGTTCGCGCCCTGGGTGCTCGGCGCGACGATGTAGTCGCGCGAGCATCGCCGCGCAACCCAATCAAGCGCCGCCGGTATCCGATGATCGCAACCGGAATCGGAGCGCGTGTGGCGATCCGAAATGCAACGGCCGTTCGCTAAGTAATGATACGGAGGTGGGCGCCTGCCGCAAAAAGTTCCCGGCTTACACCTGGTTAACACTGTTGCCGTAGACAGGAGGCGATGCGGCTTCACAGCGTGGTGGGGCCGGCGTGATTTGAGGATCGAGCCGATGCAAGCGATACGTCCCACTGGGGTGGAAAATCTCCTCGGTGAGGAGGAGCTGATCGTATCGAAGACCGATCTCAAAGGCCGCATCACCTACGCCAACGACGTCTTCATCCGCATGGCGAAGTACTCGTGGAAGGAGCTGATGGGCGCGCCCCACAGCCTGATCCGCCATCCCGACATGCCGCGCGCCGTCTTCAAGCTGCTCTGGGACACGCTGCAGTCCAAGCAGGAGATCTTCGCCTACGTCGTCAACCTGGCGAAGGACGGCAGTCACTATTGGGTATTCGCCCACGTCACGCCGACATTCGACGAGCGCGGCAACATCGTCGGCTATCACTCCAACCGTCGCAAGCCGGATCCCGCGCAGATCGAGCGCATCAAGCCGATCTACAAGACGCTGTGCACTGAGGAGGCGCGGCATGCCAATGCCAAGGAGGGCATGCAGGCGAGCTTCGAGGCGATGGTCGGGCTGCTCAAGCAACAGGGTGTCGGTTACGATGAATTTGTGCTCTCTCTCTAAGGCGCAGGGAGCAACCGCGCTCGCGTGTGGTCTTGCCGTCCTTGCGTTCGTTCTCTCGCTTCTCGGCATGACTGGGATCGCGAGTGCCGCTTCTCTCGGCGCGACGATCGCGCTCTCCGGCTATGCCGTCTGGTGCCAGCACCGCACCGCGGTTGCCGTCGACGAGGTCGCCGCTGTGTGCCGCAAGGCGGCGGGCGGCGATCTCGAGGCGCGCATCCTCAGTGAGCGGCAGGCCGGGCGCATCGGCGCCATCCAGAGATCGGTCAACGACATGCTCGACATTACCGATGCGTTCCAGCGGGAAGCTTCGGCGTCGATGGAGTATGCCAGCCGCGGCAAGTATTTCCGCAAGATCCTGGCGCGCGGATTGCCCGGCTCGTTCCGCCGCTCGGCGACCGTCATCAATGCCGGCACCGACAGTCTCGGCCGCCGCGTCGTCGAGATCGCGGACCTCGCCAGGCGGTTCGGCACGCATCTCGATCAGGTTGCGGGCACGCTGATGGGCGCCGCGACCGATCTCGAATCCGATGCCGGCCAGATGGCGGCGGCGGCGGAGAAGACCAGCCTGCAAACCTCCGGCGTGCTCTCCGCATCCGACCAGGCCTCGCGCAACGTCGCCACTGTCGCCAGCGCCGCCGAGCAGCTCGCATCGTCGATCGCCGAGATCAATCGCCAGGTCGCCGGCTCGACCGCGAGCACGGGACGGGCGGTGAACGAAGCCAATCGCGCCGGCAGCGAGATCCGGAGCCTTGCGGACGCCGCGATGCAGATCGGCGACGTCGTCAAGCTTATCAGCGAGATCGCCTCCCAGACCAACCTGCTCGCGCTCAACGCCACCATCGAGGCGGCCCGTGCGGGCGACGCCGGCCGCGGTTTCGCGGTGGTGGCCTCCGAGGTCAAGAGCCTCGCCAAACAGACCGCGAAGGCGACCGAAGAGATCAGCGCCAAGGTTGGCGAGATGCAGCAATCGACCACCAATTCGGTCGCCGCCGTCGAAGCGATCGCGCAGACCATCGCCGAGATCAACGGCATCACCGCCTCGATTGCAGCCTCGATCGAGCAGCAGGGCGCCGCAACGCGCGAGATCGCCCGCAACGTTCACGAAGCCTCAACCGGCACCTCGCAGGTCTCCTCCAACGTGACGGGCATCAGCGAAGCCGCCGCCGACACCGGCCGCGTCGCTGCACGCGTCAACCACGCCTCCGAACGCGTCCACGGCGAAGTCGAGACGCTCCGCCGCGAAGTGACCCAATTCCTGCAAAGGCTGACCTCGGCGGCGTAGGGCTTTCAAACCCTCTCCCCTTGTGGGAGAGGGTGGCTTCGCTGAAAGCGAAGCCGGGTGAGGGGTCTCTATCCTCACGAGCGGTTTTGCGGGTTGAGAGAGACCCCTCATCCGGCGCTTCGCGCCACCTTCTCCCACAAGGGGAGAAGGGAAGAGCCTCGCCGGCGCGGCCCAATAACAACCACCATCACCCGCCCCGCACCTTACCTAGGCACCCCGTGCCCGTTGTTAGTGCTTGATCGCGTTGACCTCAGGTGTTCTGCTCAAAAAAGCTGCTGGAGCACCGCATCCCGTGTCGATCTACGTCGCGCTACACCACGTCACGCACTACAAATACGACCGCCCGATCGACCTTGGCCCGCAGACGATACGGCTGCGGCCGGCGCCGCATACGCGCACGCCGATCCTGAGCTATTCGCTCAAGGTCACGCCTTCCAATCATTTCGTGAACTGGCAGCAGGACCCGCAGGGCAACTGGCTGGCGCGCTACGTCTTTCCGGAGAAGACCACCGAGCTGAAATTCGAGGTCGACTTCACGGCGCAGATGACGGTGGTCAACCCGTTCGACTTCTTCGTCGAGCCCTATGCCGACAGCTTCCCGTTCGACTATCCCAAGGATCTGAAGACGGAGCTCGCGCCGTATCTCGAGACCATCAAGCCCGATCGCCTGTTCGCCAAGTTCCTCGACACCATCCCGCACGAGGCCCCGAACACCGTCAATTTCCTGGTCGACCTCAATCGCGAGATCCAGAAGAAGGTCCGTTACATCATCCGCATGGAGCCGGGCGTGCAGACGCCGGAGGAGACGCTTGTCTCCGGCGCAGGCTCATGCCGCGACTCCGCCTGGCTCTTGATCCAGACCTTGCGCCATCTCGGGCTCGCCGCCCGCTTCGTCTCGGGCTATCTGGTCCAGATCCGTCCCGACATCGATCCGATCGAGGGGCCGCCGGAAGTCGAGAACGATTTTACCGATCTGCACGCCTGGGCCGAGGTCTATCTGCCGGGCGCCGGCTGGATCGGATTCGACGCGACCTCGGGCATGCTCGCAGGCGAGGGGCACATCCCGGTCGCAGCCACGCCGCACTACCGTTCGGCGGCGCCGATCTCCGGCGGGGCCGGCTTTGCCGAGGTCGAGTTTTCCTTCGACATGAGCGTGAAGCGCATCCGCGAGGCGCCGCGCATCACAAAGCCGTTCTCCGACGAATCCTGGGCGCGCCTCGACGATCTCGGCGAGCAGGTCGATGGCGATCTCGCCAGCGCGGACGTGCGCCTCACCATGGGCGGCGAGCCGACCTTCGTCTCGGTCGACGATCTCGAGGCGGGCGAGTGGAATACGGAGGCCGTCGGCCCGACCAAGCGCGCGCTCGGCGACGATCTGATCCGCCGCCTGCGCACGCGCTTCGCGCCGGGCGGGCTGCTGCATTACGGCCAGGGCAAATGGTATCCGGGCGAGAGCCTGCCGCGCTGGGCCTTCGGCCTCTATTGGCGCAAGGACGGCGTGCCGATCTGGAAGAACGCCGACCTCATCGCCAGGATCGAGAATCCCAGGAGACCGGAGGTCAAGGATGCCGAGGCCTTCATGGAAGGCACGGCGGCGCGGCTCGGCGTCGACCTCGGCTACATCATGCCGGCCTATGAGGATCCCGCCTATTGGCTGCAGAAGGAAGCGGAGCTTCCGGTCAATGTCGATCCCACCGATTCAAAGCTGTCCGATCCCGAAGCCCGCGCACGCATGGCGCGGGTGTTCGATCAGGGTCTGAATACGCCGCGCGGCTTCGTGCTGCCGATCCAGCGCTGGAATGCGCCGCCGCGCTGGCGCAGCGAACGCTGGCCGCTGCGGCGCAATCATCTGTTCCTGACGCCGGGCGATTCGCCTCTCGGTTTGCGCCTGCCGATCGGCTCGCTCGGCTACGTCCCGCCCAACCAATATCCCTACATCGTCGAGCAGGACCCGATGGAGGCGCGGGACAAGCTGCCGGTGTTCACGCTCGCCGCGCGTCCGGAATCCCCGCCGCGGGCGGCGCCCGAGCAGCTCAACACCTCCGTTCCGGTGCGCACCGCGATGTCGGTCGAAGTCCGCGACGGCGTAATCTGCGCCTTCATGCCGCCGGTCGAGCGCATCGAGGATTATCTCGAGCTGATCTCGGCGCTCGAGGACACCGCCGAGGAGATGCAGCTTCCGGTCCATGTCGAGGGTTACCCGCCGCCGTTCGACCCGCGCATCGAGGTGATCAAGGTGACGCCCGACCCCGGTGTCATCGAGATCAACATCCAGCCGGCCAAGAGCTGGCGCGATGCGGTCGAGATCACCACCGGCCTCTACGAGGATGCGGCCAAGGTCCGCCTCGGCGCCAACCGTTTCTTGGTCGACGGCCGTCACACCGGCACCGGGGGCGGCAATCACGTCGTGGTCGGCGGCTCCTCACCGCAGGACTCGCCGTTCCTGCGCCGGCCCGATCTTCTGAAGAGCCTGGTGCTGTATTGGCAGCGCCATCCGGCGCTGTCCTATTTCTTCTCCGGTCTTTTTATCGGCCCGACCAGCCAGGCGCCGCGCATCGACGAGGCGCGCCACGACAGCATCTACGAGCTCGAGATCGCGCTCTCGCACGTGCCGCCGCCCAGCTACCAGACGCCGCTCTGGCTGGTGGACCGGCTGTTCCGGCATCTATTGGTCGACATCACCGGCAACACCCACCGCGCCGAGATCTGCATCGACAAGCTCTATTCGCCGGAAGGAACGACGGGCCGGCTCGGCCTCGTCGAATTCCGCGCGCTCGAAATGCCGCCGGATCCACGCATGTCGCTGGCGCAGCAGCTCCTGATCCGTGCGCTGATCGCAAAGTTCTGGCGCGAGCCGCTGAGCGGCAAGTTCGTGCGCTGGGGCACCGCGCTGCACGACCGCTTCATGCTGCCGCATTTCATCTGGGAAGATTTTCTCGACGTGCTCGGCGAGCTCAAGCAATCGGGCTATCCGTTCGAGCCGGAATGGTATCTGGCCCAGCTCGAATTCCGCTTCCCCGCTTTCGGCCGCATCCACCATGGCGGCGTGACGCTGGAGCTGCGGCAGGCGCTGGAGCCCTGGCACGTGCTCGGCGAGGAGGGCTCGGCCGGCGGCACCGTGCGCTATGTCGATAGCTCGGTCGAGCGGCTCCAGGTCAAGGCCGAAGGCTTCGTCGAGGGCCGCCATTTCGTCACCTGCAACGGCCGCCGCCTGCCGATGACCCCGACCGGCCGCTCCGGCGAGGCTGTGGCTGCCGTCCGCTTCAAGGCCTGGCAGCCGGCCTCCGGCCTGCACCCGACCATCCCCGTGCACGCGCCGCTGACCTTTGACCTGATCGATACCTGGAACGGCCGCTCGCTCGGCGGCTGCGTCTACCACGTCGCCCATCCTGGCGGGCGCAACTACGACACCAAGCCGGTCAATACCTACGAGGCCGAGGCCCGGCGGCTGGCGCGCTTCCAGGACCACGGCCACACCCCGGGTCCGATGCAGCCGCCGCCTGAGGAACGCACAAATGAATTTCCGCTGACCCTCGACTTGCGGACCCCGCTCCTGCAATGAGTATGATGGTGGGGGAGGGAAAGGCCCATGGGCGAGGGCGCAGCCGAAGACAACGACCAGGCGGGCAGGGCAAATGCCCAGCAGCGGATTGCGCAGTGGGTCCGCGACTATAGCCGCCTGCCCGGTATCCCCGACGAGTTTCTGGGGCCCGACGGTGCGCCGCGCGCGGTCTGGAGCCGCTTCTTCGACGCCTTCGGCGCGCTGGCGCCCGACGAGATCGAGCGTCGCTTCGGCATGGCCGATCGCCATCTCCGCGAGGCCGGCGTCACCTACCGCGCGCCCGGCGATAGCGCCGACCGGCCCTGGTCGATCAGCCATCTGCCGCTTTTGATCGACGAGGCCGACTGGCAGCAGCTTTGCGCCGGCATCACCCAGCGCGCCGAGCTGCTCGAGCGCGTGCTGCGCGACATTTATGGCGAGGGGCGCCTCGTGGCCGAAGGCGCGCTCCCGGCCGCGGCGATCGCCGGCAGTCCCGAATATCTCCGTCCGGTCTGCGGCGTGCCGCCGCCCGGCGGACGTTATCTCTCGATCTATGCCGCCGATGTCGGCCGCGGGCCCGACGGCCGCTGGTGGGTGCTCGGCGACCGCACCCAGGCGCCATCGGGTGCGGGCTACGCGCTGGAGAACCGCCTGGTGCTGTCGCGCGCCTTCTCCGATCTCTACAAGTCGATGAACGTGCCGCGCGTCGCGCCGTTCTTCGAGGCGTTCCGCGACAGCTTGCGCGCGCGCGCCGATCGCGACGAGCCCAGGATCGGCGTGCTCACCCCCGGCAGCTTCAGCGAGACCTATTTCGAGCACGCGACGCTGGCGCGCTATCTCGGCTTCCTGCTGGTCGAGGGCGACGATCTCGCGGTCAGCGACGACCGCGTCCACATCCGCACCGTCGCCGGCCTGAAGCGGCTGGATGTGCTCTTGCGCCGGGTCGATTCCAACTCGCTCGACCCGCTCGAGCTCGATGCCTCCTCCCGGCTCGGTGTGCCCGGCCTGATCGACGTGCTGCGCAAGGACGGCGTCGTCGTCGCCAACATGCCGGGCTCGGGCGTTTTGGAGGCGCGGGCGCTGCTCGGCTTCCTGCCGGCCCTGAGCCGCCGCCTGCTCGGCGAAGACCTGAAGATGCCGCACATCGCGACCTGGTGGTGCGGCCAGCGCGTGGCGCGCGACGAGGTGCTGGCGCGGCTCGACGAGGTCGCGATCGAAGGCGCCTATCGGCGCGGCGTTCCCGGTTTCGACAGCAATGGTCCGGTGCTCGCGAGCGAGCTCGACGCCAGCGGACGGCAGCGCCTGATCGATGCGATCAGCGCGCGCGGCATGGACTATGTCGGCCAGGAGGTGGTGCGGCTCTCGACCATGCCGGTGTGGGAGCACGGGCAGCTCACGCCGCGCCCCTTCGTGCTGCGCGTGTTCGCCGCCGCCACGCCGGACGGCTGGGCCATCATGCCCGGCGGCTTCTGCCGCATCGCCGAGCAGCCGGACGCGCGCGCGGTGTCGATGGGCGACGGCGCGCGCGCCGCCGACGTCTGGGTCGTCTCCGACAAGCAGGTCGCGACCGCGACGCTGCTGCCGGCGACCGACAAGGTGCGCATCCGCCGCATCGCTGGCGTGCTGCCCAGCCGCGCCGCCGACAATCTGTTCTGGCTCGGCCGCTATCTCGAGCGCGCCGAGGCGACGCTGCGGCTGGTGCGCGCCTTGGGCTCGCCGAGCGGGCCGAACAAGGGCACGGCGGCCTCGGTGCAATCGGCCGAACGCATCCAGCGCCTCCTTGTCGCCTGGGGCGCGGTCTCGCAATCCTCGCGCACGGCCGCGGGGCGTATCGTCGCCGAAGCGCTGCAGGGCGCGGAGCGTTTCGGCTCGGCCCTGTCGCTGGTGAGGGCGGCGCAGCGCACGGCGACCTCCTTGCGCGAGCGGCTGTCGCCCGATGCCTGGCAGGTGATCACCGAGATGGCCGAGCGCCTCGCCATCGAGGTGGAGGACGACGACAGCGTGCTGAGCGCCGCCGAGCTGACCTTGCAGGAGCTGGCGAGCTTCGCAGGGCTCGCGCAGGAGAATATGAATCGCGCCGCGGGCTGGCGCTTCCTCGACATCGGCCGCCGCATCGAGCGCGCCATCAACACCACGCGCTTCACCCGCCAGTTCGCCTATGACGAGGCCGGCGACGAGGATCTCGACATCCTGCTGACGCTGGTGGATTGCCAGATCACCTACCGCTCGCGTTATCTGCTGGCGCCCATTCTGGCCCCGGTGCGCGACCTCGCGGTGCTCGACGGCTACAATCCGCGTTCGGTGGCGTTTCAGGTGACGACGCTGAACGAGCACATTGCGGCGCTGCCGAGCCTGAAGGAGCATGGCCTGATCGAGAAACCGCAGCGTCTCGCCGTGGCGATGCAGGCGATGCTCGCGACCGCCGAGGCCGAGAAGCTCGAGGTCAAGACGCTGTTCGCCCTGGAGCAGGATCTGCTCAGCCTCGGCGAGGCGATCGGGCAGCACTACTTCCCGCACGGTCCCAATGCCAGCCGGCCGGAAAAGCTGACGGGGCTGGCGTGATCTACGACATCCGTCACGTCACCACCTACGAGTACGAGAATCCCGTCAGCTTCGCCCGCTGCACGCTGCGGCTGGAGCCCAGAAGCGGCGGCGGCCAGGAACTGATCTCGCACGAGGTCGAGATCCATCCGCGCCCGGCCGAGCGCAATGTGCGGCGCGACTTCTTCGGCACGCTGACCGAGAGCGTGACGATCGAAGCCGCGCATCGCAATCTGCGCATCGACTCGCGCTCGCGTGTCTCGGTGTCGCGCAAACCGCCGGCGCGAGATGCGGTCAGCCCGCCCTGGGAGAGCGTCCGCGACACCGCGTTCGAAGCCACCAGCCTCGGGCCGTCCTCGCCGGTCGGTTATGTCTTTGCCAGCCCCCTGGTGCCGGTGCTGCGCCCGGTCAGCGCCTATGCGGGGATGAGCTTTCCGCCCGGCGCGGGCATCCTCGCCGGCGCCGTCGACCTGATGCGACGCATCCGCGGCGAATTCCGCTACGATCCGAAGGCGACCGTGATCTCGACGCCGCTCGACGAGGTCTTCGACAAGCGTCACGGCGTCTGCCAGGACTTTGCCCATGTCATGATTGCCGGGCTGCGCGGGCTCGGCCTGCCGGCGGCCTATGTCAGCGGCTATCTGCGCACCATTCCGCCGCCGGGCCAGCCGCGGCTGCAAGGGGCCGACGCCACCCATGCCTGGGTGTCTCTCTGGTGCGGACCCGAGCTTGGCTGGATCGATCTCGATCCGACCAACGATCTCCTCATCGGCAACGATCACATCGTGCTCGCAATGGGACGCGATTTTTCCGACGTCTCGCCGGTCGACGGCATCATCGTCGGCTCGCCCAAGCAGAAGCTCGGTGTCGCCGTCGACGTGCTGCTGGTGGAGTAGGGTGGGTACGTCAGCCTCTTCGATGCAGCACAACCACATGCCCAGGAGTGGCGTATGCCACCCCCTTTACAGCGCTAAGCGGTCAGCACGTCTTCGATCCGGATCGGCAGGGTGCGGACGCGCTTGCCGGTCGCATGAAAGACGGCGTTTGCGATCGCGGGGGCGATACCGACCAGGGCGATTTCGCCGAGACCCTTGACCCCGAGTTCATTGACGTGCGGATCAGCCTCCTCGACGAAGTGCGCTTCGATCTGGGGAATGTCCAGGTTGACGGGCATCAGGTAGTCGGCCATGTGAGCGTTGACCGGCCGGCCGTCGCGCGCGTCGAGAACGGTGCGCTCCATCAGCGCCATACCGATGCCGCCGACCATGCCGCCGGTGCATTGGCTGTGGGCGAGACGCGGGTTGACGACGCGGCCGATGCCATAGGCGCCGACCGCGCGGCGAACGCGGATCGTGCCGACGTCGGGATCGACGGCGACCTCGACGAAGACGGCGCCGAACGAGTGCATCGAGAACCTGGCGGCAGCCTCGGGATCCCGTTGAGACGACGCCGTGGCTTCGATCGGCCGATCGTTCCGGCTCTTCGCGGCCTGTTCTCGCACGGCGATGCAGGCAGCGCGGATCGCGGAGCCCACCGAGGCCATGGTCCAAGAGCCGCCGTGGGATGGGGCAGGCGGATAATCGGAGCGACCAAGGCTGAAGCGCACCTTTTCGACAGGGAGCCCGAGAGTCTCGGCGGCGACCTGCGTCATCGACGTATAGGTGCCCGGACCCATGTCGCTGGCCGCGATCTCGACCTCGGCTGTCCCGTCCCGAAGCAGCCGCGCCCGCGCGGTGGCCGGCGCGTGAAAGGCCGGATAGCTTGCCGAGGCTACTCCCATCCCGATCAGCAGGCGGCCGTCGCGCATCGAGCGCGGTTCGGGCGTACGGCGCGACCAGCCGAACCGTTCGGCCCCGAGATCGTAGCATTTCATCAGCGATCGGCTGGAGAAGGGCTTGTTTTCTCCCTCGTCGATCTCCGGCTCGTTCCGGCGCCGCAGATCGATCGGATCCAGGCGGAGCTTATAAGCCAACTCGTCCATGGCGCATTCGAGCGCGAAAACGCCGCTGGCCTCGCCAGGGCCACGCATGTGGTTTGGCGTTCCGGTATCGAGCGGGACCAGACGGTAGCGCGTCCGCACGTTGGGCGAGGAGTAGAGGAACGTCGTGACCGAGGTCAGAGCTTCCATGAATTCTTCGTAGCGACTGGTCTCGCCCGTGCCTTCGTGCACTACGCTGATGAGCGTTCCGTCCGCCGTGGCGCCGAGAGCGATCCTCTGCACCGTGCGCGGCCGATGTCCGGTGGTGAAGAACATCTGCTTACGCGTCAGGACGAGCTTCACCGGGCGCCCCACGTGCCGGGCGGCCATGGCCGCGAGCGTCACATGGGGCCAGGTTCTGAGCGAGGTCCCGAAGGCCCCGCCGATGAACGGGCAGATGACCGTCACTTTTTCGGGCGACAGACCGAAGATCGCCGCGATCTCGGCCTGCTCGTTGACGACGAACTGGCTCTTGCTCCAAAGCGTCAGGCGGTCGCCGTTCCAGCTGGCGATCGTCGCATGCGGCTCCATCGGATTGTGGTTCTCGCGCGCGATGTCATAGGTCTCATCGACCTTCACCGGCGCGTCGGCCAGGGCCTTATCCGCACTTCCGCGCGCCTTGTCGGCGGGCAGCCGGGCGTCCGGCTGTTTGCCAGCCTCGGGCACGATGGGACGGGCTTCGGGACCTGCGGAATCGATGATTGGCCGCTCGGCCTTGTAGGTGAGGCGCAGCGCCGCGGCGGCGCGCTCCGCCTGCGCAATGGTTGCGGCAACGACGAGCGCCACCGGCTGTCCGTGGAAGCGCACATGGTCGTCCTGCAGCACATGCAGCCGCTCGCCCGTCGCCGGATCGATGTAGCTCTTGTGCGGGCGGTACGCCAGGCGTGGCGCGTTGAGATGCGAGAGGACGGCGAGAACGCCCGGCATCTTCTCGACCGCCGCGCTGTCCACGCCGGTCACTCGTCCAAGCCCTATTGTGGCGCTGACGATCACGGCATAGGCCTGGCCGGGCTGATTAAAATCGGCCGCGTACCGCGCGGAGCCCGTGACCTTGGCACGGCCATCCACGCGGGGCAGCGGCTGTCCGATGACGCTGATGGTCATGCAATTCCTCCCGTCATTTCGAAGGCGCGGACGATCGTCCGCGGCAGGAGTTCGAGTTTGTAATGATTGCCGGACAGCGGGCGGGCCCCTTCCAACGCCGATCGGGCGGCCGCCTCAAACACCTGCCGGCCCGGTACCTTGCCGATCAGCGCCGCTTCCACCGCGCGCATGCGCCAAGGTCGGGTGCCGACCCCGCCAACCGCGAGCCGCGCGCCGCGGATCACGCCGTCCACGACGTCGAGCGCCGCTGCCGCGGAGACCAGCGCAAATTCGTAGGACGCGCGGTCGCGCACCTTGAGATAGCGCGCCCGGCGGCTATCAGGGCCCCCGGGGACCCGCACTTCAACGATGAGCTCGCCCGGCAGCAGCGTGTGTTCGAGATGGGGAGTGTCGCCGGGCAAGCGAAACAGCTCCTCGACCGGGAAAGTGCGCTCGCCCTTCGGCCCCCTGACCCGCATAGTGGCATCGAGCGCGACCAGCGCGACCGCAACGTCCGAGGGGTGCGTCGCCACGCAGTGATCGCTGGTGCCGAGAATGGCGTGACCGGCATTCAGGCCGTCGCGTGCGGCGCAACCCGAGCCAGGGCTGCGCTTGTTGCAGGATGCGTCGAGCATCCGAAAGTAGGGGCAGCGCACGCGCTGGAGCAGGTTGCCGCCGATCGAGGCCATGTTGCGCAGTTGCGGCGAGGCGCCCTCGATCAGGCTCTCGGAGATCAGCGGATAAAGACGCTGAACATCGGAATGGGCGGCGATGTCGGCCATCCGCGCGAGCGCGCCGATGACGAGGTCGGACCGGTCGACGCGAATACCGGACAGCGGAAGCGCGTTGATGTCGACGAGCTGCTGTGGCTGCTCCACCTCGTCGCGCATGAGATCGACCAATGTCGTGCCGCCGGCGATGAGGCGGCCTCCGGAGGATGCGGCGGCGACGGCGGCCTCGATGGAGGTCACCTTCTCGATCGTGAACGGGAGCATGGTCAGACCCTCTTGGCGGCGTCGGCAACGGCGGCGACGATCCCGGGATACGCCCCGCAGCGACAGATATTGCCGCTCATCCAGAACCGAATGTCCTCCGGCGAGCCCGCATGGCCTTCGGCGATGCAGCCGACGGCCGACATGATCTGCCCGGGGGTACAGAAGCCGCACTGCAAGCCGTCGTGCTCGACGAATGCGCTCTGGAGCGGATGAAGCTCACCATTCTTCTCGAGACCCTCGATCGTCTCGACAATGGCCCCGTCGTGCATCGCAGCCAGCGTCAGACACGACACGACCCGCCTGCCGTTGAGCAGGATGGTGCAAGCGCCGCAGGCGCCCTGATTGCAGCCCTTCTTCGTACCGGTGAGACCGAGATCTTCGCGCAGAAGGTCGAGCAGGGATTGCCGCGTATCCAAGTCGAGCTCCTGTCTCGTTCCGTTCACGTTCAGACGAACCCGTGCCGTCGATGCAGCGGGCTTGCTTTCGGATGCGGGTTGCGCGGTAACCTGGGGCACCACCGCCATGGAAGCCGCTCCGCCGACAGTCAGCAGGAGCGAACGGCGCGATACTCCGCCCCGCGTGCTTTCGGTCTCAGCAGCGCCGGCGGCGAACGGTTCTTGGTTTGTCATGGTGGTCGGGATCCCCTCGGATGATCCGGCCCAGTAGGCCATGATCCCGACGGACGCACCGTTCCGATATTGCGGCGACTATCGCAATCTTGCGACGAAGTGGCGCCCGCGCCTGTGGACTCTGCTTCTCGCCCATCACGGCCAAGGCAGCCCAGCTGTGAGTGGTAGACCGGGCGCAATGAGATCAAGCCCAACCCACGTGCCACTTGCCATCGGAGTTGTCTCGATACCGCGAAGTCAATCATGCGCACTATTTGTGCAATCAGCCAGACATTGCGACATTTCGACCGCAGCTTCCATTCCCGCCATGTCGTGAAACATGGTATGTCGATGAAGCGCCTGTCGCGGGTGCGGCCAAATATGACATAACCAAAGCGATGCCTGATCGAAATCCTTTTCAGACGATGGTCCGGCTGCTATCGGAAGCCCCGCCGCCTTTGGCACCCATCCAGTTAAACTGCGGCACACAACTCACTCATCGTTTTGTTCGCGGCACGCGTTATGGCTATGCCCCAGGCATGCCCGGACACCTTGTCGGCACCTACTATGGAGAGCCTCAGCACAGTGCGTGGACGGTTGAGCGACGGCGGCTCTCTGCCCCGCTGCGGCCGAATTCTATCACTGTGATTCCCGACCGGCATGATGGAGATTGGGAAGTTGAAGGACCGCTCCACGTGTCCCATGTCTATCTCACCAACGAACGACTGGAGCATTGCCGAACACTCATCGGTGGGCGAGGCAAGGTAGAGCTGGCGCCACGCGTCGGCAGCGAAGACGCTGTGACCTCACAGCTTCTTGCAATCCTCAGCGACCCCGACGTCATTGTCGATCCTTCGGCAAAGTTGCTGGTCGATCGCGCGGTTGACCTACTCTGCATCCAGCTATTGCGTTCGCACAGCATAGTGCAGATGCCGCAGAGCCTCGCTTATACTCGCGGCGGGCTCGCGCGCTGGCAGCTCAGGCGTGTGACCGAATACATGCTGGCGCATCTCGACAAGCCGATCGGCCTTGACGAACTTGCGTCCCTGGTCGGCCGCAGCCGCTATCATTTTTGCTCGGCGTTCCGTCTCTCGACAGGATTGACGCCGCATGTCTGGCTAACTCGGCAACGCATGTTGCTTGCGCAACGCCTGCTGAATGATCCAAATCTATCGATCAGTGAAGTTGCGCTCGCAGTCGGATATTCAACGCCGTCGGCTTTCGCCCAGACTTTCCGCAGAATTGTCGGCACGACGCCGCGATTTCCGCCGATCCTTGTAGCCTCACATCGGATGTCAGCTTCTGGCCCATCTCCGACCCGGGCGAGGACGCCAGCGCGCTGCTATCGAGGTGGAGCGGACTCTCCAAGGAGTGCAGCGCGGGCTTATGAATACGCGCCCCTGGAAAGGGTCGGCGCTCGCCGTCACCGCACCATGGTCTCGCGATCCCAGGCCTTGTAGTCGGGCGAACCTTGGATGCGGATCGGACCGTCGTAGCCGTATTCCACCATGTGCACGGTCACATAGTCCTCCCCGAAAAATGCGACGCCGTAGGATTGCGGCAGGTCGCAGGCGCTCAGCAGCTTCGTCTCGGAGAACAGCGGAAAGCTCGCATGGTTGGTGCCCCGCAGCGACGAGACGGGGACGCCTGCAATCGAGCCTGCAAGCGGCAAGTGACAATGCCCGAAGAATACGTGGCGGATCTTGGCCCGGTGGCGACTGACGAGATGCCGGAATGGAGCCTCGTCGAGCAGGCCGATCTGGTCGAACGGGACGAGATGCACAGGCATCGGGTTATGGTGCATGAAAAGCAGGAACGGCCCGTCATGCTCGGTAAGCCGGGCCTCGAGCCAGCCGAGACGATCGTCGCAATAACGGCCGGCGTGCGTTTCCGGATGGGCGGTGTCGAGGAACAGGCAGCGGCCGGCAGCCGTATCGTGGATGCCATGGACGAAGCCGTTGTCGTCGGCGAGGTCGGGGAACACGCTCAGGAAGGCGGCGCGCCGATCATGGTTGCCGATGCACAGGCGCACCGGCAGCGGATATGCGTCGAGGCGCTGCTTGAGCCATTGATAATCGGCGAGATCGCCCCAATCCGAGAGGTCGCCGGTGATCACCATCAATTCGGCGTCGTGATGATCGTGCAGCGCATGCGCCAGCGCCCGCTCGAAATTGACGCGCGGATCGCGGCCGCCGATGGTCGCACCGGGCGCCGTCAGGTGAATGTCGCTCAGATGCAGCAGTTTCATCGTCATCTCCAGTCATGCGGCACGGGGCGCCGAAGCGTCCCGTGCCGGCAGATGTCAGCACGCTCAGCGCGCCGCGCCTGTGGTCTTCGGCAGCAGCTTCTGCACGTCAGCCGTCATGTCGGCGAGGACGGCCTCCGGCTCCTTTGCGCGGGCGCCCGAGATGATCGAATTGAGATGATCCTTGATCACGTCGGTGATCTTCAGGCCGTTGTCGCCGGGGAAGGCGTACCATTTGGTGAGCAGCGCGAGCTGGCTGACCGCGGTGTAGTTGTTGGGGTTCTTGACGTAGAAGTCCTTCAGATAGACCTCGTTGGCGACCTTGTTCGGCGGCATGTAACCGGTGGTCTCCGCCATGATCGCGGCGCCCTTGGGGCCGGTCCAGAATTTCACCGCTTCCCAGGCGGCATCGCGCTTGGCCTTGTCCTTGGCGAGGATCAGCACGACGTTGCCGCCGGCCGGCAGCCTGCCCTTGGTGGAGGCGACGTCCGGGAACGGAATCGTCTTCAGCGCGAACTTGCCGCCGGTCATATGCGTGACCTTGTTGAGGTCCGAGGTCGAGGTGACGTGGAAGCCGGTCTTGCCGGCCGCGAACGCCGCGCGCATCGACGGCTGGTCGAGATTGGGCATGCCGGCCTCGTTGACGAGCCGCGCGATCGTATTGATGGCGAACTTGCCTTCCGCTCCGTCGAACGCGACCTTGGTCTCGTCGGCATTGAGCATGGTGCCGCCGCGCGCGAACACCGGCGCCTGCCACAGCCAGTTGCCGGTGATGTCCCAGGCATAGGTGACGCCGTTGGTGTCGTTGCCGAGCGCCTTGATCTTCTTGGCCAGCGCGATCAGCTCGTCCCAGCTCTTCGGCAGATTGTTCACGTCGCCGCCGGCCTGCTTGACCAGGTCGAGGTTGACGTAGACGATCGGCAGCGAGATCGCGAAGGGCAGGGCGTAGACCTTGCCGCTGGCGGTGCCGATGTCGAACATCGCCTGGTGGAAGCCCTGCTTGTCGAAATCCTTCTCCGCGGCGATGTAGCCGTCGAGCTCGGCCGGGATGTTCTTGTCGACCAGGACGCGGATGCGGTTCAAGCCCTGGAACGAGACGTCAGGCATCTGATTGGTCACGGCCTCGCGCAGCACCTTCTGGGTGCCGTCCTCGTAGGATTCGTAAGGCGCCCGCATCGTGACCTTGATCTCCGGGCGCACCTTGGCGAATTCCTCGGCGATGCGCTTGTGCGTCTCGGTGAACAGCTCCGGATAGGGATATTGCATCACGATCTCGGTCTTTGTCTGCGCGAGCGCAGATCCGGCCGCAAGCGACAGAGCCGCCGCGGCGATGATGGTCTTCAGCATGATAGACTCCTTGTTTGAGGTGACGTGGCTACTTCATCCCGGTGAGGGTGATGCCCTCGATGAAACGGCGCTGGGCAAAGAGGAAAGCGATGACGAGCGGCGCGATGATCACCATCGCCGCCGCCATCAGCGGGCCGTAGCTGGTGCCGGCCTCGCTGTTGCGGAAATGGGCGACCGCGAGCGGCGGCGTGCGCAAATGCTCGCTGTTGAGCACGATCAGCGGCCAGAAATAGTCGTTCCAATGCGCGACCACGGAGAAGATGCCGAAGGCGGTCACTGCGGGAATCGCGGCCGGCAGCATCACCCGCCAGACGATGCCGAATTCGGAGATGCCGTCCATGCGCGCGGCGTCGACGAGATCGTCGGGCACGGTCTTGAAGAACTGGCGCATCAGGAAGATGCCGAACACCGAGATCGTGAAGGGCAGCACCAGCGCGGCATAGCTGTCGAGCAGGCCGATCTTGTGCAGCAGCAGGAAGACCGGGATCGCGGTCGCCTGCGGCGGGATCAGGATCCCGAACAGCACCAGCGCGAACAGCGTCTCACGGCCGACGAAGCGAAGTTTTGCCAGCGCGTAGGCCGCCGGCAGCGCCACCATCACCTGCAACACGAAGATCGAGACCGTGACGATGATTCCGTTGAGCAGGAAGCGCAGCAGATTGGCCTTGGCGAAGGCCTCGCGCAGATTCTCGACAAGCGCGAACTGGTGCGGGATCAGGTGCAATTCGCTGGAGAAGATCTCGGTCTGCGGCTTGGATGCGGTCGAGATCATCCAGATGAAGGGGGCCAGCATGAGCGCGGCGCCCGCGATCAGCAGCACGTGGCGGAGGATCGCCCGGACTGGGATGGGATGCGCGTTGCTCATGTGTAGTGCACGCCGCGATCGGCGAGCCTCGATTTGATCAGGGTGAGCGCGAGGACGAAGACCAGGAAGACGACGGTGATGGCCGCGGCATAGCCCGAGCGGAAGAATTCGAAGCCTTCCGTGTACATCGTGTGGATCAGAACCTCGGTGGATTTCGACGGGCCGCCCTTGGTCAAGACGTGCACGGTGTCGAACACCTGGAACGAGCGGATGCCGGAGATCACGACGACGAAGGTCGTGACCGGCCCCAGCATCGGCCAGGTCACGAGGCGGAAGCGTGCCCAGCCGCTCGAGGCGCCGTCGATCTCAGCCGCCTCGTAGAGCTGCTTGGGAATGGAGACGAGGCCGGCGAGGAACAGCACCATGTTGAAGCCGACGGCCTGCCAGATGCCGATCGCGCACAGCGCATAGAGGGCGGTGCTGCGGTCCTGGAGCCATGCGAAGGCCGGCAGGCCCGCGCCGCGGAGAAGCCCGTTCACCAGGCCGAATTGCGGATGCAGCATGAATTCCCACACCACCGCCATCGCGATCAGGGTCGCCATGACTGGCAGGAAATAGATCGTCCGGTAGAGGCTGCGCAGGCTGGTGCCGCTCTGGATCAAAAGCGCGATCGCAAGGCCGGCGATCACGGCGCCGGGCACCACGATCACGACGTAAGTCAGCGTGTTGCGCAGCGCGGTCCAGAACACCTTGTCGGCGAACAGGTCCTGGTAGTTGGCGAGCCCGATCCAGGAGAAATGCGGCGCGCCGAGCTGATAGTCGGTGAAGGAGAGGGCGATCACGCCGGCGAGCGGACCGAGCAGCATGACCAGCATGAGCGCGGCGGCCGGCGTCACCAGCGCGTAGGCGGCATGGCCCCGCCTGCTGCCATGGGCCGGCAGCGTGCGCCTCGTCGTGCCCGCGGGAGCAACAGTCGCCCCGATGGTGATGGAGCCGTCAGACATGGGCAGGCTCACGGATGCGCTCGGCCTGCTCCATTCTGAGCTCGATCCGTTTCCCGGCCCGATCGAACATCCGCACCGCGTCAGGTGCGAAGCCGAAGGCGACGGAGCTTGCCATCGCCGGCAAATGCTTGACGTCCGCGAGCCGCGCGATCAGGCGCGACCCGGTGCCTTCGACCGCGAGATGCACGAAGGCCTCGGCGCCGAGATTCTCCAGATGGACGACGGTTCCGGAGAACGGCCCGGTGCCGAGCTCGACCCGCTCCGGGCGGACCCCGATGCGGCAATCGCCGGCCGCCGCATTGCACGTAAGTTTCAAGGCGGTCCCCAGCACATCGACGCCGCCGTCCTTGCGGATCCGGCCGGGGAGGACGTTGATCTTGGGGCTGCCGATGAATTCGGCAACGCGGATGTCGCCGGGCTCGTTGTAGATCTCGGCCGGCGTGCCGGCCTGGATCAGCTCACCGCCCATCATGACGGCGATCCGGCTCGACATCGTCATCGCCTCGGCCTGGTCGTGCGTGACGTAGACGAACGTTGCCTTGAGGCGGCGATGCAGCTCGGCGAGCTCTGCGCGCATGTGGACGCGCAGCTTGGCGTCGAGATTGGAGAGCGGTTCGTCGAACAGGAAGGCCACCGGTTCTCGCACCATGGCGCGTCCGACCGCGACGCGTTGCCGCTGTCCGCCGGACAATTGTCCGGGCTTGCGCCGCAGCAATGGGGTGATGTCGAGCTGCTCGGCGATGCCTTCGATGTCGGCGCGAATGTGCCGTTCCTTGGCGCGCCGGCCCGGCAGCAGCGCACCCAGTAGCGGCAGTCGCTCGATCGCGGAGAGGCGCCGTATCCGCAGCGGCACCGCGATGTTGTCGAAGGCGCTCAAATGCGGATAAAGCGCATAGGATTGGAACACCATCGCGAGGTTGCGCGCGCTCGGGCGAATGCCGTCCATGGCGCGGCCGTCGATGTGGACCTCGCCGGAATTTTGCGGCTCGAGCCCGGCAATGATGCGAAGCAGGGTCGACTTGCCGCAGCCGGACGGGCCGACCAGCGAGATGAACTCGCCGTCGGCGATGCGGAAATCGATGCCTTTCAGGACGTCGGTGCCGTCAAAGGACTTGCGGATTGCGGATAGTTCGATTTGCGCCATGCGCGCTGATCCCCTGCTGGTCCGTTTGCGGCGCACGAGGAGTAGGAAGCGCGTCTGACATTCACATAACGGTCAATGGCCCGGCTTATGGTCGTCCCAAGTTTTGCTTTCAGGTCCGGAAGACGGGGAAGAACGATCTTGGGTTGCTTGTTGTGGCGTTGACGTCGTCGCGTGTCCGGGCGGTCAATGCGGTGTTCGAGACCGGCAGCTTTGCCGCTGCGGCAAGGCGGCTCGGGGTGTCGCAGCCGGCCGTTGCGCAGCTGGTGCGGGATCTGGAGGCCGAGTTCGGGGTGGCGCTGTTCGACCGACACGGCCAGACCCTGATCGCGACGTCGCTGTGCCGGCGGCTCTATGCCGCAACGAGCCGCATGCAGGCGGTCGAGGCGGATGCGCTCGCCATCCTGCAGCAGCGCGACGAGCTCACCGGGGGTGAGCTTCGCATCGGGCTCGGCAACGCCATGCCCGGCATGGCGTTGATCGCGGCGTTCCGCAATCTCTATCCGAAGATCCAGATCAACATCGAGATCGGCAGCTGGTCGGCGATCATGGCCGCGGTGGTCGACCAGCGCGTCGACGTCGCCGTACTGCCGGAGGTGCCGCAGGACAACCGCTTCCGGCGCGAGCCCTGCGTGCAGCAACGCGTCGTTGCGATCTGCCATCCCGTTCACGACCTCAGCCGCCAGTCGCGCGTGTCCATCGCCGGCCTCATGCAATATCCGCTGGTGTTCCGGACCCGGGATTCCGCGACCCAGCGCGCCGTCGACCGGGCGTTTCGCGCCCTCAACCTGCGCGCCAGTCCGGCGATCATCGTCAATACGCGCGAGGGGATGCTGGAGGCGGTGGCCAACCGGCTTGGCGTCGGCTTCGTCTGGGAGCACGGCTCGAGCCGCATCGACCGGATCGCGAAGGTGGCGATCGCGGAAATCGAGGCGGAGTCGCCCGAATACATCTTCTCGCTGGCGGGCAAGCGCGGCAAGCTGGTCGAGCTGTTCTACCTGGCCCGAAGCCTTTCGCGCCCGGCCGACGGCGCCGATATCCTGGCCGCGCCCTGAGCGGCGGCCGCCTTCCCGCCGCTTTGGGTTGTGCTGAACTGTGACGGCAACCGTGATGTTGCGCAGCGGGACGGTAAGGTATTTGCGTATTTTCCGTCCCCGAAGTTTGGTTACCCGGCCCAAGATGGGCTATGCTCCCCGCTGCGTCGACGACAAGAATGAGACGTCGGGAGATGGCATGGGATACCAGCGGCGGACGGGGCTGCGTCCATGATAACCTTACCCAGACTGGCAGCTGAATCGCTGGAGCAGTTCCTCGGCAACTTCATGCGCCGCCGGTACGATGAGACTTCCGCAAGCATCGTTGCAAGCGCAACCCGTACCGCGATGGAATGCATCGGCAACAGCGATGCGCTCTACCACAATATCGAGCATACGATGCTGGTGACCCTGGCCGCCCAGGCGATCCTCCGCGGCCGAAGCCTTCATACCCATCTTTCGGCGGAAGATTACGTTCATGTCCTGATCGCCTGCCTCGCCCACGACATCGGCTATGTCCGCGGCCTGTTCGAGGAGGATGACGCCGACGGCTTCGTCATCGACGCCGCCGACAACAAGATCTCGTTGCCGCGCGGCGCGTCGGACGCGAGCCTGATGATGTATCACGTCGACCGTTCGAAGCTGTACGTGACGCGGCGGCTCCGCCATATCCCGGGAGTCGATCCGGAGCGCGTTGCCCGCGCCATCGAGGGGACGCGCTTTCCCGCCCGTGAAGGCCAGGAATACGACGACGAAGCCTCGATCCTGCGTGCGGCCGACTTCATCGGCCAGCTCGGCGATCCCAACTATCTGCGCAAGGCCAACGCGCTCTATTACGAGTTCGAGGAGGTCGGCATCAACCGCCAGCTCGGCTACGACTCGCCCGCCGACATCGTGAACCGCTACCCGCAATTCTATTGGAACAGCGTTGCTCCGCACATCCAGACCGAGATCGGCTATCTCAACAAGACCGAGATCGGCCGGCAATGGATCGCCAACCTCTACAGCAACGTGTTCCGCGCCGAGCGCGACATCTCGCTGTCCGGTCCGCAGAAATAGGCCCCTTGTAGCCTCGTAGCCCGGATGGAGCGTAAGCGAAATCCGGGATTCGCGGATACAGGCGTCCCCGCATTGCGCTTCGCTCCATGCGGGCTACACGAGCTCTGCGCAACGAGATCATCCGTGAGCAAATCATGCAACAAAAAACCATCATCACTGATATCCTCGACATCGCTTATCGCGAATACGGTGCGCCGGACGGCTGGCCCTGCATCATGGGACATGGCTTTCCCTATGACGCGAACGCCTATGCCGAGACCGCGCCGATCCTCGCCGAGGCCGGCGCCCGCGTGCTGGTGCCCTGGCTGCGCGGTTACGGGCCGACGCGGTTCCGCTTCGCCGAGACGCTGCGCTCCGGCGAGCAGGCGGCGCTCGGCGCCGATCTCCTGGCCTTCATGGATGCGCTCGGGATCAAGCGGGCCATCGTCGGCGGCTATGATTGGGGCGGGCGCGCCGCCTGCGTGGTTTCGGCGCTCCATCCGGAGCGCGTGATCGGTCTCGTCTCCGGCAATTCCTACAACATCCAGAACATCGCCCTCGCCATGGAGCCGGCCTCGCCGCCGGAGGAGGCGGCGTTCTGGTATCAGTATCTCTTCCACAATGAGCGCGGCCGCCGCGCCTTGGAGCGCAACCGCCGCGGCTTTGCCCGTCAGCTCTGGACGATGTGGTCGCCGAAATGGGCCTTCGATGACGCGACGTTCGAGACAAGCGCCGTGTCATTCGACAACCCTGACTTCGTCGACGTCGTGATCCATTCCTACCGCCATCGCTACGCGCTGGTGGCGGGCGATCCCGCCTATGCGGGGATCGAGGCAAAGCTCGCCGCGCAGCCGCCGATCCGTGTCCCCTCGATCGCGATCGACGGCGACAGCGACGGCGTCAACCCCGGCACCGCCCACCACGCGCGCAAGTTCGAGGGATTTTTCGAGCGGCGCGTCTTCACCGATGCCGGTCACAATTTGCCGCAGGAGCGGCCGGCCGAATGGGCGCAGGCCGTGATCGACGTGCGGAAAGCGGCTGCGTCATAGGCGGCCCCGAGGCGCCCTCGGCGCACCTCATCATGAGGGGATTGGCGGGTCGGCACTAGGCCCTCCACCCGTTCCCCCAAATTTCCCCGACTTTCGGGAACCTTTTCCGATTGCGGCCGTCCAAGCTGTGGCCCGCTTCCATATGCGGGCTCGTTGCAGGGGAGAAGCTTGATGAAGTCACAAGTGCGCAAGCTGGAACGTGTCGCGGTGGCGCAGGCGCCGTCCGATCGGCCTGAGAGGGCGGAGGTCGAACAGGCGATCCGGACCATGATCCGCTGGGCCGGCGATGATCCCGCGCGCGACGGTCTGCGCGAGACACCTGATCGCGTCGCACGCGCTTTCGAGGAGTATTTTTCGGGGTACGCGCAGGACCCGACGGAAATTCTGCAGAAGACTTTCGAGGAAATCGAAGGCTATGACGAGATGATCGTGCTGCGCGGCGTTCGCTTCGAGAGCCATTGCGAGCACCACATGGCGCCGATCGTCGGCCGCGCCTGGGTCGCCTATATTCCGCAAGGGCGCGTGGTCGGCATCTCCAAGCTCGCACGCGTGGTGGACGTCTACGCAAAACGGCTCCAGATCCAGGAGAAGATGACCGCGCAAATCGCCAATACCATCAACGATGTGCTCAAGCCTGAAGGCGTCGGGGTCATTATCAAGGCGACGCATCACTGCATGACCACGCGCGGCGCGCACAAGCCCGGGACCGATCTCGTCACCAGCCGTATGCTGGGTGTGTTCCGCGACAATGCGCTGACGCGCCAGGAACTGCTGGGGCTCGCCAGTTCGGACGATTGACCTGCGCTCGGCGCTGACCCGCCGCATTCGATCTTGATTTGCGTCAAGGTTGCGGCAGGCGAGGTCTGCTCTGCTGGGTGTTGTCTCGGTCGGGTGCGTGCTATCATGGCGTGTGCCCGGGGGCTTCGCATGCAGGAGTGGCCCATGACAACTGCGTCAGATACGTCTCATCCGTCCGGTCTCGGCTGGGGAATGGCTGCGCTACACGCCAAATGGGGCTGGATCGTCGCGCTCGGCGTCGTCTACCTGATTGCCGGCTTCGTCGCGCTCGGCAGCATGGTGATGGCGACGGTGGCGAGCGTGATCGTGGTCGGCGCAATGATGATCGTCGCCGGCGTCACCGAGGTGATCGGCGCATTCCAGATGAAGAGCTGGGGAAAGTTCCTGATCTGGGCCTTGCTCGGTGTGCTCTACATCGTTGCCGGCTTCCTCACCTTCGCGAACCCGCTCTTCGCCGCGGTTCTGCTCACGCTGTTCCTCGGCGCCTCGCTGCTGGCCTCCGGCGCGGTCAGGCTGTTTCTCGCCTTCAGCATGAAGCGCGAAAGCCCGTGGGGCTGGGTGGCGGTGTCGGCCGTCGTCACGCTGCTGCTCGGGCTGCTGATCCTGGTGCGCTGGCCGGTGAACAGCGTCTACATCCTCGGCCTGTTCCTCGGCATCGACCTGATCATGGCCGGTGCCGGATGGGTCAGCTTGGGCTTCGCCTTGAAGCGGCGCGGCTAAAGCATGATCCGGAAAAGTGCCGAAGCGGTTTTCCGGAAAGCTCATGCGTCAAGAACAACCTGACGCACGATGACGATTCATCAAAATCTCGTCGCGCTTCAGGCGATGCCATCAGCAACTCGACGCAAGACCATCTTGATGAACTCCGCTGATCTGACGCGCTGACAAGAAGCAGCGCGCCGCGCGGTCGTTTCGCCGCGGCGACAATCATTGGGGAGAAACCATGAAAGCCGCTTTGGCCCTGGCCGCAGCGCTGGCTGCCGCCTGCTTGTCCGCTCCTGTCTCCGCGCAAAAATCCTACGGTCCTGGAGTTAGCGACACCGAGATCAAGATCGGCAACACTATGCCCTATAGCGGCCCGGCATCGCCGCTCAGCATCACGGGACGGGTGATCTCCGCCTATTTCGACGAGATCAACGAGAAGGGCGGCGTTGGCGGCCGCAAGCTCAACCTGATCTCGCTCGACGATGCCTTCTCGCCGCCCAAGACCATGGAAGCCGCGCGGCGCCTCGTCGAAGGCGACGGCGTCGCCTTCATCTTCGCCACCATGGGCACGGCGCCGAGCTCGGCGATCGCAAAATATCTCAACAGCAACAAGGTGCCGCAGATCTTCCTGATCAGCTCGGCCTCGAAGTGGAACGATCCCGCCAACATGCCTTGGTCGATCGCGCTGCCCTGGGCGCCGAACTACACCAGCGAGGCTGCGATCGACGTCGCCTATGCCCGCGCCAGGAACCCGAATGCGCGCTTTGCGGTGCTCTACCAGAACGACGACGCCGGCAAGGAATATCTTCGCGGCGTCAAGGAGGCGCTCGGTGCCGACGCCGACAAGGCGATCGCGATGGCCTCGAGCTTCGAGGTCGCCGATCCCACCGTCGATTCCCAGGTCCTGACGCTCGCCAATACCAAGGCCGACGTCTTCATGATCTATTCGGTGACGCCGCGCGCCTGCGCGCAGGCGATCCGCAAGGCGCACGAAGTCGGCTGGCAGCCGACGCGCTTTCTGGCCTCCGGCTGCGCCAACAAGGCTACCGTGATGGCGCCCGCTGGCCTGGAGGCCGGCAAGGGTGTGCTGTCGCTCGGCGCGCTCAAGCCGTTCGTCGAGGCGCCGAAGGACGATCCGGCGATGACGGCCTATATCGACTTCATGAAGAAGCGCCTGCCCAATGCCGACATCAACAACGTCGCCGGCCTCTATGGCTACACCGTCGCCGAGGCGCTGGTGGCGCTGCTGAAGCAGTGCAAGGACAATCTGACGCGCGAGAACATCATGGCGCAGGCCGCGAATCTGAAGAACGTGCCGCTGTCGCTCCTGATGCCCGGCATCACCCTCAACACCACGCCGCAGGATTTCCGCCCGATCAAGGACGGCTACATGCTCCAGTTCGACGGCAACGACTGGGTTATCGCGAGCGAGCTGTTGCGCGGAACGTGAGGGACGGCCGATGTAGCGGCGGCGTAGACGGTGCACCCTCTCCCCTTGCGGGAGAGGGTGCACCGCCGACTAAGTGCCCGCAACAACCTATCCGCTCTGCTATCGACAAGGCTGGATGGGAACCGAGCGCTGGATCGTCGCTAGGCCAGCGCCTGAACAACTCGTATAGAAAGCGTCAGTTCGATCGGGATAAAAGTAGGCGAGACGGAACGCGCCAGGCGTAGAATCCCCCCTATCAGAGACGTCCGGCACCTGGAATGGTTGAAAAAACAGTAAAGCTGCGGCGTTGGTCGATACTCCGCCGCAGGCTACCCGCGCGGGGACCAGTCTCTTCTCGTTAACGTTCTGGCTTTTTACGCATTTCATCGCTTGCGCTTGAGCTGTACCCGTGAACGCTGCAGTTGCGAGCAGAAATAAAATGGTTCGCATTGATCTTTCTCCTATGGTCGTCGCACAGCGCTCCGAAGGCGCTCAATCTCAAATGACCTATCTAGCTCTTTGTGATCTCCGAGCGCGTCTGGTCCAATGGTGATCAGGAGTTCGTCGGTCGTCGTTCTACTTCCGCTAAGGAACGGCGCGTTGGGATTTGCGATAACGTTGACGAAGTGCCAGGTGGGCGTGATATCTCCCCCGGCTACGACCTCGAAGGTTACGTGATGCGTTATAGTCTCGAACGGACCGTTCTTAATCCTCTCGGAAAGAGTTCGTGACGAGTCCCAAGTCTCAAGTGCGGCCTTCAGCGTTTGATGGATACCGAGATTGCCAGCAATAGGCTCGCGAACTCCAGTCTCGTTCGTAATGACATCGCAGTATTGCGGCGGGCGCTCACGAAATGAAATCTTCTTTCCATCCAATAGTTCTTTAAAGGGCAGAAAGTAGGTCATCGTCATTTCGCGTGTCCCAGCCGTAGAGCCGCTGGCGCCAGCCGCGATCGTGAAAACAGTTGGTGGAGCATCCGCCGTGAGGCCGGGGCTGATTGTGCTTTTGTCCAACGCTCGAATCGTAAGCGCGATCTTCGCAGCCCAACTGTAGAGCATCGCCCGCTTAGGGTCGTTAGGCCCGTACTCGCGGGCTACAGCATTATAAAGCTCGCACCTCACATGCTCAGCGATGCCTTTGACAAAATTACGGAAATCATTGTCGCTGGCATAACTAAGTCGCATGACCGGCAGGGTGGACCCGCAGCTGCCAAAAAAACTGACAACAAAACCCCCGCGACAGAAAGCACTCGCCTCATCGCACTGCCCCCAATGCGCAGAAAATCTCTTTAGGTAATTCCGGAAGTATACATCCATCGGTTGTCTCGTCCAGTGCGCCAGGATCCGTTTGATCAAGATTATCTGCAAATGAATGCCTAGCTCCGCCAAGCGTTAGGCGACCCATTGTACAGATCCTCCTCACGACCGATAAACTATTCTGGCGCAGTCCTATTGCGTCTCAAGGCCATCACCAGTCGTGCGTCTATCCCCAATGCACGGCCAGTTGGACAGGGAAGATGGTGCCAAGGCGCGTACGAGCAAGGCATCCAACCGTATCCCTGAAGGGAGCCCTCGGCCGGCCCCTCCGTTGCGCGTCCGCTAACTCCTCGTTTCCCGTCCGGCCGCGATTGGCGCAGCAGCTGGTAAGACCAAATGGGAGATAGTCAAATGAAAGCAATCAGAAGATCCAGGCGCCACATGCGTTTTATGTGGTCGAGGATGAAGGCGACAGTGCCTTCTGGACCAAGATCGGCGCCGCATGGCCGCACCGGGACGGCAAGGGCTTCAACATCCAGCTCAGCTGTATGCCCCTGCGTCTCATCGTCCGCGAGCCGAAGGCTGAGGAGGCGGGGCGATGAGCCCCGCTGCCTCGCGGCAGCTCCGCAATACAGTCGTCAACGGAGACTGTGTTGCGGTGATGCGCCGAATGGAAGCCGCAAGCGTGGACTTCATGCTCACCGATCCGCCCTACCTCTGCCGCTACAAATCGCGCGATGGGCAGACCATTGCCAACGATGACCGCGTTGGCTGGCTTGAGCCAGCGTTCAGCGAAATGTACCGCGTTCTGAAGCCTGGTGCATTCTGCGTCAGCGTCTACGGCTGGCATGCAGCTGATAAGTTTATCGGTGCTTGGCGCAAGGCTGGCTTCCGCATTGTCGGACATACAGTCTTCAGGAAGCGCTACGCTTCTCAGTCAGCTACATGCGATCCGAGCACGCGCGGGCCTACCTGCTTGCCAAGGGCTACGCCGCCCTACCCGCCCGGCCGGTGCCTGACGTCATCGACTGGAGCTACACGGGTAATCGGCTGCATCCGACAGAAGCCGATCAAGGTCTTACGTCCGCTTATTGAAGCGTTCTGTTCCGATGACGGTATCGTATTGGACCCGTTCTGCGGGTCCGGATCGACGCTGGCCGCAGCAAGGCACGCCGGACATTCGGCTGTTGGCATTGAATTAGATGCCGGGCACTGGCAAACAGCAGCCCTGCGACTACATTTCATATTCAGCGACGCAGCGGCGTGCAACTAAGGCAGCCGCACGTCGCTCAGTTGATCTACCTAATTCAGGTCTCGGGTGATATCCGAGTTCGTAAGCCACCCCTCAACTTTTTCCGACGGCGAGCCGCTCGCAGTCACGAATACGTCTTGAGCGCCCTTGATCTTAAGCATTTCGTCTCGCGCATCCGCCAAGGAGGCATCCATTTTGACGACGGCGAACTTTGTCACGATGGACCGGATTTCTTCATTTCCAAGCTTGTGAGAAAGAAATTCGCTCAACTTGATCTTGCTAAGGTCGGCGACAGGAGAACCCGACGATAGCTTGGATACAAGATATTTGTTCAGTGTGCCTTCATGAACAACACAGAGGGCTTTCTGGTCCGCAAAAATCGGCACGCGCGTGTTGCCCTCCTCAACCTTTTCTTTCAATTCACGCACACTGAACTTTGTCTCCGGGGCGGGATCGCTCAGCGCCTCTATCCTTTTAAACGGCTTCATGGCTTGCCGAACGGACACTTGCGCGAGTTGTTGGTCTGGAGTCAGTCGGTTGACCATCCGCTGCACGCTTTGGTTTGCGCTGTCAAAGTTCTCTCGGGCAAAGTAAAAGGCGAGTATGGTCCCAGCCCAAGTACCAAACAATGGTAACAGGGCTGAGAACACTTTATCTATTTGGGCTTCGGTGTTGGTCTTATTGATTAATAGTGTCGCTATAAATATTGCACCGAAGAACGAACACAGAAACACTGTCCAAGCGAGGCGATCCTTAAAAGGCTTCGCCTCGGGTGGGTTGGATTCCGACATGGCTTCCTCCGCAATGCTTATCCTTCCATCTCACCGTAAAGCCGTGAAATTCTGGATACTGTCCAACCTTGCGGGTTTCCATTCTGACGGAGGGAGTGTGGAAGATGATCTCTCTCTGTACCAACTCGGTCTGCGGTATATCAAAACTCCAATCCTGAAGCTTCATAGTCACTTCAGGCAAGTCCAGCTTGATCGTCACGACCTCCCAGGACACATCGATATCAATACCGATCCAACCTTCTATCGGGTTGTCAGGGTCTGGGCCTTCTTCCCGCAATCTTTCGAACTCTTGCTCATACTTTCCGGTGATCGACTTGATCCTATCCTTGAGGTTCTTGCTGAGGTCGGTTGCCCTCGCAAGCAGGGCATCTTGATGAGTGGCACAGGGGTTTTCGTCTGACATCACAAACACTCCTTGCATGGCATACTGAAATTTCGGGGCGGCGCGGGCATGCGAATGCCCACCGCACATCGATGGCGCTGAAAATTCTTTAGTCAGTCATGTTGAAGTAGATGGATACTCGAAGAATTTTGGACGCAACAATCGCGTCGGGCTTTCTCCCCGTCGTACGTCTAAAAATTTGAGAGCGTTATAGGAAATTATTACCCTCTACCTTAGCGCGAGTTGTTGGCCGGTCAAGATGGTTTGCGCGTCTAGCGTGTGACATCTTGGCAGAACGGGGAGGTGCCAGATCGAATCCATGATTGTGGGTCCGACGTTGATGATGCGCTAATGGAGCAATAGCCTCCCCTTTGGGGACTTCGACCGAACACCGACGCTAGGGGGGCTCATCATGCGCTTTTAAGCCGCGTGCGTTAGTGCACGCGAGAGGGCGCCATGAACGAGCCCGAACTCCAGATTATGCTAATCGCCCGTGACGTTAACGTCGCGATAGCCACCTTCTCCCACAACAAGGGGAGAAGGGAAAAGGAGACCACCATGGACTTTCAGCACTCCGCCCGTTCCTTGGAGCTCCAGGCGCGCGTTCGCCAGTTCATGCAGGCCCATGTCGAGCCGGTCGAGGAGCTCTACTACGAGCAGGTCAAGCCGGAAGCTTCACGCTACAAGACTCCGCAAATCCTTCAGGATCTGAAGCGGCGGGCGCGCGAGCAGGGGCTCTGGAACCTGTTCCTGTCCGGCGAGCACGGGCCGGGTCTGACCAATCTCGAATACGCGCCGGTGAAGGAGATCATGGGCCGCATCCTCTGGGCGCCCGAGGTCTTCAACTGCTCCGCGCCCGATGTCGGCAACATGGAGGTGCTCGCAAACTACGGCACCAAGGCGCAGCAGGAGCGCTGGCTGAAGCCGCTCCTCGAGGGGCGCATCCGCTCCGGCTTCTCGATGACGGAGCCGCAGGTCGCCTCCAGCGACGCCACCAACATCCAGTGCGAGATCCGGCGTGACGGCGACGACTACGTGATCAACGGCCGCAAATGGTTCACCTCGGGCGCGATGAACGAGGATTGCGAGATCCTGATCGTGATGGGCAAGACCGCACCCGACCATCCCGACCGCCATCGCCAGCAATCCATGATCCTGGTGCCGAAGAATACGCGTGGGGTGCGCATCGTCCGCGACATGCTCACCTACGGCTATGACGATGCGCCGGTCGGCCATCCCGAGATCGTCTACGACAACGTCCGCGTGCCCGCCGAGAACATTTTGCTCGGCGAGGGCCGCGGCTTCGAGATCGCGCAAGGCCGGCTCGGCCCCGGCCGCATCCACCATTGCATGCGCCTGATCGGCTGCGCCCAGCGTGCGCTCGAACTGATGTGCCAGCGCGCGGTCTCGCGCGTCGCCTTCGGTAAGCCGCTCGCAGAGCAGGGCTCGGTGCGCGAGGACATCGCGCATTCCTTCTGCGAGATCGCGCAAGCCCGCCTGCTTACCTTGCAGGCCGCCGACAAGATGGACCGCGAGGGCAACAAGGCCGCGCGCGACCTGATCGCCGCGGCCAAGATCGTGGTCCCCAGCATGGCCGCCCGCGTCATCGACCGCGCCATCCAGATTCACGGCGCCGCCGGTGTCTCGCAGGACACGTTCCTCGCGCGGGCTTACGTCTACGCCCGCTTCATCCGCATCGGCGACGGGCCGGACCAAGTGCATCTCGCGGCCGTCGGGAAGGAGCTGATCAGGCGCGGCGGGGTGATGGGGTAGCGCCGTGGCCCTTGGCCGGATTGCGCATCGGCGGCGCTTCGAAGCGCCGCGACGGGCAAGTCTTTTGGCCGCGATGCAGTATGGCCTCAGATCAGTGTAGTACGATAGTAACTGCTGACCGAGAGTGACCCTGCACGCCATGGCGGGTTCACCCAGGTGAAAGAGCACAGATCGCTTTTGCGCGAGAAAACGTCCGATGCCGAAGGCGAGCGCGCAAGACTGGACAGCATCATCGATTTCGAGCGGCGGCACTTGCTCGCGGACCTGCGCGCCGGTCGTCCGGATGTGATCCTCGTGGATACCCGGCTGCTCAGCGCGGTCCCGTTCGACTGGCTGGCCTGGGCAAGGTCCGATCCGGAGCTCCAGGCCGAACTAAGTCGTTACCGCGAGCTCGAGGATGCCGGCGGCCGCGTCCGGATCTTGGTCGCTCGATCGGGTTCGGAGCGGTAACCCCGTTCGGTTGCCAGCCGCGGCACAGGCGCCACGCTCGGCATGCTGACATCATGCCCCTGTTTTGCCCGACGAGTCAAAATCGGTCCGTAAAAACAGCAGGGCTTCGCGCCGGGCCGCCAAGCCATTGAAAAAGCTGACCCCCGTCTACTGTGCATGGGGTTGTTTTTCCGTTTTTGCTGGAGCGACCGTTTTCGCGGCGCCAGGCGGGCCGCTACCCCGCCTTGGCGATGCGACCGTCCGCCGACCCCGCGCGCAGATTCTGGAAGAACGTCTCCACCTCCCGCGACAGCGTCTGCGCCGTCTCGGTCAGGCTGCTGGCTGCGGTGAACACCGAAGCCGCCGCGGTATCGGTCTCGCCGATGGCATCGCGCAGCGAGGTGATGTTCGCCACCAGCGTCTCGTTGCCTTGGGCAGCGCTTTGCGCGTTGGAGGAGATCTCGCGCGTGGCCTGGTCCTGCTGACTGACGGCGCCGGCAATCGCGGACGTGACCTCGTTGATCTCGCGCACCGCCCCGCCGATCTCGCGCACGGCGTCGACGGCGTTCCGCGTCGAGGCCTGGATCATCGCGACGTTCTCGCTGATCTCGGCCGTGGCCTTGGCGGTCTGGCCCGCGAGCGCCTTCACCTCGTGGGCGACGACGGCAAAGCCGCGGCCAGCATCGCCGGCGCGCGCCGCCTCGATGGTGGCGTTCAGCGCGAGCAGGTTGGTCTGCTCGGCGATCGCCTGGATCAGGTTGAGCACGCCGTCGATGCGTTGCGTGGCTGCAGCGAGGCTCTCGATCTCGGAGATCGACTTCTCGGTGCGCTGGCCGGTCTGCTCGACCGCGCCGGCGCTCTGCCGCACCTGGCGGCCGATCTCCACCACCGAGGCCGAAAGCTCCTCGGCCGCGCCCGCCACCGCGGTGACGTTGTGCGAGGCCTGCTCGGTGGCGTTCGCCGCGGTGCCGGCGCGGCTGCTCGCATCCGCTGTGACACGCGTGATGGTCTGCGCGGTCTCGCGCATGACGGAGGCGTTGTCGCTGAGGCCGCGCATGATCGCGCCGATCGCCTCGCGAAATTGCTCGACGGACCGCTCGACGTGACGGGCGCGCTCCTCGCGCGCGGCGGCGTCTTGCGACACTTGCGAGGCGAGGTTGCGGTTGCGCCCCATCGAGTCCTGGAACACCTGGATGGCGCGGGCCAGCGCGCCGATCTCGTCGGCGCGGTCGGAGTGCGGCACCACGACATCGTCGGCGCCGTCGGCGACCTGCTTGATGGTGGCGGTGATCGCGGCGAGCGGCCGGGCGATCGAGCGGGCAATGATGACGATGCCAGCGACGACTAGGGCCAGCGCCACGCCGCCGAGGCAGGTGAGGATGAACGACAATGTGCGGGCGGTCTCGGTCTGCTGCGCGATCTGCCTGCCGCGCTCGGCATAGACCTTGGACAGCGCCTCGAGGTCCTTGTTCAGCGCCGAGCGGACGCTGCGGTTGGCGTCGTTGTCGCCCCATTCGCGGCCCGCTGCCGCGTTGATCTCGACGCCGCGCCGCACCAGCTCCTTGCGGAACTCGACGAACTGCTCGATGCGCTTCTTGAAGGTCGCGAACTGCTCGGCATCGTCGGCCTTGACGATGGTCTCCCAGCGCTTCACGACGTCGAGGATCTGGGAGTTGAACTTGAGCAGGCCGTCGCCGTATTTCTTCACCACGGCCGGCTCGGTCGACATGTAGATGCCGCGCGATTCCATCACCACCGCATAGACGAGGGAGTTGACCCGCTCGACGTTCAGCGCGGCGGCATTGGCCGTCTCAATCGCGACTGCGAGGTCCGCGCTGCGGCGGCTGTTGTAGTCGGACAAGATCGCGATCGCTCCCGTGAGCAGCGCGAACAGCGCGAAGATCGCATAGAGCTTGCTGGCAAGCGTGAAGCGGCCTGCCGGCTTGGCGGCATTCCCAGATCGGTCGGATGTCATGATGTTCAAGGAGCCCGGATTGGCCTGACCGGCCGGTGAACGGGGTCAGGCAAATTGTTGCAAAACTATGCAGAACGAAGATGGACGCCTCGTTAACGCGCGGCCTGGCCGCCTCCGTCCTTGGTCGAAGGAAAGGTAAGTCATTTCAGCGTCTTGATCCGAAGGTTTAGTTTCAGGATAGTCTTTTGGGATAGTCTTGGAGTCGGCCGTTGGCCGAGCAACCCCGGAGAGACCCTTGGTCTACCGCCACAGCATCGACGCCACGACCTACAGCTTCCCTGACCTGCGCGACCTGCTCGCCAAGGCGACACCCCCGCGCTCCGGCGACCGGCTGGCCGGCATTGCCGCTGCCAGCTCCGAGCAGATGATCGCCGCGCGGATGGCGCTCGCCAATGTGCCGCTCGGCCAGTTCCTGCAGGAAGCCGTCGTTCCCTACGAGGCCGACGAGGTCACCCGCCTCGTCATCGACAGCCATGACGCTAGGGCGTTCGCGCCGGTGGCATCGCTGACGGTCGGCGCCTTCCGCGACTGGCTGCTGTCGGACGCCGCAACGCCCGAGATCCTGCGCAAGCTGGCGCCCGGCATCACGCCGGAGATGGCGGCCGCGGTGTCGAAGCTGATGCGCAACCAGGATCTGATCCTGGCGGCGCGGAAATGCGAGGTCACCACCGCCTTTCGCAACACTATCGGCCTGAGGGGGCGGATGAGCACACGCCTGCAGCCGAACCATCCCTTCGACGATGCAAGGGGCATCACCGCCTCAATCCTCGACGGCATCCTGCTGGGGGCGGGCGATGCCTGCATCGGCATCAATCCCGCCAGCGACGACCCCGCCGTCATCGCGCAATTGCTGCGGCTGCTCGACGAGATCATCGCGCGGCTGCAGATCCCGACGCAAGGCTGCGTCCTGACCCATGTCACGACGACGCTGTCGCTGATCGGGCAGGGCGTGCCGGTCGACCTCGTCTTCCAGTCGGTCGCGGGCACCGAGGCCGCCAACCGCAGCTTCGGCATCGACCTCGCACTGTTGAAGGAGGCGCAAGAGGCCGGGCTGTCACAGTCGCGCGGCACGGTCGGGCGGAACCTGATGTATTTCGAGACCGGCCAGGGCTCGGCGCTGTCGGCGGGCGCCCATCACGGCGTCGACCAGCAGACCTGCGAGGCGCGCGCCTATGCGGTCGCCCGCGCCTTCGCTCCGCTGCTGGTCAACAGCGTGGTCGGCTTCATCGGCCCGGAATATCTCTATGACGGCAAGGAAATCATCCGCGCGGGGCTGGAGGATCATTTCTGTGGCAAGCTGCTCGGCCTGCCGCTCGGGGTCGACATCTGCTACACCAACCACGCCGAGGCAGATCAGGACGACATGGACAATCTCCTGACGCTGCTCGCCGCCGCCGGCGTCACCTTCATCATGGGTGTTCCCGGTGCCGACGACGTCATGCTGAACTACCAGTCGACGTCTTTTCACGACGCGCTCTATGTCAGGGACGTCTTCGCGCTGCGCCGCGCGCCGGAATTCGACGACTGGCTGGCGCGCTCGGGCATTGCAGGTGCCGATTTCCGGATTGCCGGCGATGCAGGCCTGCTGCCCGATTTTGCCGCGCGGCTGATCGCATGAGGCGGAAGGTCAACTCGGTTGGGAAACCATCGGCGCCTCTCGGAATTATGCTTACGCCACAATATTGAGAAATTCCGCCGACAGCATTACGCTATGTGTCGGGCTGGCAATTTCCGCACCATCGGTTGAGTGTGGCGGGGGAGCTTTGATGCGAGCTGAAAGTAACGGAACGTCCCGGCGGATTCTCTGCGTGTTTCCGCGCTACACCTCGTCCTTCGGCACGTTCGAGCATTCCTATCCCCTGACCGATGGCGTCCGCGCCTTCATGCCGCCGCAAGGGCTGCTGCTGATCTCCGCCTATCTTCCGAAGGAATGGCAGGTCAAATTCGTCGACGAGAACCTGCGCCGCACGACGAGGGAGGAGTTCGAATGGGCGGAAGCCGTCTTCGTCAGCGGCATGCACATCCAGCGCCAGCAGATGAACGACATCTGCCGCCGCGCCCATGAGTTCGATCTGCCGGTCGCGCTCGGCGGGCCTTCTGTCAGCGCCTGTCCCGACTATTACCCGTCCTTCGATTATCTGCATGTCGGCGAGCTCGGCGATGCCACCAACCAGCTGATCGAGATCCTGTCGCGCGGCACCTCGCGGCCCGAACAGCAGGTCGTGCTCACGACCAAGGACCGCGTGCCGATGACGGAGTTTCCGATCCCGGCCTACGAGCTCGCCGACGTGAAGAAGTACTTCCTCGGCAGCATCCAATATTCCAGCGGCTGTCCCTACCAGTGCGAGTTCTGCGACATCCCCGGCCTTTACGGCCGCAATCCGCGCATCAAGACGCCGCAGCAGATCATCGCCGAGCTCGACCGCCTGCGCGAATGCGGCATGACCGACACGGTCTATTTCGTCGACGACAATTTCATCGGCAACCGCAAGGCGGCCATGGACCTGCTGCCGCACCTGATCGAGTGGCAGAAGCGGACCGGCTACGTGGTGCGGCTCGCTTGCGAGGCGACGCTCAACATCGCCAAGCGCCCCGAGATCCTCGAGAAGATGCGCGAGGCCTATTTCATCACCATCTTCTGCGGCATCGAGACGCCGGATCCCGACGCGTTGAAGGCGATGCAGAAGGACCACAACATGATGGTCCCGATCCTGGAGGGCGTGCGCACCATTAATTCCTATGGCATGGAGGTGGTCTCGGGCATCATCATGGGGCTCGACACCGACAAGCCGAACACCTCGGAGGCGCTGCTCGCCTTCGTCGAGGAGTCCCGGATTCCGCTGCTCACCATCAATCTGCTGCAGGCGCTGCCGAAGACACCGCTATGGGACCGGCTTGAGCGCGAGGGGCGGCTGGTCGAGGACGATGGCCGCGATTCCAACGTCGACTTCCTGCTGCCCTATGACGAGGTCGTCGCGTCCTGGAAGCACGCCATGGCAGTCGCTTACGCGCCCGACAAGGTCTACGCGCGCTATCAGCACCAATGCGACCACGTCTATGTGAACCGGCTCAAGGTACCGGTGCCGGACGAGATGAAGACCTGGCGCAGCATCCGGCGCGGCCTCGTCATACTGCGCAACATCTTCTGGAAGGTCGGCGTGCTCGGCGACTATAGGCGCGTGTTCTGGAAGTTCGCGCTGGGCCGCATCAAGCGCGGCGACATCGAAGGCCTGATCGGCTGCACGCTGGTCGCGCACCATCTCATCACCTTTGCGCGCGCGGCCTCCAGCGGCAAGCAGAACGCCTCGAACTATTCGATCCGGCTGCGCGAGGCCGCCGTGCCCGCCGAATGATGCCACATGTCTGACCCGGCCCTGCCGCGCCGTCCGACCCTCGATTTGCGCTCGTTTACGCCTGCGCGCGTCGCGCTGGGGCGCAGCGGCGCGAGCCTGCCGACGAGAGCGTTGCTCGATTTCACGCTGGACCATGCCCGCGCGCGCGATGCTGTGCATGCGGCCTTCGACACGCCGCGTCTCATCGCCGATCTCGACGCACTCGGTGTTGCGGTGACCGAGGTCAGGAGCCGGGCGGTCGATCGCGGCGACTATCTGCGGCGGCCGGATCTGGGACGACAGCTCGACCCGGGCTCGGCTCAGCGTCTGGCACGAAGCATCTCGGCGCCGTGCCAGCTCGCGGTCGTGATCGGAGACGGCCTGTCCGCGGCGGCGGTCCATAGCCATGCGGCGATCGTGGTAAGGCGCCTGTTGCAATCGCTTGCGCAGGGGGATGCCGTCGCGATCGGCCATGTCGTCGTCGCCTCGGGCGCGCGCGTCGCGCTCGGCGACGAGATCGGCGCCATTCTCGGCGCGCGCATGGTCATGATGCTGATCGGCGAGCGGCCCGGCCTGTCCGCGCCCGACAGCCTCGGCGCCTATCTGACCTTTGCGCCGAGGCCCGGCCGCACCGATGCCGAGCGCAATTGCGTCTCCAACATCCACCACGCCGGGTTGAGCCACGAGGAGGCGGCGTTCAAGATCGCCTGGCTGGTCCGCGAGGGGCTGGCCCGGGAGATCACCGGCGTGGCGCTGAAGGACGAGAGTGCGGACCGCGCGCCGCGCCAGATTGGCACATCCTCGCCGGGATGACGGTCATTCCACGCCCGGATCGCCACTTTTCTGATCGATTCGGCCGCGCCGGGCCTGCTTGCGAAAAGACCTGTTGACCTGCTAAACCGCTGCCGGCGATTTTCCGCGCATTTTCAAAGGGCAAGCCTCCCATTGGTATGGCGTTTTCAAGCCGTTCGCGCGGCGCGATAAGCTCACAGCCCGAGCCGATTTAGGAACTGGACAAGGCATGCTCGAAAAGCACAGCGAGAGTGAGGTTCATGTCGACAAGGTCGAGCAGGGATCTACGTCCTCCATCGCCTTCGGGCTGGAGCGTCTCGGGCTGATCGCCGTTCGGGCCCCGATCGTCTCCTGCATCGTCCTGCTCGCGCTGATCGTCGGCGCGGTGTTCGGCATCTACCGGATCAAGATCGACGATTCGCTGTCGCAGCTGTTCCGCTCCGACACCCGCGAGTTCCGCCAGTACGAAGAGGTCACCAAGAAATTCCCGGCGGAGGAGTTCGACGTCCTCGTCGTGGTCGAGGGCAAGACCCTCCTGGAACGCAGCAACCTCGAGAAGCTGCGCGACTTCGTCACCGACCTGCAGCTGGTCGAAGGCACGCGCGGGCTGGTCTCGCTGTTCTCGGCGCGCCAGGCGCCGGCCCCCGGCAAGCTGCCGGCGGCCCTGTTCCCGCCCGAGCTACCGGAGGGCGCGGCCTATGACAAGTTCATCGAGACCGTCAAGAACAACGAGATCATCCGCGGCAAGCTGCTGTCGGAGGACGGCACATTGGCGCTGGTCGTGCTGTCGCTCGATCCGGAGGTGGTCGCTTCCAACAAGTTGACCAAGACCGTCGCCGACATCCGTGCGCTGATGAAGGAGACGCTCGGGGACACCGGCCTCAACGTGCAGCTCTCCGGCGTCCCGGTGATGCAGCTCGAGATCCGCAACGCGGTCGAGCGCGACGGGCTGACCTACAACATCCTCGGCATCCTCGCCGGCTGCATCATCGCCATCATCTTCTTCCGCAAGATCTCGTTCATGATCGCGGCGGCATTCCCGCCGATGATCGCGATTCTGCTGGCGCTCGGCGCGCTCGGCTGGGCCAATTTCAACCTCAACATGTTCCTGAACGTGATGACGCCGCTCATCATGGTCATCAGCTTCTCGGACTCGATGCAGCTGACCTTCGCCGCGCGCGACCGGCTGATCGCGGGCCAGGACAAGTTCACCGCGTTCAAGAACGCGGTGCTGGTGGTGGGCCCGGCCTGCGTGCTGACGCATGGCACCGCCGGCATCTCCTTCATCGCGCTGCAATTCTCCGACTCCGACCTGATCCGCAAGTTCGGCGAGGCGGGCCTTGCCGCCACCATCATCGCGCTGGTCGCGGTGCTGTCGCTGGTGCCTGTCTTCGGCGTGCTGTTCGTGCGCAACGAGAAGGTCTTTGCAGTCAAGTTCCAGGGCGCTGATGCCGGCGTACAGGCGCTGCGCAATTTCTGCTATTGGATTGCGGTGCGCATGGTCGGCCGGCCCGGCCTGTTCAGCCTGCTGGCGGTGCTGTTCGTCGGCGGCCTCGGCGTCATCTATGCCAATCTGGAGCCGCGCTACCGGCTCGCCGACCAGGTGCCGGACAAGCGCCAGGCGGTTGCCGCCAGCGACCGGTTAGACGCCAAGCTGACCGGCGCCAATCCCGTCAACGTGCTGATCGTGTTCCCGAAGGGTGAATCGCTTTATTCGCCGCAGACGCTCCAGACGATCGCCGAGGTGCACGCGACAGTCGAGAAATCCGCAGGGGTCGGCAACGTGTGGTCGCTGGAGACGCTGCGCCGCTGGCTGGCGGAAAAGGCCGGCAGTGCCGACGTCGCGACGCTGAAGGAATATGTCAGCGTCATCCCCGAGCACCTGGTGCGCCGCTTCATCGACGCCGAGCAGGACGCTGTCGTGGTGGCCGGCCGCGTGCCGGACAAGGATTCCAGCCAGCTCCTGCCGATCGTCGACAAGCTCGATTCGGAGCTCGACGCCGTCCGCAAGAAGCATCCGGGCTATGAGATCGCCGTGACGGGTCTCGCCGCCATCGCCGCGCGCAACTCGGCCAACATGATCGAGAAGCTGAACCACGGCCTCACGATCGAATTCGCGCTGGTCGCGATCTTCATCGGCCTCGCCTTCCGCTCCTGGGTGGTGACGCTCGCCTGCATTCTGCCGGGCATCTTCCCGGTGGTGATGTCGGGCACGGTGCTGTGGGCGATGGGCGAGGGGCTGCAATTCGCCAGCGTCGTTGCGCTCACGGTCTCGTTCGGCCTCGGCCTTTCCGCTACCATCCACTTCCTCAACCGCCTGCGGCTGGAGAACAAGCCGGGTGTCGGCTCGGCGCTCGCGGTGGAGCGGGCCACCGTGCTGGTGGGACCTGCGCTGATCCTGACCACGGTGGTGCTGGCCTGCGGCCTCGTCGTCACCGTGTTCTCCGACCTGCCGTCGCTGCGGCTGTTCGGCTGGCTCAGCGCCTTCTCGATGGTGATGGCATTGGTCGCTGATCTCTTCATCCTCCGGCCGACGGCGATGTGGCTGATCAATCTGCACGCCAAGCTGCATGGCGCGGACAAGCAGGCGATCTGAGGGGCCGGCGCCGGACCGCCCTCACGCGCCGATACGAACGATCCCGTACGGATTGAACTTGAAGTCGCCCTCGGCGTAGTCCTGCTCCCGCGACAGCGCGAGCTTGCGGTCGCGCAGCGTTGCCTCGATGCCGCGCTCGGCCATTGCGTCCGCGATTTCGTCCATCAGATTCGCTGCGTTCCGGTCGCTGCCGCGCGATCGCGCGACATAGATATCCGGCAGTCCGACGAGGTGGAAGCCGACGCTTTCGTTGTAGGTGTCGCCGGCAAGCGGACGCTTGGCGAAGGCGAGGCGGCAGGTCCGGGCCATGGCTGCCGTGACGGCAAGGCCCTGGCTCGGGTTCGCGGCGGCCTTGCACTCCTGGGCCAGTTGCCGCCATCGCGCCAGGCCGTGGGCAACGCCCGCGCTTTCTCCTTTCACGGCCGTGGCGCCGGCCTCGATCATCTCCTCGACAATTCGCAAGGCGGCAGCTGAATAGGCGACCGTCTTGTGCTGCTCCATCGGCGGGCTCAGCACGTAGAGGACCGCTTTGTGATTGAGTACGGCCATTTCGTCCGCCTCGGACCACGCTTTCGGAAAGACGCGGTCCCAGCACACACCGAAAGAGCGCTCCATGTGCGGATCGGGTTTGGCTTGCGAATAGGTGCGGTCGATCTCGAAGCCGAAATCGGCGATCGTCTTCGCCACCGCCTTGGGCGGATGCAGCAGGCTTTCATTCTTGCCGAGGAAGCAGAGCACGTGACGCGGCTTCACGGACGAAGGCTGCATGTTCGCTCCCTGCCGATCGCTGGCGAAGGCGCGGCTGGCCACGAAGAGCCCGGCGGCCTTCAGCAGATGTCTGCGGATCGGGTCCATCTCAGCAAATCCAGCCGGTCAGTTCGTGTCAGCAAAAAGCCCCCGGCTCGCGAGAACCGGGGGCATGTTCCTCATTGCGTGCGAAAGGCCTTCAGCCCTTCGTCATCGTGATGTTGACGCCGCGGATCTCGCCCTTGGACGAGATCTGCACCGTCTGCTTGGTGCCGTTGGTGCGCAGCGACAGGTTGGCGGCAAAGCCGTTGGCCTCGACGAAGACCTCGATCTGGCCGCCGCCGGCGGTGCCCTGGAGATTGCCGAAGATGTTGCGGCTGGACTCGCTCCAGTTGCCGGAGATGCGGTCGCCCTGGCTCGTCACGTCGCTGGTGAGGTTGAACTTGTAGCTGTCGGAGGCGCAGCTCAGCGCCTGCTTCAGGTTGAGGCCGCTGCCGGCGACCTTATAGTCCGCTTTGCAGCGAATGCGCTCGGTGGAGCCGTCGGACAGCGACACCGTGCCGGTTCCGGTCCACGCGCCGTCGAAACCGGCAAACGGTCCGGACGACTGCGCGTGGCTTGCCGATGCCGAGAAGAGCAGCGCCACCCCGATGCCGGCCGCCCTGATTGCCAGTCCAGATCGCCAAAAGAATGTCATCTCGAATATCCCGCTTTGGAATGACGTTCGCTTCGATCGAGAACGTCTCGCCACATCGAAAGTTTAGTGCTCCGAGCAAGTCGCAGGTTCAAAGCCCTGCGGCCAGAGACGGCGGTTCACGCGACCGCGCCGTGCTTCCAGGGGCCGCGATTTGCCGCGCTTCGTCATGTTTCCGGCAGCCGAGGACGGGCGAAGAGATGCAGCGCGGCAACAGGTCTGCATTAAAACGCAATGCTCCCGAATTATGATGTAGTATCAATCCCTTACATCTGTCAATGAAGGCGCGGGGAAGACCTGATTCGGCGGGGGCGGCGCCAATTTGGCCGCATTTGCCAGTGCTTGTGCCTTCCCTGAGGCCGCTACAAGCGGCGACTTGCCATCAGAACCAATCCGTTCCGGCCATCCGCCCTGCGCAGTCCGGGATCGGTGCGATTCTGCCGTCAGAATGAAGGAATACAATGCGCAATCTTCTCGTCGCTCTCACCCTGCTGTCGGCCTCCCTTTCGACGGCAGCGTTCGCCCAACAAGGGCGTGGCACGGACGCCGAGCAGAAGGCCTGCACCCGCGATGTGCAGAAGTTCTGCCGCCCGGTCATCGACCAGGGCGATTTCACCATCCTGGCCTGCCTCAAGGAGAACCGGGCCAAGATCTCGCAGGCCTGCGACCAGGTGCTGAAGAACCACAATCAATAAACTCGGCCATTGGCCTAGAAAGGCGGCCCTCGGCCGCTTTTCCGGGCCCAATTCGAAGGGGCAGCCATCGACGGACAGGATTGGTTTTGCGGCCGTATTCCCCTATATGGGGGCCGCGGCGGCGTCGCCGGCGTGAGCCCGCCCGAGCGAAAAAGCCCTTCCTGTCCAAACGATTGTAAACCAGCCCTCGATGACCTCTGCGAGCGAATTGCGATCCGGCAAGGGTGACCGCGACGAGAATTTTCCCGTCGCGTCCTGGATCATTCATCCGCGTCATCGCGCCCTGATCCTGGCCTATTACAATTTCGTCCGCACCGCGGACGACATCGCCGATCACGCCACGCTCCCCCCCGACCAGAAGCTCGCTTATCTCGATCTGCTCGAGGCGGAACTGCTCGGCAAGGGTGACACCCAGCCTGAGGCCGTCAGCTTGCGCCGCGCGCTGGCCGAGCGCGGCATGGCGCCACGTCATGCGCTCGACGTGCTGATCGCCTTCCGCATGGACGTGACCAAGCTGCGCTATGAGACCTGGGACGAGGTCATCCATTATTGCCGCTACTCGGCGATGCCGGTCGGCCGCTTCATGCTCGACGTTCACGGCGAGAGCACCTCGACATGGGCCGCCTCGGACGCGCTCTGCGCGGGCCTTCAGATCAACAATCACCTGCAGGATTGCGGCAAGGATTATCGCGAGCTCAACCGCGTCTATCTGCCGCGCGATGCGCTGGCAGCACACGGCGCCACCGTCGAGCAGCTCGGTCTCGCGCAGTCGCCGCCGGCGATGCTGGCCTGCCTGCAGTCCCTCGCCGCACGCAACGAGGCGTTGCTCGGAGAGGGCAGGTCGCTCGCAGCCGAGATCCGGGATTTCCGTCTCGGCGTCGACGTCTCCGTCATCCAGGCCTATGCCGACCGCATCGTGCGCTTGCTCAAGGTACGCGATCCCTTGCGGGAGCGCGTGCATCTGAACAAATTCGAGCTGCTCGCCTTCAGCCTCGCCGGGATCATCGGCGAAGTTGGCCGCCGTGCGATCCGTCGCAAGGCCATTTCCAGACCGGGGACTGCCCATGACGCTTGAGGCGACCACGCCCGGCGCCAATTACGGCTCGACCGCATCCGGCAGCTCGTTCTATGCCGCGATGCGCATCCTGCCGCGTGATCAGCGCGAAGCGATGTTTCAGATCTACAGCTTCTGCCGCCAGGTCGACGACATCGCCGATTCCGACGGCCCGCGCGACGAGCGGCTCGCCGCACTTCAGGAATGGCGCAACGATATCGACGCGCTCTATCAGGGCCATCCGCCGCCGCGGCTGAAGGACTATGTCGTCTCGGTGAAGACCTTCGGGCTCAAGCGCGAGGATTTCCTCGCCATCGTCGACGGCATGGAGATGGACGTGCCGCAGGACATCCGTGCGCCCGACATGGCGACGCTGGATCTGTATTGCGACCGTGTCGCCAGCGCCGTGGGGCGGCTGTCGGTGCGCGTGTTCGGCATGCCCGAGGAAGACGGCATCCTGCTCGCGCACCACCTCGGCCGCGCGCTGCAGCTCACCAACATCCTGCGCGACATCGACGAGGACGCCGGCCTTGGCCGGCTCTATCTGCCGCGCGAGGCGCTGCTGCATGCCGGCATCACCTCTGATGATCCGAACCGCGTGATCGCCGAGCGCGCGCTGCCGAAGGTCTGCATGCCGCTGGCGCAGCGCGCCAAGGTGCACTTCGAGAAGTCGGACGAGATCATGAACCGCAACAGGCGCCGCGCCGTGCGCGCGCCGCGGATCATGTCAAAATACTACCATTCCATTCTGGACCTCCTGATCGCGCGCGGCTTCACCGCGCCGCGCGAGCCGGTGCGTGTGTCGAAGATCACGCGCATCCTGATCCTGCTCCGTTACGCTTTCATCTGATGCAAAACACAGCTCACATCATCGGCGCTGGAATTTCCGGCCTCTCCGCCGCCGTGCGGCTCGCCAATGCCGGCTTCAAGGTCGCCGTGCACGAGGCGACGCACCAGGCCGGCGGCCGCTGCCGGTCCTATTTCGACGGCGCCACCAATCTCACCATCGACAACGGCAATCATCTGCTGCTGTCGGGCAACAGCCATGCGCGCGCCTATGCGCGCGCGATCGGCACCGAGGCGGGCCTGGTCGGCCCCGAGCGGGCGCAATTTCCGTTCGTCGATGTCAAGACCGGGCAGCGCTGGCAGATCGATCTCGGCGATGGCCGGTGGCCGACCTGGATGCTCGACGAAAGCCGCCGCGTGCCCGACACCGGCCTTTCCGATTATCTCAAGCTGGCGCCACTGATCTGGGCGTCGGAGGAGACGCTGGTCGGCAAGTCGATTCCGACCGAGGGCATCCTCTATCAGCGCCTGGTGCAGCCGCTGCTGCTGGCAGCTCTCAACGTCGATCCGCCCGAGGGCTCGGCCGGGCTCGCCGGCGCGATCGTGCGGGAGACGCTGCTTGCGGGCGGGCAGGCCTGCCGTCCGCTGATTGCGCGCGATGGTCTCAGCGCGGTTCTGATCGAGCCCGCCGTGAAGTTTCTGCAAGAGCGTGGCCACACCGTTCAGCTCGGCCATGAGCTGCGCTCGTTCGTCAGCACGGACGGCAAGGTGACCGCACTGAATTTCGGCAGCGAGGATTTGATCCAGCTCGGCGCGGGCGATGTCGTCGTGATGGCGGTGCCGCCGCGCGCGGCAGCCAACCTGCTGCCGGGGCTGAAGACGCCGACCGAATTCCGCGCCATTGTGAACGCGCATTTCCGCTTTGAGCCGCCGCCGGGCTCGGCGCCCATCCTCGGCGTGATCGGCGGCGTGGTGGAATGGCTGTTCGCGTTCCCGAACCGGCTCTCGGTGACCATCAGCAATGGCGACCGCCTGGTCGATATGCCGCGCGAGGAACTGGCGCAGACGATCTGGAACGAGGTCTGCCAGGCGGGCGGTGTATCCGGTGAGCTGCCTCCTTGGCAGATCGTGCGCGAGCGCCGCGCCACATTTGCGGCGACGCCGGCCCAGAACGCCCTGCGTCCCGGGCCGGTCACTGCGCTGAAAAACCTGTTCCTCGCCGGCGACTGGACTGCTACGGGATTGCCAGCAACCATCGAGGGATCGGTCCGGTCGGGTGACCGCGCCGCCGATCTGGTTCTGGCCGCCAAAGGATCCTGAAAGGCGGCCCGACGGGCAATTCTCCCGGTCAACTTTCAATCGACTATCGGAGCAATCGAGCGACATGGATTCCGTGACCGCGACCAGCCGCGAAGCTTTGGAATCGAGCATTGCGTCGGCCACCCAGGGCCTCCTCGGCTTCCAGCAAGCCGACGGCCATTGGGTGTTCGAGCTCGAGGCCGACTGCACGATTCCGGCCGAATACGTTCTGCTGCGCCATTATCTCGCCGAGCCCGTCGACACCGTGCTCGAGGCCAAGATCGGCAACTATCTGCGCCGCATCCAGGGTACCCATGGCGGCTGGCCGCTGGTGCATGACGGCGAGTTCGACATGAGCGCCAGCGTGAAGGCGTACTTCGCGCTGAAGATGATCGGCGACTCCATCGACGCGCCGCATATGGTGCGGGCGCGCGAGGCAATCCATGCCCGCGGCGGCGCGATCAACAGCAACGTCTTCACCCGCTTCCTTCTCGCGACCTTCGGTGTCGTGACCTGGCGCGCGGTGCCGGTGCTGCCGATCGAGATCGTATTGCTGCCGTTCTGGTCGCCGTTCCACCTCAACAAGATCTCCTACTGGGCGCGCACCACGATGGTGCCGCTGATGGTGATCGCCGCGCTGAAGCCGCGCGCGAGGAATCCGAAGGGCGTCGGCATCGACGAATTGTTCCTGCAGGATCCGCGCTCGATCGGCATGACCGCCAAGGCGCCGCACCAGAGCATGGCCTGGTTTCTGTTGTTTCGTTCGCTCGATGCGATCCTGCGCGTGATCGAGCCGCTGTTTCCGAAGAGTCTGCGCAAGCGCGCGATCGACGCCGCGCTCGCCTTCACCGAGGAACGGCTCAACGGCGAGGACGGCATGGGCGCGATCTACCCGCCCATGGCCAACATCGTCATGATGTACGACGCCCTCGGCAAGGACGAGAACTTCCCGCCACGCGCGATCACGCGCCGGGGCATCGACAAGTTGCTCGTCATCAAGGACGACGAAGCTTATTGCCAGCCCTGCGTCTCTCCGGTGTGGGACACGACGCTCACCGCGCATGCGCTGCTGGAGGCCGGCGGTGACAAGGCGGTGCCGGCCGCCAAGCAGGGCCTCGACTGGCTGATCCCGAGGCAGGAGCTCGAGGTGAAGGGCGACTGGGCGGTGAAGCGGCCCGACGTGCGCCCGGGCGGCTGGGCCTTCCAATACAACAATGCCCATTACCCCGATCTCGACGACACCGCCGTCGTGGTGATGTCGATGGACCGCATGCGCCGGGAGCACGGTGCGGCCGGCTATGACGACGCGATCGCCCGCGGCCGGGAGTGGATCGAGGGCATGCAGAGCGACGACGGTGGCTGGGCCGCCTTCGACGTCAACAACCTCGAATATTACCTCAACAACATCCCGTTCTCGGACCATGGCGCGCTGCTCGATCCGCCGACTGAGGACGTCACGGCGCGATGCATCTCGATGCTGGCCCAGCTCGGTGAGACCGCCAAGACCAGCAAGCAGGTGGCCGCCGGGGTCGCCTATCTGCGGAAGACCCAGCACCCGGAGGGGTCCTGGTACGGCCGCTGGGGTATGAACTTCATCTATGGAACCTGGTCGGTGCTGTGCGCCCTCAACATGGCCGGGGTCGACCACAAGGACCCCATGATCCGCAAGGCGGCGGCCTGGCTGACCTCGATCCAGAACGACGACGGCGGCTGGGGCGAGGACGCCGTCAGCTACCGCCTCGACTACAAGGGCTGGGAGGCCGCTCCCTCGACCGCCTCGCAAACGGCATGGGCCTTGCTTGCCCTGATGGCGGCAGGCGAGGTTGATCACCCGGCCGTTGCCCGCGGGGTGGAGTACCTGATTGCAACACAAGACAAAAAAGGACTGTGGGACGAGCAGCGGTACACCGCCACAGGCTTCCCCCGCGTGTTCTATCTACGTTATCATGGTTACCCAAAGTTCTTTCCGCTGTGGGCGTTGGCGCGGTATCGGAACTTACGGAACACCAACAGCAGGGTGGTAGGGGTCGGAATGTGACTTTGGGGACGGGGGACTATGTTACCGCGGGTCAGGCCATCGACCCGCGGCCGATACTGATCGTGACCGGATTGGTTCAGGAGGCCCGCATCGCGGCTGGGCCCGGAATGGCGGTCATCTGTTCATCCAGCAGCCCGACCCAGTTGCGGGCGCTTCTGACGGTGGTGGATCCTGAGACGATTCGCGGTGTGATCTCGTTCGGCGTGGCCGGCGGGCTCGACCCGAGCTTGCGCTCCGGCGACGTCGTGCTGGCGACCGAGGTGCTCTCCGGCGACACCCGCTGGGCCGCCGGCCTGTCGCTCGGCGACGATCTGATCGATCGCCTGACGTCCGGCCGCCGCCGCGTCGTGCGCGGTAGTCTCGCCGGTGCCGAGGAAGTGGTCACGAAGCGCTCCTGCAAGGCGGCCCTGCACTCCGAGACGGGGGCCGCCGCGGTCGACATGGAAAGCCACATCGCCGCGGCCTACGCCGCCGACGCCGGGCTGCCCTTCGCCGCCGTCCGCGTCATCAGCGACCCCGCCCACCGCGCGCTGCCGGCGCTGGCCCGCGCCGCGATCAAGCCGAACGGCCAGATCGACCTCGGAGCCGTGCTGCGCGGCATCGTGCGCAATCCGGCAACGCTGCATGCCCTGGTCTCGACCGGCATCGACTTCAACCGCGCCCTGCGGTCGTTGCGCGGCTGCCGCGATTATCTGATCGGGACGGAGTTCGTCGAGAGCGAGGCCTTGGTGTCGAAGGCGGCGTGAGCGGGGGCTTCGATCTGAGAATAAAGAAAGGGCCCGGTCGCCATTGGCGTCCGGGCCTTTTTGTTTCGACGTTCGTAGCCCGGACGGAGCGAAGCGTAATCCGGGGCCTTGGAGAGACCATCCCGGATTTCGCTTGCGCTCCATCCGGGCTACGGGCTCTGCGCTTTACGCCGCCGTCGAAGCCTTTTGCGCGGCCTTTGCCTGTGCGGCAGCGGCTTCGTCCTTGCGGATCTCCGACAGCTTCTTCTGGACCTGCTCGGAGAAGATGTACTGCGCCGGGCGCTGCTTGGAGAGGTCGATCTCCGGCGCCATCGGGCCGCTCGTCCGCACGCCGCGCAGCGCCACCCACATCGCCTTCAGCGGGTTGTTGAGCGCTGCGGTCGCAGCCGTGGGCTCGTAGCCGCAATGGGCCATGCAGTCGGCACACTTCTCGTACTTGCCGGTGCCGTAGGAATCCCAGTCGGTGGTCTCCATCAGCTCCTTGAAGGTCTTCGCGTAGCCTTCACCGAGCAGGTAGCAGGGCTTCTGCCAGCCGAAGATGTTGCGCGCGGGCATGCCCCACGGGGTGCATTCGTATTCCTGGTTGCCGGCGAGGAAGTCCAGGAACAGTCCGGAATGCATGAAATTCCACTTCTTGCCCTTGCCCATCGCAAAGACGTCGCGGAATAGCTTCTTGGTCTTGGTGCGGTTGAGGAAGTGCTCCTGGTCCGGCGCGCGCTCATAGGCGTAGCCCGGGGACATCGAGACGCCGACGCCGAGCTCGGTGGTGAGGTCGAGGAATTTGGCGATCTCCTCGGCCGGGTGGCCGTCGAAGATGGTGGCGTTGACGTTGACGGTGAAGCCGCGCGCCTTGGCCGCCTTGATCGCCGACACCGCGCGGTCGAACACGCCCTTCTGCGACACGGCCTTGTCGTGGTGGTCGCGCAGGCCGTCGAGATGCACCGAGAAGAACAGATAGGGCGAGGGCTCGAACAGATCGAGCTTCTTCTCCAGCAGCAGCGCGTTGGTGCAGAGCGAGACGAACTTCTTGCGCGCGACGAGGCCGCGCACGATCTCGCCGATCTCCTTGTGGATCAGCGGCTCGCCGCCGGGAATGGCGACCATCGGCGCGCCGCACTCGTCGGCGGCGTCCCAGCACTCCTGGGCCGTCATGCGGCGGTTGAGGATCACATCGGGATAATCGATCTTGCCGCAGCCGACGCAGGCGAGGTTGCAGCGGAACAGCGGCTCCAGCATCAGCACGAGCGGATAGCGCTTGCGGCCAAGCAGTTTCTGCTTGAGCAAATAGCCGCCGATACGCATTTCCTTGAAGAACGGGATAGCCATTACAGGTTTCTTTCTGGGCTTTTCAATTCGGGTGGGTCAGCTCGCGGCCAGTTGGGCCGGAAGCCGGAATTCGATGTTTTCCTCGCGGCCCGGCAACACCGAGACCTTCACCGGTCCGATCCGCCGCATCGCTTCGATCACGTCATCCACGAGTACCTCGGGCGCCGAAGCGCCGGCCGTGACGCCGACGGTCCTGGCATCCTTCAACCACTCCGGATTGAGCTCGCTGCCGTCGGCAATCAAATAACTCGCGACGCCGGCCTCAGTGCCGATTTCGCGGAGCCGGTTCGAGTTCGAGCTGTTGGCAGCGCCCACCACCAAGATCACGTCGACCAGCTTGCTCAAGTCCCTTACCGCAGATTGGCGGTTCTGTGTCGCATAGCAGATATCCCGGATATCCGGACCTTGAATGTCTGTAAAGCGGGCCTGAAGGGCCGCGATGATGTCCTTGGTGTCGTCGACCGACAGGGTGGTCTGGGTGATGTAGGCCACTGGCGTATCCGCCGGCAGGGTCAGCGCCTTAACCTCTTCAACGCTCTGGACAAGCTGCACCGGCCCCGGGACCTGGCCCATCGTGCCCTCGACCTCGGGATGGCCGGCGTGGCCGATCAGGATCAGGGTGCGGCCCTTACCGATGTAGCGCTTCCCCTGATTGTGAACTTTCGTAACCAGCGGGCAGGTGGCATTGAGCACCGGAAGGTCGCGCGCGACGGCCTCTTCCTCGACGCTGCGGGCGACGCCATGCGCGCTGAACACCGTCACCGCCTTCGGCGGTACCTCGGAGAGTTCCTCGACGAAGATGGCTCCTTTGGCCTTCAGGCTCTCGACGACGTATTTGTTGTGCACGATCTCATGGCGCACGTAGACGGGCGGGCCGTACTTCTCCAGCGCCCGCTCCACGATTTCGATTGCTCGTACCACCCCCGCGCAGAAGCCGCGCGGTTGCGCCAGATAAACTTCCATTGGACGCCCATCACGCAAGTTGCACCAATCCGCTCTTTGCAGTCCCCAAGCGGCACTCCGATACTGACCAATGAGTTGCAATATCCGCACCATTGGTTCGCGCCTGCGGTAGCCACCCACCCTGTGGACGGCTCCGGCGCATGGAGGCGCAATACTTTGTGTCAAAAAATCGGCGGTAGGGGAAGGTGGAACCGCTGAGGAGGCGTCTATGAGGTATTTTAGTAGGGATTGCGGTGTGCCTGCGTGCGCGACATTCCTGCATAGTCCTTCGTCACGTTCCCGCCTCAACTGCCTGGCTATACCGGCCGCCCCGCATGATTTTGCCACGGTCTCCCGCCGTTTACCTCGAACCTTCTGGCGGCGAGAACCACCCAAAACAGCAATAGGTTTCGGCCGGGAACTCCGATAAACAGCGGGCGTTTCCGGCAAGCTGTTAACCGCAGAAAGAAAAGAAGTGCTGCAAAGCGTCGTCGTTGCCATCGTCAGGGCCTGCACCCGGTTTGCCTCCCTCGTCGTCGTTCTCGGGCTCCTGCTGTCGGTGGGGGCGGGCTATTACGCTGCGCGCCACTTTGCCATCAACACCGATATCAACTCGCTGATTGCCCAGAATCTGGACTGGCGGCAGCGTGACCAGCAATTCGACAAGGCGTTCGATCAGAACGAAATGATCCTCGCTGTGGTCGAGGCCAGGACGCCGGAAATGGCGAGCGCCGCGGCAGACGCGCTCTATGCCAGGCTGAAGGACGACAGGACCAACTTCCACTCGATGCAGCAGCTCGGCAGCGGCGCGTTCTTCGAGCGGAACGGCCTGTTGTTCCTGCCGACCGAGGAGGTCGGCAAGATCACCGGCCAGTTCGAAGCCGCCGCGCCGCTGATCGAGATCATGGCCGGCGATCCCTCGATCCGCGGCCTGACCGGGGCGCTGGAGACCGGCCTTGCTGGCGTCAAGCGGGGCCAGGTCAAGCTCGACAGCACCGAGCGGCCCTTCAACCTGATCGCGCAGACAGTCGAGACCGTGCTCAACAAGGGCAACGCCAGCTTCTCCTGGCGCGAACTCGTCAGCGACGAGCCGCTCAAGGATTCCGACAAGCGCACCTTTATCGAGTTCAAGCCGATTCTCGACTACAACGCGCTGGAGCCCGGCAAGGATGCGACCGACGCGATCCGGAAAGCGGCGGCGGATCTAGATTTTGCTGGCAAATACCAAGCGCGGGTGCGGCTGACCGGTCCGGTGCCGATCGCCAACGAGGAATACGCGACCGTTCAGGAGGGCGCGGTCGTCAACGCCGTCGGCACGATTCTCGTCGTGCTGGTCATCCTATGGCTCGCGCTGCATTCGTCGAAGATCATCTTCGCGGTGTTCGTCAATCTGTTCGTCGGCCTGGCGATCACGACAGCGGCCGGCCTGATGATGGTCGGATCGTTCAACCTGCTGTCGATCGCGTTCGCGGTGCTGTTCGTCGGCTTAGGGGTCGACTTCGGCATCCAGTACAGCGTCCGCTACCGCTCGGAGCGCTACAAGCACGATGATCTCGCGGGCGCGCTGGTGCTGGCAGCCAAGCGCTCCGCGGTGCCGCTGTCGCTGGCGGCGATGGCGACGGCCGCGGGCTTCCTTTGCTTCATGCCGACCGACTACAAGGGCATCGCAGAGCTCGGCCAGATCGCCGGCGTCGGCATGCTGGTGGCGTTCATCTCGTCGATCACCGTGCTGCCGGCGCTGCTCAAGCTTTTGAACCCGCCCGGCGAGCCGGAGCCTGTCGGGTACGCCTTCCTGGCGCCGCTCGATCACTTCCTGGAAAAGCATCGGGTGCTGATCGTCGGCGGCACGCTGCTGCTCGCGCTCGGCGGCCTGCCGCTGCTCTACTTCATGAAGTTCGACTTCAACCCGATGAACCTGCGCAATCCGCACGCCGAGTCGATCGCCACCTTCCTCGATCTGCGCAAGGACCCCAATACTGGTGCCAATGCCATCAACGTGATGACCACGTCCGAGGAGCAGGCAAGGCAGGTCGAGGCGAAGCTGGAGAAGGTGCCCGAGGTGCTGAGGGTGATGTCGCTCGACAGCTTCGTGCCGCAGGACCAGCCGCCGAAGCTGAAGCTCATCGCGCAGGGCGCCAAGGTGCTGAATCCGGCGCTCAACCCCGATCAGATCGACGCGGCGCCGACGGACCAGGAGAATGTCGAATCGCTGAAATCGTCGGTCGACAATCTGCGCCGGACCGCGGGCGACGCGAAGGGCCCGGGCGCTGTTGCCTCGCGCCGTCTTGCCGACGCGCTCGAGAAGCTCGCCAACGGCGACGAGGCCACGCGCAACAAGGCGCAGGACGTGTTCGTCGCGCCATTGAAGATCGTGTTCGACCAGCTCAGGAACGCGATGCAGGCAGGTCCCGTCACCCTGAGCTCGCTGCCGCCCGATCTCGTCAGCGCCTGGAAGAGCAAGGACGGCATCATCCGCGTCGAGGCGCTGCCCAAGGGCGATCCCAACGACAACGATACGCTGCGCAAATTCGCGGCGGCGGTTCTCCAGGCCGAGCCGACTGCGATCGGCGGTCCGGTCTCGATCCTGAAATCCGGTGACACCGTTGTGAAGGCGTTCATCCACGCCGGCATCTATGCGCTGCTGGTGATCGGGCTGCTGCTGTGGATCACGCTGCGCCGCTTCGTCGACGTGCTGATGACGCTGGTGCCGCTGCTGGTTGCCGGCGCGGTGACGCTCGAGATCTGCGTGTTGATCGGCCTGCCGCTCAACTTCGCCAACATCGTCGCGCTTCCGCTGCTGCTCGGCGTCGGCGTCGCCTTCAAGATCTATTATGTCGTGGCCTGGCGCTCGGGCAGGACGAACCTGCTCCAGACCAGCCTGACGCGCGCGATCTTTTTCAGCGCGCTGACGACCGCGACCGCGTTCGGCAGCCTGTGGCTGTCGAGCCATCCCGGCACGTCCAGCATGGGCAAGCTGCTGGCACTGTCGCTGGTGACGACGCTCGCCGCCGTGCTGCTGTTCCAGCCGGCCCTAATGGGCAAACCCCGCAATCTCAGCGAGTAGGCAGATGTCGCCGACCGGGTCGGCGGCGCCCTTCTGACCGGGCTTGGCTGCGCCGGCGGCCTTGGGAGCTGCGGGCGCAGGCGTGGTGGTGCCGCTCCCGGCTTGGGCTGCTTGGGCCCCTTGCCCCGCTTGCCCCCCTTGGGGCTTCGGCGCAGTGCCGCTGGATTTCGCTGCGCCCTTGGCCATTGCGTTGGCAGGGCTCGAAGGGATCGGCGGGCCGACCCGGGTCCAGGTTTCGCCGCCGCAGAGGAAGCCCATGACGCAGCCCTTGATCTCGAGCTGGTCGGGACCGGCCGGCGTGATGGTCGCGCTGTAGAGCTGGCCGTCCTTGGCGTTGTAGACCTGTCCTTCCCACTGATCGACGCCGGGCTTCTTCTTCATGTCGATCAGGGTTGCCATGCCGAGCGTCGGCCTGTTCTTTTTCGAGGCGTCCGGATTGTTCTCGTCGCGTCCGCCGGGCTGTTTTTCCCAGGAAACCGCGCCCCACATGCTGCCATAGCATTGGGCGACGCGAATGTTGGCAACGCCGTCGGCGACCCGCCAGTCGCCGGTCGGATCCGCGGCGAGCGCGGGCGTCAGGCCGGCGTAACCGCCAGCCAGTATTAGTCCGGTGTAAAGGGCCAAACGCATGTGTGTTCCTTGGCAGTGCAACATGGTCTAAAGCTGTGCTTGCGAAGATGGTCCGAAAAAGGGCAAAAGGCCGCACAGACCGTTTTCAGTAACGGTCCGTTTTCAGTTGACGAGACGGCCCTCAACCGAAGTATGTAGCGGATGCACAGCCCAAATCCAGACATGTCTCAGCTATTCGCGGACCGTCAGGCCCAGCGCAGCACCCTGCATAACCGGTATCTGAACGAGCAGTTCGTCCGGGTTCTCAAGACCATCGGCTACGATGTCGGCTTTCAGAAGGGGCATGGGCAGTATCTCTACGACCGTGAGGGCGCGCGCTATCTCGACCTGTTGTCCGGCTTCGGCGTGTTTGCGATCGGGCGCAATCATCCGGTCATGCGCGAGGCGCTCAAGAGCGTGCTCGATGCCGACCTGCCCAACCTCGTCCAATTCGACGTCTCGACGCTCGCAGGTGTGCTGGCTGAGCGCCTCCTGAAATACGTTCCCTATCTCGACAAGGCGTTCTTCGCCAATTCCGGCGCCGAATGCGTCGAGGCCGCGATCAAGTTCGCGCGCGGCGCGACGGGGCGTCCCGGCATCGTCTATTGCGCGCACGGCTATCACGGACTGACCTACGGCGCGCTGTCGCTGACCGGCGATGCCAATTTCCGCACCGGCTTCGAGCCGCTGCTGCCGGGCTGCACCGCGATCCCGTTCAACGACCTGGCGGCGCTGGAAAAGGCGCTGGCCTCGCGCGAGGTCGCAGCCTTCGTGGTCGAGCCGATCCAAGGCAAGGGCGTCAACATGCCCACCGACGAGTTCCTGCCCGGCGCGGCCGCGCTCTGCAAGAAATACGGCACGCTGTTCGTCGCCGACGAGATCCAGACCGGCATGGGCCGCACCGGCCGCTTCCTCGCGGTCGAGCACTGGAACGTCGAGCCCGACATGGTGCTGCTATCGAAGTCGCTGTCGGGCGGCCACGTGCCGGTCGGCGCCGTGCTGACGCGCAAGAGCATCTTCGACAAGATCTTCAACCAGATGGACCGCGCGGTGGTGCACGGCTCCACCTTCTCCAAGAACGACCTCGCGATGGCCGCGGGCATAGCCACGCTCGACGTCATGGAATCGGAGAAGCTGATCGATGCGGCCGCCAAGCGCGGCGCCGAGCTGCGCCTCGCGCTGACGCGCATGGTGCCAGGCTACGAGCTGCTCAAGGAAGTCCGCGGCAAGGGCTTGATGATCGGTATCGAATTCGGCCCCCCGAAGTCGCTGCGCCTGCGGGCCTCCTGGAACGTGCTGGAGACCGCCAACAAGGGCTTGTTCTGCCAGCTCATCACCGTGCCGCTGTTCAAGGATCACAAGATCCTCACGCAAGTCGCCGGCCACGGCAGCCACACCATCAAGCTCTTGCCGCCGCTCACGATCACCGAGGAAGACTGCGCCTGGATCGAGCGCGCCTTCGACGACGTCATCGCCGGCAGCCACAAGGTCCCCGGTGCGATCTGGTCGCTCGGCAAGACGCTGGTGGACAACGCGGTGCGCAGGTCGGCTTAGAGACGTTCGCTCAGGCCGCCTCGGTCCGCGGCCGAACCTTATTTGGCAAACTCGCGCACGGCTTCCACCACGTGCTCCGGCACTTCCTGCGCGACGCAGTGGCCGGCATTCTCGAAAACCCGTGTGGTCACACCCGGGATCAGCGACACAGCGCGTCGCGCCATCTCCTTGTAGATTGGACCCGACTTCGCCGCTGTCGTGACGCGCACCGGGCAGTCGATCTCGCTGAGCATCGCGAACGGATTGCCGCGGGCATCCCCAATGTAGACCTGCTCCATCGCCTCGTAGATGGGAAGCAAGATCGCGGCTTCGATTTTGGGCGTGCAGCAGAGCCGGACGCGGCCGTCATCCAGGGGCGCGAAGCCGTGGCGCACATACGTCCGTAGCGAGGTTTCGGTCCAATCCGCAAACGCCGGTGCTGCGCGGTAACGTTCGAACACTGCGTCGGGACTGTCGAACTCGGCGCGTCGGCGTAGCGTGCCCTGCACGCGGGCGAGCGATTCTTCGCTCAATCCTCCGGAGCGCGCCGCGCGCGGGTCCATGACGGTCGGCTCCATCACGAACAGGCGTGCGAAGCGACCGGGCAGGAGTTTCGCCGCGAGAAGGAGATCGGTCGCACCCGCGCTGTGGCCGATCCCGTAGATGTCGCGGAGATCGAGCGTATCGACCACCCGGCAGATGTCGTCGGCGTAATCAAGGAAGTGATAGGCGCCGGGTTTGTGGCTTGCGCCATGACCGCGTCGGTCGAGGGCATAGACGGTGTAGGTCGATGCGAGCTCGCGCGCGACCTCGTGCCAGACGTCGGCGACGAAGCCGGTGCCGTGTACGAGCAGGGCAGGCGGCTTGCCGCTGTCGCCCCATTGCAGCATGGCGATCTCTGCGTCGGCGGGACCGATTGAGAAACGGTGCGGATCGATCATGAGCGATGGGATGCTACTTCGCATCCTCCAGAATCATCGTGGCGCCCTTCTCAGCGATCATCGCGGTCGGCGTGTTGGTGTTGCCCGAGGTGATCGTCGGCATGATCGAGGCATCGACGATGCGCAGGCCGTCGAGGCCGTAGAATCGCAACCGCTCGTCCACCACCGCCATTGGATCGTTCGCCGTGCCCATCTTCGCGGTGCCGACGGGATGGAAGATGGTGGTGCCGATGTCGCCGGCGGCTTTTGCGAGGGAGGCATCGTCGTCGCCGACGGAGGGGCCGGGCAGATATTCGCTGGGGCGATATTTGGCCAGCGCTTTCTGCTGCATCAGGCGCCGCGTGGTGCGAATGGCGTCGGCGGCGACCTGGCGGTCGTCGTCGGTCGACAGGTAATTTGGCGCGATGATCGGCTTCTCGTCAGGCGTTGTCGCGCGCAACCGCACAGTGCCGCGCGAGGTCGGTTGCAGATTGCACGCGCTCACCGTGATCGCAGGGAAACGGTGCAGGGGATCGCCGAACTTGTCGAGCGAGAGCGGCTGCACGTGGAATTGGATGTTGGCGCGGGCGCGCGTCGCATCGGAGCGCGTGAAGATGCCGAGCTGCGACGGCGCCATGGTGAGCGGGCCGCGGCGGCGGACAGCGTAGTCGAGCCCCATCAGGCCGCGGCGCAACAGATTGTAATAGGTCTCGTTCAGCGTGCGCACGCCCTCGACCTTGTAGATCGCGCGCTGTTGCAGGTGATCCTGCAGATTGCGCCCGACGCCGGGCTTGTCCATGACGATGTCGATGCCGAGCGGCGACAGCCAGTCGGCCGGTCCAATGCCGGAGCGATGCAGCACCTGCACCGAGCCGATCGAGCCTGCCGAGAGCACCACCTCGCGCTTTGCGCGCGCCTCGATGATCTCGCCGTTCTGGATGAAGCGCACGCCGACGGCGCGGCCCTGCTCGATGATGAGGCGGTCGACCAGCACGTGCTTCTCGAGCCGCAGATTGGGGCGCCTCAAGGCCGGCTTGAGGAAGCCGCGCGCCGAGGACCAGCGCCGGCCGCGCTTCTGGTTGACGTGGAAATAGCTGGTGCCTTCGTTGTCGCCGGTGTTGAAATCCGGGATGCGCTTGATGCCCATCTCCTCGGCGGCGTCACCGACCGCGTCGAGAATGGCCCATGACAGCCGCGGCGCTTCGATACGCCAGCCACCGCCGGCGCCGTGATGCTCGCTGGCGCCGAGGAAGTGGTCCTCGAGGCGCTTGAACAACGGCAGCACGTCGTCATAGCCCCAGCCGGTCAGGCCAAGCTGGCGCCAATGATCGTAGTCGGCAGCCTGTCCGCGCATCGAGATCATGGCGTTGATCGCCGAGCAGCCGCCGATCACCTTGCCGCGCGGATAGGCCAGCGAGCGGCCGTTCAGGCCGGGCTCGGCCTCGGTCTTGAACATCCAGTCCGAACGCGGATTGCCGATCGCGAAGAGATAGCCGACCGGGATATGGAACCAGATCCAGTTGTCGTCGCCACCAGCTTCAAGGATGAGAACGCGGTTGCCTGGGACAGCCGACAGCCGGTTGGCGACGATGCAGCCCGCGGTGCCGGCTCCGACGACAATGTAGTCAAACTCACCTTCAAGTCGCCTCGGCATTCTGCTTCCACCCGGATGGTCTCTTTGCTTTCCGTTAATAGGCAGACGCAGCCGACCGGGACAAGCCCGGCCATGCCGGGTGAACAGGGCTAGACCCCGATTGCCGGCGGTTGGGTGGACCGACGCTTGCATGGTAGACAGACCTGCATTTCCAACAGTTCGAGACCTTCCATGCCCATCGTGAACCGCGTCGCCGACCTTCAACCCGATATCCAGGCCTGGCGGCGGGACATCCATCAGCACCCCGAGCTGTTGTACGATGTCCACCGCACCGCAGCATTCGTTGCTGACCGGTTGCGGGAGTTCGGCTGCGACGAAGTCGTGACCGGTCTCGGCCAGACCGGCGTCGTCGGCGTTATCAAGGGCAACAAGCCGACCGGCGAGGGGCTCAAGGTGATCGGCATGCGTGCCGACATGGACGCGCTGCCGGTCGAGGAGCAGACCAATCTGCCTTACGCCTCCAAGATCCCCGGCAAGATGCACGCCTGCGGCCATGACGGCCACACCGCGATGCTGCTCGGCGCGGCCCGCTATCTCGCCGAGACGCGCAATTTCGCGGGCGATGCCGTGGTGATCTTCCAGCCCGCCGAGGAGGGTGGCGCCGGCGGCGCGGCCATGGTCAAGGACGGCCTGATGGAGCGGTTCGGCATCGAACAGGTCTATGGCATGCACAACGGCCCGGGCATCCCGGTCGGCTCGTTCGCGATCAGGCCAGGCCCCATCATGGCGGCGACCGACGAGGTCGACATCATGATCGAGGGCGTCGGCGGCCACGCCGCGCGTCCGCACAAATGCATCGATTCCGTGCTGGTCGGCGCGCAGGTGATCACGGCCCTGCAGTCGATCGTCTCGCGCAGCGTCGATCCCCTGGAATCGGCGGTCGTATCGATTTGCGAATTCCACGCCGGCAACGCCCGCAATGTCATTCCGCAGACTGCGACCCTGAGAGGCACCATCCGCACGCTGTCGCCGGAGGTGCGCAAGCTGGTCGAGAAGCGCGTGCATGAAGTCGTGGCGGGCATGGCGCAGATCACGGGCGCCAAGATCGACCTGCACTACAAGCGCAATTATCCGGTCGTGAACAATCATGCGGCGGAGACCGAGGTGGCACGGCGCATCGCCACGCAGGTCGCGGGCGAGGCCCATGTCCACGAGATGGCGCCGCTGATGGGCGGCGAGGATTTCGCCTACATGCTGGAAGCGCGGCCCGGCGCCTTCATCTTCTGCGGCAACGGCGACAGCGCCGGCCTGCATCATCCCGCCTACAATTTCAACGACGAGGCGATCGTCTACGGCACGTCCTATTGGGTGAAGCTGGTCGAGGAGCAGCTCGCGGCGTCGTAGGACCGGGTCCGAAGCACAGATGAAGGGCCCGTGCATTCCACGGGTCCTTGTCTATTTGAGAAATCGGATCGTCGACAACGGCGTGAAGCCATTTCCCACTGTATTCACGCAGCCCGTGCGGCCTTCTTCTGCAGGCCGGCGGCGATCTTCAGATCTTCGACGAAGCGCCGATATTCCAGAACCTTGGCTTCGGGATCAGGCAGTCGCAGCAAATAGGACGGGTGCACGGTCACCAGCGCCTTGCGGCCTTCGGGAAGCTCGATCAGCCGGCCGCGGTTCTTGCCGATGGGGGTGATCTTGCCGAACACGCTCTGCGCGGCAGTGGCGCCCATTGCCACGATGAGATCGGGCTGGATCGCCGATACTTCCCGCTCATACCATTGCCGGCACGCCCGGATCTCAGGTGTGTTCGGCTTCTGGTGCAGGCGGATCTTTCCGCGCGGCACGAATTTGAAGTGCTTCACCGCGTTGGTGACATAGACCTTCTTGCGGTCGACGCCGGCCTCCTCCAGTGCGCGATCGAGCATTTGCCCGGCCGGGCCGACGAAGGGATGGCCGGCGAGGTCTTCCTTGTCGCCGGGCTGCTCGCCGACCAGCATGATGTTGGCATTCTTCGGCCCTTCGCCGAACACGGTCTGTGTCGCGTCCTTGTAGAGATGGCAGGCGCGGCAATGCGCGGCCTCCTCGCGGAGCGTTTCGAGATCGTCGGCAGCTGACTTGCGTTTCATCGGAGCCTCCGGCCGCTTCTGAGGCTTGTGCGTATCGGTTGCGGCATTGGCGATCATGGCGCCGGTCATGCGCTCGGCGTCCTCGATCAAGGGCTTAATGATCGAAGCCTCGGGCAGGTTCCTCCAATATTTCTTCGGCATCTCGGCCTGCATCGCCTTCACCTTGAGCCGGGCCGGATTGAAGATGCTGGCATAGTAGCGCCGCCAGGTTTCCTCCAGCCGGTCTTCGCCCGGCGCCTCGCTCTTGCTGACGCCCGGCGTGAACGAGAGCGCATGGCCGTCCCAATGCGCGCAGAGGTCCGGCGTCAGGATCGACCAGGGCATGTCGGCAAAGCGCTTGGCGAAGAACGGCGCGGCGAGCTCGACGACGTGATGCTCCGGCTCGAACCAGGCGACGTAGTGCGCCTGGCGTTCCCGGCCGATCTCGCGGAAGCGCACGAAGGCATGCATCTTGTGCTCGTCGCGATAGACCGCTTTCGCCATGGCCGTGACAAGCGCGACATCGGGGTCGGTCGCGACCTCAATGAGATCGTGATTGTCCTTCAGCCGGAACAGCAGGCGATACAGGATCGCAAAGCGCTCGCCGTCGCGATGCAGGATCGCCGCCTTGGCAAGCTCGACGAATTTTGCCGAGACGGTGAACGTGCCGTCGTTCACCTCGAGGATTGGAGACGGCGAGGACGGTGCGAACAGCTCGGCTTCGTGGCCCTGCACGGTCCAGGTGACCGCGCCGGGCGGCACGTGATGGAGCACGAGGCTGCGCGCGGCTTTGCGCCAGCCGTCGAAATCGGTTTCGGTGTCGAGCATGATGTACTGCATCAGAAGCCAAATCCCAGTTGCGTTGCTTTCGGCTTGAACCGTTCGATCAACCCGGCGGCATCGAGACGATGCGGTGAGGGACGGTGATCGCTGAGGACGATGAACGGCAGCGCCTTGTTGCGGGGCACATGCAGCCGCGCGAGATCGGCGAGGCGGATCGTGGTGGTGCGCCGCGTCGCGAGGATGCGTTCGACCGTCCTGGTGCCGAAGCCCGGAACGCGCAGCAGCTCCTCGCGGCTGGCGCGGTTGACGTCGAGCGGGAAGCGGTCGCGGTGGCGCAGCGCCCAGGCCAGCTTGGGATCGATGTCGAGCGGCAGCATCGCGCTGTCGTCGACGATCTCGCCGACATCGAAGCCGTAGAACCGCATCAGCCAGTCGGCCTGGTAGAGCCGGTGCTCGCGCAGCAGCGGCGGCGCGCGCAGGGGCAGCGCGCGGCTGGCATCGGGGATCGGGCTGAAGGCGGAGTAATAGACGCGCCGCAGCCGGTAGGCGCCGTAGAGATTGGCGCTGGTGTGGAGAATGGTGTGATCGGAGGCGCTATCTGCGCCGACGATCATCTGCGTGCTTTGTCCGGCGGGCGCGAAGCGCTGCGGTTTGGCCTTCGTCTTGGCGCTGCGGCTCTCCTCGGCCTCGTCCAGCTTCAGCCGCAGCCGGCCCATGGTGCGGCGGATCGCGCGCACGTCCTTCTCCGGCGCGAATTGCTGCAGGCTCGTCTCCTCAGGCATCTCGATGTTGATCGAAAGGCGGTCGGCATATTTGCCGGCCTCGGCGATCAGCGCGTCGTCGGCCTCGGGAATGGTCTTCAGATGGATGTAGCCGCGGAAATGATGCTCCTCGCGCAGTTTTCGCGCGACGCTCACCACTTGCTCCATCGTGTAATCAGGGCTGCGGATGATGCCGGAGGAGAGAAACAGGCCCTCGATGTAATTGCGCCGGTAGAAGTCGAGCGTGAGCCTGACCAATTCGTCGATGGTGAAGCGGGCGCGTGGGACATTCGAGGAGGCGCGGTTGACGCAATAAAGGCAATCGTAATTGCAGGCGTTGGTCAGCAGCACCTTGAGCAGGGAGATGCAGCGTCCGTCCGGCGCGTAGGAATGGCAGATGCCCATGCCCGGCGCGGTCGAGCCCATGCCCTTGCCGTCGCTGGAATCCCGCTTCTCGGTACCGCTGGAGGCGCAGGATGCGTCGTATTTGGCGGCATCCGCCAGAATCTCCAGCTTGCGTTGTACGTCCATGTTTGAATCTCTTTGATTCCGCTCATGAATCTTTGGATGCGCCAATTCGATTGACTCTGCCGGCGCCGTTAGCTTTATATTAGAACATATCATGAACAAATGAGCCAGCCGCTGGTTCTCTTTTTGAGAGCCATCGGCAATCACCTCTGAGGAGCGGCGAGCATGAGCGGCGCACGTATGAGCGCGCTTGCGATCCTGCGCGGCCAGATCGAGCGCATCGAGACGGCGGAAGTCGTGCATCCGCGCGATCGCATCGTACTCGGCCATGGCGCGGCCGACGCCGCGCTGAAGGGCGGGCTCGCGCGCGCGGCGATCCACGAGGTGTTTTGCGAGGGGCGACAGGGCGCGGCCGCGACGGGGTTTGTCATGGGCCTTGCGGGACGCGTGAGCGCACGCCGGCCGCTATTGTGGGTGCGGCAGGATTTTTCGGAGCTCGAAACCGGCGCGCTGTCGATGAGCGGGCTATCCGAGCTCGGCCTCGATCCGCGCTGTGTGGTGATGGTGCGCGCCGCCGATGTCGAGAGCGCGCTACGCACCTCGGCCGACGCGCTCGCCTGCGATGCGCTGGGCGCCGTCGTGCTCGAGCTCTGGGGCGAGACCAGGCAGTTCGATCTGGTGGCGAGCCGCAAGCTGACGCTGGCCGCGCAAGGCTCGGGCGTGACCGGCCTCTTGCTGCGGATGGCCGCGCAGCCGCTGCCCTCGACCGCGGAGACACGATGGATGCTGCGTGCGGCGCCTTCGCCGCCGGGCTCGGTGTGGAGTGCCTGGGGCGCGCCGGTGTTCGATGCCGAGCTCTTGCGCAATCGTCATGGCCCCTGCGGCCGGTGGATCATGGAATGGAATTGTGATGAGTGCCAGTTCAGTGAACCGTCGACGTATCCTCAGCCTGTGGCTGCCGCGCCTGCCCATCGACAGGATCCAGCGGTTCCTTGGCAGCGCCGGGCTGGGTAAAACCAACCATGAGCCGAGCATTGTCGTCATCAAGGACAACAATGCGCTGGTGATCCATGCGCTGGACGAGGCCGCCGAGCGCCTCGGCCTGTATATCGGCCAACCGCTGGCCAATGCGCGGGCGATGTGCCCGGATTTGCGTGTGTTCGACGCCGATACCGTGGCCGATACGAAGACGCTCAGCGACATCGCCGATTGGTGCGACCGCTTCACGCCGCTGGTGGCGCTCGATCCACCGCACGGGCTGTTCCTGGACATCACCGGTTGCGCGCATCTGTTCGGCGGCGAGGCCGCGCTGTTGCGGACATTGGTCCGGGCGCTCGACCGGCAAGGCTTTGCCGTCAGCGCGGCGATCGCGGGCACCTCGGTCTGCGCCCGCACGCTGACGCGGCAGGTATCCGGCACCATCGTGGCCGATGGCGGCGAGGCGGAGGCGATCAGGTCGTTTCCAGTCTCCGCGCTCGGTGCGGGTGAAGCCATCACCACCGGCCTGCGCCGTGCCGGGCTGAAGACCATCGGCGACGTCGCCTCGCGCAGCGCCTCCGAGATCACGGCGCGGTTCGGCGCGCGCTTCTCCACGCTGCTCGCCCATGCGCTGGGGCAGGGTGATGCGCCGATCAGCCCGCGCAAACCGCTGCCCGATTACATCGTCGAGAAGCGCTTTGCCGAGCCGATCGCAACCGACACCATGATCGCGATGACGCTGTCGCGGCTCGCCGACACGTTGATCGCGTCCATGGAGAAGCAGGGCAAAGGCGCGCGGCGGCTTGAAGCCGCGTTCTTCCGCACCGACGGCGTGGTGCGCACGATCACGGTCGAGACCGGGCGTCCGGTGACGCGAAGCGCCGTGGTCGACCGCTTGTTCCGCGAGCGGCTCGATGCCCTCGCCGATCCCCTCGATCCCGGTTTCGGCTTCGACATGGTGCGATTGTCGGCGAGCCGCACCGAGATCGTGGTGCAGGAGCAGCGCGATCTCGATGCCCATGTCCACGACAATGACGAACTCGCGGCGCTGATCGACCGCATCGCCGCGCGGATCGGCGGCAGGCGTGTCGTCGTGCACCTGCCGCAGGATACCCACATCCCCGAAAGCGCGGTGCTGGCCGCATCGGCGCAGCATCATCTCGCTGCTGCCATGCAGGCCGAATGGCCGGCGCGCGTCGCGAGCGAGCCGCCGCTGCGTCCCTTGCGGCTGTTCGACAAGCCGGAGCCGATCAAGGTGCCGTTCGCGACCGTGCCAGACGGTCCGCCGCATCAATTCACCTGGCGGCGCGCGCTGCATGCGGTGGTGCGGGTAGAGGGGCCCGAGCGCATCGCGATGGAATGGTGGCGGCAGGACGGCAAGCAGCTGACGCGGGATTATTTCCGCATCGAGGATGCCGAAGGCCTGCGCTTCTGGATCTTTCGCGACGGTCTCTATGAAGGCGAGGTGTTCGACGGTGACGGCAAGCCTGCGTCTCCCGGCTGGTATGTGCACGGTCTCTTCGCATGAATACGCTTAGCTATGCCGAGATCGGCATCACCACCAATTTCTCCTTCCTGCGCGGCGGCTCGGATCCGCGCGCCTATGTGCATCAGGCGAGCAAGCTCGGGATTCCCGCGATCGGCATTGCCGACCACAACACGCTTGCCGGCGTGGTGCGCGCCTATCAGGAGCTCGACAATGACGAGGTGCTGCACAAGCCGAAACTGTTGATCGGCGCTCGCATCGTCTTCATCGACGGCACGCCCGACATCCTGGTCTATCCACGCGATCGCGCGGCCTATGGCCGGCTGTGCCAGCTCCTGACAAGGGGCAAGCGTGGCGATGACATCACGCGGATCGAAAAGGGCGAGTGTCATCTCAGGCTTGACGATCTCCTGGAATTCTCGGAAGGCCAGCTCCTGGTGTTGACGCTGCCGCATCGTTTCGAGCTGGCGCGGGCGCTGGATGTCCTCGCAAAGCTGAAGGCGAGCCGTGCCGAGGGCGTGTGGCTGGCGGCGAGCCTGCTCTATCGCGGCGACGACAAGCGTCGCCTCTTGCGGCTCGATGATCTCGCCGCAAAGGCCAAGGTGCCGCTGCTCGCGACCAACGAGGTGCTGTATCACGATCCCGGCCGCCGTCCGCTCCAGGACGTGCTGACCTGCATTCGGGAAAAGACCACGATCGAGGCGATTGGGCGGAAGTTAGAGGCCAATGCCGAGCGCTTCCTGAAGACGCCGCGCGAAATGGCGCGGCTGTTCCGCGATTTTCCCGAGGCGATTGCGCAGACCATGCGCTTTGCGGACGCAATCGAGTTCTCGCTCGATCAGCTCAAGTATCAATATCCCGACGAGCCGGTACCGCCGGGCAAGACCGCGCAAGGGCATCTGGAGGATCTGACCTGGGCGGGCGTCGACAAATATTTCGGCGGCAAGATCGGCGACAAGCTGCGCGCCACCTTGAACAAGGAGCTCGCGCTGATCGCCGAGCTGAAATACGCGCATTACTTCCTCACCGTGCATGACATCGTCCACTACGCGCGCAGCCAGAACATTTTGTGCCAAGGGCGCGGCTCGGCGGCGAATTCGGCCGTGTGCTACGTGCTCGGCATCACCTCGGTCGATCCGACCAAGGTGGACCTCTTGTTCGAGCGCTTCATCTCCAAGGAGCGGCTGGAGCCGCCCGATATCGACGTCGATTTCGAGCATTCGCGCCGTGAGGAGGTGATGCAATATGTCTATCGCCGCTACGGCCGCCACCGCGCCGCGATCATCGCCACCGTCATCCACTACCGCCCGCGCAGCGCCATCCGCGACGTCGGCAAGGCGCTCGGCCTGACCGAGGACGTCACTGCCGCGCTCGCCGACACCGTTTGGGGCAGCTGGGGCAAGGGCCTCAACGACATGCAGGTCCGGCAGGCCGGGCTCGATCCGAACAATCCCATGATCAACCTCGCGATCGAGCTTGCGACCGAGTTGATCGAATTCCCGCGCCATCTGTCCCAGCATGTCGGCGGCTATGTGCTGACCCAGGACCGGCTCGACACCTATGTGCCGATCGGCAATGCCGCGATGGACGACCGCACCTTCATCGAATGGGACAAAGATGACGTCGATGCACTGAGCATGATGAAGGTCGACGTGCTGGCGCTGGGCATGCTGACCTGCATCAGGAAATGTTTCGATCTGATCGACCAGCACAAGGGCGAGCGTTTTATGCTGGCGAGCGTCCCGCAGGACGACCCCAGGGTTTACGACATGCTGTGCCGCGGGGAATCGCTCGGCGTGTTCCAGGTCGAGAGCCGCGCCCAGATGAACATGCTGCCGCGGCTGAAGCCGCGCACCTTCTACGATCTCGTCATCGAGGTCGCGATCGTGCGCCCCGGGCCGATCCAGGGCGACATGGTGCATCCTTATTTGCGGCGGCGGAACGGGCTGGAAAAGGTGAGCTATCCGTCTCCGTCGCCGGAGCATGGCGACAAGGACGAACTCTACAAGGTGCTGCACAAGACGCTCGGTGTCCCGCTGTTCCAGGAGCAGGCGATGCGCATTGCGATCGAGGCCGCGCATTTCACCTCCGAGGAAGCCAACGGCCTGCGCCGCTCGATGGCGACCTTCCGCAATGTCGGCACCATCGGCCAATATGAGGAGAAGCTGATCGGCAACATGGTGGCGCGCGGCTACGATCCCAACTTCGCCAAAAGCTGCTTTGACCAGATCAAGGGATTTGGATCCTACGGCTTTCCGGAGAGCCATGCCGCGAGCTTTGCACAGCTGGTCTACATTTCGTCGTGGCTGAAGCACTATCATCCCGACGCCTTCTGCTGCGGTCTGTTGAATTCGCAGCCGATGGGCTTTTATGCGCCGGCGCAGATCGTCAGCGACGCCCGCAAGAACGGCGTCGAGGTGCGCGACATCGACGTGTCCTACAGCTTTGCACAGAACACGCTGGAGGAGGGGAGCGGTCAGTATTGCGCCGTGCGCCTCGGCTTTCGCCAGATCGATGGATTCCACTGGCTGGACGAGGATGAGGAGCGCCTGAAGCGCTCTCAGTCGTCATTCCGGGGCGCGCGTAGCGCGAACCCGGAATCCATCGCGCCGCATACGCCTGGCGGAGGAATGGATTCCGGGCTCGACGCTGACGCGTCGCCCCGGAATGACGGTGTCGAGAAAGCCCAGGACTGGGCCGACCGCATCGTCGCCGCGCGAAACCGCCGTCCCTTCACCTCGCTGGAGGATTTCGCCCGCGACACCGGTCTGCCCAAGCGCGCGCTGATCCTCTTGGCGGATGCCGATGCGTTCCGCTCGCTCGGGCTCGACCGCCGCGAAGCGCTGTGGCAGGTGCGGCGGCTGCCCGACGACGTGCCGCTACCGCTGTTCGAGGCGGCGACCGCGCGCGAGCAGCCGGACGAAGGCGCAAAACCGCTGCCGGTGATGCCGCGCGCCGAGCAGGTGGTCGCGGACTACCAGACCATCCGGCTGTCGCTGAAGGGCCATCCGATGGAATTCCTGCGCGAGATGTTTACGCGCGAGCGCATCGTGGCCTGCAAGGAGATCAGCCATGAGAACGAGCGGCGCCGCGTCCGCTGCGCCGGTGTGGTCCTGGTGCGGCAGCGGCCGGGCAGCGCCAGCGGCGTCGTGTTCATGACGCTGGAGGACGAAACCGGCATCGCCAATGTCGTGGTCTGGCCCAAGATCATGGAGCAGTACCGGAAAGAAGTGATGGGCGCGCGCCTCATCCTGGTCGAAGGCTACATCCAGAGCAGCCCCGAAAAGGTGACGCATCTCATCGCCCAGCGCATGATCGACCGCTCGCACGATCTGGTCGGCCTCGCCAACGATGCGCTCGGCCGCAAGCATCCGCTGCCCGCAGGCGCCACCGTGGTCGAACCGCTGAACGAAGACCCTCGCGCGCTTACGGACATGCCCGCGCAAAAAATCCGTCACCCCCGCAACGTCCGTATCCTGCCGCCCTCGCGGGATTTTCATTGAGCGAGCGCGGGCTACTGCCGACGTTTGTTGCGATGATTGCGCCTCATTCTCAGTCGTCATGCCCGGGCTTGACCCGGGCATCCACGTCTTTCGGAGTGCGCAGCAGTGCGTGGATGGCCGGTCAAGCCCGGCCATGACGGAGGAGAGAGAGCTCGGCAAGCTGCCCTCAAAAATTCACCCTGTTCGAAATCGCGCCGTCCACGACGAAATTCGAACCCGTCGTGAATCCCGACACCGGGCTGGCCAGAAACACCGCCGCGCTCGCGATGTCCTGCGGCGTTGCCATGCGGCCGGTCGGGTTGCGCTTCATCGCGTCCTGGTACCGCTCCGGCATGTTCTTCTCGATCATCTCCCAGACGCCGCCTTTGAAATAGACGGTGCCGGGCGACACGACATTCACGCGGATCTTCTTCTTCGCGTATTGCCGCGCCAGTCCCTTGGCCATGTGGATCAGCGCGGCCTTGATCGGGCCGTAGGAGCTGGCCGTGTCCGCCTGCGCCGCGGAGATCGACGAGATGATCACGAAGGCCGCATCGCCGCTGCCGGCGCCGCTTGTCTCGAGGAATGGCCGGGCGGCGTCGAAGGCGTGCACGGCGCCGAGCACATCGAGCCGAAAGTTCTGCTCCCAGGATGCGGGATCGTGCCCTTGCGCCATTGCGCCGGCATTGGAGAACAGCATGTTGATGCCGCCGAGCTCTTGCGCAGCCGTCTCGATCCAGCTTTTCAGCGCCGCGCCGTCGGTGACGTCGACGGGGCCGCCGGTGGCGCGGATGCCGCCCGCCTTCAGCTCCGCGACGGTGGCCGCAACCTGATCGGCGTTTCGCGCGCACACCGCGACATTGGCGCCTTCGCCGGCCAGCGTCGCCGCAATCGCCCGCCCGATGCCACGCGTGCCGCCGAGCACGACGGCGTTCTTGCCTTTGAGACCGAGATCCATTGTTGGCTCCTTTTTGTTGGTGCTGCGAGTGTAGCTGTTTCGCGAGGCGCCCAGAAGCCTCCACGTCGTCATTGCGAGCCACCGGGTCCGCGCAAAGCGCGGCCCGATGACAGGCTCCGCGAAGCAATCCAGAAATGCATCCGCGGAAGCATCCTGGATTGCTTCGTCGCAAGGGCTCCTCGCAATGACGCAGAGAGACTTCACTCCGGCGCCGCTCCCACCGGCGGGCCGCCGGGCGGGCGGTGCAGGAAGGTCAACGAAGCATAGGCGCCGGCCCAGGAGCCGATTGCGGCAAAGGCAACGTAGAAGACGTTCTCGGTGTAGCTGATCACGGCGTAAGAGGAGAGCAGGTACCAGACCGCGCTCCAGTTCGCCGCCGGGATGCGCTTGCGCGCGATCACGGCCGAGGTGAACATGACATAGACGGCGTCGGTGGCCGCAGTCGCGATGAACACGGCACCTGCGATGAGGGGATCGATGGCGGCCATTGCAATCCTTTCTGCGATCATGACACGGTCGCGAAAAGTACAGCAAATGAGCGGGGAGAGAAGCAGCCATGCAGAGCCCCGCCGACATTCTGGCTGTGGAATCTCGGCCGGCTCGAGGGCGGATTGAATACCCCGGATGTTACGGGAGAGGCTGTACATGCTGCGTTCATAGAGCACATGCAATTTGGCTTCGGCACGTTGAAGGCGGTGCAGCATTCCGCTCGGCTGTCGAAGACGCCGGCGCAATGGAGCCGTCCGGCGATGCCGCTCGGCAGTCATCCGGCACAATGGCCGGGCCGAAGCTGACATGAAGCTGACATGTCGCAAAATTTTAACGCAGACGGAAAGGGCCGACGCGTTTTTTAGGTTGTTTGAAATCCCAATTCGGCACTATTAGCGCGAGCGATGAGGCAATCATTTGCCGAGAACGTCGCAGACACGACCGGGCCCCATGGCAGTTGAGATTACCAAGCGATTGCACGTGATTGCAAAACAACGGGTGATCGCATCCGTAGTTTTACTAGCCCTCGCCGGCGCCGGTGTCGGAGCGTACGGCTTGTTCTCTTCGGGCCCGAAGGCAAAGAAGCACTCCGAGATCTCCAGCCAGTCGCGCAGGAATGCGCAGACCTTCACGCCGACACCGTCCGAATGGGCGACGTTGACGATCGAGCCGGTCGCCGCCAGGAGCTTCCGGGCCGAGTATGTCACCGAGGGTAAGGTCGCGGTCGACGAGGATCGTTCGACGCCGGTGTTCTCGCCCTATGCAGGCCGTGTCACCAAGCTGCTCGCCAAGCCCGGCGAGACGCTGAAGCAAGGTCAACCGCTGTTTACGATCGAGGCCGCCGACACCGTGCAGGCCCAGAACGATTTCATCGCGGCGATGACCTCGCAGAACAAGGCGAAGTCGGCGCTCGAGCTTTCCGACATCCAGTTCAAGCGCGCCAAGGACCTCTACGAGGGCCATGCCATTCCGCTCAAGGATTACCAGCAGGCGGAAGCGGCCCAGGTGCAGGCGCAAAACGACATGCGCTCCTCGGTGGCGGCGCTGGAAGCCGCGCGCAACAAGCTGCGCATCCTCGGCTTCACCGACGAAGCCACCAAGACGTTCCAGGAAAAGGGCGTCATCGACCGGGAGATCACGATCTACTCGCCGATCTCCGGCACGGTCGTGCAACGCAAGATCGGCCCGGGCCAATACGTCAATTCCGGCGCCAGCGATCCGGTCTTCGTGGTCGGCGACCTCTCCACGGTCTGGCTCACCGCCTTCGTGCGCGAGAGCGATGCGGCCGCGGTGTGCATCGGGCAGGACATCACCGTCAATGTGATGGCGCTGCCGGGCCGTCCGTTCAGCGCCAAGATCAACTACGTTGCTGCCGCGATCGACCCCGCCACCCGCCGCCTGCAGGTCCGCGCCACGATCGACAACAAGGACGGGCTGCTCAAGCCGGAAATGTTCGCGAACGTCACGATCTATTCGGCCGGCGACCGCGCCGCGCCGGCGGTGCCGAAGCATGCGCTGATCTACGAGGCCGACAAGGTCCGCCTCTGGGTCGCGCGCGAGGACAAGTCGGTCGAGCTGCGCCAGATCAAGATCGGTCTCATCAACGGCAACCTCGTCGAGGTCACCAGCAATCTGAAACCCGGCGAGCAGATCGTCACCAAAGGCAGTTTGTTCATCGACCGCGCGGCGTCCGGCAGCTGATCGACGACCCAAGAAAATTGAAGACCTGAATGGATCGTCTCGTTGCCCTTGCCGTCAACCGGCGTTTCCTGATGGTCGGCATGTTCGTCGCCGTGCTGATCGGCGGCTTGATCGCGTTCAACCGGCTCAACATCGAAGCCTATCCCGATCCGACTCCGCCGATGGTCGACATCGTGACGCAGAGCCCGGGCCTGTCGGCGGAAGAGATCGAGCGCTACATCACGATCCCGATCGAGACCCAGGTCGCCGGTCTGAAGAACGTCACGACCATCCGTACCATCTCGCTCTACGGCCTCTCCGACGTCAAGATCCAGTTCTCCTTCGCCTACACCTATGACGAGGCGTTGCAGCAGGTCTTGAACCGCCTGGCTCAGCTTGCGCCGCTGCCCGGCAACGTGCAGCCGCAGATCTCCCCGCTCAGCCCGATCGGCGAGATCTTCCGCTATCGCCTCGTCGGTCCGCCGAACTACAGCGTGCTCGACCTCAAGACCATTCAGGACTGGATCCTGCAGCGCCGCTTCCGCGCCGTGCCGGGAGTCATCGACGTCACCGGCTGGGGCGGCAAGAGCAAGACCTACGAGATCCAGGTCGACTTCAACAAGCTGGTCGCTAACGGGTTGACGTTGCCGCAACTGCTGCAGGCGGTCGGCAATTCCAACGTCAATGTCGGCGGTAACACCGTTGATATCGGCCAGCAATCGGCGGTGGTGCGCGGCGTCGGCCTGATCCGCTCGATCGACGACCTCGCCAACACCATGGTGGCGCAGACCGGCGGCAATCCGGTGCTGGTGAAGGACGTCGCCACCGTCACCGTCGGTCAGAAGCCACGTCTCGGCATTGCCGGCCTCGACGATTCCGACGACATCGTGCAGGGCATCGTCCTGATGCGGCGCGGCGAGCAGAGCTCGCCGACCATCAAGCGTGTCCACGAGCTCGTTCAATCCATCAACAATTCCAGCATCCTGCCGCCTGGCGTGCGCATCGAGCGCATCTACGACCGCGGCGACCTGATCGAGCTCACCACCCACACCGTGCTGCACAACATGGTGGTGGGCATCCTGCTGATCGTGCTGTTGCAGTGGATCTTCCTCGGCGATCTCCGCAGCGCGCTGATCGTCGGCGCCACCATCCCGTTCGCGCTGTTTTTCGCGGTCATCATCCTGGTGCTGCGCGGGGAATCGGCCAACCTCCTGTCGGTCGGCGCGATCGATTTCGGCCTCATTGTCGATGCCACCGTGATCATGGTGGAGGCGATCTTCCGCCGCCTCACGCAAACGACGCCGATGTCGGAATCCGAGCATATGTCGCCCGAGACGCTGTTCGGCATGAAGAGCCATGCCATCCTCAGCGCGGCCGCCGACGTCTCCCGATCGATCTTCTTTGCCGCGGCGATCATCATCGCGGCGTTCCTGCCGCTGTTCACACTCTCGGGCGTCGAGGGCAACATCTTCGGACCGATGGCGCGGACCTATGCCTACGCACTGGCCGGTGGCCTGCTTGCCACCTTCACCGTGACTCCCGCGCTGTCCGCGATCATCCTGCCGGCGCATGTCGAGGAGACCGAGACGAAGGTGATGCTGATCCTGCACCGGCTCTACATGCCTGTGCTGAACTGGGCGGTCGCCAACCGCAACATCGTCCTCGGCGCCGCGGTCGGTCTGGTGTTGATGACGGTCGCGCTCGCCCGGCTGCTCGGCCTCGAATTCCTGCCGAAGCTGGAGGAGGGCAACCTCTGGATCCGCGCCACGCTGCCGCCGACCATCTCGCTGCAGGAAGGCAACAGCTACGTCAACGAGATGCGCAAGGTGATCCGCGCCCGGCCCGAGGTCGAATCCGTCGTGTCGCAACACGGCCGTCCCGACGACGGTACCGACGCCGCCGGCTTCTTCAACGCCGAGTTCTTCGCGCCGCTGAAGCCCGTGAGCCAGTGGCCCGGTACCCGCGACAAGGAAGAGCTGACCGCGCAGCTGCTCAAGCAGCTCGACGATCGCTTCCCCGGCGTCGAGTTCAACTTCTCGCAATATCTCCAGGACAACGTCTCCGAAGCCGTCTCCGGCGTGAAGGGCGAGAACTCGATCAAGCTGTTCGGTAGCGATCTCCAGGCGCTCACCGACACCGCCAACAAGATCAAGCAGGTGCTGTCGACCGTGCAGGGCGTCACCGACCTTGCGGTGTTCACCTCGCTGGGCCAGCCGACCGTTCAGATCGACATCGACCGCGCCAAGGCGGCGCGCTACGGCCTTGCACCGGGCGACATCAACGCGACCATCAAGGTCGCGATCGGCGGCGACACCGCCGGCGACCTCTATGAGCCCGGGAGCGACCGCCACTTCCCAATCATCGTGCGCCTCGCGCCGGAATACCGCCGCAGCGCCGAGGCGATCCAGAATTTGCGGATCGGCGCGCCCGGGCCGAACGGCTCCGTCACGCAGATCCCCTTAAGCGAGGTCGCGACCATCAGCCTCGTCTCGGGTGCGGCCTACATCTATCGCGAGCAACAGGAGCGTTATCTGCCGATCAAGTTCTCGGTGCGCGAACGCGATCTCGGCAGCGCGATCCGCGAGGCGCAGGACAAGATCGCCGCGCAGGTGCAGCTGCCGCCGGGCTCGCACATGGAATGGGTCGGCGAGTTCGGCAACCTCCAGGACGCGATCCGGCGGCTCTCGATCGTGGTGCCGATCTCGCTGGCGCTGATCGGCGTGCTGCTCTGGTTTAATTTCGGCTCGATGACCGACACACTGCTCGCGATGAGCGTGATTCCAATGGCGATCTTCGGCGGCGTGCTCGGCCTCTTGATCTCGGGCACCGCGTTCAGCGTCTCCGCGGCGATCGGCTTCATCGCGCTGTTCGGCATCGCGGTGATGGACGGCATCATCATCCTGTCGCAGTTCAACCAGCTGATCGAAGAGGGCATGGACCGCATGAGCGCGGTGGTGCGCACCGGCGAGCTGCAGCTCCGGCCCGTGCTGATGACTTGTGTGGTCGCGGGCGTCGGCCTCCTGCCGGCAGCGCTGTCCGAAGGCATCGGCTCGCAGGTGCAGAAGCCGCTCGCGGTTGTCGTCGTCACCGGCATGATGCTGGCGCCGGTCGTGATCCTGGTGACCTTGCCGGTGCTGATCTCCTTCTTCTCCCGCCGCGCGCGCTGACCGTCAGAACCCGTAGAGCCGCGCCGGATTGTCGACCAGGATCTTCTTGCGCACCTCGGCATCCGGCGCCCACACCGGAAGCTGGTTGAGCAGGCGACCGTCGTCGATCTGATAGAGCGGCGCGATGTCGGTGGGCTTGCGGCCCTCGACGCGGCTCGAATCCGGATGCGGCCAGTCGGTGCCCCAGACGATGCGGTCCGCATTGGCCGCGATCAGCGCGCGGGCATAGGGCACCATGTCCTGATAGTCGGGCGCCAGCTTCGACGAGCGATAGGCGCCCGAGATCTTCACATAGGCCTTGCCGGACTTCACCAGCGCGACGAGGTCGGAGAAGCCCGGCTGCTCCAGCCCGAGCGAAGCGTGAAGGCCGCCGAAATGGTCGAACACGACCGGCACCGGCGCCGTCTCGACGAGGTCCTTGATCGCGGAGATCATGGCCAGCGTGGTGTAGAGCTGCACGTGCCAGCCGCGCGCCTTCATGCGCTCGACGGCGGCGGTGAAGCGCGGCCGGCCGATATTGGGGTCATTGACGCCGCCGGTCGCCAGATTGAGGCGGATGCCGCGGAAGCCGTCCTGGTGCATCGTATCGAGCGCGCTCTCCGGCGTCTTGTCGTCGATTACGGCGACGCCGCGCGCGGTCTCGCCGCGCGCCTTCATGCCGAACAGTGTGGAGGAATTGTCGGTGCCGTAGACGCTCGGCGTCACGATCACCACGCGCTCGATATGCAGCGCCTTGTGCAGCGCCGCCATTTCTTCCGGCGAAGCCGGCTCCGGCGTATAGACGCGGCCCGTGAAGAACGGAAACTTTTCGACATCGCCATGAATGTGGGTGTGGCAGTCGCAGGCATGCGCCGGCACATCGAAATTGATCGGCGTCGCAGGCTGCGCCGCGCGGGCATGGGCTTTGCTGGTCATGGCTACTCCGGCCGCAAGGGAGGCAAGCAGGACGCTGCGTCGGCTGAGCACGGTTTCTCTCCCGGTTTGTTTTTTTATCGGCGAGTGGGAGGAGAATATCACATCAACCGGGCAACCGCTCCGCTTCGCTGCATAGCTGCTCGACAAGCTCCGCAAGCGGACGTGAGCCGTCCACGCGCACGACCGGGCAGGGCAGGCCCGAGAGCCACGCTTCGTGCTTGGCGAGACTGCGGCCTTCGCGATCGCCGGCTTCGTAATGGGAGGCCCATTCGACGAAGTCTTCGGTCTCGCCATGGCGCCAGCCGCCCGGCGCGACGGCATCAGCGCCGAAATGGGCGGCCTCGCGGGCGCGCAGTCGCATCATCCGGATCTCGCGCGGCACGCTCACGAAGACGACCAGGTCGAAGTACGAAACGAGCTCTTCGCCCCAGCCGGTGACGGACCCGCTCAGCACCCAGTCGAGACGCGGCAAGAACATCTCGCGCATCAGGCGCAGGCGGTCGGCGGCCGGGCGGGTCGTCCGATAGGGCGGCACGGTGGGCAGCCAGAAATAGTCGTCGCTGTCGTGATGCGGCAGCGCAAGCTGCCCGGCGAGCGCACGACCGATCGTGGTCACGCCGCAGCCCGAGGCTCCCATCAGATGGATGCGGCGGCTTTTCATCGGCCTCCACCAGAGAGATTTGAGGCTACTGCCCCGACGGCGTGCGCAGGCCGTGCCAAGCGTCGCGGACCTGGTGGTAGTGCACGTCGGGCAGATAATCCGGCGTGTTCAGGTTAAGCGTCTTGACGTCGAGATGGCCGATGGCGCTGAGCAGCGTGTAGGAGGCGATCACGCGGTCGCGTTGCGCGCCGATCAGGCGGGCCTTGGCCTGGATCAGGTCGGCCTGCGAGTTCAAGACGTCCACCGTCGTGCGCTGGCCGCCGGCGGCCTCGCGCTGCACGCCCTGCAGCGCGACGGTGGCCGCCTTCACCTCGGACTCCGAGGCCGAGACCGTGATCTTGGCGCCTTCGTTGGCAACCCAGGCGCTGACCGCCGCCGTACGCGCTTGATTGCGCACCTGGTCGAGCACGAGCCGGCTCTGTGCCGTGATCTCCTTGGCCTGCCGGGTCTGCGCCGCGGCCTGGCCGCCGTCGTAGATCGGCGCGGTGACATTGGCGACGATCGAAGCCTGGTCCTCGGCGAGGGTGCTGAGCGCCGGGTCGTTGTTGCGGCTTTTGCTGGCGCTGCCCTGGATCGTCGCGCTCGGCAGCAGCGTGCCTTCGGCGATGCGGATGTTGGTGGAGGCGACATCGACGTCGAAGCTGGCGGCCATCACCGCCGGATGCTGGCGGATCGCCATCGTCATGGCATCCTCGCGGCTCTTCGGCAGATAGCGGTCGACGGCCTCGGCAGGCCTGAGCTGCGAGGGCGCATTGCCGATCACCTGCGCATAGGTGGCCTGGCTGACCGCAAGCGCGACCTCGGCCGCGTTGAGATCGGCAAGGCCACGATTGAGGCGGGCCTCGGCCTGCGCGGTGTCGGTCGGCGTGACGTCGCCGGCATTGAGCCTGCGCTGGGTGACGGAGAGCGTCTCGCGCAGGAAGGCGACGTTGGAGCGCTGCGCCTCGACCAGCGACTGGTTGGCGAGAACATTGGTGTAGGCGGTGACCGCATCGAGCAGCACGCCCTGGCCGACGTTGCGGAGCGCTTCGCGGCCCGACTGCACCTGGAGCTCGGCGGCCCGCACGCCGTTGGCGGTGCGGAAGCCGTTGAACAGGCTCTGCGTCACGGTGACGCCGATGATCCAGGGCTTCAGATTGCCGGTCTGGATGGTGTTGTCCGGCAACAGATTGCGCACCGATTGCAGGCCGGCGCTGAGGCTCGCCACGATCTGCGGCCGGTAGCCGGCCAGCGCCTGCGGCACGTTCTCATCGGTGGCGCGCTGGCGCGCACGCTCGGCATTGAGCTGCGGATTGGTCTGATAGGCTTTTGCCAATGCGTCCGGCAGGGCTTCGGCCCATGCCGCGGAGGGAAGGGCGCACGAGAACGCCAGCGTGGTCCATGTCGCAAGCGCATGACCCGCGCTCGATCGACGTCGCGTCACCCCGCGACCAGCTCTGGCGGTACGCCCAATCATGTAATCTCGCTTAACCCCGGCTGTCCGCCCCCGCCGACGATGGCCTCTTAACTGTTTAGCCAGCCGAGGTCCCGCAGGCAAACTGCCGCGGGCAAAACTCCCATGTATTCCGTGCTTGTTGCAGGCGCGTCACAGGCTGTGCGCGGGAAAGCGCCAGAGCCTTACACCGGCCTGACCGGCTCGTGCGCTACCGGTTCTTGTTCACAGGCTTGCGCTTCTCGATGAACGCCGCCATGCCCTCCGAGCGGTCCTCGAGCGCGAAGGTCGAATGGAACAGGTTGCGTTCGACGCTCATGCCTTCGGAGAGCGTGGTCTCGAAGGCGCGGTTCACCGCTTCCTTGGCCATCGCGGCCGCAGGGCGCGACATCGCGGCGATCTTCTCGGCGGCCGCCATGACCTCGTCCATCAGCTTGTCGGCGGGTACGATACGGCTGACCAGGCCGGAGCGCTCGGCTTCGGCGGCGTCCATCATCCGGCCGGTGAGGCAGAGGTCCATGGCCTTGGACTTGCCGATCGCGCGCGTCAGCCGCTGGGTGCCGCCGATGCCGGGAATGGTGCCGAGCGTGATCTCGGGCTGGCCGAACTTCGCGGTGTCGGCGGCGATGATGAAATCGCACATCATGGCGAGCTCGCAGCCGCCGCCGAGCGCGTAGCCGGCGACCGCGGCGATGGTTGGCTTGCGACAGCGCGCGATGCGGTCGCCCCCGATCGCGGCGAAATCCTCGGAGAACATGTCGATGAAGCCCTTGGGCTGCATCTCCTTGATGTCGGCGCCGGCGGCAAAGGCCTTCTCGTTGCCGGTCACGACGATGCAGCCGATGGCGTCATCGGCCTCGAGATCGTCGACCGCAGCTGCGATCTCGCGGAAGACGCCGAACGAGAGCGCGTTGAGCATCTTCGGCCGGTTCAGCTTGACGATGCCGACCGCGCCGACGCTCTCGACGATGATGTGTTCGAACGTGCTCATGCTCCACCCACGCTTTCGATTGAGCGGGCAATGTGCCCGCTGGCGCGGATGCCTTCAAGGGGGCCGGACGCGGGACGCGCGCGGGGTCGCGTCCCGGCGGAACCGGCCATCAGGCCATGAACATGCGCGCGGCGGAGGCCAGGGTCAGCAATGTGCCGACGCCGATGAAGATCTTGCCGATCAGGGAGCTCTGGTCCCAGGCCGAGCTCTGCTGGCTGCTGGCCATCACCGGCGCCGGCCGCGGCTGCGCCTCGGTTGCGGCGATCACCGCCTTCTGCGGCGGCCGGGTCTCCTGCAAGGCCCGATCGATGTCGTTGAGTTGATCGGGCGCGACGACCTGGCTTTCGGGGCTCTCGGCGCTGGTATTATCGGCGGCTGCCTGGACGTTGTCGTTGGCGCGGTTCGTCATCGCGGAGGCTGCCGCGGCAGTCGGCGTGTCGGCGGCGAGCTGCGCATTGGCGTTGGCGACCTCCGGAGCCAGCTGGCTCGAGGCCGGGACCTGACTGTCGGCCTTGTCGTTCTTGGCTTCGTCGGGCTTGGCCGCCGTGTCCTTCTTGTCGGCCTTGTCCTCGGATTTCTGCCCCGTCTTCCTGCTGTCGGTGCGGCGCGAGTCTTGGCGCCGGTGCTTGGCCGTATCGGCCCCTTTGTCGGCGCTCTCCGATTTGTTGCCTGCGGCCGAGTTCGGCGCCGCCTGTGCGAGGCCCCCGGATAGCAAGACAAGCCCGGCCAAAACGATCAGGGCCGCGCGCGCGCTGGTTTTCATCATGTCGACGATCTCCCCAATTCCGCCCGTCCCGGCAGCGAACAGAGACCCCGGGGCGTGACGACAGCGGGGCAGAAAATGGGAATCTTCGGGCTACACCGGGCAAAAACGCGGCAGACCCCTCCCGCAGCCGCCCGCCCGATGCAGGACGCACCGATCGGTGTTAAGAGCCGTCGCAGATGTTTGCGGCCGCATCGGTCGCGCGGCCCGGATCTTGATCACGAGTTCGTGATATGTTTGGCGCCCGCGTAACAAATTGAAAGAGCGGCCGAATTGGATGGTGAGGGGCGCGCGTGCGCGGACGTGAGGACGAATGGACCGGCCTGATGCGGTCGGCCATGGCTGGCGATGATGCGGCGTATCATCGTCTGTTGAAGGCAGTCGCGCCGGTGCTGCGGGCCGCCGCGAGGCGTGGCTTGGCGCGGGCGGGTCAGCCGCCCGACCAGGCCGAGGATATCGTGCAGGAGATTCTGTTGGCGGTACATCTGAAGCGGCATACCTGGGACAGCGAAGCCCCCTTCGCGCCCTGGCTGTTTGCGATCGGCCGCAACAAGCTGATCGATGCGCTCCGGCGGCGCGGCAGGCGCGTGTTCGTCAACATCGACGATTTCGCCGAGACGCTGCCGGGCGAGGCGCCGCAGGACACCGCTTCAGCCGGCGAGGTCGCCGCCCAGCTCGGAACCCTGCCGCAGCGTCAGCGTGACGTGCTGCAATCGATCGCGGTCGAGGCCGCCTCGATCAAGGATACGGCGGCAAGGTTGTCGATGAGCGAGGGTGCGGTCCGGGTCGCGCTGCATCGCGGACTTGCGGCGCTGACCGCCAAATTGCGGGACCATTGATCATGGACACCGATCAACTCATTCGCTCGCTCGCCGCCGACAATCCGCACCGCGCGCCCCGCGTCGGCGCCGTGCTGAGCATGGCGCTGCTGGTGGCTGCGCCGTTGTCGATCCTGATCTTTGTGACGTTCTTCGGCGTGCGCGCCGACGTCATGAGCGCCATGCGCAACCCGTTCTTCGACATGAAGTTCGCGGTGACGTTGTCGCTCGCGATCCCCGCCATCATCGTCAGCCTTCATTTGTCGCGTCCCGAAGCCCTGCTGCGCGGCTGGGGCTGGCTGCTGCTGCTTCCCGTCGGGCTGCTCGCCGTGGCGATTGGCAGCGAGGCGATGATGGCGCCGGCGATGCCGATGACGATGCGCCTGGTGGGTAAGAACTCCAGGGTCTGCATGGTCGCGATTCCCGCAATGGCGCTGCCGCTGCTTGCGGGGGCGCTGTTCGGCCTGCGCCACGGAGCGCCGTCTCGTCCCGCGCTCGCCGGAGCGCTCGCAGGGCTGGTGTCGGCGGGACTTGCGGCGACCCTCTATGCCTCGCACTGCACCGACGATTCCCCGCTGTTCGTCGCGACCTGGTACACGCTCGCGACCGCGCTGGTGACGGCGATCGGCGCGGCGGTGGGATCGAGGGTGTTGCGGTATTAAAGCATGATCCGGAAAAGTGCGAAGCGGTTTTCCGGAAAGATCATGCGCAACCAACAACCTAAAGCGCGATGACGATTCAAAATCTCATCGCGCTTTAGCGCGCACGGCTTCATGCCGCCGGCGTCGCGTGCAACTGCATGCGGTGGAAGCGCAGCACCTGTTGCGCGGTCGATGAGCGCAGCGCCTCATAGGTGTCGCGCAGCTTCAGCATGTCGGTCTGCGACCCGCCGGAGAGCTTCTCGCGCAAGGCGATGATGGCGCGCACGCTCGACCATTGCATGCCCGCGGCCTTGGCGAGGATCATCACGCCTTCGGTGCGGCTCTCGATCATCATGGTCTCCGCCGTCTCGACCGCGATCCCCGCGAGCGCGGCCAGCGCCGCGTTCGTCTCGTCGAACTTGCCCTGCTCGGCGAAGGTGGCGACCTGGAGCTCGTTGAGGCGGCCGTCCTCGTGCAGCGACTTCACCAGCGCGCGAGCCATCTCCGTCTGTTTCGTCCTGGCGACGGCGCGAACCCGTTGGGCCGCTTCCTCGACGGCCCTCGACACCTCGTCCGCGAGCTTGGGATGCGCAGCCGCGAGCTTCCTGCGCACGCTCGAGGATGCCTTGGCGACCAGCCTCAGATAGTGATGGCGCGGCAGGTCGGGCCGCAGGCCGATGCAGCCGGCGAGGTCGTCGTCGCGCTCGGCGCGGACGACGAGGTCGGCGAGACACTCCTCCGAGAACCGCGCGCCCGGATTGCCGACCGTCGACTGCACCACGTCCTCATTGCCCCGCGCCACCAGCACGTCGGTCAGCGCTTCCGACAGCGCCCGCCGCAGCGAGATCGCCTTGAGATGCGCCTGGCTCCTGGTGCGCGCAATCTCGACCAATGTTGCCTCATCCAGCCGCTCCGACTTCGACAGCACGGGGCCGGAGACTTCGATCACCTCGTCGAGCGCGAGCGTGCGGATGATCTGCGGCGGCGCAGCCGCGATCGGCGCGAGCCGCTCGGCGAGCAGCGCCTTGGCCGACGTCTCGATCTGCTCGATCAGGCACTGGAACACGTCGTCGAACACGCGGATATGGTCGTCGGAATAGTCGACCGCGTTGCCCACGAAGAGATCGGTGACGCGGCGGAGCGTCTCCACCCGGCGCGCGACGGTGCCGTGCGAGAGGGCAGCCTGCAATTCCTCGAGCAGGCTTTCGGATGGTCTTGCGGAATTGGATCTCATTGCTCTGTCCTGGAGCGGTCGGTCCGGCAGCGGCTTCCGTCGCACCGGAGGAAAATGGATCGGTCAGCTCGTTGCAATGCAGTTGCGCCCTCGCGCCTTGGCGGAATAGAGCGCGCTGTCGGCGCGCGCGAGAAACGTGTCGGCAGTATCGACGTCGCGCAGCGTCACGACGCCCGCGGAAATGGTCACCCGCATGCTGGGGGAGAACGCGCCCCAGTCGAGATCGGCGACGATGCCGCGCAGGCGCTCGAGCGTGCGGAGCGCGACGTCACCCGACGTATCCGGCAGCAGCAGCAGAAACTCCTCGCCGCCGTAGCGGCCGAAACTGTCGGCCGGGCGGATGTTGGCGAAAATGGTGATCGCGAAGGTGCGCAGCACCTCATCGCCAATGGGATGGCCGTAAGCGTCGTTGATGCGCTTGAACCAGTCGAGATCGATCAGCGCGATCGCGAAGGGCGTGGATGCCCGCCGCGACTTTTCGATCTCGGTGTCGAGAAGCCGCATGATGCAGCGGCGGTTGTAGGAGCCGGTGAGCTCGTCGAGCTCGGCCAGTTCCTCGATGCGTCGATAGGCGGCCTTCAATTCGATGCTGCGATTGTACAGGATCTTGCGTAACGTGGCGCCGAACAGGCCGAGGAAGGCGCACTGCCCGATCACCAGCACGAAGCAGAGCATCGAGGCGGTCCGCTGCAGCCGGGTCGCGACCGGCAGTCCGATCGGCAGGTCCGACCCCAGGAACACCACGGTGAGCCCGCAGGTGGCGAGGCCCCAGGTGAGCATGGCCTGGCTCGACGTCATCCGCAGCGTGCCGAACGCGAAGATCAGAAACAATACGGCAAGGAACGCGACCCCGATGGTGGGCACCGCGAGCAGGAACACCAGTTGCAGCGCCATATGCGCCGAGATCTGATAGACGGTGAGGTAATGATCGTCGAAACGGTCGCCGAAACCGGCCTCCGACAGCACCGTGAAAGTCCCGATGATCAGAAGGCCGCCGAGCCAGAACAGCGTCGGAACGGCCATGGAGACCGCGCCGTCAAAGGCGTAGAGCAGCAGGACCGCGCCGCCCAGTGAGTAGCTCGCGACCTGGCCGATATACATCTGGCGGCGCTGCCAGACGCGGCGCGCCCTGACCTCGGGAGCCGTCGTCTCGGGCGCGAGGACGAGATCCGCGACCTCTGCGGCATTCCTCTCCGGAAAGGACGTCGCGGCCGTACCCATGGTCCCGCCAATGGTGGATGTCAGCGTAAAAACCTACGTGGCAAGCCTTTAGGTTTGGTATCCTTTGAAATCGAATCCGAACCGTGCAGCAGGGAACAAGGCGATCGTCTAGCGTGAGAATTTTACCGATGATCACGCATCGTGTGCGCTGCGGTCGAGCCGAAGCGAGGCTTGGCGCGACAAAGGTGGTGCGGGGCTACTATGGAACCGGATGAGGCCGGGCTGCCTATGTCCGGGCAGGCATTCCGCAGGGAATATCGCAGTATTATGGTACCGATTCGGATGAGCGACGCTGACCACCACGGGTGGGACAAGAAAAATGCCCGGATGTGGGGTAGCTCACACAAGCCCCCGTATGACTGCGGTAGGTTCAACAATTTTGCCCCCCACATCGAACCGGCCACCGCATCGACCCGACCAACCTTGCGAGACGGCCATTGAGCGCGACACAGGCGGCTTCAGACGAGATCCTGATCGCCAGGATCGCTCAAGGTGACCGGCTCGCCATGCAGGTGCTGTACGGGCGGCACCATGTCAGGGTTTACCGGTTCGGGCTGAGGCTCGTGCGGGACGAGCAGGCGGCGGAAGACCTCATCAGCGAGGTGTTTCTCGACGTCTGGCGTCAAGCGGGCAAATTCGAGGGCCGATCTGCCGTTTCCACCTGGCTGCTGGCAATCACCCGATTCAAGGCCCTGTCTGCGCTCCGGCGCAGGAAGGATTTCGAGCTGGACGAAGACGCCGCCAACGCGATCGAGGATACGTCCGACGATCCGGAAACGGTGGTGCAGAAGAAGGATACCAGTGAGGCGTTGCGGGAGTGTCTGACGGGCCTCTCGCCGGATCATCGGGAAATCGTCGATCTCGTCTACTACCACGAGAAGTCCGTGGAAGAGGTGGCCGAAATCGTCGGGATACCAGAGAACACTGTGAAGACGCGCTTGTTCTATGCGCGCAAGAAACTGGCCGAACTGCTGAAGGCAGCCGGCGTCGAGCGAGGCTGGCCATGATGGCTTTGAGCAAGAAGATGCTGGAGCAAGAGCCCAGTGAAATTGAACTGCTGCTGCCCTGGCACGCTGCCGGCACGCTGAACGCGCGCGATGCGCGCCGTGTCGAGGAAGCGCTGGCGCGCGATCCGGACCTGGCGAAGCAATATGCGGCGATCCGCGGCGAGTACGAAGAGACCATTCATCTGAACGAGAGCCTGGGCGCTCCGTCGGCGCGCGCGATGCAGAAGCTGTTCGCCGCGATCGATGCCGAGCCGGCGAGGGCGAGCGGCTCGCTGCCGCTGTCGGCGCGTATCTCGACCTTCTTCGCGAGCTTGTCGCCGCGCACGCTGGCGTGGTCGGCGAGCCTCGGTGCCGTCGCGCTCGTGCTGCAGGCCGGCATCATCGGCGCCGTGCTGATGAAGAACCAGCCGGCGACCTTCCAAACCGCTTCGCTCTCGACCAGCGCACCGATCACGCGCGAGCTTGGTAGCGCCGCCGCGCCGGCGCGCGCGCTGGTGCGCTTCACCCCTGAGGCGCGCGTCGCCGACATCACCGCGCTGCTCGACAGCTACCAGGCTTCGATCATCGGCGATGCCAAGGGCGGCATGTTCCGCCTCCAGTTCGACAAGGCGATGGGCCAGGACGAACTCGCTTCGCTGCTCGGCAGGATGCAGCGCGAGAAGTTCGTCAACCTCGCCGTCGCGGCGCCCTAGGCGCGCCGCCGAGCCAATGACGGGCAAATCCGAGAGCAGGGTGCGCACTGGGGCCCGCGCTTCATCCGTCGGCGTTGCGCTTCTGGTCGCCTTCTGTTTCGGCGTGGAGCTTGCGCAGGCGCAGGCGATCATGCGCACGCCGACGATCAGCGTTCCCTCGCGCACGCCGACCGTCTCTCCAAACATCACCCCGCGGGTCAGCCCGAACATCGCTGCGCGCGCGGTGAGCGTTGGCCGCGGCCCGCGGACGATGGCGAGCATTCCCACGACGTCGCGCATCCGGCCGACGACGCCGGTGCTGCCCCATGCGCGTTACTCGCCGAATCTCTATCCGGCCTGCACCGCAGCCTATCGCAGTGCCGACGGCGAATGTCTGGCGCAGCCGAACGCGGGCGGCGAGGGCACCGGAAAATCCGGCAAGAAGAGCGCCGGCAAAGGGCGTGGGAACAACACGCCGGTGGTGCTGACCTCGCGCAGCTTCGCAGGCGAATTCGTCGCCGAGATCGACGGCGCGCTGTCGACGGCCGAGGCCGACGAGCTGGCGCGTCGCCACGGCCTGACCCGCCTCGCTTCCGAGAATTTCCCGCTGATCGGAGCCACGTTCGGCCTGTTCCGCATCGCCGACGGCCGGCCCTATGAGACCGTGCGGCGCGAATTCGCGGCCGACGGCAGCGTGCGCTCGCTGCAGCCGAACTTCCGCTACGTGCTCCAGGACCAGAAATCGTCGGCCGCCACCGAGGGCGATCCTGCGCAATACGCGCTGGCAAAGCTGCGCCTGCCGCAGGCGCATACGTTGGCGCATGGGGCCAACGTCACGATCGCGGTAATCGATTCCGGCATCGACGCCCGGCATCCCGAGCTCGCCAATTCCATCGCCGACAATTTCGACGCGCTCGGCAGTGCCGAAGGGCCGCACGTCCATGGCACCGGCATCGCCGGGGCGATCGCGGCCCATGCCCGTCTGATGGGCAGCGCACCCGAGGCCCGCATCATCGCCATCCGCGCCTTCGGCGGTGCCAATGGCGGTGCAGAGAGCTCGTCCTATATCATCCTGCGTTCCCTGAATTACGCCGCCGAGCACGGCGCGCAGATCGTCAACATGAGCTTTGCCGGTCCGAAGGACGCGGTGATCGAGCGCGCGATCGCGGCGACGGCCGCGCGTGGTCTCATTCTGATCGCCGCCGCCGGCAATGCCGGGGCGAAATCGCCGCCGCTGTATCCGGCGGCCAACCCCAACGTGATTGCGGTCAGTGCGACGGATCGGCAGGACAGGCTGTTCTCCGCCTCCAACCGCGGCAACTACATCGCCGTCGCGGCCCCCGGCGTCGACATCTTCCTGCCGGCACCCGACGGCAAATACCAGGTGACGTCGGGAACCTCGTTCTCGGCCGCCTATGTCTCAGGCGTCGCGGCGCTGCTGCTCGAGCGCAACCACACACTCAAGCCGGAAGCGCTGCGCATGACGCTGGTCAAGACCGCACGCGACCTCGGCTCTCCCGGGCGCGACGACCTCTTCGGCGACGGCCAGGCCGACGCGTTTGCCGCCGTCATGGCTGTTCCTGCCGACAGCGCGACGCCGGTCGCTGCTGCCCCCGGTACAACAAAACGTGAAGATGCTCCGAAGCGTCGCGAGGAGCCCGGCGCACGCGCGATCGAGCAAACCTCGCTGTCGAGCGCGGAGGATAAATCCGCGGTTTCTCAGGCAGATAGGCCGCCGGCGCGATAGTCGCTGCGACAACTTTACGCTCACGCCAAAGGGTAAAAAATCAAACCGCGCATTTGAACGTTCAGCCCGCTGCCCCGACCAACTGATGTGGGAGCGGTCATCCCTCCCCATCAGTCATATCAGGCGCGAGCGCCCATCCACCCCAAGCGCCCATATGGCTCGACCCGTCCGGTTGTCCCCCCGGACGGGTCTCTTCTTTTCAGAGCGTTTTCGAGCGAAGTGGGTGCCGGTTCGCGTGAAGAAAACGCGTCAAGACAAGATTCTGGCGTCCGATTTTTCGAAGCTTCGCATCCGTTCAGCTTGCAGTTGAAGGTCGCCGTGGCTTCGGTCGCCGTCGCGAGCGAGTCCCGCCGCAACTCCGTCATGCTTGTGCGAAGCTTGACTCGAAAACACGGAAAATCACCGCACGACTACGGTGTTTGACGACGAATGCCGCGTCGTTGCTGGACAAGTCAAAACTTTTCCACAAAATATTCATGTCGCGTCTAAATTGATTCGTGTGCGTTGCGTCCCCCGCGTCCGTGTTTTCTCCTGACGGGCTGGTTCATGACACATCGCCAAGAATTTGCTCGCGAAGAGTTCGTTCGCGACGCGGCCGGCAGCCGCCAAATCGCGGCACGCTGGTGCGCTCTCGCCGAGCAGCGCCTGCAACATCTCTCCGAGATGTTTGAGACCGGCCGCTGGCGCCGCTATCATTCCGAGATCGCCTTCCTCGAAAACATCCAGGAAGCCAAGCGCGCCGTCCAGACTTGGCGCGCCCTTGCGACGGGGGCGGACGTCGCCGAGGCGGCTGCGAGCGTGACGCCGGCATTCGGTTGGTCGCCGGCGACGATGCCTCGCATGGCGCCGCGCGAGCAGCAGGCGCAAACGATGCAGCCCAAGGCCGTTCACATCGCTCCCGAGACCGTCATGCCGGTGAGGCTCGATCCGAAGCCCGACGTGCTCGCGGAGATCACCGAAGCCCCGATCGCGCCGCTTGCTATGCCCGTAGCTTGGCCGTCGTTCACCGCGCCTGCCGAGATGCCGCCGCTGAGGGCACCCGCTGCGAAGGCACCGTTCACTGCGCCTGCCGAGAGATCGCCGCTCGCGGAGCCGGCCGCAACACGGCCATTCGCCGCGCCGGAAGTGAGGCCGCCGGTGCCTGCCGCGAAGCCGCCGAAGACCGCGCCTGCAGCAATGGCGGCGCTCCTGCCGCAGTTCGCCCCGCCCGCCGAGGAAATCGTCGCCGCCCCCGAGCGCGTCGTCGAATTCACTTTCAGCCTCGACGGCCTGGAAGCGAAGTACCCGCTGCTGCGGAACGCCTTCTAGCGCCGCACCGCATTGCCGCCGACCACCAGCTGCGCAAAACGTTGTGCGCCGTCGGCGGATAGATCCGACGTCACCGCGCGGGCGTGATCGAGGCCGACCACGGCGCCGCGCGGCGTCTCGGAGATCATGTTGTTGTTGACGAGCGCGGTGCCGGCGCCCGGCAGCACGGAGACGCCGACGCCGGCCAGCGCCTTGCGGATCACGTTGCCCGTGATCGCGACGTCGCGCAGATATCTGCCCCAGCCGGCGACGATGCCGTAGGACGGTGCGTTCTCGATCACGTTGCCGGTCACCGAAGAATCCGCCTCGATGTAGATGCCGACGCCGGCATCATCGTCGGGCGCGGTGCCGATCGGCCGCTTCGGGATCAGGTTGCGGATGATGTTGCCCTGGACCACCGCGATGCGGCCGCCCTCGTTGAAATTGCAGACCGAGACGCCGACGGCCGCGCCGTCCACGATGTTGTTGGCGATCACCGCGGCCTCGAACGCGAACTCGGAATAGAGCGCGACCTCGCGCACGTCGCTGACGCTGTTGCCACTGATGTGGATGTTCGAAGCCGAGTTGCCGCGCACCGCCGAATAGTCGCAATTCCTGATACGGTTGCCGCGCACGATCACGTTGCTGGCGCGAAAGGCGTTAATGGCATTGCCGAACTGGCCCGAGCCGCCGGGGCCGGCCTTGATGTTCTCGATGCGGTTGTCGGCGACCAGCGTGCCGTCATCGCCGATCGCGGTGCGCAGGATCTCGATCCCGTTGTCGTTGGTGCCGAGAATCGTGTTGCGGCAGACGCTGAGGCCCCTGGCGTCGAACGACACGACCGCTGTCACCGCGATGTCGGTGAGGATATTGCCGGAAATGTCGCCCGCGACCTGCTCGAGCCAGATGCCGCTGCCGCCCGAGCTCGTGATAGCGCATTCGCTGATGCGCACGTCGCGCCCGCCGAGGGCGTGGATCAGGCCGCGCCGTGTCGGCAGCGGGATGCCGCCGCCGTCGAAGGTGATGCCGGTGAGGCCGATCGCATCGGAGCCGTCGCTCTGGATCGCCGAGGCGCCGCCGGTGAAGACGAGCTTGGTCGCGCCGCGCACGCCAATCAGCTGCGCGCCGTTTGGCAGCCGCAACAGACCGGTCCGGTACACGCCGGGTGGCAAGGCGAGCGGCAATTGCGCCCGCGCGGCATCGTCGATGGCACGCTGCAGCGCGCGGGTCTGGTCCTCGCTGCTGCCGGGCCGCACACCATATTGCGTGGCATCGCGGCCGAGCAGCGACGTCAGCGGCGCGGCGCGCGCGGCATCGGCCGGCATGGCCAGCGCACCGGCAATGCCCGCGGTCGAAGCCCCGATGAGATGACGGCGATTGAGGTTCATGACGCGTCCTCCGGCGGACGCGGGAGGTGTCCGCAGCGGTTTCGTAGCGCAGCAGGGCGAGGACCGTGAGGATTGTTCGCGGTAGGGTTAAATGTTTACGCAAAAGACGGTGCGTAGAGTGGGTTAGCCGTAGGCGCAACCCACCATGTCACCGCGAGTGTGGAACCGTTGATGGAGATGAGGTGGATTACGCTTCGCTAATCCACCCTACGAAGCGCGCGCCTTGCGCGCCAACTGCACCATCTCCATCAGCATCGCTTCCCCCGCATCCACCAGCTCCTCGAGCGTGATGCGGGCTGCGCCCTTGCGGCGCACGCCGCCGCTGCGCGCGAGCAGGGGAATGTGGATGAACGCCGCAAGCCTGGGTCCGCCCGCCTTCACGCGCTCGATCGCGCGCCAGCTTAAGTAGTTGCAGAGATAGGCGCCGGCGTCGCGCGAGGGGCGGGCGTCGATGCCGGTGAGGCGCGCGGCGCGCAGCAGCCTTGCGGTGTGCGGGCCGAACATCATCGCGTCGGCATGACCGGCGATACCGCGCTTGGTCGAGTGGGTGTTGGCGGCGTCGGGCCAGAGCATGGTGACGGCGTTGCGCGCCCGCGTCTCGATGCGCAGGTAAGGCGTGCGGGCGGCGAGGCCGAACATCAGCAGCGCGTCGGGCTTTTGCGCAGCGAGCACGTCGGGCAATTGCCGGTCGACCGCGGCATAGGTGACCGGGAAGATGTGGCTCGAGAGCACGACATCGTCGAGCGCGGGCCGGCGCAATTGCGCCAGCCGCGCCACCAGCGGCTGGGTCGGATTATGGGGCGCACCGGGAAACGGACCGAAGCCGGTGAGGAGAATGCGGAGCTTGTCGCTCATTGCAGCAACTCCAGCATCTGCTCGGCGGCGAGCGCCGGCGTAAGATGGCCATCGGCGACCTCGGCCTCGATCTTTCGGACCTTGCTCCGCACCGAGGCCTCGCTGCGCAGCCGCGCCAGCATGCGCTGCTCCAGCATCGACCACATCCACTTCACCTGCTGCTCGCGCCGCCGCGCGGCGAAATCGCCGGAGGCGTTCATCGCCTTGCGGTGATCCAGAACCTTCTGCCAGATCTTTGCGATGCCGTCGCCGGTCAGCGCCGAATAGGTCTCTACCGGCGGATGCCAATGCTCGGACCGCGGCGCCAGAATATGCAGCGCGCCGCGATAATCGGCCGCGGTGATCTTGGCGCGCTTCAAATTGTCGCCGTCGGCCTTGTTAATCGCGATCATGTCGGCGAGCTCGACCAGGCCCTTTTTGATGCCCTGCAGCTCGTCGCCGCCGCCCGGCAGCATCAGGGCAAGGAAGAAGTCGGTCATGTCGCAGACGGCGGTCTCGGACTGACCGATGCCGACCGTTTCCACCAGCACGACGCCGAAGCCGGCGGCCTCGCACAGCAGCATCGCCTCGCGCGTCTTCGCCGCGACACCGCCGAGCGTGCCCGAGGACGGCGAGGGACGGATGAAGGCTGCATCGGAAGCTGACAGCCGCGCCATCCGCGTTTTGTCACCGAGGATCGAGCCGCCGCTGCGCGCCGAGGACGGATCGACCGCGAGCACCGCGACCTTGTGGCCCTGCTCGATCAGATACGTACCCAGCGCATCGATCGTGGTCGACTTGCCGACGCCCGGCGATCCCGTGATGCCGACGCGAAACGCCTTGCCGGTGTCCGGCAGCAGCATCTGTACCAGCTCCCGCGCCAGCGCCTGATGGTCGGCGCGCCGGCTCTCCACCAGCGTGATCGCCCGGGCGAGGGCCGCACGACTGCCGGCGCGAAGGTCACGGGCGAGGGATTTGATGTCGGTGGATTTGGGACTGGTCATCGTTGCTTATGGGCGTGCGAGTCCACGTCAACTGGACGGTCGCATGCGCCCTTCGACGAAAGATTTCATTGGAAAGAGATGATCTTGAACGATCGCCCATACAATCCCAACATCCGTTGCATGATAGGCGTGGCGCAAACGATTCCCGAAATTCACCATTGCTTGCCAATCTATGCTCGACGCATCTTTCTTCATCTCGTCGGGCAACCGCCGTGCGGCCTCGCAAATGACTTCCAAATAGCGTTCAGTGGCCATACGGCTGGTCTTGTCGGCGGTGAAGCGCGCGAAGTCATAGCCCGCAAGCAACGCCTCGATCTCGACAATGGCTTCGAGAATGTCTCGCAACCGGTCCTCGACGGTGGGCCGCATTCAGAACACCTCGACCAAATCGTCGGCGATGCGTTCCGCCATGCGGGGCTTTAGTAAGTTTCGCATCGATATTTGAGTTTCGAGGCCGATGTGATCCTCGATCAGTTTCACAGCCTTGAAGTAATCGAAACGTGGCTCTTCCCCATGCGCAGTCGTCTCTACCAAAACATCGAGGTCGCTGTCGGGGCGCGCGTCGCCGCGCGCTCGGGACCCAAACACGGACAGGTGATTGATGCCCGCAGCCCTCAAGGCGGGAGCAAGCTCTCGGAGCTTCCCGACAATCGTCTGGAGTGGAATTTCTGCGACCTCAGTCATGGCCGGACATTAGCACAGGGCGAGGGCCCGGCCCAGCGATAGCGGGCCTGCTCGGCCTGCACCGGCGGGGCAGGCGAGGGCCGCCCGTTCGATATCACCGGGTCGTAGCCGCGGCGGTCTGCGGCTGTTTCACCTTGCGCCAGATCCACACCATGACCGGCCAGAGCAGCGCGCCGATCGCCATCGCGGCGAGGATGGCCGCGACCGGACGCTCGAAGAACGGCAAGATGCTGCCGTCCGACTTGATCAGCGAGGTGACGAAGGCCTGCTCCACCATGGTGCCCATGACGATGCCGAGCACCATGGCGGCGACGGGATAGCCGTTCGTCTCCATGACATAGCCGATCACGCCGAAGGCGGCGACGGTGACGACGCCGAACATGTTGTTGCCGATCGCGAACGAGCCAACCGCGCAGCACAGCATGATGATCGGCATGATCGCCGAGCGCGGTGCCAGCAGGATGTAGGTGGCGACGCGGATCATCGCGATGCCGAGCGGGATCATCAAGATATTCGCGATGATGAACATCAGGTAGATCGCATACATGCTCGACGCCTTCTCGGTGAACAGCGTCGGGCCGGGATTGAGGCCCTTCATGTAGAGCACGCCGATCGCGATCGCGGCGATGGTGTCGCCGGGGATGCCGAACAGCAGCGAAGGCACCCAGCCGGAGGCGATGCTGGCATTGTTGCTGGCGCCGGCCTCGACCAGGCCCTCGACATGGCCGGTGCCGAACTTTTCCGGCTCCTTGGAGAAACGCTTCGACATCGCATAGGAGACCCAGGCGGCCATGTCGGCGCCGGCGCCGGGCAGCACGCCGATGATGATGCCGACGATGTTCCCGCGCGTCATCTGCCAGCGATAGAGCTTGGTCAGCTTCCATTGGCCGGCCATGATGCTTCCGAATTTGCGCCGCGGCAGCGGCGGCGGTTCGGGCGTCAGCATCGCGCGCATCACCTGCGCCACCGCGAACACGCCAACGAGGGCCGGGATCGGCTCGATGCCGCCGAACAGGTCCGTAAGCCCAAAGGTGAAGCGCGGGATGCCGCCGGGATTCTCGATGCCGATGCAGGCGACGAGCAGGCCGATGAACATGCCAACGATCGCCTTCACGGGCGAGGAACGCGCCACCAAGGTGGCGCACATCAGGCCGAGCAGCGCCAACCAGAAATATTCGAAGGTCGAGAACGACAGCGCGATTTCGGCCAGCGGCGGCGCCAGGATCATCAGCGACAGCACGCCGGCGATGCCGCCGACCGCGGAGAACCAGACGCCGGCCCCTAGCGCGAGCTCGGCCTGGCCCTTGCGCGTCATGGCGTAGGCTTCATCCGCGTAAGCCGCGGATGCGGGCGTGCCCGGAATACGCAGCAGCGCGCCGGGAATATCGCCGGAGAAGATCGCCATCGAGGAGGCCGCGACGATGGTCGCGATCGCCGCGATCGGTGACAGATAGAAGGTGACGGGGACGAGCAGGGCGGTCGCCATCGTCGCCGACAGGCCCGGCAGCGAGCCGATCACCAGCCCGTACACGGAGGCTGCGAACATGGAGATGATGACCTCCCAGGTGGAGATCAGCGCGAACGCATCAATCAGGGTCTTCAACATCGATCACCAAGGCGTCGGCAGCAGGCCAACCGGCAGCGGCACGCGGAGCAGCTTGCCGAAGATGAGATGAATGGCGAACGGCGAGAGCACCGCGAGCGGCAGCGCCAGCTTCCATTTCGCCCCGAGCGCGGTCGAGGTCACGTAGACCATGATCGCCGCGGTGATGACGAATCCGAGCCGGTCGGCGGCAAGAACGTAGAACAGCAGCAGCGCCGGCGGCAGCAGCGCGCGCAGGCCGTAGAGCTTGCCCTGCGGTGGCGGGGCAGCCGCCTGGCCGTCCTCGAACGGGACCAGCTCTTCCTCCTCCTCGAAGGAGCGCCCGATGCCGAACACGATCGCGAGCCCGCACAGTGCAAGGCCGCAGCCGATCACCAGCGGAAATACATTGGGGCCGACCGGCTGCCCCGGCACCGGCGGCAGAATGTAGCCGCCGTAGGCGGCAGCCGCGCCGAGCGCGACGAGAAACGATCCCGTGACGGAGTCGGGAAGACGCATAGGGGAGTCCTACAGGAGGTGCGCTCCCTCTCCCCGCTTGCGGGGAGAGGGTTGGGGTGAGGGGAAGTCTCCGCGGGGGAGGTGAGAGATGGACTCGCGGAGAGTTCCTCGCACCCCGATCACGGCGTCGCAGGTGCGGATCACGCCTTGCTCAGGCCCGCGGCCTTCATCGCCTGGCCCATCTGGGCGTCGCCCTTGTCCATGAAGCCCGCGAAATGGGCCGCATCGCCCCACACGGTGCCGAAGCCGCGATTGCTCATGAAGTCCTTGAACTCGGCGGAGTCGTAGACCTTCTTCAGCGCCGCCGTGAGCTTGGTTGCGATCTCCGGCGGCAGATTTTTCGGCCCGGCAATGCCGCGCCAGGCGCCGGTTGCGTAGTCGATGCCCATGGCCTCCTTCAGCGTCGGCACGTCCTTGAACACCGGATTGCGCGCGGGCGCCATGATGGCAAGGCTCCTGGCCTTGCCGGCCTCGATGATGGCGCGCGCTTCCGGCACCGAGCAGGTGGTGAGGTCGACACCGCCGGCCGCGAGATCCTGCATTGCGGGTGCCGCGCCGTTCGACGGCACCCAGGCGACCTGGTTGGCGGGCAGGCCCATCGCCTGCATCCAGCCGACCAGCGCCAGATGCCAGATGCCGCCCTGGCCGGTGCCGGAAGCCTTGAACTTCCCCGGAGGCGCCGCCTTGATCGCGTCGGCGAGCTCCTTGACCGTCTTGTAGGGCGAGGAGGAGGAGACCTGGATGCCGGGCGGATCCTCGTTCATCAGCGCCAGCGGCGTGTAGCTCTTCGGCGTCAGGTCGGTGAGACCCTGCCAGTGCATCATTGAGATTTCGACGGTCAGCATGCCGATGGTGTAGCCGTCGGGCTGCGCGGTCGCGATCGCACTATGGCCGACCACGCCGGAGCCGCCGGTGCGGTTGACCACGTTGAAGGGCTGGCCGAGGTCCTTCTCCAGCAGCGCTGCGACAATGCGCGCAGTGGCATCGGTGCCGCCGCCGGCGCCCCAGGGCACGATCACGGTGACAGGCCGCGCCGGATAGGCTTGTGCGAGCGCGGGCTTGAAGCCGAAAGCGGCGGAGGCCGCGATAGCGGCGGTGGAAGCCGCAAAGCTGCGGCGCGAAATCTTGGACATTTAATGCCTCCCAGCGGCGCCCGTGATGTCGGGCGCTCTTGTCAACTCCGGCATTCTAGTCGGCTTTACGTCGCCGCCGCAAGGTAGCGCTACCAACTGGAATCGCCATGTTGTGTGAAAGCAGACGGGCCCGTCGAATGGGCGGTCGGAAATCGGGTGGGTTTTGTCCGCGCGCCTAGCCAACCTCTGCGCGCAACGAAAACAAAGGCAAGCCACCGATGACCCAAGCCTATTACAGCGCCGTGCTGGACCACCCGCTCGACGACGTCTGGTCCCTGATCCGCGATTTCAACAACTACCCCGCCTATATCGACGGCGTGAGCGAGAGCGAGATCGAAGACAACAGGCGCGGCGATGAAGTCGGCGCCGTCAGGCGCTTCTGCTATCTCGGAAACTGGATCCGCCAGCGCCTGGTCGATCACTCGGACCTGCAGCACAGCCTGACCTATGCCGGTCTCGAAGCGATACCCTATCCGCAAGACGACGCTAGCCCGAGTCCGGCGCCGACGCGCTACCAAGGCACCATGCATCTGCGTCCGATCATCGAGGGCAACCGAACCTTCATCGAATGGTCGGTTGCGCTCGAAACTGAACCTGCGGACGCCGAGCGCTGGAAAGCGCTGTTTGCCTCCTGGATTCCCGATTGGACGGATTCCCTCGCGCGGACATTGGCCCGGACCCGTTTGCGATCCCGTTAGCCTCAGCTCACGGCTCGTCCGCGTCGCCCTTGGGCCGCGCGCCGCCGAAGATGCGGGCGCCCTCCGATGTGAGGTAAGGCTTCAGCGTCTCCCACGGCACGAAAGCGACATACTCGCCCTCAGCGTAGGGGCCGACGGCATAGGGCGGATAGCGGAAGTTGAGGCCGGAACTCCTGCCGGCCTCGGTGGAGGGCGCGAGCGTCACCGCGCCGATCTTGAGGAGGCGCGGCTCCACGGACTTGAACCACTCGTCGGTCGCGGTCTCTCCGGCGCCGCGCTTCTTCTTCTCGTCCGTCAGCGAAGCGATGATGGCCTTCACCATCGCCTTCATGGTGGGGCCGCCATCGGCGGTCTCGGTGAAGAATGGACGGATCGAGATGCGCTTGTTGGCGGCCTTGTCCCACAGGATCGTGTTCACGTCCGAATTAGGATGGGCGCCGCGTGTGTTCATGTAGTCGTTGCGCAGGACGCTGACATAGCGGTCGGTAGCCACGGAGCGGATTTCATATTTGCGCTCGAACTCCCAGCCGCCCTCCTTGAAGAACTGCGGGTCCGCTTTGCGCGCGGCAGCGGCTTCCGCGGCATTCTTGTCGAGCCACTTCTTGCCCTCCGCGAGGCAGTCCGCCGCCAGCGCCGCATCCGCCTTGATCCTGTCGCCGAGGAAGACGCGCGCTTCGATGCTCTTGGTCTTGACGATCGCATCGGGTTTGGGATCGGCGGCGTGGGCGGAAAACGCACATGTTGCGCTCAGCGCCAGGGCGACGCTCAAACCGGCGATGAACTTCAAGGTTAGTGCTCCTGCGTGAGCGTCAGAATATTTCGACAATATCGTCTGCGATCCGCTCCGCAAAGCGGGGAGAGATGGAGCGGCGAACAGTTGCCTGTGCTTGCAAGCCAGTCGCATCCTCGATGATGTGCTCGACATCGATCAAGTTGAGCAGGGAAAACGAGGTGTCCGGCTCGATCTCGACGAGCACGTCGATATCGCTATCAGGCCGATAATCGTTGCCGGCTCGCGAGCCGAAGATGGCAAGCTTTGCTACGCCCTTGCCTCGGATGGCATCCGCGTTCTTGCGTATCGCAGCGACGATTTCGTCACGCGTCATGGACACACCTGGCCGTCACACGGCCAGTCTATCATCTACTCCGCCGCCTCGCTATGCCCCAGCCGGGCGTTCAGCTTGCGGATCAGCTCCTCGGCGGCGTCCGCGATCACCGTGCCGGGCGGGAAGATCGCCTCGGCGCCGGCGGCATAGAGCGCATCGTAATCCTGCGGCGGCACCACGCCGCCGACGATGATCATGATGTCGTCGCGGCCCTGCTTCTTCAGTGCGGCTTTCAGCTCCGGCACAGCGGTCAGATGGGCGGCGGCCAGCGAGGAGACGCCGAGAATGTGCACGTCATTCTCGACCGCCTGCCGCGCGGCTTCGTCGGCGGTGGCAAACAGCGGCCCGATGTCGACGTCGAAGCCGATATCGGCGAACGCCGAGGCGATCACCTTCTGGCCGCGGTCATGGCCGTCCTGGCCGATCTTGGCGACCAGGATGCGCGGGCGGCGGCCCTCAGCCTCCTCGAAGGCGTCGATCAGCGCCTGAACCTTCTCGACCTGGGTGCCCATGCTGGACGCCTCCCGCTTGTACACGCCGGTGATGGATTTGATCTCGGCGCGGTGCCGGCCGAACACTTTCTCCATTGCGTCAGAAATTTCGCCAACGGTCGCCTTGGCGCGGGCCGCATCGATCGCGAGCGCCAGCAGATTGCCGTTGCCTTCGCCGGCCGAGCGCGTCAGCGCGGCGAGGGCGGCATCGACCTCCTGCTGGTTGCGCTCGGCTTTCAGCCGCTTGAGCTTGTCGATCTGAAGCCGGCGGACATTGGTGTTGTCGACCTTCAGGATCTCGATTTTGTCCTCGTCGGTCGGCTTGTACTTGTTGACGCCGATCACCGCCTGCTTGCCGGCGTCGATCCGCGCCTGCGTTTTGGCTGAGGCCTCCTCGATGCGCAGCTTTGGCACGCCGGCCTCGATCGCCTTCGCCATGCCGCCGAGTTCCTCGACCTCCTGGATGTGGCCCCAGGCCTTGGCGGCGAGGTCGCGCGTGAGCCGCTCGACATAATACGAGCCGCCCCAGGGATCGATGATGCGGGTGGTGCCGCTCTCCTGCTGCAGGAACAGCTGGGTGTTGCGGGCGATGCGGGCCGAGAAATCGGTCGGCAGCGCCAGTGCTTCGTCGAGCGCGTTGGTGTGCAGCGATTGGGTATGGCCTTGGGTGGCCGCCATCGCCTCGACCGTGGTGCGCATCACGTTGTTGAAGACGTCCTGCGCGGTCAGCGACCAGCCCGAGGTCTGGCTGTGCGTGCGCAGCGACAGTGAGCGCGGGTCTTTCGGGTTGAACGGCTTGAGCAGCTTGGCCCAAAGCAGGCGCGCCGCGCGCAGCTTGGCAACCTCCATGAAGAAGTTCATGCCGATCGCCCAGAAGAACGACAGCCGCGGCGCGAAGCGGTCGACGTCGAGCCCTGCGGCAAGGCCGGCGCGTAAGTATTCGACGCCGTCAGCCAGCGTATAGGCGAGCTCGAGATCCTGCGTCGCGCCGGCCTCCTGCATGTGATAGCCGGAGATCGAGATCGAATTGTACTTCGGCATCTTTTGAGAGGTGTAGGCGAAGATGTCCGAGATGATCCGCATCGAGGGCGCCGGCGGATAGATGTAGGTGTTGCGCACCATGAACTCTTTCAGAATGTCGTTCTGAATGGTGCCCGACAGCTTCTCCGGCGGCACGCCCTGTTCCTCGGCGGCGGCGACATAGAGCGCGAGGATCGGCAGCACCGCGCCGTTCATGGTCATGGACACGCTCATCTGGTCGAGCGGAATCCCTGCAAACAGCGTGCGCATGTCGTAGATGGAATCGATGGCAACGCCGGCCATGCCGACATCGCCGCCGACGCGCGGATGATCCGAGTCATAGCCGCGATGGGTGGCAAGATCGAATGCGACCGAGAGGCCCTTTTGCCCCGCCGCGAGATTGCGGCGATAGAACGCGTTGGAATCCTCCGCCGTGGAGAAGCCGGCATATTGCCTGACCGTCCAGGGCTGGTTGACATACATGGTCGGGTAGGGGCCGCGCAGGTACGGCGCGATGCCCGGATAGGTCTCGAGGAAATCGAGCCCGGTCAGATCAGCCTCGCCATAAGCGGGCTTCACCAGGATGCCCTCCGGCGTCAGCCACGGCTCGGCGCTGCCGGCAGGGGTGGCAGTTGCAGCTCGCTCGAAAGCGACCTCGGCGAAATTGGGAATGCGGGTCATTCCTTGGAATCCTCAAACCTGCGATTGCGCTCGATCAGCTTTTGCACATTCTTCTTGTAAACGGGATCGTCCAGGCGGCTCTGAGTCATGCGGCCAGTCCCGTCCCAGAGCAGCCATGCGAGCAGCTTTTCAGTCTTCCATTCTGCCAGACCGAGCAACGTTTGTCCGAGCAGCTGAAACATGGATCGCCTCAATCATGATCCGGATGCTGATGGCTGACGATGGTCGCCATCTTCTCCGGTCCGTAATTCTGCTGTGTGGTCTGGCTCGGCAAATTGGCGATGCCGACGACCCAGCCGAGGCGGGATTCGATGCCGAACTGACGCGTCGGCACGACCCGGTCAGGGCGATCGAAGGTACCGGTCATGATCTCGATGCGATCGCCGTCGATGCGGCCGAAGCTCAGCGGCGTGCCGCAGGCGGCGCAATAGCCGCGATCGGCGATCGAGGAGGAGCGGAAGAACGACGGCTTGCCCTTGGTCCAGGCGAAATCGGTCTTGTTGATGTCGGCCAAAGAGGCGAACGGCGCGCCGCTCGCCTTCTGGCACATCCGGCAGTGGCAGATCGAAATCCTGGTCGGCGCCGTCATGACCGCAAATCGCACGGCGCCGCATTGGCAGCCGCCGGTGAGAACGGGTTTGCTGGTGTCGGTCATCGCTGTTCCATCCGTCGGTAGGCGTCCTGCAGTGCCGCAAGCGCATCGCCTCCGGCGAAGACAAAGCCCGTGACGCCGGCGGCTCGCAGCGCCGCCTCGGCCTCGGCCGGCCGGCCCGCCAGGTAGATATGTCGCCCGCCGGCCAATTGCAGGGCCTTTGCCGCGGCTTCGGCGTGTTCCGCATAGACCTTGTCGCTGGAACACAGACAGGCCAGCTCGGTGCCGGAGGCCTTGAAGGCCGCGGCCAGCTTGGCCGGATCGGCAAAGCCCTCGCTGTCGATGGCCTCAATGCCGCCCGCCTCGAAGAAGCTCTTCGCGAACGTCGCGCGCGCGGTGAAATCGGCGGGCGTGCCGAGATTGGCCAGGAACACCTTTGGCCGTGCGCCCCGCGCCTTCAAACTCGCGTCGGATTTGTCGCGCAGCGCCTCGAACGGTTCCGCGAGACGGATCGGAGGCAGCGCCTCAAACTTGTAGGTCTGTTCGCCGTAGGGTGGAAGCGCGATCGGCGCTGCCTTCAGGACAGTGGCTTCGCTCTCGTGCAGGTTCGGAAACTCGCTGGCGCCGGTCAGTATGTCCCGGCGCTTCGCGATATTGGCCTCGCGCGCCTTGCGCGTGGCCGCGACCTTGCTTTGGAACACACCCTGCTGAAGCGCCGCGAACGCGCCACCGGCGCTCTCGCTCTCCTGGAACAGGGCCCACGCGGCATCGCACAGCTGCGCCGTCAGCGTCTCGATGCCGCCAGCCCCCGCCGCGGGATCGCTGACCTTGGCGAGGTTGCATTCTTCCAGCAGCAGAAGCTGCGTGTTACGCGCCACGCGCCGCGCGAACGGATCGGGCAGGCCGAGCGCCAGCGTATGCGGCAGCACGGTGATGGCGTTGGCACCGGCCAGTCCCGCGGCAAACGCCGCCATGGTCGCGCGCAGCATGTTCACGTAGGGATCGCGTTGCGTCAGCATGCGCCAGGCGGTATCGGCCGCGATGAACAGCGGTTTCGGCGTCAGCCCGCAAGCGGTCTCGATGCGCGCCCATAGCAGCCGCAGGGCGCGGAACTTGGCCATGGTCAGGAATTGGTCGGCATCGGCGGCGAGCCGCGCATAGACCATGTCCTGCGCGGCTTTCAGCGGAATGCCCGCGCCTTCGATCGCGCGCAGGTAAGCGACGCCGCAGGCAAGCACGAAAGCGAGCTCCTGCACCTCCGAGCCGCCGGCATCATGGATCACGCGGCCGTCGGCGGAGGCGAACGGCCTCCTGAAGCCGAGCCCGGCGAGTCCCTTGATGGCGCCCGTAATCGCGGGGGCAATTTCGTCCCAGGTATAGGGGCTGTGGCCCCACACCGCGCCCGCCGCGAGCGGATCGAGCCCGAAGCGGATGTTGCAGGTGCCGGGATCGAGGCCGTTGCTCTTCACATATTCCGCGACATGGATCGCGGCCATCCGCGATTGCGGTCCGATCTCGAGCTCGATGCCGATGCCGGCGTCGAGGTGAATGTCTTTCAGGATCTTTGCCACCGCCTCGGCCGACGGTTCCAGGCCGAAACCGCGCGCGCCATTGGCGCCGGCGAACACCAGCGCGAGCCCGGTCGCACCGTTCTCCAGATCCTGCAGTGCCTGCGCATTCGCGATCCCCGCATCGGGATGGTCGATCCGCTGCACGACCTGCCACGGTGCGGCCGGCGGCCGGCCCATCACCGGCGCAACGCCCTTCGCGCGCGGATAGAGCGGTTCGATCTTGATGCCGTCATAGGTCTTGCCGACCAGCTTCTCGAACGGCGCGCCCTTCAGCACGCCGTCGACCAGCTTGCGCCAGTCCTCAGGCGTGGCCTTGGGAAAATCCGCCGCCAGCGGCAGGTCGTCAGTCACGGAGGTCATGCGGCGCGGGGCTCCCGAACGTCTTGTTATTCGCAGGCGAAATTGCCATGGCGGACCGTTCCTGCAAACGGTTGTTTTTGGTTAACCGGTATCCGGAAGCCGCTCAATGCCTTGCGCCGAGACGCTGGCGAGCCCGTCACGCACACGAATGCCCGAGATCACGCGGTCAGATGCGATTTCGGCCAGCGGCACCAGCACGAAGGCGCGCTCGAACAGGCGCGGATGCGGCAGCGTCAGGTCGGGCTTCTGCAAGGAGACGTCGTCATAGGCGATCATGTCGAGATCGAGCGTGCGCGGGCCCCAGCGCCGCCCTTTGGTTCGCGCGCGGCCGAACTTCTGCTCGACTTTCTGCAGCACGAACAATAGCGCATGCGGATCGAGGCTGGTCTCGATCTCGATGCAGGCATTGATGAAGGGATCCTGGTCCTCGTCGCCCCAGGGCGGGGTCGTATAGTCGGACGAGCGCGCGATCAGCGCCGCCTGTGCCATGCCGCAGATATGAGCGATCGCCTTCTTGAACGTCGCGCGGACATCGCCGACATTGCCGCCGAGTGCGATCAGCACGCTCGCCATGCTAGGGATGCCGCGAGCGCGTCAGCACGATGCCGACATCGTCGAAGATCGCGGCGATCGGCGCGTGCGGCTTGTGCACGGTGACCTTCACGGCGCGGATGCGCGGAAAGTGCGACAGGATGGCATCGGCCACCGCGCCGGCCGCGCGCTCCAGGAGTTTGTAATTGGTGTTCTTGAACGCCGCCGTCGTCGTCGCCACGACATCGGCGTAGGACACCGTGTCCGCGAGCCGGTCGCTGCGCGCAGGCTCGGACAGGTCGGTATAGAGCTCGAGATCGATGACGAAACGCTGGCCGACCTCGGTTTCGTGATCCATCACGCCGTGGCGGGCATGGATCGACAGGCCGGTGACGAAGATCGTGTCGGTCATTGCTTGCTCTCGATGGCCTGCGCCACCCGCAGGGCCTGCAGGGTTTCGGCGACGTCGTGGGTCCGGATGATCTTGGCGCCGCGCTGCGCGGCGATCAGATGCGCGGCGATCGAGCCGGCGAGCCGCTCCGATGGTTCCGACGGCGACACCGAGGCGATGAAGCGTTTTCGCGAGGCGCCGACCAGGATCGGCAGGCCGAACATGTCGAGCTCGCGCAAGCGCGCGAGCGCGGTCATGCTCTGCTCGGCCGTCTTGCCGAAGCCGATCCCGGGATCGAGCACGATCTTGTCGCGCGCAATGCCGGCTTTTGCGGCAAGATCCAGTGAGCGCAGGAAGAATGTCTTGATATCAGCGACGATGTCGATGGCGGGATCGACGCTGTCGCGGTTGTGCATGACGATGACGGGCACGCCCCTCGCGGCGATCAGCGGCGCCATGGCGGTGTCGTTTTGCAGGCCCCACACGTCGTTGGCGATCCCCGCGCCCTGGTCGAGCGCGAAGGCCACCACCTCCGCCTTCATGCTGTCGATCGAGACGGGCACACCGAGCGCCACGACGTCCGATAACACTGGCTTCAGCCGCGCGAGCTCTTCCGCCGCCGTGACCGGCCGGGCGCCCTTGTAGGGCCGGGTGGATTCGGCGCCGATATCGATGATGTCGACGCCGGCGGCGACCATCGCCCGCGCCCGCTCCAGCGCGCGCGCTGGCGCGATGAACTCGCCGCCGTCGGAGAAGGAATCCGGGGTGATGTTGAGCACGCCCATCACCGCAGGAAGCCGCCGGCCCACGAGCGTCCGCAGTGCGCCGATCCCGGCCGAGCCGGCCGGCGGGACGGAAGGGGAGGGCGAGGCATTCATGCGCGTGGCATTGCGCTGTCGGGCAGGGGGAGTCAAGACGGGATTGGGGCCATTCGCGGCCATTCCGATGCGTGCAGACGGCCGAGAGGATGCGATGTTCTTGCTCACCCTCCGTCAATTGCGAGCGCAGCGAAGCAATCCAGACTGGCACCGCGGCAAGATTCTGGATTGCTTCGCTGCGCTCGCAATGACGATCTGGGAGCAGTGGTACCCCAACCTCTCCAGCTTGGTCCGCAGCGCTAATACGTAATCTTCGGCGGCAGCTTCTTGGCCTTGGCGATGATGTCGCCGACCGACTTCTCGGAAGGCAGGACGCGGACCAGCTTCTTCTTCTCGTTGGCCTCGCGCATGCTCTGCGCCAACCTTGCCGGATTTCGATAGGCGAGCTCCCGCACCGTCGTGACGCCGGCGGCGCGGACGAGCCCGACCTTGGCCCTGCCCATGCCGGGGATGCGCATGTAGTCGGAGACGTTGGCCCATTCCAGCAATTGCTGCTCGCTGATGCCGGTCTTGGCCGAAAGCGCCTTGCGGCCCTTCACGGTGGACGCCGCCTCGAGCAGCGCGTCGGTGGTGCGGATTCCTTGCGCCTTCAACTTGTTGGCGGCAAAGGCCGGCAGGCCCTCAATCTCGGAAATCGGATATGTCATGATGCTCGATATGAAAAGCGTCGCTCAGGCGAACTGGCTGAGGCCCGGCGTCCCCGCGATGATCTTGCCCATCTGATCCGCTCCGATTTTGTCTCGCCCGTAGCGGAAAAGTTCACGGGCGACGTTTTGAATCTCGGACATGCCGAGCCCCAGGCCCATCAGGCGGGTGCCGACGGCCATCAAGCCGCCGCCCATCAGCCGCGACAGACCGCCACCGCTCTTGGAGGCTTCGATCGCAGCTTCCGCTCCGGGGATCTGGTCGATCAGGGCCTGCACACTGTCGGAAGGGCCCTCGTTGCGAAGGAAGGCCAGGACAATGCCGACGGTCTTTTCAGCGACAGCACCATCTATGCTGGCGTTTGTCGCCAGCCGTCCGATCAGCTCGTCCATAAGACCCCGCCCCTCAGCCGGTTTGCATGCCGGAATATTGCTTTCGAAAATGATCTTGAGCCGGTGTGACGTGAAATACAAGCGATGAACGCAGGCGCCGTCGCGAACGCGCGAAAAGTGTTGCCGCCGTGCAAGAGCCTAGAACGAATCGGCAAAAAATTGCCGCTATGCGAACGCCCCATTCCGACTTTCGGCCGATGTTGTCCGTCTGTTTCCGACAATGTCGCATGCGCAGGAGCCGCTGAACCGATTTAATCGGCGCACGAGATGCGTTAAACTGCGGAATTGGTGCATTGGGGTTTCGCGACGCGAAACTCGGCAGAAAGATCAGAGAGAATAATGACCGCACAGGACAGCAAGCTCGGCGATACCGACGACAAGATCTTCGTCGGCAAGGGAGACGAGCAGGCTTGGCTGACGCTTGCGCTGGCCAATCGCCACGGCCTCGTCACGGGTGCAACGGGAACCGGCAAGACCGTGTCGCTGCAAGTGATGGCGGAAGGATTTGCGCGCGCCGGTGTTCCGGTCTTCGCGGCCGACATCAAGGGCGACCTCTCCGGCATCTCGGAAGTCGGCGAGGCCAAAGACTTCATCCTCAAGCGCGCCGGCGAAATGGGTCTCAAGTTTCAGCCGGACCAGTTCTCGACCGTGTTCTGGGACGTGTTCGGCGAGCAGGGCCACCCGGTGCGCGCGACCGTCACCGAAATGGGGCCGCTATTGCTGGCGCGGATGCTCGACCTGAACGAGGTGCAGGAAGGGGTTCTCAACGTCGCATTCCGCGTCGCGGACGAGAACGGCCTGCCATTGTTGGACATGAAGGATCTGCGATCGCTGTTGGATGCGATCGTGCCCGCCAGCGGCAAGAAGGGACCGGATGCTGAGGAAGATCCGTTAGCCGAGATCCGGAAGGCCGCGCAGAGCTTCGGTAATGTGAGCAAGGCGACGGTTGGAACCATTCAACGCCAGCTGCTGGTGCTGGAAAACCAGGGCGGAACGAAATTCTTCGGTGAGCCTGCACTGGAGCTGAAGGATTTCATGAAGACCGATAGCGACGGTCGCGGCATCGTCAACATCCTGGTTGCCGACAAGCTGATGGAGAGCCCCAGGCTTTACGCTACCTTTCTGTTGTGGTTGCTGTCGGAGTTGTTTGAGGAATTGCCGGAAGCCGGCGACCTGCCGAAGCCAAAACTGGTGTTCTTTTTCGACGAGGCGCATCTGCTGTTCAACGATGCGCCGAAGGCGTTGATGGACAAGATCGAGCAGGTGGTTCGTCTGATCCGCTCCAAGGGCGTCGGTGTCTATTTCGTCACCCAGAATCCGATCGACGTGCCGGACAAGGTGTTGGCCCAATTGGGCGGTCGCGTGCAGCATGCGCTGCGCGCCTTCACGCCGCGCGACCAGAAGGCGGTCGCCGCTGCGGCGCAGACCTTCCGGCCCAACCCGAAGCTCGACACCGCCAAGGTGATCACGGAGCTCGGCAAGGGCGAGGCGCTGGTGTCCTTCCTCGAGGGCAACGGCACGCCTTCGATGGTGGAGCGGGTGATGATCCGGCCGCCGACGGCGCGGATCGGGCCGATCACGCCCGAGGAGCGCAAGGCGATCATGAGCAGGAGCCCGGTGAAGGGCAAATACGATACCGCGGTGGATCGTGAGTCCGCCAATGAGATGCTGCAGAAGCGCGTAGCCGGCACGGCTGCGCCTGCCGACGCACAAGATGGTGGAGCCGGCGCAGGCGGCGGCGTTCTCGGCCAGATCGGCTCGATCGTCGGCACCATCTTCGGCACCAACGTCAAGCGAGGTCGTCTGTCGACCGGCCAGGTCATTGCCCGCGACGTGACGCGATCGGTCACCAACCAGGTGATCGGCGGGATGGCCGCCAATATCGGCAAGTCGCTCGGCGGCCAGCTCGGCGGCTCGATCGGCCGTACGCTGGTCCGCGGCGCGCTCGGCGGATTGCTACGGCGTTAGGCAGAGCGCCCGGTTTGAGGCAGTCGTCGTATGCGGTGAAGCTCTAGAACGTTGACCGTCGCCTGATATCTGCTCGTCCGAGCTACCACGGCGCACAAATTCAGGTGAAGGGCTCTGCAAGCCTTCGCCGGTCTGCTAGGTCCTGTGTCGTCGCCGCTCAGGACTACATCGTGACCCCGCCCGCCCCGTTGGCCAAGCCTGACGCACCCAGACGCCCGTCGCTGGTTGCGCCGCTGGATCTGCTTTTTCTGCTCTGCTGCGTCCTCCTGATCGCCGACGTGCTTGTCCCCGAGATTTTCGGCCGCGGCAAGACCAAGGACTACTCGCTCTGGTACTGGGCCGGACAGCAGGTCCTGGAGGGTGGGCCGCTGTATCCTGCCACGGCCGTCGAGCATTTCGATTTCATCTATCCACCGCTGCCGGCAATCCTGCTGGCGATCCCGAGCTGGTTCGGCAAGATCCCGCTCTATGTCGTCCTGTCGATCTTGAACGCCGTGGCGTGGTGGTACACCGCGGCGTTCTCCCAGGTCATGACCGGCTCGGACCGCGCGCCGGGTCGTTGGCTCGAGGCGCTGCCGGTCGTCGCCACCGTGACCTTCGTGTTCGACATGTTCGACCTCGGCCAGCCGAACCTCCTCCTTCTGGCGATGATGCTCTACGGCTTCTGGAGCTTGCGGCATCAGCGATCGTGGCTGGCCGGCTTCATGTTCGCGCTCGCCGCCGCCATCAAGGTGTTCCCGATCGCCGTGCTGCCCTATCTGGCCTGGCGGCGCAAATGGGCGGCCCTGGTCAGCGCGATCGTCTTCACCGGCATTCTTCTCTATGTCGTGCCGGCACCGATCCGCGGCTTCGAGCGCAACGCGGCCGAGCTGGCGACCTGGTACCAGGGCATGGTCGGGACCAGCTCGGAAAAGGGCTTTGGCCAGCGTGACGAGCAGAACTGGTCGTGGGTCAACCAGTCCCTCATTGCCGTCACGCATCGGCTGGTCCGGCCGATCAACTACAATCAGGACGATCCCAGCAAGCCGCCGCGCACCATGAATCTGATCGAGGTCGACTACAGGACGGCGAACTGGATCGTGCTCGCGCTGTCGGCGCTGCTCGGGCTCGGCTTCGTTGCGGTCATGCCGCGGCAAGCGCGGCGGACGGCGCGCTCGGATGCCGAAGAGCTCGGCATCTTGTTCTGTCTCATGACGGTCGCCTCGCCTCTGGCCCGGCAATACTATTTCATGTGGCTGTACTTCCCGGTGACGGTGTTGATGCATCGGGCCGCCTTCGACGAGCGAGCGCATGTGCGCCTGGGAACCTGGCTTGCCCTCAGTGCGGCCGGCATCCTCATGGTGTTGTCGCTGCCGTGGTTTCCGCTCGCCTTCCAGGCTTGGGGCAACAACCTCGCTGCGACCGCCATCCTCGCAGGGTGTCTCGCCTGGCACATCCGGCATCCGCCGCTTGCGGCTAGCCCTAAGGCCGCACCGGCGCTAAAACCCGGACCTCTTGAGACTCAACAATCAGGATAGCAATCATGGCCAACGCGCAGCTCCAATCCGTGCTCGACCACATCGACAAGGATTTCGATAACAGCCTGGAGCGCCTGTTCTCGTTGCTGCGGATCAAGTCGATCTCGGCCGATCCCGCCTTCGCCGATGATTGCAAGGCTGCCGCCGAGCATCTCGCCAGGGACATCGCCAGCCTCGGTGTTGCCACCGAGGTGAGGCCGACCGCGGGTCATCCCGCCGTCGTCGGCAAGACCGGCGCGGGCGGCCGGCCGCACGTGCTGTTCTACGGCCATTACGATGTGCAGCCGGTCGACCCGCTCGATCTCTGGCACCGTCCGCCGTTCGAGCCCGTCGTCACCGATCATGCCGACGGCCGCAAGATCATCGTCGCGCGCGGCGCCGAGGACGACAAAGGGCAGGTGATGACGTTCGTCGAGGCCTGCCGCGCCTGGAAGAAGGTGACGGGCTCGCTGCCGGTCGACGTCACCTTCCTGATCGAGGGCGAGGAGGAGGTCGGCTCGAAGAACTTCGTGCCCTTCATCGAGGCCAACAAGGACGAGTTCAAGGCCGATTACGTGCTGGTGTGCGACACCAGCATGTGGGACCGCAACACGCCGGCGATCACGACCTCGCTGCGCGGCCTGCTCTATGAAGAGCTCAAGATCACCGCCGCCAATCGCGATCTGCATTCCGGCGTGTTCGGCGGCACCGCGATGAACCCGATCCGCCTGCTCACGAAGATCCTGGGTGGCCTGTTCGACGACGACAACCGCATCACCATCCCCGGCTTCTATGACGGCGTGAAGGACACGCCGCCCGATATCCTGGAGCAGTGGAAGAAGCTCGATTTCACGCCCGAGACCTTTCTCAAGCCGGTCGGGCTGTCGCTCCCGGCTGGCGAGAAGGGCAGGCTGTTGGTCGAGCAGGCCTCGACGCGCCCGACCTGCGATGTCAACGGCATCTGGGGCGGCTATATCGGCGAGGGCTCCAAGACCGTGATCCCCTCGCATGCCTCGGCCAAGGTCTCGTTCCGCCTGGTTCAGGGCCAGGACCCGCAAAAGATCCGCAAGGCCTTCCGTGATTACGTGACGGCGCGCATTCCCGGCGACTGCAAGGTCGAGTTCGGCGACCATTCCGCCGCGCCCGCAGTCGCGCTCGACTGGACCATGAAGCCGCTCGCCGCCGCCAGCAAGGCGCTCGCGGAGGAATGGGGCAAGGAGACCGTGCTGATGGGCTCGGGCGCCTCGATCCCGATCGTCGCCGACTTCAAGCGCACGCTCGGCCTCGACTCGCTGCTGGTGGGGTTTGGCCTCGACGACGACAACATCCACTCGCCGAACGAGAAATACGACCTGCAGAGCTTCCAGAAGGGCATCCGCTCCTGGGCAAGGATCCTCGCCGCGCTGGCGGAGGTGAAATAGGCGCGGTGCGGTAGGGTGGATTAGCCGAAGGCGTAATCCACCAACTCTTGCGGGCTGCACCAAGAGAAGAGGTGGATTACGCTTCGCTAATCCACCCTACGAAGTTCACGAAACAAAAACGCCGCCCGGAATTGGGCGGCGTTTCATTCCAATACGTGCAGAGGTAGTTCGACGGAAACACTACCTCAATTTCGTGAATATCTCAAGACCGGTAGCCGGGATTGACGCGGTCGAGCTTGCGCAGCAAGGGCGGCCACACGAGGTTGTTTGCGCGCAGCTCGGCGCGGTCGCGGTTGGCGAGCAGCTCGGTGTTCTTCTCGATCGCGATCTCCTCGACCGGATAGACCGGCGTGCCGAGCGCGCGCGTGCGCACCTGCATCGAGCAGGCGCGCTCGAGATGGTACATGCGCTCGAACGCGGAGGCGACCGAGCGGCCGACCGTCAGCGTGCCGTGATTGCGCAGGAGCATGTGGTTGTGGTCGCCGAGATCCTTCTGCAGCCGTGGCCGCTCCTCGTGGTCGAGCGCGATGCCTTCATAGTCGTGATAGGCGAGGTCGTGGGTGACGAGCTGGGCGGTCTGGTTCAGGGGCAAGAGCCCTTCCGCGCTGCTCGACACCGCGGTTCCGTCGAGGGTGTGGAGATGCAGCACGCAGATCGCGTCCTCGCGCACCTCGTGGATCGCCGAATGGATGGTGAAGCCGGCAGGATTGATGCTGTACTCGCTCTCGGAGAGCTGATTGCCGTGCAGGTCGACCTTGACGAGGCTGGAGGCCGTGATTTCCTCGAACATCAGCCCGTAGGGATTGATCAGGAAGTGATGGTCGGGACCGGGCACGCGCGCGGAGATGTGGGTGTCGACCAGATCGTCCCAGCCGTACAGCGCGACCAGGCGATAGCATGCGGCGAGATTGACCCGTTGCTGCCACTCCGCCTCCGTCATGTTGGAGGGGACTTCCCTCAGGCGGGCTTCTGCTGGCGACATGGCTGATCTCTCCGAACCTCGTTGTTGCGGAGGAGGAGCGTAGTACCGCTCGCCGCTGGCAGCAAGGCGCGTCGGGAGCGCGGCAGTTCAGCGTAGCCCGCATGGAGCGAAGCGAATGCGGGGCCGCTCGCGCGACACGGCAGGTCCCGGATTACGCTTCGCTCCATGCGGGCTACGGGGAGATGACTACGGTGCCGGGATCGACAGCAGGCTGGAAATGCCGCGCCCCCGGATGTCGTAGACGCGGGCGAACACCACGTCGTCGCGCTTGATCTCGACCATGACCGGGGCGGTGAGGCCCTTGCAGTAGAACTCGCCGAGCGTCATGGCGAAATCGGCCGCGTTGGAATCCCAGCCGATGGTGAAGTCGGGCCCGAGCGCCACCTGGGCCGGGCGCTGCGGACCGCACACCGCCACCTTCCATTTGCGGTTGCCGGGCGGCACTTCCTGGCGCTCGACGAGCTGCTCGCGCAATCCGTCGGAGGCCTGCTTCAAGGCGAGGCCCCAATAGTCCAGCATGAAGCGGTCGTCGGCGCCGCGCACGGTGCCGGCAATGTGGTTGAAGTGCGTGTATTGATAGGGGTGCAGCCGGATCATCTCGGCGAGCGACAGCGCAAGGCCGAAGCAGAAGGTGGCGAGCACGACCGGCTGCCAGGTGCGGTGATTGGCCCGCAGGCGCTCCATGGTCCAGGCGAAGGCGACGCCGCCGAGCACCGCCATCGGCGGGATCACGAAGACGAAATGGCGGATGCCGTTGTAGAGCGCCGGGCGCTTCACCATCGCGATCGCGAGCGGCAGGGTAGCAGCCAGCGTCAGCATCAGGAGGATGGTCTTGCGGCGTGCCGGAACCTCGCGCCGCGGCAGCATGGCGAAGGTGCTGACGATCGCACCGCCCATCAGAACCAGCATCACCTCGGGCAGCTGCAGGGCGAACAGCGTCGGCAGATACGACCAGGGCATGTCGGGCACCGATACGATCGCACCGTCGAACATCTCCTTCCACGGCTTCTCGAAGAAATGCGAGAAGTAGGTCAGCGCCGCCAAGGGATTGCCTGGCTCCATGATCGACCACGGCCAGATCAGGCCCATCACGAGGTAGCCGAGCACGAGGCCTGGCAGCAACACATAGACGACATGGGCGAAGCGGCGAACGGATTCGCGCGGACCTTCGGTGCGCAATTCCTCCAGGAACAGCGGCACGAAGCCGACCACGGCGTAGACGAGCGCGAGTCCGCCGAGAACACGGCAGCCGAGCGAAAGGCCGGCCCCCAAGCCGACGATCAGGATCGTGCGCGGCGATGGCTGCGGATATTCCTCGGCGAGGCGGACGAGGCCGAGCATCAGGACGACCATGGCGACCGCGAAGGGTGCATCCTTCGGGTTCATGAACATGTGGCCGTAAAAGGTCGGGCAGAGCGCAAGCAGGAGGAGGGAAGCCAGACCGGCAAGCGGTCCGCCGATGCGGCGGCCGAGCCGCCATGTCACGGCAAGCCCGATTACGCCGACGATGGCGCCGACCAGACGGCGGGTCTCGAACAGCTCGAGCGGAATGACCTTGTGCAGCAGGGCCGCGACCATGTCGAAGCCGCCGCCATACATGTAGAGATTGGCGAAGGAGAGCGCCGCGGTGTCCTTGAAGCCGGAACCGAACATGCGCAGCAGCAGGTCGGCATATTCGGCGTGGGTGTAGTCGTCCCAGCCGAGCCCGTAGTCGCGGAAGGTCAAGCCTGCAATGACGGCGACCGCGGCCAGCACCAGCATGGCGAGATCGTCGCAAGTCCGTTCGATCGAGCGCCGCTGAGGCGTGTCGATCGCCGAAGTCGTGATGGATGTCATGGCTATCGGTGCCCCGGAATCCCCTTTTGGCCCTGCTGGCGCGCGCGGGCCTCAACCCCGGACTCCCTATAGCGCAGTTCCATTACCAAGTAATTGGGCATTATGGCTAAATTCCTGATGCGACGCAGCAATTCCGGTTGGCACCCATTCAGCTGACTTTGCGAGCAGCTTTAGCAGTAGCGAGCCCCGGCTGAAGGGAATGTGAATAAGTCCCTGATTTCCTTCCCTTTAGGAACACTGCCCAGAATTGGCCGTTGGCGTGGAACAGCGTATGACGGTATCGTGGCGTAGCGGTTCTCGCGCGTGATGCGCGGCCGGGGGTGAGTTCGATGAATTTGGCATTGCTGATCGTGGGGATTTGCGCCGTGCTGGCGGGTCTCCTCGCGGTGATTTTCGGCATGACGATCAGGGAATTCAGCCTCGGTGGGACTCTCATAGTCTCCGGCACCATTGGCGTCTGCTCCGGAATGTTACTGGTCGGCCTGCATCTGGTGCTGCTCGAGCTCAGGGGCATCGCACGCCGGCTGGCCGGTGCGGTCGCGCCATCCGAGGTTCGGGTCAGGCCCGCGCTGCCGGGCCTCGCTGTGCCTGGCGTAGTCGCGCCCGAGCCGGTGCCCGCTGCGGCGGTGAGAGCCGAGCCGGCGCCGCCGCCACCGCCCGCAAGTCCGCCGCCGTGGCAGAGCGAAGCTGCAGCGCGCGAGCGGCCGCGTGCCGAGGCACCGCAGCAGGAGCCGGAAGCCCCGACACCGCCTCCCGCTCCGGAAGCGTCGCGCCGGCGCAACCTGCTGTTCGCCTCGACCTCGCGCAAGGAGCGCGAGCGCGCGGAGGCAAAATCCACTGAAACTCCCCCGCCGCCCGCGGAGCCCAGCGAGGCCCCGAACCTTTCGCCCCCTGCGAGCTTCGACGTCGCCTGGCCGAAGCCGGACCGTGCGCGCCCGCCGGAGCCGCCGGCCGCCCAACGCCGTCCGCCGCCGCCGCGCTCGCCGTCGACCTTGGCGGAGACCGCTCCTGAGCCGGCGCCCGAGCCGCCGCCGCTCGTGGAGCCCCCGCCGGTGACGGTGCTCAAGTCCGGCGTCGTCGATGGCATGGCGTATTCGCTCTATTCCGATGGCTCCATCGAGGCGCAGATGCCGGAGGGCATGATGCGCTTTGCCTCGATCGACGAGCTCCGTGCCCATCTCGACCAGCGCGGTTGAAGCGACCGCGCGCTCAAGTAGACGGGCGCTTTTAACCAGTAATCAGTGCCTCGCCGTCAGTCATCGTGTTTCAGCCGAATGTATTCTTGACAGGGAATACTTCGGTGTCGTCAATCCTGTAAGCCACAAGCGGACAAGGGAGGGCGCATGTCGGATGCGGGGGCGAAGAATTTCATCGAGCTGACCGCGAGCATCGTGTCGGCCTATCTCAGCAACAATCCGACGCCGGCGGCCGAGATTCCGAACCTGATCAGTCAGGTGCATGGCGCCTTGGTGCGGGTTTCGTCAGGCCGCACCGAGACTGCGCCGCTGGAGCCGGCCAAGCCCGCCGTCTCGCTCAAGAAGTCGATCGCGCCCGATTATCTCGTGTGCCTCGAAGACGGCAAGCGCTTCAAGTCGCTGAAGCGCCATCTGCGCACGCAGTACAACATGACGCCGGAGCAGTACCGCGAGAAGTGGGGCTTGCCGGCCGACTATCCCATGGTCGCCCCGAACTATGCGGTGGCGCGCTCGCAACTGGCCAAGCAGATGGGCCTCGGGCAGCAGCAGCGGAAGCGGAAGTAGTCGGGGTCTTGTAGCAACCATTAAGTTGCGGCGGTATTTTCACGCCAGGGCGTACCTCGGGCAACAACGGTGTTGGCGTAGATAAGGAGCTTCCTGGCGCAAGCGATCAGGGCGACGCTGTGCGCTTTTCCTGCGGCTGTCAGGCGGCTGTAGAGGCCGATCAGCGCCTTATTCCAACGAAAGGCTGCTGGGAGCGCCGCGGCGTAGAGGGAGCGCCGAAGGCGGCCCCGGCCGCCGGCGATATGGCGCTGGCCCCGGTGTTTTCCGCTGTCGTCATCGAAAGGAGCTAGGCCGGCGAGTGCCGATGCCTGCTCTCGGCTGATCTGGCCGAGCTCCGGCATCCGGATGATCAGGGCCAGCGCGGTGCGTTCGCCAATGCCTGGAACGCTAAGCACGAGATCAAATCGAACAGCGAGATCGTGGTGAGCGCGCAATTGCTTGGCGATGAGGCGCAGCTGCGCGAGTCTTCGTACCTTGAGCCGCGCAATGTCGGCGAGAACCATTCGTTTAAGGCGTGGTTCACCGATGTGCTCGAGCCTGGTCTTGAAGCGAGCGATATCCTCCTCGATCTGTTCGACGAAGGTGAGGGCATCGGCAAGCGCAGTCAGTCGCGGATCTGGCGCAATCTCATGCGGTTCGATTGCAGCCGCACAAGCGGCAATCAAGGCCGCATCGAGAGCATCATTCTTGGCTCTCTGGCGGTGCAGGCGCGCAAAAGCCCGCACCTGGATTGGTTGGAGAACCAAAACAACAAAACCCGCTGCCCGCAGGTGGTTGACCACACCACGCTCGTAACCACCGGTCGCCTCGATTCCGACGCGTTCGACGCCCGCTTTTGTCAGCTCTGAGCGTAGTTGCTTTCAGCCCCGCATTGAGTTTGCGACCTGCAAACGCAGAACCTGTCCGCAAACCGCAACGTCCAGCTTGTCTTTGGCCGTATCGATACCGGCCGCAATCGTGGTAGTCTTCGTCATCTTCGCCGACCCCTGCCTTGTGAAGCGAACCAGATTGTTCCGGCAACCATCCGGGTCCGATGAAGGTGCTGACGCGATCACGCTACCGGGCAGCCACAAACTGCTCTGGGTGGGCTCGATCCGATCGCCAGCGGCCTGCCGGGGTTGCAGCCCCGGCAGGCCATTCCTCTCGGAACACCCCAATCAATATCCGATTGCGCTATTACAAGGGTGGGCAAAGGCGCAAAGCGCCGTGCCCACGAGTTTTCATTATACACAGGAGGTGGGCACGCTCCGCTTTGCCCACCCTACGAGAGCATCTTACGACGCTTCCGCGAGCGCCTCTCTCGCATCGGTCTTGATGCGCTCGACCATCGAGCGCAGGCCATTGGAGCGCTGCGGCGTCAGATGATCGCGAAAGCCGAACTCGTTGAACACGGCGATCGCGTCGGTATTGAGGATCTCCCGCGGCGTGCGGCCCGAATACAGCGCGAGCACGATCGCGACCAGCCCGCGCACGATATGGGCGTCACTGTCGCCGCGATATTTCAGGACCGGCTCGCCATTGCTGCGATCGACCGTCTTCTGCAGCCAGACCTGGCTGACGCAGCCCTGCACCTTGTTCTCGGCCGAGTGTTCCGCCTCCGGCATCGGTTCCAGAGTGCGGCCGAGCTCGATGACGTACCGGTAGCGGTCGTCCCACTCGTCCAGAAGCTCGAAATTATCCCTGATGTCGTCGATCGTCGTCATATCGGCCCGCAGTTCCCGCTTACCGCCAATATAGAGACGCGAAGCCCTGAAATCGATAGGGCCTGGACGCTTAATTCGCCGGCCCCGGTCCGCGCCATTCGAGCGCAAGGTCGTCCTGGGTCAGGGTATCGCGCGGCGCCTCGCTCGCTGCAAGATCGCCTTCGCCGGCCAGCGCGATCGAGCCGGTATGGTCGGGCGCCTTCTTGCTGTCGGTCTTGCTGCCGTCGTTCCTGCCGCCGTCGTTCTTGTCGTTGGTGATCTGCTCTTTCTTGTCGTTGATGATCTGATAGAGCTTCTTCGCGCCGTCCTGGGCGCGCTGGCCGATGATGGTCGCGGCCTGGCCGCCGACCTCGCAGGCCGCCGGCTGGCGCTTGCAGAACTGGGTCACGTCGGAAACGGCCGCGGTCGCGGCCTGCACCGCATCGGCGGCGCCGATCTGCGGCAGCTTGTCCGATTCGGGCGTCTTGTCCCGCGGCAGGAGCACCAGCACCAGCCCGAGCCAGAATGTGATGCGGAGCAGAAAGCGCATCTTATCGACCTGTCCGTTAGACTCCGCCCGCGGCGATCTCCCGCGGATGTCGGACCTAGCGATCCTCGATAAATCGCAAGTGATTGCCTTGAGCTTAATTCGCGGAAAATTGACGTCAGATTCTTCGGGAGCGACGTTCCGGTAAATTTTCGATTGACGCCCGTACCCATGGTTCTGCCGGCCGCCCGCATCCACCAATTCGAAACCATGCGGAGCAGGGTGAAACCCTGCGTTCACCATTCGCAGCGAAGACGTCGCCAAATCGTCTAAAAAGCTCCGCGATAACGCGGTGTCCGGCCACACGCTGTGCCGCCTTAGCACTCGTTTAAGGTCGCTCTGACACGGTGGCTCAACGACAAGGAGGCGTTCCGGCGCGTCTTCCAAGAGACGATTGAGCCGAAGCGCGAGACCCGTGACAGTTTTGAGTATCATCCGCGATTGTCTCGATGCACTGCTGCATCCCTCCGCGCGCTACGATGCGCTGATGCGCGCGCGCCATCGCGCCTTCATGGCACCGCGGCTGCTCGGCAGCCTCGGCGCCTTCGCTGCATTTCCGGTCTATCTCGCCATGCGCGGCGCGCCGAGCGCGATCGAGGTCGCGGCCTTTGCCTGGCTGATCGCGCCGATCATGTTGTCCTGGTTCCTGTCGCGCACCGGCCGTTACGAGGGCGCGCACGTGCTGTCGTCGCTGGCGCTCGCCGGCCTGATCATGGCTGTCGCGATCACGACGGGCGGCATCGAATCCTTCGCCGCGGTCTGGCTGATCGTGGTTCCGCTCGAAGCTGCGCTGTCGGCCTCGCGCCGCGTCGCGGCGTTTGCCTCGCTGCTTGCGCTGTCCTGCGCCGGAATGCTGATTCTGGTCAGCCAGCTCGGCTGGCTGCCGGTGGTTGAGCCGAGTGCCGCCGAGCGCGGCGTGCTGATGGCTTTCGGGGTCACGTCTGCCACTCTTTATGCCGCCGGCCTCGCCTTCGGCGCGGAATCGCTCGCGCGCACCAGCGTCGCGCTGTTGTCGCGCGAGGAGGAGCGTTACCGCCTGCTGGCGCGCAACATGAGCGATGTCATCTCGCGGCATCAGCGCAACGGTGCGGTGCAATTCATCTCGCCGGCGGTGGAGGCCATGCTCGGAGCGCAGGTGGCGCAACTGCTCGGCCACGGCCTGTTCGACCGTGTCCATGTCGCCGATCGGCCGGCCTATCTCACGGCACTGTCCGACGCGGCGCGCGGCGAGGTGCGCAGCGTCGAGTTCAGGCTGCGGCGCGAGCCCGCCGCCGAGCGCGGCCAGATCGATTTCATCTGGGTCGAGATGCGCTGCCGTCCGCTCGATCAGGACAGCGCGCGTGACGTCACGTGCGAAGCCGAAGTCGTCGCGGTGATGCGCGACGTCACCGACCGCAAGCTTTTCGAGCAGGCGCTGGACCAGGCGCGCAGCGCCGCCGAGGCGGCCGATGCCGCCAAGACGCGCTTCCTTGCCACCATGAGCCACGAGCTGCGCACGCCGCTCAACGCCATCATCGGCTTCTCCGAGATGATCGCGCAGGAGCAGGCCTTGATGCTGGGTGCTGCGCAGCGCAAGGAATACGCCCAGCTGATCAACGATTCCGGCCAGCACCTGCTGTCGGTCGTCAACGGCATCCTGGACATGTCGAAGATGGAATCGGGCAATTTCGAGATCGCGTCCGAGCCGTTCGCGCCGCGCGCTTCGCTATTGCATTGCTGCAATTTGCTGGCGCTGAAGGCGCGGGAGAACGGCATCGACCTGATCACCGACGCGCCGCAGGACCTGCCCGTCATGACCGGCGATCCCAGGGCCTTCAAGCAGATCGTGCTCAACCTCGTCGCCAACGCCATCAAGTTCACAGAGCGCGGCGGTCAGGTCTGCGTATCGGCCGCGGTGTCCGGCTCGCAGCTGACGCTGCGCATCAGCGACACCGGCGTCGGCATCGCGCCCGACGATCTCAAGCGCATCGGCGCGCCGTTCTTCCAGGCCGGCACGACCTATCAGCGCCGGCACGAGGGCACCGGCCTTGGACTTTCGATCGTGAAGAGTCTCGTGGCGTTGCATCTCGGCGAATTGACGGTACAAAGCAGGTTGGGCGAGGGCACGGCGGTCACCGTCAAGCTGCCGCTCGTCTACACGCCGCCGCAAGCCAAGCCGGCCGAGCGCAAGATTGCGACGCTGACGCCGGCGCTGCGCCAGGATCTTCAAGGTCAGGATCTTCAAGACCAAGCTCACGATCAGTCTCAGGACCAACCCGCTCTGGTGAAGAAAAGTGCCTAAGAAGTCTGCCAAGGACGAAGCCGCTCCGCGCCGCCGTGGCGCCAAGGCTGCGGTTGTCGACGTCGAGACCGAGCGCAACCTCGTGATGCGCGTGCTGCTGCACAGCCCCAAGGACACGCTGGCCGGCCTCGTCGCCGTCGCCGCGATCGCCGCGATCGTTGCCAATGCGCTGTTCCTACAGACCGGCCGGCATCCCGCGCCGATGTTCGGCACGGTGATCAATCTTCCCGCGCCGTCGTCCGTGCCGCTGTCGAATCCCATGCCGCGTCCGCGCCCCGTCGGCGCCGATACCTCGCCGCTCGAGCCGCGCGCGACGGAGTTCCGCGTGGAGCCCAAGCCGGTCGAGCCCAAACCCGCCGAGCGTGCTGCCGAGAAGCCGCCCGAAAAGCCGGTCGAGGCGACCGCATCGACGCGCTCGAACGATCCGATGACCAATCTGGTCAAGGCGACCACCTCGACACCGCCCGCGGCCCTGCGTCCGCCGGCGCCGATCCCGGCGCAAAGCCCGGCCGCACGCCGCATTGCCGGCGTGCAGCGCGCGCTGTCCGAATACGGCTACGGCAATCTGAAGATCACGGGCACCATGAGCGGCGAGACCCAGGCCGCGATCCAGAAGTTCGAGCGCGAGCACAAGATGCAGGTCACCGGCCAGGTCTCGGACCGGCTGCTGCGCGAGCTCGCCGCTGCGATCGGCCGCCCGGTCGAATAGCCGCACGTCGAGTGTCGTTGACGCAGGTCAATTGCCGGCGCCGGCACGATGGACCGGATCCGATACGATTGCGATTTGAGTGGGATCAATGACGGCCGGCGGCCGCAGGAACAAGATGGCTCATCTCATCAAGGAAGAGAGGTCGTCATGTTCAAGGTCTCGATTCTCGTCTGGATCATGCTCGGCACGACGCTGGCGGGCATCAGCCTCATCGTGGTGCTGATGGTCCCGAGTTTTGCCGCCGACGCCATCAGGAACATCCCCTATGCCGTGGCGGTAGGATTTGCACTCGCTATGCCGCTGTCATACTTCATCGCAACGCAGATTCGCGGTGGTCAGGACGGCACGCGCAAGGCGTGAGACGTAAAGCTGGCGTGAGGCCTCGCACTGGCCTATCGTCGAATTCATGCGTTTGAAATCCAATATTTGGGTGGCGGCTTACTTGCGCCGGTGCCAGACCGAGGGCGTGTTCGGCGCCGTGCGGCGTCGCGGTGCCGAGGAGGCGGGCGCGGTGTTCGTGAAGGTGTCGCTGCTCGACGGCAATGCGATGCTGTATGCGCCGGCGCCGCAGACCGTCTATGACGATGGCCGGCCGGTCGATCGCTTCTTCGTCCCTGTCGCGCCGCAGCCTCTGCCGGATCACACGATCGAGGAGCGGCTGATCAAGGAAATCCGCTTCGATCCGGATGCCTGGATCGTCGAGACCGAGGATCGCGCGGGCCGGCATTTTCTGGAATTGGCCAAGGCGTAGCCTCAACCGTCATTGCTCGCAATGACGGGGTTGGAGTTCGTTGCGTGCCTCACCGCTGCCGCTCGCTGAGGCGGCGTAAGCAAATCAGCGATCCGACGGATTAGTCCCCGTCCGCACCTCCGGGCTCGAGCCGGGCTGCACGCCCGGCCGCGTCTGGCTCGCGCCGGCGCGTGCGCGCTGGCGCTCCCCGTCATGCAGCGAGGACTGATACTTCGCGCGGGTGACCGCGAGCGTCGAGCCGCGCCAGGCCGCCAGCATCACCAGCGCCGATCGCTCGGCGAGACGGTCATAGAGCCGCGACAGGCGGTACACGGCGTTCACGGACGTTCCGATCTCCGGCTTGAAGAACAAGAGAATGCGCTGGAACACCGGGCTCGGCATGTCGAGCGCGCGTGCGGCAACGGCAAGCGCCTCGCCGCCGGCATCGTCGACGATCTGGGCTGCGACGCGCGAGGGCAGGATCAGGCTGTCGCCGAGCTCGAAGGTGAAGCTTTCGATATCGCCCGCGATCGCCGCCATCTCCAGGATCTGGATCGCGCGCTTGGCGCGCACGGTCGGAATACGGGGGGCGGCTTTCAGCGGGGTCTGCGCCAGATTATGCAGGATCAGCGCGCGCTCGGAGGCGCCGGCGCGGAAGAACATGTCGTGGATCTCGGCCGCCTCTTTCGGCTGCATCGCCAAGTTGGCGGCCATGCGTTGCTCGGCCTCGGTCGGCACGCGCGCCGGAGCAGACGCGCGCGGCGGGGCGGGGATCTCCCGGGCCAGTGGAACCCTGCGGCCTTCCTGGGTGGCGACCAGGCCGAGCTTCTGCAGGATCGGGACGGGCGTCTGCGGATAGACCGCGAGGCGGGCCTTGACGGCCGCGCGCGTCGCATCGTCGACTTGGTCGATCAGCCGCGTGGCGAGCTCGACGAATTGCCGCTGCTCGTCGTCGCTGTGGGTGCTCGTCTGGACATAGAGGTCGGTCAGCACGCGCAGCAGCGTCGGACGGACATCGACACCTTCGCGACGGGACAGGGTCATCAGCCCGTCGAATCCGGGAAACAGCGACTTGGTCATGGAGGCGTACGCAACTCGGGAAAGATACTTGGGGGCGAGCCTAGCGCAGCTTCGTTTAAAGCCTCGTTAAGGAAAACGAGGCGTGAAGCCGGCCCTGCAATTTGAGGCGTTGTCGTGCCGCAACGGGACGGCGCGGCGCGGTCCGTGCGGCTACGGTTGAAGCGGCCCGTTTACACCCCGTTAACCATGAGCTGATCTTAATGAATGCATGTTGCTGGGGCGCGTTCGGTCGCGCGGCAATTGAAGAGAGCTGACATGGGGACCATCATCGAATTTCCGGCCGGTCGCCGGGTGGGCTCGTCCGGGGATGTCGCTCCGCGCGCGGACATGGGAACGGTTCTGATCCTTCCCGTGATTCGAATCGAGCGCGAGGCGGACGAAACCAGCGGCGATCGCGGACCGGAGCAGGGCACAGCGCCGGGGCGCCGTCGTCGCCGCCGCTGACATTCGGCTTCATGCAATGCCGGACGTCATCCGCCAGATCCGGCCTGTCCTATCGGCCGTCCTGCTCACGCTGCTAGGCGCGTTGCTCGCGGCGTGTAGCGGCGGCGACTTCGGCCGCACCCGCGAGAGCATGCGCAGCGACGACATGCATCGCTGGCTCGGTGCGGAGGTCACCTCCAGCGTCGGCCTGAGACCATCGCAATTCCAGCTCACCGACGAAGAGCGCCAGCTTCGCGATCTCGCCTATCCCATGATCGAGCCGCCGCTGTCGCGCCCCGCATGGAAGAGCGTGTTCGGCGACTACAAGGCGCTGCCCTCGCCGTGGCGGCAGAAGGTCGTGTTCGACCGCACCATGTACGGGCGCACCCTGATCGACGAGCCGCACCGCTCGCATTCCTCGCGCTATGCGCAGCTGATCGAGGACGTGCGCAACGACATCACCCGCTTCGAGCCGTTCTTCGCATCCGCGATCCGCGTCATCGATCTCGACAGGAAGCGCGATGCCAGCATGGCGCGTGTCTCCGCGCTGTCGCCGAGGGAGAGGGACGACGCGGTCGCGCGCATGCAGGAGAACTCGCTGATCATCCAGTGGGTGCAGCAATGCCTGGAGCAGCGCATCTCGTCCTATCGCTGGGCGCTGGAGCGCCTGGTGATCCAGGCCCCCGACGGCATGGCCGCCGATGCCGACCGCCTGATCGGCGAGCTCGCCGCCCAGACCGCCAATCCGCCGGTCCAGGGGCAACCGCCCTATGGTCGCGCGGTGGTCTCGAAGGGCTAAGCACGGGTCCTCAGCCCTTTGAGCGCGGCCGCCCCGCGGCCGATCGGCCCGATTCCCCGGGCCGCCTGACCGGTTCCACGGGAGTGCGCCGCCTGCCGCCGCCCACCTGGTTGAGGTTCTCCGGGAACCGCATTGATGGCCCTTGTCCTTCCGCGCCGGCCGGATAGGATCGCATCGTTTCTTCGAATTCATTTTATCCAAAGGTCCTTCGAGATGAGCTTAAACGCCGCGCATCCGCGCAAGAGCCGTCTGGACATTTCCTCGGGCCGCCTGTTGGCAGTTGCCATTCTGCTCGGATCGACTGGCTCCGCGGCCGCGCTGACCAAGGAAGCAGCGCTCGAGAATTGCCGGATGAGGGTCGGCAAGCCGATCGTGCAGGCCTGCATGCGCGCCGGCGGCGGACCTGCCGGAGGCGCAAATCTCGAAGCCTGCCGGGCAAAAGCAACGCCGCAGGTCAGGGCCTGTGTCATGGCGGCGCTCAATGCCGCCAATGGCCGCGCCAATGTCGCCGTCGAGCTTCCCAAGGAAACGGCGCCCAAGCTCGAGGCAGGCACGGCACTGCCGAAGGATTTCGTCGCCCCGCCGCGCAGCATCTCCGACATCACGGCGATCCTCGACGGCGACAAGCCCAACGAGAAGATGATCGCGGAATTGAAGTCGGAGGCCGACGCCGTGCCCACGGGCAAGGAGTCCCGCCAGGACCTCGCGCAGCTCTATTTCGATCGCGCCAATGCACGCGCGCAGCTCGGCCGGCTCGCCGAAGCGATGGCTGACGCCGACAAGGCCGTGGAGGTCGGGCGCGGCGCAGTCGGCCCGAATTTGCTGGGGCGCATGTTGCAGCTCCAGTCCCTGCAACACTCGCTCGCGGGCGATCCGAAGCGCGCGCTCGAGATCATGCAGAGACTTTTGCGCGAATCGGCCAGCATGCCGGGCGCCAAGGGATTTCAGTTCGTGACGAACCGTGGGATCGCGGTCGTTCTCATCCAGATGGGCGACCTCGCACAGGCCGAAGCCTATCTCCGCCGCACCCAGACCGCGATCCAGGAGGCCCGCACCAGCGGCCATCCCAATTGGCGTGCGGCCTATGCGAAGTTCGGCCAGAGCTGGGAAGGCGAGCTGGAGCTCACTCGCGCCGCGATCTTCGAGGCACGCGGACAGTTCGCCGATGCCGAGGCCGCCTATCGCACCGCCGAGCTGCGCAAGCGCGCAAGCACGAAGGCCATCATGGCGTCGGACAGTGCGCCGGCCGAGACCCTTCTGCTGCAGGCGATCGATGGCACCGTGTTGAGCCAGGCGCGCATGAAGGCGAAGCAGGGCAAGCTGGCCGAGGCCGAGGTGGATGCGCGCCGCGCGCTGCTGTCGCGCCTGAAGGATACCGGCAAGTACAATCCGGTCACGCCGCGCTTCGTCATGGGGATGGCGGGCATTTTGGTCGACCAGGGCCGCTACGAGGAGGCCGAGAAGCTCGGCCGTGTCGCCCTCGACATCAACAAGACGGTGGGTGTGCCCGAGGATTCGCAGGCGACGGTGCAGTTGCTGTCGCAGCTTGCGGGCATCCTGACGCTTCGCCGCCAGAACGCCGAAGCGGGCGAAATGTTTGCGAGGATAGAAAAGGCCGTCGCCGGCTGGGACCCGCAGCGCCGCCAGGTGTTCGAGCTCAATCCCTCTCGCATCCTGTCCCTCTATGATTCCGGGCAGCTGGACGCCGGCATTGCCGCCGCGGAGCAGCTCGTGAAGAGGCAGATCGCGCGGGTGGGGGAGAATCATTTCGACGCCGCCTCGGCACGCGGCACGCTGGCGGTCGGATTGATGCGCGCCCGCCGCGATGCCGACGCGATCAGGGAGTTCAAGGCCGCCATTCCGGTGATGATGGCGAGCGCCAACGATAACGCCGACGACGAGAACACGACCGTGGTGGCCGCGCGCAGCCAGCGGCTGCAGACCATCGTCGAGAGCTATCTGCTGCTGCTCGGCAGGGTGGAAGGAGGCGGCACCAATGTCGGCGAAGAGACATTCAGCCTGGCCGATGCCGTCCGCGGCCGCTCGGTGCAGCAGGCGCTGGCTGCCTCGAGTGCGCGTGCGGCGGCAAAGGATCCCGCGCTGGCCGAGCTCGTGCGCAAGGAGCAGGATCTGAGCAAGCAGGTCAACGCCCAGCTCGGTACGCTCAACAACGTGCTCGCGCTTCCCGCAGCGGAACGCGACGAGAAAGGCGTGCAGCAGATACAGGCCTCGATCGCGGCGTTGCGCGGCCAGCGCGACAAGGCGCGCCAGGAGATCAAGCAGAAATTCCCGATCTATGCCGATCTCGTCTCGCCCAGGCCGCCGAGCGTCGCCGAGATCCGCGCGACGCTGACCGACGGCGAGGCCATGCTGTCGTTCTATTTCGGCCAGAACGGCAGCTTCGTCTGGGCCGTGCCGAAGTCGGGGCCGGTGGCATTCGCCGCCGTCCAGGCCAGGATCGGCGACATCGAGAGCAAGATCCGCAAGCTGCGCGAGGCGCTCGAGCCGCAGGCGGCGATGATCTCGGACATTCCACCGTTCGATCTCAAGCTCGGCCATGAGTTGTACGAGCTGCTGCTCAAGCCGGTCGAGAGCGGCTGGAAGCCGGCCAAGAACCTGATCGTTGTCACCAACGGTGCGCTGGGCCTGCTGCCGCTCGCCTTGTTGCCGACGGCACCGGCGGAGGTGGCCGCCGACGAAGACCCGCTCTTCGTCGGTTATCGCAACGTGCCGTGGCTGGCGCGAACCCATGCCGTGTCGACGGTGCCGTCGGCGGCGGCGCTGCGCACGCTGCGGCAGTTGCCGCCGGGCAAGCCCGGCCGCGGCGACCTCGTCGCGTTCGGCGATCCCTATTTCAACAGCGATCAGCACGCCGAGGCGGAAGGCACGGGTGAGAAGATTCAGCTGGCCGATGCCGGCGGCAACATCACGCGCGGCGGGCCGCTGAAGCGGCGCAACAGTCCCAAGCTCGACGGCGTCGATAGCGCCGAACTCGGTCTGCTGCCTCGGCTTCCCGATACCGCCGATGAGTTGAAGTCGATCGCGCTGGCCTTGCAGGCGGATCCCTCGAAGGTGCTGTTCCTCGGCAAGAGCGCGACCGAGAGCGCGGTGAAGACGATGAATCTCTCCGGCTTCAGGATCCTGGCCTTTGCGACCCACGGTCTGGTCCCGGGCGAACTCAACGGGCTGACGCAGCCGGCGCTCGCTCTGTCGTCGCCGGTGGTGACGGGCGAGGGCGGCGACGGACTGCTGACGATGGAAGAGATTCTCGGTCTCAAGCTCGATGCGGACTGGGTCGTCCTGTCGGCCTGCAATACCGGCGCCGGCGCAGGCGCAGGGGCCGAGGCGGCCTCCGGGTTGGGCCGCGCGTTCTTCTACGCCGGCACGCGCGCCCTGCTGGTGACGAACTGGTCGGTGCACTCCCAGTCGGCGCGGCAATTGGTGACGGACCTGTTCAAGCGGCAGGCCGACGATCCCAAGCTGTCGCGCAGCGAAGCGCTGCGCCAGGCGACGATGGCTCTTGTCGATGGTCCCGGCTATCTCAACAGCGAGGGCAAGACCGAGTTTGCCTATGCGCATCCGCTGTTCTGGGCGCCTTACACGATCATCGGCGATGGCGGCTTGCGTTGACGAATGGGAAAGGGGGCAAGGAAAATGAAGCGGAATGCTCTACTGGCTCTGGTGGTTGCGGGTCTGTTGGCCGCGGGATCCTCGCTCGCCGCGCCATTGATCACGGAAGAGGAGGCCAAGCTGCCGCCTCCCAAAGGCGCGGTCGCCGTCGATCAGCGCGGCATCATGCGCGGCCCGAAAATTGAGTTCGTCTCGCCGGGCGCTCCCGCGAATTCTCCTCTGCGGCTGGTGTTGAAATTCCAGTCCTATGGCGGGGCCAAGATCGATCCGGAATCGGTCAAGGTGATCTTCCTCCGAACGCCGAACGTCGACCTGACGCCTCGGGTCAGGCCCTTCGTGCAGCCAGATGGCATCAACATGCAGGATGCGGAGTTGCCGCCGGGGGAGTACACGATGCGTGTCGACATCAAGGACAGCGATGGCCGGCCGGGCACGACCGTCTTCACCCTGAAGGTTGCGCCCAAGTGAGCTCGCAGGTGAACTCGCAAGTGGCGTGCCTCTACTGCCGGTCGGAAAATGCCGAGGGTGCGCTGGTCTGCGCCTCGTGCGGGCGCGACATCGCCGTTCCCGCCACGTTGCTTGCCGAGCGCGACGATCTCTTGCGCAAGCGCGAGGATCTGCGCGATGAACTGAAGCGGGCCAGAGGCGAGATCGAAGCCATTATGAGGCGAGGGAAGTCGCGCTAGCGATGGAATGTCCGTTCTGCGCCGAGACGATCAAGGACGAAGCCATCGCGTGCAAGCATTGTTCGCGCGACTTGCGCGTCGTGCGACCGACGCTCCTCGAGATCGACGAGATCGTTGCCGAGCTGGACAAGCTCAGGCGGGATCTCGATCGCGTCAACGTCCGTCTCGAGCGCTACAACAATCCGCTGCGCTATTACGGAACGCATGCGGTGCTCTATGTGGTCATTCCAGCCCTGCTGCTGGTGATCGCGCACGTGCTCGTGACCATCACCTTCAACGTGTCCCCCATCCCGCTCCGGATTGCATCGATCGCCATACCGCTGCTGTTCGGCTTCGTGGCCTATCCGTTGCACCGGGTGTCCGCCCTGACGGCGTTCGTGCTGGCGTTCCTGGCAGCGGCCGTCAGCGTCCTATCGATGCTGACGGTTACGGGGATCCATGACCATGTTCCGATCCTTCCGACGATCTGGATCGAATGGCGTGAAGTGTTCGAATATGGCGCGAGCATCCTGCTCGCCTTCGTCTCCGGCAACATTCTCAGCGTCGTGATCTTCCAGATCCTGCCGCGTGTGCTGACGCAGGGAGGCAAGCCGAACGCTTTCGCATTCAGGGTGGCGCGGCTGCTCGGGCAGCATGTCGGCGAGGAACAGCTGCGCCGTCGTGCCCGCTTGATTCAGGATCTCATGCAGACCGTCGGGCCGCTCGCGGGCGTTGCTGCGACCGGTATCGGCTCGATCTATGCGGGGTTGAAGGGCTTGCTGGGCTAGCTCGACTGCATCTGTCTCACGGCGCGCCTTCAGGCCTAGCGCGCTTCCACCACCTCGCCGTCCTCTTTCACGAACCGGCCAACCGGATTGTCCAGGAGATCGACCACGGCTTCCGACGGCCGGCACAAGCGCGTGCCCTTTGGCGTCACCACGATCGGCCGGTTGATGAGGATAGGGTGGGCGATCATGACATCGAGGAGCTGCTCATCGCTCCATTTGGGGTCGTCCAGGCCGAGCTCCTTGTAAGGCGTTCCCTTCTCGCGCAGCAGCGCGCGGACCGGAATGCCCATGGTCGCGATCAGTTCCTTGAGCTTGTCCCGCGAGGGTGGAGTCTTCAGATATTCGATGACATCAGGCTCGACGCCGCTCTGCCGGATCATCGCCAGCGTGTTGCGCGAGGTGCCACAGGCGGGATTGTGATAGATCGTGACGGTCATCGAACTGTCTCCGTGATTGCGACCGAGGCGGACGCGCGTGAGCGGCCGAGCAACCAGTTCATCAGCAGCATGCCCGCGAAGGCGCCGCAGAGTTCCGCGAGGATGAATCCGGGCAGGTCAGCGGGGCGAATGCCGGCGAACGTGTTCGTCAGCGACCTTGCGATGGCCACCGCAGGGTTGGCAAACGACGTGGAAGCCGTGAACCAATAGGCGGCCGTGATGTAAAGGCCGACCAGCCAGGGGATGGCCGTCCGCTGAAACCGGATGCCGGCCAGGATCGTCGCGACCAGCCCGAACGCAGCGACCGCTTCGGCGAACCATTGCGGCCCTCCGGTTCGGACCTTCGTCGAGAGGTCGAGCAGCGGCAGGCCGAACATCAGATGCGCCGCCAGCGTTCCCGCGATGCCGCCAGCGATCTGCGCGATCACGTAAAGCGCGGCCTCGTTGACCGGCAGCTCGCGCTTGCCGGTGAAGACGAGCGTCACTGCGGGATTGAAATGTGCGCCGGAGATCGGACCGAGCACCGTGATCAGGACAACCAGAATGGCCCCGGTCGGCAAGGTGTTGCAGAGCAGCGCAAGGGCGACGTCCTTGGTCAGCGTTTCCGCCATGATGCCGGAGCCGACCACGGTGGCGACCAGAATACCCGTGCCGAGCGCTTCAGCCGCGAGGCGCCGCGGGAGATCGAAACTGTCCATCAGCCGGCCTTCGGCGCCAAATCGGTTGCACCTTCGGAGCGGCCGATTTCGCGCAGCTTGATGCCGAGCGAAAGCTTGTCGATGCTCCTCAGCGGGAGGTTCACGAATGTAGCGATGCGGTTTCTCAGATAGCGAAACGCGGTGACGAATGCCGCCTGTTTCTCCAGTTCTGAACCCTCTGCCGCGGCAGGATCCTCGATGCCCCAATGTGCCGTCATCGGCTGGCCCGGCCAGATCGGACAGGACTCGCCCGCTGCGTTGTCGCAGACGGTGAAGACGAAATCCATCACCGGTGCATCCGGAGCGGCAAACTCCAGCCAGCTTTTCGAGCGCATTCCGTCGGTGGGATAGCCCGTCTGTTCCAGCGTGCGCAACGCCAGCGGATGAACTGCGCCTTTCGGGGCGCTGCCGGCGGAGAAGGACTGAAAGCGGCCGCCGCCGTCCTTGCGCAGGATCGACTCAGCCAAGATCGATCGCGCCGAGTTGCCGGTGCATAGGAACAAGACGTTAAACCTGTGATCAGACACGGCTTCGCTCCTTTCGTTTTGGCGAGCAGCACGATTGCAAGGTCTCGACGACGGGCTCGCAAACCTCCGGCCGTCCGCCGCAGCAATCGCGCAGCAGGAAGAGCGCGACGTCGCGGAATTCGCCGAGATTGGCGCGGTAGACGATCGAGCGACTGTGCCGCTCGGAGGACACGAGGCGGGCGCGGCTCAGAATCGACAGATGCGCCGACAGCGTGTTTTGCGGGACTTCCAACAGGCGGGCGAGATCGCCGGCCGCAAGACCGTCAGGCTCGTGCCTGACCAGCGTCCGGAACGCCTCCAGACGGGTCGGTTGAGACAGCGCGGCGAGCGCCAGGACGGCTTGCTCTGTTTCCATATATCCAGATTTATGGAAATTTCCGGCAACATGTCAACCCGAAATCCAGGCGACCTCGTATTTCCAATATTCTGGAATTATCGTTTGACAGCGGGGCTGCACAGGCGCATCATGTCGCGCATGAAGATCGACGACGCAGCAGCACGCTTGGAAGCCCTGGGGAATCGGACCCGCCTGCAGATTTACCGGGCGCTGGTCCGGGCCGGGCACGCGGGCATGCCGGTCGGCCGCCTGCAGGACAAGCTGAAGATTCCGGCGTCGACCTTGTCGCACCACATCAAGACGCTGGTCTCGGTCGGATTGGTCAGTCAGATCAGGGAATCGACGACCCTGATCTGCCGCGCCAATTTTGACGCCATGCGCGGGCTGGTCGATTTCCTGGCCGCGGAGTGCTGTGCGGAAGAAGCGGGATGCAAGGCTGCGCAGACCGCAGCCTGATTGATTTGGCCAGTTATTCCATAATTCTAGAAAGATGGAGGATTCGGAATGGACAAGACGGTAGCCATCATCGGGGCGGGGCCAGTCGGCCTCGCGGCCGCCGCTCATGTGCGCGAACGCGGCATGTCCCCTGTCGTGCTCGAAGCCGGGCCCGAGGCCGGGCATGCCGTGCGGCAATGGCAGCACGTCCAGCTCTTCTCGCCGTGGGAATACAATGTCGACAAGGCCGCAGCGCGCCTGCTTGCGCCGACGGGATGGAATTCGCCGGACCCAAGCTCCTATCCCACCGGCGGCGAGCTGATCGAGCGCTATCTCGCGCCGCTGGCCACGCGAACGCCGCTGCGCGAGACGATCCGGACCTCGAGCCGCGTCACGGCGATCAGCCGCGCCGGCTTCGACAAGGCGAAGACGAAGGGGCGGGACCAGGCGCCGTTCGAAATCCGCTACCAGAACGGCAAAGGCGACGAAGTGCTGCGCGCCGATGCCGTCATCGACGTCTCCGGCACGTGGTTCTCGCCCAATCCCGCCGGCAGCAACGGTCTGCCGGCGCTCGGCGAACGCGAATGCGCCGGCCGCATCGCCTATGGCATGCCGGCTGTGCGCGGCTCCGCTCGCAGCAGATACGCCGGTAAGACCGTCGCCGTGCTCGGTGCGGGCCATTCCGCGCTGGGCACGCTGATTGATCTCGCGCAGCTCGCCGAGTGGGCGCCCGGCACCAGGCCCGTTTGGCTGTTGCGCGGGGACGATCCGGCAAAGGCCTTTGGCGGCGGCCGCAACGACAAGCTTGCCGCGCGCGGCGAGCTGGGCTCAGCCTTCGCCGCGCTCGTGACTGCCGGAAAGATCGCGGTCGAGACCGGCTTCGCTGTCACTCACATTTCGGAGATCGAAGGCCGCCTCAGGATTTCGGCAGGCGCCGGCTCGGCTGCGCGGAGTGTGATTGCGGATGAGCTGGTGGTGTCGACCGGCTTCCGGCCTGATCTCTCGTTTCTGTCCGAGCTGCGGCTGCGGCTCGATCCGGCGATCGAGGCGCCCCTCGCGCTCGCGCCGCTCATCGACCCCAACGAGCATAGCTGCGGAACGGTGCGGCCTCACGGCGCGCGCGAGCTGGCGCATGATGAGCCGGGCTTTTATCTCGCCGGCATGAAATCCTACGGACGTGCGCCGACCTTCCTGATGATGACGGGATACGAGCAGGTCCGATCGATCGCCGCCGACATCGCCGGCGACAAGAAGGCCGCGGCACGGGTCGAGCTCGTGCTGCCGGAGACCGGCGTCTGCACCCGCGGCAGCGTGGCGTCCGCCGCCGCGGCGGGATGCTGCGGCGGTCCGGCCAAGGCCGAACCTTCGGCCTGCTGTGCCGCCGATGAATCCGTCAAGAAGGCGGGCGGTGCGGGGTGCGGCTGCTCATGAGTCGAGGCACTGCAGGCCCGCTCACCGTCGTCATCGCCCTCGGCACCGCGCAGACCATCGCGTGGGCGTCGAGCTACTATCTTCCTGCCATCCTGGCAGCGCCGATCGCGGGCGATCTCGGTCTTGCGCCGACTTACGTGTTCGGCGCGCTATCGGGAGCGCTCGTCATCTCCGGCCTGCTTGGTCCGCGCGTTGGGCACGCCATCGATACGTTCGGTGGGCGCGGCCTGCTTGCCGTCTCGAACCTCGTTTTCGCGGCGGGCTTGCTGCTGCTGTCCGTGGCCTATGGCGTAGCGGTGCTGATCGCAGCCTGGATCCTGCTCGGCATCGGCATGGGCATGGGCCTCTATGAGGCCGCGTTCGCGACGCTTGCGCGCATTTACGGCGCCAATGCGCGACGAACGATCACCGGCATCACCCTGATCGCCGGTTTCGCCAGCACACTCGGCTGGCCTCTCACGACATGGCTCGCCACGGAGTACGGCTGGCGCGCGGCCTGCCAGCTTTGGGCGGTGATCCACATCGGCCTTGCCTTGCCGCTCAACCTTGCGCTGCCCCGTGCCGCTCCGTTGCATCAGGAGGCTGGACCGAGCACGGGCGCAAGCCAGCAATCCGGCGGACAGAGCGAAACCTTCGCAATGATATTGCTGGCGTACATGTTTGCGGCCGCAAGTTTTGTCAGCTCCGGAGTCTCGGCCATCCTGCCAACCATGCTGGTTGCGTTCGGCGCCACGCCGGCACAGGCGTTGCTGGCGGGAGCACTGGTCGGACCGGCACAGGTCGGCGCCCGCCTTCTGGAAGCAGGATGGCTTGGCCGGTTTCATCCGCTGCTGTCGGCGCGGCTCGCCATGCTCATGAATCCGATCGGGGTGCTTGCGCTGGTCGCGGGCGGCCCTTTGCTCGCACCGCTCTTCACGGTGCTGTATGGCGCGGGCAACGGCATCATCACCATTGCCCGTGGTACGCTGCCGTTGGCGCTGTTTGGGCCGGTCGGGTTCGGTAGACGGGTCGGGATGATTTCGCTGCCTTCGAGGGCAACGGGCGCCTTCGCGCCGCTTGCGCTGGGACTGATGGTGGAGCATCTCGGCAGCAGCGCGCTCTGGATCGGCGCGCTGGCCTCGGTCTCTGCATTCTTCGCGCTTCTGCTGCTTCGTGGGGATCACACGACATGAGTCGCTGTCCGATGGGAGGAGAACATTCGTAGCTTGCGCGGCTGGCCGCTGATTGCGGTGATGTGTATCGGCCAGCTCGGCAATCTGCTGCCGCACGTGACCTTGTCCGCGAATTTGGCCCAGCATCTGATGCCGGTGTGGGGATTGTCCGCCGCCGAGGGCGGGATGATGGCGAGCGGCTACGCGTTTGGCTACATGCTGGCGGTGCCCGTGCTGACGACACTGACCGATCGCATCGACGCACGGCTCGTGCTCCTCGGCGGCTCTGTCGTCAGCGGACTTGCGACCGTCGCCTTTGGCATCTTCGCGCAAGGCTTCTGGTCGGGGACCATCATCTGGTCGCTGGCCGGCCTTGGTTTTGCCGGTGCCTACATGCCGGGGCTCAAGGCACTGACCGACCGGTTGCCCGCCGGCGACACCTCGCGGGCGGTCACGCTCTACACGTCGAGCTTCTCGGTGGGGGTCGGCCTGTCGTTCCTGATCGCCCAAGTCCTCGCCGACGGCTGGGGATGGCGGACCGCGTTCTACGTGACCGGCATCGGTCCCATCGCGATGGTGGTCGCGTGTCTCTTGATCGAGAGCCGCAGTCCCGCTCCAAGATCAGGACGCCTTTTGAACTTTGCGCCCGTCTTCGCCAACCGGGAGGCGCTCGGTTACATCTTCGGCTACGGCGCGCACTGCTTCGAGCTCTACGGCATTCGCACCTGGCTGGTCGGGTTCTGGACCTACGTCGTCGCGCATCAGGGTGCGCCCTCATGGCTGAGCCCGGTCCTGATGAGCTTCTGCTTTGCAGTGATCTCCATGCCGGCCAGCATCCTCGGCAACGAGGCCGCACTGAAATTCGGGCGACATCGGGCGATCACGGTGGTGATGATCGCCTCGGCTTGCGTTGCCCTCGTCATCGGCCTGAATGCGACGGCTCCGGCATGGGTGCTTGCGCTGCTGCTGATGATCTATGGCCTGACGGTGCCGGCAGATTCCGGTGCGTTGACGGCCGGCATGTCGGCTGCGGCTGTCTCCGAGCATCGCGGGGCGACTCTGGCCCTGCATTCGACCGCCGGGTTCGGCCTATCGGCGATCGGAGCCTGGGGAACCGGGGTTGCCCTCGATGCCGCTGGCGGCCCCCAGAGTGCAGAGGGCTGGCTGCTGGCCTTCATCGTGCTCGCGGCCGGGATCGCGCTCGGCCCGCTCGCGCTGCTATGGTCGCGGACGGCGCGGTCCGACGAGCTGGTATCGAAGTCGCGATAGGCGAGGCAGGATGCGGGCGGTCGGCCTGACAGGCCTCGGAGCCTCGGTCACGAATGCTTGACTTTGATCAAAGAATGCATTCGGCCGCAGACTATGGTACTCAGGCAACGTTGCGGTTCCCAAAGGTATCCAAAAGGTTAAAAGCACGTTTCATGCGGATCGTTCGGACCATCCTGGCATTCGCCATCGCCATCTCCCTGGCGATGCTGCCGGCTGGCGCGTCCGCTTCCGGCCTCGCGATGTCGTCGGGTGACATGAAGGCGGCCATGCAGGTCGGCGGCGACGACGATATGTCGGTGCACGATTGTTGTCCCGACATGAAGGGAACGGGCTCCGACACCGGCTACCAATGCGGGATGGGCTTCTGCTGTGTCGGCGGCACCGTCGCACTGGCGGACATTCGTCCCCTGGCGTTCGAATTCCTTGCCGTCGCGGCAGCGGAAACCGCTATTCCTGCCGATCAGGTCGTCGACTCGCGCGGCGGCAGTCCTCCCTTCCGGCCTCCTCGAATCTGATCTCTCAAGACGCGCGCGGGCACGCCCCGCGCGGCGATGACTGATGTGCGCATTCATGCGTCGCGGTCGAGATCAATTCATGAGGACAGGACAATGCTTTCCAAGTTCAGCACCGCGGCTGTTGCCGCCACCCTTTCGCTCGCCGCTTCAGTCGCCTTGGCGGGTGCCGGCGATTACGCTTTCGAGCCGGTCAATCCCGAGATGAAGAAGGGCGACGACGTCACGCTCGCCGTTCGCCTGACCAACAAGCAGACCGGCAAGCCAGTGCTTGATGCCGTCATCTTCAAGACGCGCGTCGACATGGCTCCGGACGGCATGGCCGAGATGGAATCGGCGGTCGCGCCACTGCCCTCCAAGGAGCCGGGCGTCTACGCCTTCAGGACGGACCTGCCGATGGCCGGCCGCTATCAGGTCACGCTCTCGGCGAAGGTGCAGGGCGAGCCTGAGACGGTCACCGGCAAGGTCATCGTCAAGGCGATCAAGTGAGCTTTCGGGCGCCGTCGGACGGTGCCCGAACTTCTCTTTCCCATTCACATGGACGCGCGCTCCGAGCGCGCGAAACAACCATGAAGACGTTGCGTCTCTTGACGACTCTCGCGCTCGGCAGTGGCCTCGCCCTTGGCGCGTACTGGTTCTCGAACGAAGGGCGCTGGTCGGTCCATGCCGAGGTGACCCCGGCTGCAGCGCCAGCGGACCGGACTCCGCTCTACTATCGCGATCCGAGCGGCGCGCCGCTTTGGTCCGCCGGGCCAAAGAAGGACGACCGCGGGCGGGACTATCTGCCGGTCTACGATGACGACAAGGCCGCCCAGGCAGAGCCGAAGCCACCGCAGGCGGCTTCATCGCGAAAAATCCTCTACTACCGCAATCCGATGGGGTTGCCCGACACCTCGCCGGTGCCGAAGAAGGATCCGATGGGGATGAACTATGTCCCCGTCTACGAAGGCGACGACGCCGATGACGGCACGGTGAAACTGTCGCCCGGCAAGATCCAGCGCAGCGGCGTGAAGTCCGAGCCGGTGGCGCGGCGATCGGTCCAAGTCCTGGTCAAGGCGCCCGGTACGATCCAATTGGACGAGCGCCGCGTCTCGGTGATCGCGATGCGGGCCGAGAGCTTCGTGCAGAAGATCGCGGACGTCACCACCGGCTCCCGCGTCAAGGCGGGCCAGCCGCTGATGGAGATCTACAGCTCGGCGGTCGCCTCCGCGGCGGCCGACTATCTCGCGACCATCACCTCCAAGACCGTCGGCGGGGTCGAGATCTACGGCCGCGGCTCGCGGCAACGGCTGATCAATCTCGACGTCCCCGAGCGGGTGATCGCCGAGATGGAGAGAACGCGTGTCGCGCCCGTCACCATCCATTGGTCGGCGCCGCGCGACGGGATCGTGCTCGAGCGCAACGCGATCGAAGGCATGCGCGCCAATCCCGGCGACGTGCTGTTCCGCATCGCCGACACCTCGCTGGTCTGGGCGCTGGTCGACGTCGCCGAGCGCGATCTCGGCAACATCGCGGTCGGGCAGTCTGTCGCGGTGCGCGCGCGCAGCTTCCCCGGCCGAAGCTTCACCGGCAAGATCGCGGTGATCTATCCGCAGGTGAACCGCGAAACCCGGACGGTTCGCGTCCGCATCGAGCTCGCCAATCTAGATGCGATGCTGCTGCCGGACATGTATGTCGATGCCGACGTCGACACGGCCGATAGCGCGCTTGTCCTGGCGATCCAGGACAGCGCGGTGCTCGACACCGGCACGCGGCAGGCCGTCCTCGTCGACAAGGGGGACGGGCGCTTCGAGCCGCGGGAAGTGAAGCTCGGCCGGCGCGGCGGCGGCTTTATCGAGGTGCGCGACGGCCTTGCCGAAGGCGAAGCGGTGGTCACATCCGCCAACTTCCTGATCGATGCGGAAAGCAATCTGAAGGCCGCGCTCAAAGGCTTTGCCGAGGCTGCGCCTCAAGCCTCCGACGCCGGCCATGCGACGGGAGAGCACAAATGATCGCCCGCATCATCGCCTGGTCGGCGCGCAACCTGCTGCTGGTGCTGTTCGGCACCGGCTTTGCGGCGGCCGCCGGCTTCTACGCGCTGCTTCATCTCCCGCTGGATGCGATCCCCGACCTCTCGGACACCCAGGTCATCGTCTACACCGAATATCCCGGCCAGGCGCCGCAGGTGATCGAGGACCAGGTCACCTATCCCTTGACGACGGCGATGCTGACCGTGCCGAAATCGAAGGTGGTGCGCGGCTTCTCCTTCTTCGGCGTGTCGTTCGTCTACGTGATCTTCGAGGACGGCACCGACATCTATTGGGCGCGCTCGCGCGTGATGGAGTTCCTGAACGGCGCCACGTCTCGGCTTCCCGTCGGCGTCACCCCGACCATCGGGCCCGATGCGACCGGCGTCGGCTGGGTCTATCAATACGCCGTGATGTCGAAAGAATTGAACCTCGCCGACACGCGCACGATTCAGGACTGGAATCTGAAATTCGCGCTCGCCAAGGCCGAAGGCGTGGCCGAGGTCGCCAGCATCGGCGGCTTCGTCAAGCAGTACAACGTGGTGCTCGACCCGCAGCGCATGCGCGACCGCGGCATCAGCATGCAGAAGATCCGGGAGGCGATCCGTGCCAGCAATGCCGACGTCGGCGGCCGCACGGTCGAGCTGTCGGAGTTCGAATACGTCATTCGCGGCAAGGGCTACATCAAGAGCATCAACGATCTCGGCAACATCGTCCTGAAGACCAGCAACGGCACGCCGGTGCTGCTGCGGGACGTCGCCAATGTCGAGCTCGGACCCGACGAGCGGCGCGGCATTGCGGAGCTGAACGGCGAGGGCGAGGTCGCAAGCGGCATCGTGCTGCAGCGCTTCGGCGTCAACGCGCTCGACGTCATCGAAAACGTCAGGAAGCGTTTCAAGGAGATTGCGAGCAGCCTGCCGAAATCGGTCGAGATCGTCCCGGTCTACGACCGCTCGGGCCTGATCTATTCGGCGATCGACACGCTCAAGCACACGCTGTTCGAGGAGAGTATCGTCGTCGCGCTCGTCTGCATCGTGTTCCTGCTCCATGTCCGCAGCGCGCTGGTCGCGATCTTGATGCTGCCGGTCGGCGTGCTGATGGCGTTCGGCGCCATGAAGCTGCTGGGCCTGGGATCCAACATCATGAGCCTCGGCGGTATCGCGATCGCGATCGGCGCCATGGTGGATGCCGCGATCGTCATGATCGAGAACGCGCACAAGCACCTTGAGCGCGCCGAGCCCGGTCAGTCGCGTGTCCAGATCCTGATCGACGCGGCATCCGAAGTCGGCCCGGCGCTGTTCTTCAGCCTCCTCATCATCACCGTGTCGTTCATGCCGATCTTCACGCTGGAATCGCAGGAGGGGCGGCTGTTTAGCCCGCTGGCGTTCACGAAGACCTTCGCGATGGCGGCCGCGGCCCTGTTGTCCGTCACGCTGGTGCCGGCGCTGATGGTGATCTTCGTCCGCGGCAGGATCGTGCCGGAGAGGAAAAACGTCATCAACCGCTTCCTGATCTTTATCTACCGCCCGGTCATCAAGGGCGTGCTGCGCGCCAAGACGCCGGTGATCCTGGCTTCGCTGGTCGTGCTCGCCGTTACGATCTGGCCGGCGCGGCAGCTCGGCACCGAGTTCATGCCGACGCTGAACGAGGGCACGCTGCTCTACATGCCGACGACGCTGCCCGGCATCTCCGTCACCAAGGCGGCCGAGCTGATGCAGACGCAGGACCGCATCATCAAGTCTTTTCCGGAGGTCGAATCGGTCTACGGCAAGGCGGGACGGGCGGCGACCGCGACCGATCCGGCCCCGACCGAGATGTTCGAGACGGTGGTCAGCCTGAAGCCAAAGGAGCTTTGGCGGGAAGGCGTCACCATCGACGGCCTGATCGCGGAAATGGACAAGGCACTGCAGTTTCCGGGCGTCTCCAACGCCTGGACTATGCCGATCAAGGCGCGCATCGACATGCTGTCCACCGGCATCCGCACCCCCGTTGGCGTCAAGGTGATGGGCACCGACCTCGTCGAGATCGACCGGCTGGCGAAGCAGGTCGAACGGGTGATCAAGACGGTGCCGGGCACCTCATCGGCCTATGCCGAGCGCGGCATCGGCGGCTACTATCTCGAGATCGTCCCGGATCGCGAGGCGCTCGCCCGCTATGGCATCCTGATCCAGGATGTTCAGGACACCATCGCGGCGGCGCTCGGCGGCCAGACCGTCACGACGACGGTGGAGGGGCGGCAGCGGTTCACGGTGAACATGCGCTATCCGCGCGACCTGCGCGACAATCCCAAGGCGATCGCCAGCGATATCCTGGTGCCGATGCCCGCAGGCGGCGCGGTGCCGCTCGGCGAGGTCGCGAAGGTCGAGCCGGCGCGGGGGCCGACCTCGATCCGGACCGAGAACGGCCAGCTCGCGACCTACGTCTACGTCGACATCCGCGATCGCGACATCGGCAGCTACGTCGCCGATGCGCAACGCGCCGTGACTGACAGCATCCAGTTCCCATCAGGATATTACGTGGTCTGGAGCGGTCAGTACGAATATCTCCAGCGCGCCGCGGCGCGCCTGAAGATCGTGGTGCCGGTGACGCTGACGATCATTTTCCTGCTGCTGTACCTGAATTTCAGGGCCATGACCGAAACCCTGATCGTGATGCTGTCGCTGCCCTTCGCGCTGGTCGGCGGCATCTGGATGATGTGGTGGCTCGGCTTCAACATGTCGGTCGCCGTCGCCGTCGGCTTCATCGCGCTTGCCGGCGTCGCCGCCGAGACCGGCGTCGTGATGCTGATCTATCTCGAGCATGCACTGGCCGAGATCAAGGCGACGTGCAGCGCCGAGGGCAGGGGCCTCACCCGGCAGGATCTCCACGAGGCGATCATGGTGGGCGCGGTCGAGCGCGTCCGTCCCAAGATGATGACGGTCGTCGCCATCATGGCGGGCCTGCTGCCGATCATGTGGAGCACCGGAACCGGGTCGGAGATCATGCAACGAATCGCGGTGCCGATGATTGGCGGCATGATATCGTCGACGCTGCTGACGCTGATCGTGATCCCGGCGATCTTCGGGTTGGTGAAGGGTGTCCGCCTGCCGCCCACGCGCGAGGACAGAGAACAACCGGCTGAGATGCCCAAGCCGATCGGCGCCAGATTGCGCGTCGTGGAGCCGGCCGGATGAGGCGAGCCGTGACGCACGATCATATGTCAGGGCGACGGAGTGACAGAAGAGGAAGCCGAAGATGAAGCAACGCGCATACCTGATGACCCGCCGGTCCCTTGTCGGGCTGATGGCCGCGGCAGCTTTTGCAAGGCCCGCCGCGGCAGCATCCGACGCAGCCGCGCTCACGGTGCACCGGGATCCGAGCTGCGGCTGCTGCGCCGGCTGGGTGCAGCATCTGCGGGACGCAGGATTTACCGCCCAGGTGGAGGAGACTCCCGACCTCGAGCCGATCCGGGCGCGTCTCGGCGTCCCCTCGAACCTGGTCGCGTGTCACACGGCAGAGGTCGCTGGCTATGTCGTCGAGGGGCACGTGCCGGCTGCGGCCGTGCGACGCCTCCTCGCGGAGCGTCCGAACGCGAAGGGAATAGCCGTGCCGGGCATGCCGGTCGGATCGCCGGGCATGGAAGGCGGCAAGTCGCAGCGTTACGAGGTCGTGCTGTTCGGTGCCGACGGTCAGAAGCCGTTCATGCGCTTCATCGGCGCGCAGGAAATTGATTGAGAGTGCTGCGCGAGGCTAGAGTGCGATGACATGAGCCCTGATCGCGCAATGACGGAGGTGCGCTCCCTCTCCCGCTCGCGGGAGAGGGTTGGGGAGAGGGTGCTTCCGCAATGGGACAATCCCCAAGAGGAGAAAGCCCTCACCCGGCGCTTCGCGCCGACCTCTCCCGCAAGCGGGAGAGGTTGCACCGAGCCCGTGGCAATCGATTCAACCTAAGGTCATTCTGCCTAGCCACCACTACGGCTGCGGCGGATAGCGCTCGAAGGTCGGCAATTCATGCGCATGCTCCATCCAGCGCAGGCGCTCGGCGACCTGGATCTGCATCGTGGCAGGCACGGCCTCGGGATCGTCGTAGGTCGCGCTCTGGATGTCGATGACCCCCGGCAGCATGCTGGCATTGACGTAGAACAGTCCGGTTCCGCACGCGCTGCAAAAGTGCCGCCGCCCGTGTTCCGAGGAGCGGTAAACCTTCGATTCGCCCTTGGTCACCTTGACCGCGCCGTCCGGGTACATCGTCCAGCCGACGACCGGAGCCCCGGCGTGTAGCCGGCAATCGCGGCAGTGGCAAAGCGCGTGCACGATCGCCTCGCCTTCGACCTCGTAACGGATTGCACCGCAGTGACAGCCGCCCGTGATTGTGCTCATGCGTTCCTCCGATCGAAGATGACTTCAGATCGATAGCTCTCGAGCCTTTTGGCTTCAACAACGCAACCAATTCGAGATTGCGTCCTACTGTCGCCTGACAGCTGCTGCCATTGCGCAGTTCGTCGGCTGCCGTTCCCGGAAACCGCGGTGATTCAAGCCGAGCGGCCGGCCGCAAGCTCGCGCGTGATCCACTCGGCGAACACGCGGATGGGACGGCGCTGCTGGCCTGCGCGCGGAAACACGAGATGGTGGCCGACATAGCGGATATCGACCGAACGTCGGGCGAGCGGCGCGACCAGCCGCCTGGTCGCGATCTCGCGTTCGGCCAGCAGGGTTGATTCCAGCGTCACGCCGAGGCCGCTCGAGGCCATCGCGATCGCCAGGAAGCTGCGATCGAAGCGCATGCCGTGAATGGCCGGCGCTTCGAGGCCGTTTGCGCTGAACCATTGATGCCACTGCACCTGCTTGACTTCAGAGCGGATCAGCACCTGATCGAATAGGTCCTTCGGCTTGCGGATCTTCTTCGCGAGCTCGGGCGTGCAGAGCGGCGTCACCGTCTCCTCGCCCAGCGGAATGATCTCGACCCCTTCGGCCCTCGGCTTGCCATAGACGATGTCGATGTCGAAATCGTCGTTGCTGAACCTTGCATATTCGGTATTGGCCGCCAGGCGGACCTCGAGTTTGGGTTCGGCGGCCATGAAGCGGGCAAGGCGCGGGGCGAGCCACTGCGCGGCAAAGCTCGGTGCGCAATGCACCCGTAGCAATTGCGGGCCGCGGCCTGCGACCTCCTCGATGCCGCGGCGCAGATTGTCGAAGGCGGCGCCAGCATGACGCATCAGGTTGGCGCCCGCCGGCGTCAGGCGGATCGCCCGGGCGCTGCGTTCGAACAGGATCGTGCCCATCGCGCTTTCGAGCTTGCGAATGGCGTGGCTGACCGCGCTCGGGGTGAGGTGAAGCTCGTTCGCGGCATCCCGGAACGAGCCGGTGCGCGCGGCCGCCTCGAAGGCGCGGATGGAGGATATCGGGATACTCGACAGCAGCATCCGATGAGTGAACCAAATTCACCTATGCAAGACAACAGCGCGTTTGCGAGGGAAGCAGCAGCGGCTTAATCAACGGGATCAAGACCGGGCCCTGCGGCGCCCGGCAAGAGCGAGCCAGGGAGGAGCCAATGCTGCTACGCGGCAAGACTGCCATCATCACCGGCGCGGCCTCGCCGCGGGGGATCGGCCTTGCGACCGCGCGCCGCTTTGCAGCCGAAGGCGCCCGGGTCGCCATTCTCGATATCGACGGCCCGGCGGCGGAAGCTGCCGCCCGCGGCCTCGAGCCGGTCACCGGCGAGCCGCATCTCGGGCTGGCCCTGGACGTCACCGACAAGCAGGCCTGCATCAAGGCCGCCGAAGCGGTCGCCGCGGCATTCGGCCAGATCGACATCCTCATCAACAATGCCGGCGTGACCCAGCCCGTGAAGCTTCTCGACATCACGCCGGAAGATTGGGGCCGCATCCAGGACGTCAACCTTAAGGGCATCCTGTTCCTGTCGCAGGCCGTGATCCCCTACATGCGAAAGCGCAAGAGCGGATCGATCGCCTGCATGTCGTCGGTCTCCGCCCAGCGCGGCGGCGGCATCGTCGGTGGCCCGCATTATTCGGCGGCCAAGGCCGGCGTACTCGGGCTGGCCAAGGCGATGGCCCGCGAATTCGGACCCGACGGCATCCGCGTCAATTGTGTGACGCCGGGCCTGATCGGCACCGACATCACGGCGGGCAAGTTCACCGACGAGATGCGGGCGAAGATCCTCGAGGGCATCCCGCTCGGCCGGCTCGGCGAAGCCGCCGATGTCGCCGGCATCTACACCTTCCTCGCCTCGGACCTGTCGGCCTACGTCACCGGCGCCGTCATCGACGTCAACGGCGGCATGCTGATCCACTGAGCGGGAAGGGGAGACACATGGCGACACCGACACTCGAAAACGCGCCGACGCTGGCGCAGCGCGCCCGCTACATCCGCCGCAACGCCCTGTTGATGGGCGAGGTCCAGGGCCAGGGCTATATCGCCCAGGCGCTCGACATCGCCGACGTGCTGGCGGTGGCCTATTTCCACGCGATGCGTTTTCGCGCCGAAGATCCCGCCTGGGAAGGCCGCGACCGCTTCCTGCTGTCGAACGGACATTATGCGATCGCGCTCTATGCGGCGCTGATCGAGGCCGGGATCATTCCCGAGGCGGAGCTCGAAACCTACGGCTTCGATGAGAGCCGCCTGCCGATGTCGGGCATGGCCTCCTATACCCCGGGCATGGAGATGTCCGGCGGCTCGCTCGGTCTTGGCCTCGGCATCGCCGTCGGCATGGCGCTCGGGCTGAAGCGGAAAAAATCGGCCGCGCGCATCTTCACGCTGTTCTCCGACGGCGAGCTCGACGAAGGCTCCAAATGGGAAGCCATCATGTCGGCATCCCATCACAAGCTCGACAACCTCATCGCGATCGTCGACGTCAACAATCAGCAGGCGGACGGTCCCTCCAAGCAGATGCTCGGCTTCGAGCCGCTGGTGGACAAGCTCGAGGCGTTCGGCTGGTTCGTGCAGCGCGTCGACGGCAACGATCTCGACGCGGTCGTCGCCGCCTTCGATGCCGCGATGACACATGGCGAGCCGAAGCCGCGCATGATCGTCGCCGACACCCTGATGGGCAAGGGCGTTCCCTTTCTGGAGCAGCGCGAGAAGAACCATTTCATCCGCGTCGAGCCGCATGAATGGCAGCTCGCGCTCTCGGCCCTGAACGCGGGAGAGCAGCCATGAAGTCCGCCGGATCGACCCCATGGGCCAAGCCGCGCCTGACGACCTCGGCCATGATCGCCTCGATCGCGGCGGAAGGCCAGCGCACCCGGCCGGCTCCGTTCGGGCACGCGCTCGTCGAGCTCGCCCGCGGACGCGAGGACGTCGTCGGCATGACCGCCGATCTCGGCAAATACACCGACCTGCACATCTTCGCGCAGGCCTTCCCCGATCGTTATTACCAGATGGGCATGGCCGAGCAGCTGCTGTTCGCCGCAGCCTCGGGGCTCGCGGCCGAAGGCTTTATGCCCTTCGCAACGACCTACGCGGTGTTCGCCTCGCGCCGGGCCTACGACTTCATCCATCAGACCATCGCCGAGGAAGACCGCAACGTGAAGATCGCCTGTGCGTTGCCCGGCCTGACCTCCGGCTACGGCCCGAGCCATCAGGCGGTCGAGGACCTCGCGCTGTTCCGCGCGATGCCCAACATGACGGTGATCGATCCCTGCGACGCGCATGAGATCGAGCAGATCGTGCCGGTCATCGCCGCGCATCGCGGACCGGTCTATATGCGGGTGCTGCGCGGACAAGTGCCGCTGGTGCTCGACGAGTACAATTACCGCTTCGAGCTCGGCAAGGCTGCGCTGCTGCGCGACGGCACCGATGTCCTGATCATTTCCTCGGGCATCATGACCATGCGCGCGCTGGAGGCGGCCCAGGCCTTGTCTGACGACCGCGTCAGCGCTGCCGTCCTGCACGTGCCCACGATCAAGCCGCTCGATACCGCGGCGATCCTGCACGAAGCGGGCAAGCCCGGCCGCCTCGTCGTCGTCGCCGAGAACCACACCGTGATCGGCGGCCTCGGCGAAGCGGTGGCGACGCTGTTGATGCGCTCCGGCGTCCATCCCCCATTCCGGCAGATCGGGCTGCCGGACGAGTTTCTCGCCGCCGGCGCGCTGCCGACGCTGCACGACCGCTACGGCATCTCGACCGCGGAAGTGAAGCGACAGATCAAGGCCTGGCTGCGCTAGCAGCCACCTCTTTACAATCGAAGCGACCGACATGCTTCGCAGCATTGCTGCGGAGAACGAGGGCTGCTGTCCAAACGCCCGGCGAGGCTATGTTCGGGCCTCTGTGCGTTCAGTCCGCATCAGCCGTTGCTTCACCGTCCGCGCGATCGCAGCCGGCGCCTCCTCGGGGATCGCAAAGCACGAGCTCGCGTTGATCTCGCAGAGCACGTAGGTGTCTGCGCCGGCCGCATCTTTCGGCCCGTACAGGAAGTCCGCATCCCAGATCACCGGCAATGACGACTCATCGATGCCGAGCGTTGCCATCATCTGCGGCGTCCATTCGTCCTCCATCGCTCCGCGCAGCGCCTGGAATGGCGGAGCATCAGGCCCGTGCATGATACGCGGCCCGGGCTGCGCCTCAGGCGCCTCCGGTCCCTCCGGCGGCGGCGGGATCAGCGCCTTGATCTTCTGGTGTCCGAAGCCTGCGACTTTGGCGCCGCTCATGTAGCAGCGGATCATGCCGTCGGGCAGGCGCGGATGAAACGCCTGGTCGATGATGCAGCCGCCCCAACCGAAATAGGGCTCGCACCGTGCGAGCAGCGCATCGATCGGCATGTCCTCCGGCGTGCTGCCGCGCTGCGCATGCAGCACGCGAACCATGCCTTCGGTATCGGGCAGGGCCTCAACCTTCCAGACCCCCTGGCCGCCATTGCCGCGGTTCTGCTTCAGCACGCGCGGGCCGCTGGCACGAAGGCGCGCCGGAAACTGGCTGCGGAAGCTTATGGCGGTGTCATAGCGGTGCGTGTCGGCGCCCCAGCCCAGATGCCGTGTCCGGTAGAGCACCTCCTTGACGCCCATCTTCAGAATGATGTCCGGATGCGCGCTCACCCATGGCCCTTGCGCCGCGACGTCGCGCAGCAGGGCGTCGAGCTCGGCGCGGGTCTTGCCCTGCTGGATCGGATCGACCCAGACCAGCACGCCGTCGGCTGCAAGCAATTGGTCGCGGACCGCGCCCGCAAAGCTCTCGTCATAGATCACTGGGAAGGCGTCGATGCCAGCGGCGGCGAGCGCTTCGAAGACGCGGACGAAGCGGCTGTTCTGCGCCGTCGCCTCGCGCCGCGCGGCCGCGTCGCCGCGCGAGAGGATGGCTATAGTCTGGCGGGGAGAGGGGTGACGTTCGGTGTCCATGCGCAAGCTCCACGGATTTGCGTGCTGCGCAGAGCTTGGACCTGGGTCTCACGGGGAGTCTGCATCGTCCCCACGCCGACAATGTATGTGAAACCGCCTCGTCGTTTCAAGATGGCGGCTGGCGGGTTCCTTCAAAGGGTGAACTCTTCGTGACGTGACGCGGCCGTGCGCCGGTTGACAGTTCTGCCCTGCGGGTTTTTAGTCAGCGCGACGGGGATGTGCGATCTCCCCGCGAGGCGACATGCCCAAGCATCGCGTCCTGATCACCAAGGGCGCAGCATGTTCACACACCGCAACTCCATTCCACGACCCTCTCGGCTTGCCGGCATCCGAACCGCCATGGCATGCGCCTCCGCGGCGAGTCCGCTGTGTGTGGCGGAACGGCCGGAGCGGCCTCACTTATCCGATTGGGGCAGGGACACACCCAGAGCTCAAGGGAGCTGATCCATGCATAAGACGGTTTCGGCACTGATCGGCGTCGCTGCCTGCTTCATCACGAACGCTCACGCGCAGGGCATCGACTGGCAAAAGGTCGATGAGGCACTGGGCCGCAAGCCAACCGTTGCGGACGATGTCCATCGCTACGGCTTCCCGCGCACCGATCTCACCGTGACGTTGGATGGCGTCACGATCAAGCCGGCGCTGGCGCTTGGCGGCTGGCTGGCGTTCAAGCCTGCGCATGGCGGAACCATGGTCATGGGTGACCTCGTGCTGCTTGAGACCGAGATCAATCCAGTGATGGCTAAGATGATGGCGAGCGGTCTCGAGATTACCGCCGTGCACAACCATCTGCTGCGCGCAAGCCCGGCGACATTCTACATGCACGTCGCCGGACACGGCGACCCTATCAAGCTGGCGTCGGCAATCCGTGATGCGCTCGCCGAAAGCAAGACGCCCCTGACGGTCGCCGCAGCCGGGAATCCGCCCTCTATCGATCTCGACACCGCAAAGCTCGATCAGATCATCGGCGTCAAGGGGCAGGGCAATGGCGGCGTCTACCAGTTCAATGTGAAACGGCGCGACCCGATCACGGAGAACGGCATGCTGCTAACCCCCGTCGGTCCAATGGGCGTCGCGACCGCCATCAATTTCCAGCCGACCGGCGGCGGCAAGGCCGCCATCACCGGCGATTTCGTGCTGACCAGCGACGAGGTGAATCCAGTCATCGCGGCGCTGCGGACGCATGGCATCGAGGTGACGGCGCTGCACAGCCATATGCTGAACGAACAGCCGCGACTCTTCTTCATGCACTTCTGGGCCAATGACGACGCGATCAAGCTTGCTGAAGGCTTGCGCGCGGCGATCGACAAGACCGCCAGCACCAAGAGCTGATCCAAGGCACAGAAAATGCACCGTGAGGCGTTTCAATGATTGAATGTCTGACGTGTTGGGGCAGCCGACGATGCGCGCCGCTTTGGCCTTTGCGTCGCGGGCGTCGGCACGGGCCGGTCTCGTCCTGGCCGCCTATGCTGGCTGTGCTGATGGGAGGAAACGCCATGGCCGAGAGCCTGAATTTTGACGACGCTCCTGCAGGAACAGCGCCGGCAGGGTCCGAAATTTCCGGCCTTCTGTCGATGGCGGGACCCATGGAGAGCCAGCCGGCGATACAGAAGCTGCGCGCCATCCTGCCGCCGCAAGAGCCCATCGCACATGCCCGCGAGTGGGCGAAGTCGCACCGCCCGAGATATTGACCAAGGCCTGATCCGGCTTGCAGGGCGAGGACAATCTCGGTGATTGTGGACGACGTTCGAGCAGCATCAGCTTGCCGACACGGCTTCGCTTACGCCGTCCTCATTGTCCGCGAGGATCGTCTCCGATAGCAGCGCAGCAGCCTTCTGCAGGGGAGCTATGAACCGATCCAGCTCGGTGAAGCTCACCCGTGCCACGGGAACAGACACACCCAGGCACGCGATCAGCTCGCGATCCGGTGAGAGGATGGGAACGGCACAGCCGACCACGCCTCGCACATATTCTTCATTGGTCTTGGCCCAGCCGCGCTTGCGGGTCTCATCGAGCACCTTCATCAGGTGCTCGACGTCCACGATCGTGGTTTCGGTGTATCGCGTCAGCGTGAGCGCGTGGCACAGCTTCTCGCGCGCGCGTTCCGGCAGCCGGCTCATGTAGATCTTGCCGGTCGACGTGCAGTGGAGCGGGGCCGCTTCGCCGGGATTGAATTGCAGGCCTTGAGGTTGCGATACGCGGACGCTGTCGACGTAAGCAACGACGTTGTCCCGCACGACGCCGATCTCGCATTGCTCGCCGATTTCGGCGGCGACGGCGCGGAGCACCGCGTGCCGGCGGGCGGTACGGAAAGCTGCGCCGATGACGCGGGCCGACAGCGTGACCATTTGATTGCCGACCACGTACCGCTTCGTTCCCACGGCTTTCTGAAGCAGCCCGCGCTGCTCCAGATTTCCGATGAGCCGATGCGCAGTCGGCAGCGGCAGGGACAGCGCAGCGGCGATGTCCGCGACCGAGGCTGCTCTGGTCTGGCTGGCGACATAGCCAATGATCGCGAAGGCGCGGTCCAATGGCCCGTCGGTACTCGGCTGCTGCATTTCGCCAGTCTCCACCCGAAGTACAAATTATCATTTTTCGGAATGAAATATACTGGAATATGAAAATTTGTATAGGCACTTTTGTGTCGTGCCCATATCGTTGGCGCTGCTCGGTGGTGAACAGGATTTGTGCAGTGCGAGCCACCGGGGAAGTGCTTCAGGAGATCGGGATGTCAGGCCATTACGACGTCGATGCCGTGCGGAGGGAGTTTCCGGCTGCCGAGCGGATCACCTATCTCGATTCCGGCTTCCAGACGCCGCTTGCGCGCCCCGTCAAAGCGGCGATCGATCGTTTTCTGAGCGAAGGTCTCGAGACCGCCGGCCCGAAGAGCGTCTGGCTCGATCGCGTCGAGCAGACGCGCGAAAAGCTGGCGCGGTTTCTCGGCGTATCGGGCGACGGGATCGCCTTCACCAAGAACACCTCGGAAAGCATGAACATCGCCGCGAATGCGCTGCCGCTGCGCGCCGGTGACAAGGTCCTGATGATCCACGGCGATCATCCGAACAACGCCTACGCGTTCCTCAATCTGCGGCGCAAGGGTGTGACCGTCGCATTCGTGCCGATGACGGAGATCGTGAACGCCGACAGTCTTCGTCCCTACATCGATGCGAGCACGAGGGCGATCTCGATCTCGCAGGTGACATTCCATGCCGGCCATCGTTTCGACATCGAAAGCATCGGCGCCCTCTGCGCGGAGAAGGGGCTCCATTTCGTCGTCGACGTGATGCAGGCGATCGGTGTCGTGCCAATCGATGCGAAAGCCATGCGCGCGACCTTCATCGGTTCGGGCAGCCATAAGGGGCTGCTCGTGCCGCAAGGGCTGGGCCTGCTCTATTGGGACAAGTCGAGGGCTGAGCTCGAGCCGACCTATCTTGCGGCTGCGAGCCTCGCTGAAGTCCCGGCCGATCTGATCGCCCGGCCTGACAGGCTCGATCCGGCCCCGAGCGCGCGCCGCTTCGAGCTCGGCAATTTCAATCTTCCGGCGATCCATGCCCTCGATGCCTCGCTCGACATGATCGAAGCGCTGGGCGTCGAGAACATCCAGAACCATTGTTTCGATCTCGGCGATCATCTCATCGCCCGGCTCGATGTGCTGGGCGTTCGCCTGGTCGGCCCTCGCGCGCGGCAGCATCGCGCGCCGCACATCTACGTCATTGCGCTGCCCGCGGCCGAATGGCTCGGCCATTTCGAGGAGAATAACGTCCGCGTGTCTCCGGAGCGGGACGGCATTCGCGTGTCGTTCGGGATGTTCAACACGATTGCCGACGTAGACCGCCTGATCGAGGTCATCCAGCGGCGCGGCGTGAAGCCATCATCGAGAGCCGCATAGGCTGTCCAGCAAGGAGACGTACATGACGAAGTTTGCATGTGTCTTGAGCATTCTGTCGGTCATTGGCGGCCTCGGCAGCGCCGCTTCTGCCGCCGACAGCCCCACGCTGGCCAGGATCAAGTCGAACGGCGCCATCACCATCGGTCATCGCGAGGCCTCGATCCCGTTCTCCTATCTCGGTCCCGACCAGAAGCCGATCGGGTTCTCGCTCGACCTCTGCGCGGCCATCGTCGAGCGCATCAAGGCGGAGACCGCCTTACCCAATCTCAAAGTCAATTACGTTCCGGTGAACTCGTCCAATCGCATCCCGCTGATCCAGAGCGGCACCGTCGACATCGAGTGCGGCGGCACGGCCAACGACAGGAAGCGGCAGGAGCAGGTCTCGTTTTCCGTCGCCACCTTCGTCAGTCAGCCGCGCTGGCTGGTCAAAGCGGATAGCGGCCTGAAGACGGCCGGCGATCTCAAGGGCAAAACCATCGTCGTCACCCAGGGCTCGAATGCCGTCGGCTTCGCGCAAGGCGTGAATGCGAAGGAGCAGCTCGGCTTCAACATCGTCCAGGCAAAGGACCATGCCGAATCCTTCCTGATGCTGAACACCGGCCGCGCGGCCGCGTTCATGGAGGACGACATTCTGCTCGCCGGCCTCAAGGCCGCAGCTCCGAAGCCGGATGCGCTGATATTTCTCCCCGAGGGTTACGCCAAGATCTATTATGGCCTGATGTTCACGAAGGGCGATACCGGCTTCAAGGCGCTGGTCGACGACGTTCTGTCGAAGCAGATGGCATCGGGCCAGTTCGAAAAGACCTACGCCAAATGGTTCACCAGGCCAATTCCGCCCAAGAACGAGAACCTGGCGTTTCCGCTGACGGTCGAGCTCACGGAACGGATCGCGCGTCCCAGCGACGCGGTGGACTAATTGCGACGTCGGCGGAGAGTGTCCCGCAAACCGAGCCCTGAGGTTCGCCATGTTTGCAGTGCTTCTTGAACAGACCGCAGACGGCCAGCGCTATATCGACTGGCTCGTGTCGGGCCTCGGCTGGACCCTCGCGCTGGCGTTCTTCGGCTGGTGGATTGCCTTCGCGGTCGGGATCGTCGTCGGCATCGGCCGCACTGTGCAGAACCGAGCCGTCGCGGCACTTGCCCGCCTCTATGTGGAGATCTTCCGCAACATCCCCGTGCTGGTGCAGATGTTTCTCTGGTACTTCGTCCTGCCGGAGATTCTTCCCGCCTCGCTCGGGAACGCCATCAAGCAGATTCCGCCACCCTGGGGATCGTTCTTTCCGGCACTGGTGTGCCTCGGTCTCTACACCGCCGCCCGGATCGCCGAACAGGTGCGTGCCGGGATCGAGGCCCTGCCGAAAGGTCAGGTCGAAGCGGCAAGCGCGCTCGGGCTCAGCAGGTATCCGACCTATCGCTACGTCATCGTGCCGCAGGCGCTGCGCCTGATCATTCCGAGCCTGACCAGCGAGGTGATGGGCATCTACAAGAACACCTCGGTCGCGCTCACGATCGGGCTGATGGAGCTGACGGCGCAGGCCCGCCAGATCAGCGAAGCGACATTCCAGACCTTCACCGCTTTCGGCGCCGCGACGCTTGTCTACCTCGCGCTGGCGCTCATCGCCTATCAGGGGATGGCGTTGATCGACAGGGCCGTGCGCATTCCGGGGACGAGCCCTGCGGACGATGCAGTCAAGCCCGGCGCGACGCACGCCATCCAACCGCTTGATTCCCTGCCTGACGCGATGGAGGTCGTGAAGTGACCAGCCTCGATTTCTCCGTTGTGCTTCAGGCGTGGCCTTACCTCTGGTCGGGCCTGCTGTTTTCCCTGGCGCTGACCGCCGTTGCTTTCGTGGTCGGCCTGGTCCTCGGCACCTGCCTGGCCCTCGTGCAGCACTTCGAAGTGCCCGTGCTCGGCAAGCTCGTGCGCGGCTATGTCGCCCTGATGCGCTCGATCCCGCTGATCCTGGTCCTGTTCTGGTTCTTCTTCCTGGTGCCGATCGTGCTCGGTCATCTCGGCGGAAGCGGGCGACCGGTCCCGATCGGCGCCACCTGGACCGCCTTCATCACCTTCGGCCTTTTCGAGGCGGCCTATTACTCGGAGATCATCCGCGTCGGATTGCGCGCCGTGAACCGGGGTCAGTTCGAGGCCTGTCAGGCCCTCGCATTGTCGACCTTCGATACCTATCGCGCCGTGATCCTGCCGCAGGTGCTTCGCGTCGCCAGCCCGATCATCCTGAGCCAGACCATCATCCTGTTCCAGGATACCTCGCTGGTCTACGTGCTCTCGCTCACCGATCTGCTTGGCGCAGCCTCGAAGCTGGCGCAGCTCAATGGCCGTCTGGTCGAGATGTATCTGGTGATTGCGGTGGTCTACCTCGCGATCAGTTCGGCGGCATCGCAATGCGTAGCGTCCTTGCGCAAGCGATATGCGATCGCGGGACTACGCCGCTAGCGCTGCGCACGGTCATCCCAGTCTTTGGAGAGGAAAAATGCTTGAGTTCGCTGAGGGGAATCGGGCGTCCATCGTCACCGTTGAAAATTTGGTGAAGCGGTTCGGCCATTTCACGGCCCTGAACGACGTCAATCTCACGGTCGCGGTCGGCGAGAAGATCGTGCTGTGCGGCCCCTCCGGCTCGGGCAAGTCGACCTTGATCCGCTGCATCAACCACATCGAAAAGCACGATGCGGGGCGCATCGTCGTCGACGGCATCGAGCTGTCGGACCGGATGACCGACGTCAACGGCGTTCGTCGCGAGGTCGGCATGGTGTTCCAGAGCTTCAACCTGTTTCCGCACCTCTCGGTCGTCGAGAATTGCATGCTGGCGCCGATGAAGGTGCGGGGCCTGTCCCGCACTGATGCGCATGAGCGCGCGATCGGTCTGCTCCGCAAGGTGCGCATCCACGACCAGGCGAACAAATATCCGGGGCAGCTCTCCGGCGGCCAGCAGCAGCGCGTCGCCATCGCGCGGGCGCTGTGCATGCAGCCGAAGATCATGCTGTTCGACGAGCCGACCTCGGCGCTCGACCCGGAGATGGTCAAGGAGGTGCTCGACACCATGGTGGAGCTCGCGAAAGACGGCATGACCATGGTCTGCGTCACGCACGAGATGGGCTTTGCCCGCGAGATCGCGGACCGGGTGGTGTTCATGGATCGCGGCTCGATCGTCGAGGAAGCCGATCCCGAAACCTTCTTCCGCGCGCCGAGGACGGAGCGGGCGAGGGATTTCCTCGGCCAGATCATCCATTAAAGCGCGATGCGATTAGGATGAATCGTCATCGCGCATTAGGTTATTGTTTTGAAGCATGATCTTTTCGGAAAACCGCTTCACACTTTTCCGGATCATGCTCTAGCGATCCGTCTCGATCTGCGAACCGATCGAGGGCGCATCGCCGGTTGCGGCATTGTTTCGAACCAGCCTACTCATGCCGCCAGATTCTCACCGCCGAAATGACCAGGATCACGGCCAATCCCGGCAGAAGAATCGAATTCGGGACGACGCCGAGAAGCAGGCCGCCTATGAATGTCCCGACGACCGACCCGATGGCCATTGCAAGCATGAACTGCCAATTCGCGCGGAGCACCGAAAAGCTCTGGTCGCGACTATAGCGCGCAAATCCCACCAGCATGGTCGGCAGGCTCACCGCGAGCGAGAGGCTGCCCGCGAGCTTCACGTCCGCGCCGAACAACAAGATCAGGGTGGGGATCAGGAATTCCCCTCCGGCAACGCCGAGCAACGATGCCACGATCCCGATCGCAAAGCCCGCTGCTATGCCCGCGACGATCAGGCTCACGCCTGTCAGCGCCGGTGGGGTTGCCGCCTCGTTGCCATGTGCGAACAGAAGCATGCCGGCGATCAGGAGCAGCAGGACGGCAATGATCCTGTACAGCGTCCCGGACTCCAGACGCGTCGCCCAGGATGCCCCCGCATAGGCGCCGACGAGGCTGCCCGCCAGCAGGTTCAGGATGATCGGCCAATGGGCATGTATCTCCGCGAACGGAACGGCGCGTGCGCGAAACGGCAGTGCGCTCGCCACCACGATCAGGCTCGTCGCCTTGTTCAGAATCACGGCCTCGAGGCCGCGAAATCCGAACAGGCTGATGAGCAGGGGCAGCCGAAATTCTGCACCGCCGAGACCGATCAAGCCGCCCAGAGTGCCGATGATTGTGCCCGAGCCGAACGCGGCAGGATTGTTTCGCATGGACACGGAAAGATGCGCCAAAGACAACACCCGCGACGGACGGCTCCGTGCGGGTGTGATCAACTCTCGATGATGCCAGTATGCCCCTGTTTTGCCCGACGAGTCAAAGGTACGCACGCGTCCCCGGCGGTATCGTTGCGGTCGGCGGAAGAGCGTAATGATTTCAACGCCCCGCTACTGTGCATGGGGTTGTTTTCGCACTTTTTGTTGGCGGCCGCGCTCACCGCCGGCTGCGCGGTGCCTCGGCCTTGGCCGGCGGCTCGGTCTGCGGGGCGCAGGTCGCAGCCTGGAGCGAGCCTTGCGCCTGCTGCATCAAGCCGGGCTCGGGCGCGAGCGCCTTCATCAGGATCAGGCCGGTCGTGGTCGGGGAATCGATGATCAGGCGGTCGGCCGCGGTGACCTCTTCGTCCTCCGGCAGCTCGCTATGCTGCGCTTCCGTCATCAGGTCGAGCTCGATCACCTTGCGGCCCGCGGAGCGGTCGTTGATGGCGTAATAGGCGATCTCGTTGCGGGTGTAGAACGACACCGAGGTGTAGGCCTGGCTCACCGGCACGGTGAGCTTGATCGGCCCGCCAGACAGATCATAACGACAGATCGCCAGCGCGAAGGCCGGATCCATGAACGGCATCGGCGAATTGTTGGGATCGGCGAGCGGAAGCTGGGTGACGGCGTTCACCCTGGTCATCGGCGTCAGCCGCGAATAGGCATCCTGCGTGGCAATCCGCGGCAGCGCCAGCACGCTGACGAGATGGACCACGAGGCCCAGCACCACGCCGGCGACGACGGTGAAGACGAGCCGGATCATGAGCAGCCCACCGTAGTGATGCTCGGCATCGGCGCATCGCGCTGGGTGCGCGTTCCAACGCCGACCGGCGTGTCGTAGAGACGCAGCATCAAGGCGTAGCGCTCGATGCCGCCGGTCGGCAGCCAATTGCCGGCGCGCGAGCGCGAGGCGATCCGGATCTCGAACGAGCCGTCGGAGGAGCGCACGATCTCCTGGCTGGTGAAGCCGTAGCGCTGCAGCGAATTGGCGACGAGATGGCCCTTGCGGTCGTAGAGCGTCAGCGTCCAGAACCGCGCCGGCGGCGTCACGCCGGAGACGACCACGTCGCAGCGGCCGTCGAGCGCCTTCTTCCTGTCGTCGGTGGTGGCGGTGAAGGCGACACCGTCGCCGGTGCCGATCGGCAGCTCGCCGTTGCGGACGATGGTGGCGCGCGAATAGGGATCGACGTCGGCGGTGCCGGTGCGCGGCCGTGCGGTCCAGGGGCCGATGGTCAGCGCGCCGATCTCGGTGCCGCGCGTCGTGGTCATCCACGTCGCGCCGACGCCGACGACCGTCGCGAGAAGAAGCGCCGTCAATGTGGTCAGGATCAGCCGCACTTGCTTTCGATCAGTTCTTGCGCGGGGCAGAGGTGTTGGCGTTGTCTTCCGCATAGTTCTGCGGGAAGGCGAGCGCGCTCGTCGACGAGGACGGCCTGGCCGGCTTGCTGTCATTCGCCGTCGATTTGTTCGCGGCCTTGGCCGCATCATCCAGCAGCTTCTCGACCCGCACCAGGATGTCCGCGCCGCGCTTGGTCAGCACCGGCGGCGGACCGGGCTTGGTCTCCAGCACCTTCGGCGCCGCGTTGGCCTGCGCGTTGCTCACATGCTGCGGCGGCAGCTTCTGGCCCATGCCGATGCCGGGAATCTCCCGGACCTCCACGCCCTGATGCGCCACGAGCATGATGTCGTGCCAGGTCTGCGCCGGCAGCGAGCCGCCGGTCATGCGGTTGGTCGGCGAGTAATCGTCGTTGCCGTACCACACCGCGCAGGTGAAATTGCCGGTGAAGCCGACGAACCAGGCGTCGCGATAGGCATTGGTCGTGCCGGTCTTGCCCGCGGTCGGAATGCCGTCCAGCGCGGCGCGCCGTGCGGTGCCTTCGCTGACGACGTGGCTCATCATGCCGGACATGTCGGCGGCGACGGAAGCCGGGATCGCCTGCCGCGGCTTCGGGCCGTCGCGGTCCCAGCGCCAGACCAGGTCGCCCGCGCCGGTGCGCACTTCCAGCACCGCATGCGGCGTCACCGCCTTGCCGCGATTGGGGAAGGTCGCGTATGCGACCGCGTGCTCGAGCACGTTGACCTCGTCCGAGCCGATCGGCAGCGACGGCGTGTCGGGCAGCGGCGCCTTGATGCCGAAGCGGCGCGCGACCTCGACGATCTTGGCGCGGCCGACCTTGGCGGGGTTCTGCGTCTTGGGCTCGTTCTTCCGGCCGATCTCGATCGACAGCTTCACCGGCACGACGTTGATCGAACGGGTGATCGCCTGCGTCAGCGTCACCGAGCCGGAATAGGAATGGCCATAATTCTGCGGGCACCAATTGCCGATGCAGACCGGGCCGTCGACCACGATCGAGTTGGGCGTGTAGCCGTTCAGCAGCGCGGTGGTGTAGACGTAGGGCTTGAACGAGGAGCCGGGCTGGCGATAGGCGTCGGTGGCGCGGTTGAACTGGCTGGCGCCGTAGTCGCGGCCGCCGACCATCGCGCGGATGCCGCCGTCGAGATCGGCGACGACGGTCGCGGCCTGCGTCGCGTGATAGTCGCGGCCGAACTGGCGCAGCTGGTTCTCGACAGCGTCTTCGGCCGCCTTCTGCACGTTGGCATCGATCGCGGTGCGCACCACGAAGACGCGCTCGGTGTAGGACTTCGGGAAGGTATCGACCAGCTTGCGCATCTCGTCGAAGGCGTAGTCGAGATAATAGTTCGGCGAGGCCTCGTCGCGGCGGTCGACCGCGAAGGCCGGGTTGCGGCGGGCGCCGAACACCTGGCCCTCGGTCATGAAGCCGGCATCGACGAGGTTGTCCAGCACGACGTTGGCGCGCGCGCGGGCGGCGGGCAGGTTGATGTGCGGGGCGTACTTGGTCGGCGCCTTGAACAGGCCGGCGAGCATCGCCGCTTCCGCCAGCGTCACGTCGCGCGCGGACTTGTTGAAGTAGAAATGCGCCGCGCCGTCGACGCCGAAGGTGCCGCCGCCCATATAGGCGCGGTCGAGATAGAGCTTGAGGATCTCGTTCTTGGTCAGGCGCCATTCCAGCCAGATCGCGAGGAAGGCCTCGTTGACCTTGCGTTCGATGGTGCGCTCGTTGCTCAGGAACAGGTTCTTGGCGAGCTGCTGGGTGATCGAGGAGCCGCCCTGGCGCACGCCGCCGGCTTGCGCGTTGGTGACGAGCGCGCGCGCGGTGCCGGCGATGTCGATGCCGAAATGCTCGTAGAAGCGGCGGTCCTCGGTCGCCAGCGTCGCCTTGATCAGCACGTCCGGAAAGTCTTCCAGCGGAATGGAGTCGTTGTGCTTGATGCCGCGGCTGCCGATCGGGTTGCCGTAGCGGTCGAGGAAGCTCACCGCGAGGTCGGACTTCTTCAGCCAGTCCTCGTCCGCGGTCTCGCGGAAGGCCGGGATGGCGAGGGCGAGCATCACGACGAGGCCGCCAAGCCCGAGGGTTGCGGCCTCCGAGAATGGCTCGATGAACACCCAGCGCTTCCACCGCCCGACATAGAAGCGGTCCATGAAGGTCGAGTAGCGCTCGTAGAGCTCGCGGATGCCCTTGGCCGAGGAGAACAGCGAGGAGTCGATGCGCGCATCGAGATCCAGGAAGAAATTCCGGATCCTCTGCTTCCAATGCGGTGGTATGATCTGGCGCACCTAGAACCCTTGCGGCTTGCTTCGAAAGCGTTCAAGCACCCGGCCGGGGCGGCATCGAGACGTCTTGCGGGTATGTTGCGGCAAACCCAAGGCGCCCGGCCAGCATCCGAGGGACTTGCTGTTCCTTCTAGCCGAGCGGGGCTCATAAACCAATGGCCACGCTCGCTATTTTGAACAACAGGCCTAATTGACCCCCGGTTCATTACGGGCCTCAAAGGGGCCTCGCTTGCACCATTGCCGCCGCGCGCCCTAGATGGCGTTGCCGTAGCTCTTTCGAACTGTTGTTGAGGCGCATGACCGCAGCTCCCAAACGATCTCAAGGCCAGGAAGGATTCTTCTGGAAAACCAAGACGTTGGAACAGATGTCGGAGCGCGAGTGGGAAAGCCTGTGCGACGGCTGCGGCCGCTGCTGCCTGAACAAGCTCGAAGACGAGGATACCGGGCAGATCTACTTCACCCATATCGGCTGCAAGCTGCTCGACGGGACGAGCTGCGCCTGCAAGGACTATCCGAATCGTTCCGACAAGGTTCCGGACTGCGTCCGCCTGACCCCGGCCAATGTCCGCACCCTGAACTGGCTGCCGCCGAGCTGCGGCTACAAGCTCGTCGCCGAAGGGCGCGACCTCTATTGGTGGCATCCGCTGGTTTCGGGTGACCCCAACACCGTGCACGAAGCCGGCGTCTCCGTGCGCGGCCGCGTCGAGGGCAGCGAGGAGGAGGTCCCGGACGAGGAGCTCGAGGACCACATCGTGCAATGGCCGGCGACCTTGCCGAAGCGAGCGCGCCTGAAGAAGCGACCTTGAACAGCTGTGCGCAGCGGTCGCATGCAGATGCGCTTCACATTCAGGGGTTGAGGTGCTAAGCTGGTTGTAGATTCTGCTATGGCTATATTCAGGTTGTTTTGAATTGCTGAAGGTACCCTAGGATTTTCGGGGGCCCCATGATTACCGATCCGGTTCACCCGATACCGACCGACGACGAGAACAAGCCGCTGAAACCAACCACTGCGCTCTGCCTTTCCGGCGGAGGATATCGCGCGATGGTGTTTCATGTCGGCGTCCTGTGGCGCCTATATGAAACAGGACTGCTGAAGAACGTCAGGCGCATATCGAGCGTTTCCGGCGGGTCGATCACTGCCGGCATGTTGGCGCTGGCATGGCCGGGCCTCAGCTTCACACCCGACAGCGTCGACAGCGATTTCATTCCGAAATTCGTCGCGCCGTTGCGCGCCTTCGCCGGCATCACAATCGATGCCGAGTCGGTCATCCTGGGCGCGCTGTTACCAGGCAGCATCGGCGATCGGATTGCCGAGGCGTATGACGATCACCTGTTTCGCGGCAAGACTCTGCAGGATATGCCTGACGAGCCGCGCTTCGTGATCAATGCGACGAACGTGCAGTCAGGCGCGCTCTGGCGCTTCATGAAGCCCTATATGCGCGACTACCGCGTCGGCGAGGTGAAGAATCCAGAAATTCTGCTGGCGCAAGCCGTGGCGGCGTCCTCAGCTTTTCCTCCGGTCCTCTCTCCCTTCGAATTGCGCCTCAAGGACAGCGATTTCGTGCCCGGTACCGGGCTCGACCTGCAGCGGCCTCCATTTACAACGCGCGTCGTTCTCAGCGATGGCGGCGTCTACGACAATCTCGGCCTTGAGACCGCATGGAAGCGCCACCAGACCGTTCTGGTCAGCGACGCCGGCGGCAAGATCGAGGCTGAGGAGGAGCCGGAGACGGATTGGCCGCGGCATTCCTACCGGATCCTCAATCTGATCGACAATCAGGTGCGTTCGCTGCGCAAGCGCCAGGTCATCGACTCCTTCAAATCGGGAACGCGCAAGGGCGCCTACTGGGGCATCCGCACCGACATCGCGAATTACGGGCTGGCCGATGCTCTGCCGTGTCCTTTCGAGCGTACATTGCAACTTGCGGAAGTGCCGACACGTCTGAAGCGGTTGGACGCGACGACGCAGGAAAGACTGATCAACTGGGGCTACGCCGTGTGTGATGCAGCCCTGCGCAAGCATCTCGCGGCGGTCGGGCCGCCGCCCGCCTTTCCCTATCCGCAGTCTGGTGTCTGAGGAAGACGACAATGGCGGACGACAAGGGGCGTAAGCGGCGTGCAAAACCGCAAAGCGGCACACCCAAGAGCCGCGGGCCGACTTGGCCGGTCTCGGCCGACGGAAGACCCAAGCAGTTCTCTGTTCCGCCCGAAGTGGTCGAACATATCCTCCTGGGTCCCCGCGACGACAGGCGCGTGCTGCAGGACTCGCCGCTGCTCGGCGATGTCTGGGCGGCTTACGCTCTCGATCCGGGCATCGCCCAGGACGTTCTGATTACGCCGCACAAGAATGCGACCGCGGTGAGCGTGGCCCGTACCATCGCAGGCGCGCTGAAAGTGCCGGTCGAATCTGCGCCGCCTGGCCGGCCTCCAACAAAGGCCAAGGTCGCCTATTTGCAGGGGCTCGTCGGTGCGCGGCTCTATTTCGACCAAGTGCTGCGCATCCTCGTGCCGCGGACACAATGGTGGCGCGAGCCGAAGGTGGCCGAAAGGATCGAAGGCGTGGATGCCGGCGATAATGAGGGGACGATCAAAAAGCTGCTCCAGCAAGGGCCGAAGAGATCCAACGCGCTGCGCGAACGCACATTGGACAATGCCACGTCGCTCCAAAGGTATATCGCGCTCGCCGGATTGATCTACTGGATTTGCAAGCTGGAACGTCCCGTCGGTTGGGACGAACCACTGGAGCCACTGACCTTTGAGCAGGCATTGGAACGATACCGGGACTATGCTGACGAGATTCTCTCCGGCATGTTCGCACTTTATGAAGTAGTCAAAGCGGACGAGAATGCTCGGCAGCAGAACGACGGCGTCGATACCAGGAGCGAGCCGGCGGAAGAGAGACCAACTTGTATTTTCCAGGTATCGCTCAACCGATCGGCCGTTCCCGCGCTCGATCGGTCGGTGCCAGCGGTCAAGGCCGACGCTGCGAGGTCGCTGTTCAACGTCCAGTGCAAGAACATCGTTTGGGCAGTTCTTGATTCCGGTATTCAAAACAATCACGACGCGTTCATGACGTCCGGCGAGAAGCCGACGTCGCGTGTCAGGAAAATCTTCGACTTCACGAATATTCGCGAGATCGTTAGCAGTGAGACGGGTGACGTCGATGCTCAAACCCGCGAAAAGCTGATCCGAACGTCCGGGCTCGCTGAAGCCGAGGTGGACGTCAATCTAGAGAAGATTGCCGAAGACTTCGAGAAGGAGCGCCCCATCAACTGGGCGACCGTCGAAAGGCTAATCACGGTCAAGAGGCCGGATCCAAACGACAAGTCTGAAAAGCTGCCCAGTTCGCACGGGACCCACGTTGCCGGAATCATCGGAGCGGACCAGAAGGACGGCAAATACGCTGGCGGCATGTGCCCGGACATCGGACTGTACGATTTCCGCGTGCTGGGTGCGAGCCTGGAGGAGACCGAGTTCGCCGTTATCGCTGCCATGCAGTACATCCGTTACGTCAACGAGCGGCACAACTACATCATGATTCACGGCGCGAATCTCAGCCTCTCAATTCCCCATAACGTGCGCAATTTTGCATGTGGGCGGACGCCGATTTGCAACGAATGCGAGCGTTTGGTCGAAAGCGGAGTGGTGGTCGTGGCCGCAGCGGGCAATCGCGGCTTTCAGAAATTCGAAACGAAGGACGGTCCGTTCGAAAATTACGCCGCCTTCAGTATTACCGATCCAGGAAACGCCGAGGGCGTCATCACGGTTGGATCGACCCACGGGAATTGGCCGCATACATACGGAATCAGCTTCTTCTCGAGCCGCGGTCCAACCGGCGATGGCCGCGCGAAGCCGGATCTCGTCGCGCCCGGTGAGCGAATTCTATCGACCGTTCCGAATGATGATTGGGCTCCGGAATCGGGCACCAGCATGGCGGCTCCCATGGTCAGTGGAGCCGCGGCGATGCTGCTCGCCCGATACGAAGAGCTGATCGGGCAGCCGCGTCGGGTCAAACGCATCCTGTGCGAGAGCGCGACGGATCTTGGCCGCGAGCGCAGCTTTCAGGGGCACGGCATGCTCGACGTGTTGCGGGCTCTTCAATCGATCTGAGGAGGAATGCGATGCATTTTAGCCTTGACGTCTTGCGTGCCCGCAAGGGCGATTGCCTGATCCTTCATTTCGGAACAGCTGACGATCCGCATCTGATGCTGATCGATGGAGGACCTGCCAAGGTCTATAAGCCACATCTGGCGCCGAGAATCGTGCAGATTCACCGTTCGCGCGAATTGGAGCCGAATGATCCCTTGCCGATAGACGTTGTGATGATCAGTCATATCGACGACGATCACATCAGGGGCATTCTCGAACTAACGGCGGATCAGCTGGGCAACAGTCCCGATCTCCGTCTCAAGGTCGCCAGCCTGTGGCACAACAGCTTTGACGATCTGCTTACGACTGCGCCTGAAGAACTGTTGTCCGGATTTGGGCCGGCGCCATTCGAGGCAGGCACTGCGCGCAGGCCGGATTTTGACGCAATTGAGCCCGACGAAGAGTCCGACGAGGAAGAGGTGCATCAGACGGTGGATGTTCTCGCCGGCATTTCGCAAGGCCGTCAATTGCGTGATGATCGGGAAGTCTTGCAACGTCGGTCGCCGGCACGTCGGCAATGGAAACTGAACCACAAATTCGACGGCGAGCTGATCGTCGCAACCGAGGATACGGAAGCGGTGACGTTGGATGGCGGCCTCAAGATGACCGTGGCCGGACCGATGCAGCCGGAATTGATGGCCCTTCAGGAGGCCCACGATAAATGGCTGCGGGAGCAAAAGCAGGGGAAGAAAAGCCCGGAAGCAATGCTGGCGGCATTCGTCGACAAGTCGGTGCCCAATCTCTCCAGCATCGTCGTTTTGGCTGAAATGGGCGGCAAGAGCATGCTGCTGACCGGCGACGCGCGTGGCGACAAGGTCTTGGAGGGACTTGAGCTAGCCAGGTTGCTCGCCCCCGGAAAGACGCGCCACGTCAATCTTCTCAAGGTGCCGCACCACGGCAGCGACAACAATATGGAGACGATCTTCTTCGAACGTCTGCCTGCCGATCACTACGTCTTCTCAGGCGATGGCGAGCACGGTAACCCCGAACGAGCGACCCTGGAAATGCTGCTGAAAGCACGGGGCGTCGACGCCGAATACACGATCCACCTAACTTACCCGATTGACGAGATCGATATAGAGCGCCAAGCCGACTGGGAAAAGGAGCAGGCGAAGGAGAAGGCGCGCAAGAAAAAAAATCCGGCAACCAAGAAGCCGGTTCGAGAAAATTGGTCGCCGGAAAAGCACAGCCTCGGCGCTCTGTTCCGGACCAATCCCAAGTTCGGCAAGAAAGTGGTCATCGTTGATCCCGGCAAACCGCATCTGATCAACTTGCTGGACCCGATCGAGCTTTAGTGGGCTGGGGGCGCTCAGGCTCCAAGTAGTACCTCAATACGGCGTCGCTCCGCCTGTCGATCACGGAGCCGCGAGGATGCGTCGGTGGGATGCACCCATGCGCCGCGGTGCCTGCCCGGGAAGAAATTTCCCCTCTATGTTGGGCTGCATAGAACGAATCCTTGGCGGTGTTGCACCGCGTCACGACGTCCGATCGAGATGAACAAGTTCGACCGGCAGAGCAATTCTGCCGATACCCAGACATTGCCTGACGATATTGCCGAAGAGCTGTCCCGCCTGCCGAGCGAGGTCATCAGCGTCGACGATGCGCCCTCGATCGCCCCGCCGGCACCGCTGAGCTCGGATGAGGTCCGCACCATCGTCATCAGCCTGATGGTGACGATGTTCCTGGCCGCGCTCGACCAGACCATCGTGGCGACGGCGCTGCCGACCATCGGACGCCAGTTCCAGGACGTCTCCAATCTGTCCTGGGTGATCACCGCCTATCTGCTCGCCTCGACTGCGGTTGCGCCGGTGTTCGGCACGCTCAGCGACATCTACGGCCGCCGCGTCATGATCATCATCTCGCTCAGCCTGTTCGTCGCGGGCTCGGTGCTGTGCGCGATCGCGCCGAATATGCCGATGCTGATCCTGGCACGCGGGCTTCAGGGCCTCGGCGGCGGCGGCATCATGCCGGTGGTGCAGACCGTGATCTCCGACGTGGTGAGCCCGCGCGAGCGCGGCCAGTACCAGGCCTATTTCTCGAGCGTCTGGATGGTCGGCGGCATCCTCGGCCCGGTCATCGGCGGCGTGTTCGCGGAGCATCTGCACTGGTCGATGATCTTCTGGATCAACCTGCCGCTTGCGGCCGCAGCACTCGCATTGCTGCTGCCGAAGATGAAGAAGATCCCGGTGTTCCACCGCAAGCGCAAGGTCGACTGGCTCGGCGGCCTCTTGCTGATGGCGTCCGCCGTGGTCTTCATGCTGGTGCTGACCTGGGGCGGGACGCGCTATGCTTGGCTTTCGCCGACGGTGCTGGCGATGGTGGGCGGTGCCGTCGCGCTCGCGGTGACCTTCGTGTGGCACGCCCGGCGGGCCGACGAGCCGTTCCTGCCGCTGCCCTTGTTGACGGGATCGGTGGCGCCGTTCGCACTGACCGCGGGCGGCTGCGGCCTCGGGGCGATCACCGGCCTGACCGTGCAGCTGCCGCTCTATTACGAGCAGGTCTATCATCTCACCGCCAGCGAGGCGGGGCTTGCGCTGATCCCGCTCGCGGCGGTCTCGACCGTCGGCGCGGCCGTCGCCGGCCGCACCATGGCTCGGGCCAAGCACTACAAGCGCGTCGCCATCATTGGCACGTCATGGGCCGCGCTGTGCGGTCTCGTTCTCACGGTCACCACCTTGCCGCTCTGGGGCCTGCTGCTGCTGATGGCCGCGTTCGCGCTGGGACTCGGCACGACTTTTCCGGTGTGCGTGGTCTCGCTGCAGAATTCGGTGGCGCGTCCGCAAGTCGGCACCATTACCGGCGCGATGAACTTCTTCCGCTCGCTGATGTCCTCGTTCACGGTGGCGGCCTTCGCCGCGATCCTGCTCATCGCGCTCGGCACCGACGTCCCGCTCGCCGGCGAGCATCACGCCGCGGGCGCCGTCGCGATACCCGCCGACGACATGCGGCACGCCTTTCGCTACGTGTTCGGCGCCGCCACCGCGCTGATGACGATCGCTGCGCTGTGCCTGATCGCGATGGAGGAGCGGCCGCTGGCCGGACCGTCGGCCAAGCAGCCCGTGGAGATGGCCGAGTAGGCTAGCCGCCTCGATCGGCGTAAGGCTCGTTTGCGACATTGCCCTCGGCGGCCTTTCGCGCCGCCGCTGCAAGATGGGTCTTGAGCTGCGCCAGCGCGTCGGGGGACCAATCATGGACATCGGTGACGGCGACCCAGGCATCGACGTAATGTTCGGGCGCATAGACATGGCCAAAGCCCATCGGCGTATTGGTCGCGACCGCCATGTCGAGGGCGAGCTGCAGCATCGTCACGACTGGATACCATCGCAGCTCCGGTGACACATCCGGCCCGCGCGGCGCCGTCATCCAGTCAGGGGCCCGATAGGCGTCGTGATAGGCGAAGAAGGTGATCGCGTCGCTCGCATATTGCAGATAGACGACGCGCATCGGACCCCAGGGCGCATCTGCCGGCACCGACGGTCCATTCTGGTTCATGAAGCGCACGAAGCGGCCGTCGCGGAATTCCGGCAGCCAGGCCGGCGTGCCCGGATTGCGGTTTGCCGTGATCGAGCGCCAGATGCGACTTTCGAACGGCGCGCCGCTCAAAAGTGCCCCCGCAATCGGATCGCCGATCATCTCAAACAGCTCTGCGGATTTTTCCGAGTTCATCGCGCCGAGGCTCAGTCCGTGCAGGTACAGCTTCGGCCGCCGGTTCTTCGGCAGCGTCGTCCAGTAGCCGTAAATTTCCGAAAACAGGGCGCGCGCCGCTTCTGCACCGGATTCGGGCTGAAACAGCAGCGTCAGCGGACTGTTGAGATAGGAATACTGCATCGCGACACTGGCGACGTCGCCATGGTGGAGATATTCGACGGTGTCCATCGCGGCAGGGTCGATCCAGCCGGTTCCGGTCGGCGTAACGACGATGAGTGTGTCGCGTTCAAACCCGTGCTGCCGCTTGAGCTCGTCGAGCGCAAGCCGGGCGCGCGCTTGCGCCGTCTCGGCGCCGCCAAGGCCGACATAGACCCGCACGGGCTCCAGCGCGGGGCTTCCTGTAATGGCGCTGATCTCCGTTGCGGTCGGCCCCGAGGCAATAAATCTGCGCCCCATGCGTCCAAGCTGCGTCCACTTCACCAGCGAGGCGGCACTTCCCGTTCGTTCGGGCGCGGTCGGCTGCGGCCGCTCGGGCTCGAGCAAGGCGTCGACTTCGCGAAAGGACACATCGAGCGCGTTGAACGCCGTGCGGATCAGGACATTGCTGGCGATTGACCAAAACAACAGGCCCGCGGCGAGCACGCCGATGACGTTCGCGATCCTCCGCGGAATGACGCGCCTCGCACGCGCGGCGATGAGGCGCACGGCAAGCGCGAACAGCCGCGCCAGCACCAGCAGCACGACGAACGTCATCACGGCGATGGCGCAGACCTTGAGCGGATGGGCGGTCTCGACTGGCGCCATCTTCATCACGGTGCGGATCGAGTTCTGCCATCCGGCCGCCCGCCACAGAAAAACAATGACGACGAGCAGGCAGGCGGCCGCCACCAGCGCGTTTGCGGTCGATCTCAGGCGCGCCGGCGGCTCGGGCAATTCCAGATAGTGCCACAGCCAGCGCCAGACGTTGCCGGCGAGATAGCCGATCCCGAAGCAGGCGCCGGCGATGGCGCCCTGCGTGAGATAGCTCCGCGGGATCAGCGTCGGCGTCAGCGCGGCTGCGAAGAACAGGGCACCGAGCATGAGGCCGACGCCGGAGAACGACAGCAATTGCCGCCGAATGAGCCACGCCAGTTTGCCGAAAGCACCCACCGCGCGATTCAACCTCAGCTATTGCCTGACAGACCACTCTTGCGCGGCAGCACGATCGTGAATTCAGTAAACTTGCCCGGCTCGGTCGCGACGTCGATCGTGCCGCAGTGCTGCTTCACGACGATGTCGTGGGTCATCGACAGCCCGAGGCCGGTGCCTTCGCCGGCTGGCTTGGTGGTGAAGAACGGATTGAACATTTTCTCCTTCACATCGTCGGCAATGCCGGTGCCGTTGTCGCGGATCGTGATCTCGACGTCATCGCCGCGATCGCGCGTCGCGGCGGTCACAATCGGCTCGTAACCGGCGGCACCGTCGGCCTTGCGCCTGATGACCGCGTGGAAGCCGTTCGAGATCAGGTTCAGGAGCACGCGGGTGATTTCCTGCGGAAACACTTCGGCCTGTCCAGCCGCTGGATCGAGCGCGCGCTTCAGCGTCACGTGGAATCCGGGCTTCTCGGCGCGTGCGCCGTGATAGGCGAGATTCAGGCTCTCCTCGACCAATGCATTGATGTCGCTCAGCCCATGCTCGCCGCCGCCTTCGCGCGAATGCAGCAGCATGTTCTTGACGATGGAATCGGCGCGGCGGCCGTGCTGCACGATCTTGCCGAGGTTGTCCTGCAGAAGCCCCGTCAGCTCGTCGACCTCGCCGCGGACGTTCTCGGGGAGCGGGACTGGCGCGAGCACCCCGTTCAGCTCCTCGGTCAGCTCGGCAGACAGCGAGGCGAAATTGTTGACGAAGTTGAGCGGGTTCTTGATCTCGTGCGCGATGCCGGCCGTGAGCTGGCCCAGTGACGCCAGCTTCTCGGTCTGGATCAGGCGGTCCTGCGCGGCGCGGAGATCATCGAGCGATTTGGCGAGCTCGCTGGTGCGGTCCTGAACCTCGTTGAACAGGCGCGTGTTCTCGACCGCGATCACGGCCTGGTCGGCAAAGGTCTTGAGCAGGTTGATGGCTTTGTCCGGAAAATAACCGGGCTCCCGCCGCGTGACGGCGATGGTGCCGATCGCAAGGCCATCGCGCAGCATCGGCACCACGAGGATGCTGCGATAACCGCGTGTTCGCGCCAGCTCCTTCATGGCCTCGGTAAGATCAGGCTCGTTCTGCATGTCGCTGCGGAAGGCATACTCGCCGCTGCTCGCCACCCGACTGTGAATGCCCGATGAGGACAGCGGCGTCGGAAATGAGTTCAGCAGATCCGCATTGCCGGCCTCATTGTCGGTCGTGAAGGCGGCCAGATGCAGCATGCCGTCGACGACGCGGGTTACAGTGGAGGAGTGCGCTCCGATCAGCGCCTTGGCGCTGTCGGAAATGGCCTGGAACACCGGCGTGACATCGGACGGTGAAGCCGCGATCACCTTGAGAATGTCGGCAGTCGCAGTCTGACGTTCCAGTGCTTCCTTGGTCGCGTTGAACAGGCTGACATTCTTGATCGCGATCACGGCCTGGTCGGCGAAGGTCTGCAGCAGGCGCACGTGATGCTCGGCGAAGTTGCCGGTCGCGCGTCGCGTCGCGATGATGATGCCGATGGCTTCGCCTTCGCTCATCAGAGGCGCGAACAGCATGCTGCGATAGCCGCGGGCCCGCGCGATGTCGCGCGCGGCCGGCTCGACCTCGGTGTCGGGCAATTGCGCCGCGGTACCATTGGCCACGAGCTGATAGGGCGGGAATTGTGCGAACGGCACCGGGAACGAGGCCTGGAGCACGCGGTCGCCCGCGGGATCCGTCGGGGTGAATGCCGCAAGGTGCACGGCGCCGTCGACACAACGCAGCACCGCGGTGGAGAAGCCGCCGATCAGCCGGTTGGCGTTGGTGGCGATGGCCTCGAATACCGGCTGCACGTCGGACGGGGAGGCCGCCATCACCTTCAGGATATCGGCCGTCGCGGTCTGGCGTTCCAGCGCCTCCTTCGTCTCGTTGAACAGGCGCGCGTTCTCAATCGCGATCACGGCCTGGTCGGCGAAGGTCTGCAGCAGCTGGACGAGGTCGGGCGCGAATGATCCTCGCTCGGCGCGGGTGACGCTGATCATGCCGACCGGCGCGCCCCGGTTCATCAGCGGCATGAATAGCACACTGCGGAAGCCGCGCAGCCGCGCCAGCTCCCGGTTCAGTTCAGGGACGTCGGCCGCCTCGCTGTCGGGAAACTGGATCGTCTGGCCCTCCCGCACCAGGCCAAAAGTCGGGAAGTCCGCTATCTTGCGCGGGAACGACGCCTTGAGCCCCGCGTCCGCCTCCGGATTGGTCGGCGTGAACGCCACGAGGTGAAGCTCGTCGCCGATGAACTGAAGCACGGTGGCGGAGAAGCCGCCGAGCAGGCGCTTTGCGCTGGCGGCGACCGCCGTAAAGACCGGCCGCGCATCGGACGGCGAGGCCGCGATGGTACGCAGGATCTCGGCGCTGGCGCTCTGGCGATCCCGAGCCGTCGCAAGCTCGGCCCGCAGCTGCGCAATCTCGGCGGTGGCCGACCGCAATCGGCGCTCGAGTTCCTCGATTTCCTGCAAAACGGTCGTCATTCCCGGTCCAGCTTGATGCCGCGGCGTGCGCGGCACCGGGCCGGATTATCACAACTTCTGCGGCCGGAGCCAGCGGCTCGCAGCCGTGCCCGCACCGGCTCCGCTCACGTGCCGGGCCGCGACACCTCGGTCTCCTTGGCTGTGATGAACTCCAGCAGCACCGGCACGCCTTCCCTCGTCTTCGCGATGCCGCGCTTGATCGCGGGCACGATGTCCTCCGGCCGCGTCACCCGCTCTCCGTAGCCGCCGAAGGCGCGGGCCATCGCAGCGTAGTCGCCGGAAATGTCGGTCGAGCGATATTTTTCGGTCGAGATCGGCATCACCTTCAGCTCGATCGCCATCGAGAAATTGTTGAGCAGGATCGACATGATCGGGATGCGCTCGCGCACCGCGGTCTCGAAATCCATGCCGGTGAAGCCGATCGCAGCATCGCCCCAGACGTTGATGCAGAGCTTGTCGGGCTTTGCCAGCTTGGCGCCCATCGCAAGACCGAGGCCGTAGCCAAGCTGCGTGGTTTTGCCCCAGCCGAGATAGGTGAGGGGCTCGACCGATCGCCAGAACGGCGAGAGCTGGTCGCGCGGGCTGCCCGCATCGTGGGTGATGATCGTATTCTCGATGTCAACGGTGTGCTGGAGATCCCACAGCACGCGGTAGGGGCTGAGCGGCGCGTCATTGCTGGTCAGCTTCGGCATCCATTTCGCCAGCCATTCCTTGTGCGAGGCTGCGATCTCGGCCGCGACGGCGGATGCATCGCGATCCGCGGTGACGGTCTTGCCGATCTCCTCCAGCAGCGCGTCGAGCACGAGGCCGGCATCGCCGACCAGGCCGATCTTCGCTTCGACGTCCTTGTTGAGATGATTGGGATCGAGCGTCGAATGAATGATGGTCTTTCCCTTCGGCATCGCGATGCCGAAATTGGTCTCGGTGAAGGAGCAGCCGATGCCGAAGATGACGTCGGCCTCGGCCAGAAACTTCGGCACTGCGCGCGGCACTGCGAGGCCGCCGGAGCCGAGCGACAGCGGATGCGTCTCCGGAAACGATGATTTGCCGCCCAAGCTGGTGGTGACGGGTATCGCCAATCGCTCGGCGAGCCGTTTCAGCTGCGGCCAGGCCTGCGCGTAATGCACGCCCTGGCCGGCATAGATCACCGGCCGTTTTGCGTTCACCAGCAGACTGGCGGCTTCCGTGACGTGAACGGGGTCGGCGCCGTAGCGGGTGCGCAACACCGGCGTGTAGTTCAGCGGCTCCGCCACTTCCTCGTTCCACATGTCCGAGGGGATCTCGACGATGACGGGCCCGCCGCGGCCGTTCTTCAGCTTGGTGAAGGCGCGGCGGAAGATGTTGACGACTTCGCTCGCGAGGATGATCGGCTCGGACGATTTCGCGAACGGCTTCATCGCCTCGCTGGAATTGAAGTTCGGCTCGATATGCGCCAGCCTTCGCTGATAGCCCATCGGCAGCACCAGCACGGGAACGGATTCGCCAAAGCATTGCGCCACGCCGCCCATCGCGTTCTCCGCGCCCGGCCCGTGCTGCATGCAGAAGGCGCCGATGCTGCGCCCCGACGTTACCCGCGAGATCGCATCCGCCATGTGGATGCCGACGCGCTCCTGCCGCACCATCACGGGGCGGATCTCGGCCTTGGCTGCGTGCTCGATGAGATGGTTGACCGGATAGCCGCAGAGGATCTCGATCCCCTCGCGCCTCATGATTTCCGCAATGGCGGTGCCGAGCTTCATGGCGTCTCTCTCCCTGGCAAGGCCGGTTGATCCGGCTTGTTGGCAAGAGAGGATCAGGAATTTCCGGGAGCGTAAAGCGCGGGCAGCGAGCGCGGCGGTAGGCCAGCTATGCGTCGCCAGCGTGTACCGGCTCCATCCTGCGATGGTCGCTGCAGCCGCTCGCGGTCGGCTGCAGCAGGCGCTGGGCCGCAAGCAGATCCGGTGTCCCGAACCCCTCGGTGAACTCGTGATAGATCGGCGAGAGCAGCCGGACAGCCTTGGATCTGCGGTCGGTGGCGATCCAATGTGCCGCGAGATCGGTCGCGATCCGCAATTGGAACGTCAGCGCGCCTATCCTGCGCGCTTCCGCGAGCGCTTGCTGGAACCGCTTTTCGGCGCGCAGCGGCTCGCCGGTGTGGAGAAGGATCGCGGCGTCAACTCTCTGGAGCTCCGGACGGCACCAGCGCTCGCCTTGGCGTTCCTGATGCTCGATCGCCCGCGTGATGGCTTCTTGCGCCTCCGCGATCCGCCCTTGCCTCAGATAGGCGCGGGCGAGGACCGCGAGATAGCTGCCGATCCGCATCAAGAACCGGCATTCTGTCAGTTCGTCGATCGCGGCTCGAATATCCTCCACCGCGCGTGGATTGCCCCGCAGGTCGCGAAGGCATGCGGAGAAATAGCGCTCGACCGGAACCCAGCGTGAGATGCGCTCGCGTTCAAGGTTGCGACGCAATCGCTCAGTGTAGCTCGCGAGCGCGTCAAGATTGCCGGTTTCGAGCGCAACGGGAAGGGCGGCGAGCCCAAATGCGTTCGACTGTGACACCCAATGGCCGCTGCGGTCCGCGGCATCGATGGCGTCCTTGGCGAGCCTCGCCGCGTAGTCCGCTTGCCCTTGCATCCACGCGACGAAGGGCAGATTGAAGCGGACGGTGATGAACCGATAGACTTCGTTCGCGTCCTTGCGCGAACGCCCTTCGGCCAGCGAGTAGGTCGCTGCAAGACGGTCGAGAACAGGGCGGCTCCTGCTCAATTCGCCGGCAAAAGCGCGAGCCCAGGCCAGCGCGCGATCGGCTTCGGACGTCGCCGTCAGATCGCGATCGCGGTCGGCGAGCTCAGTGGCCTCTTCAAGATAAGATATGGCGCGCTCGACCTGGCCGATCTGCAGCAGGTAGAAGCCGAACCCGACCAGCGCCCGCTGCTGATATTCGATGTTGCCGGCCCGCTTTGCAAAGAGGATGGCATCGAGCCAGGCAATCTCGTTCTCATTCGACATCTTGCGGGCGTAGAAGAGGCTCCACCCAAGGGCGCAGGCGAGTTTTGTCTTCGACAGATCGTCGCACGGGACGGTCTTGGCCAATGCGAGCGCGTCCGCATACCGCGCCTGCGCTTCCGACAGGATCGACGTCTCCGACCACAAGGTGATCGCCGCAACCGTGAGCCTGATCCCGAGTACGGCATCGCCGTGCTCGCCGAACGCCCATGAAAGAGCGGCGCGCAAGTCGGCGATGCGGCCAAGGTAACGCTGGGTCCAATCGGCCGGCTCGCGCCAGTTCCACTCCTCCTCGGACTGCTCGAACAGCGTGAGGACACGTTGCGCATGACGGCGCAGCGCCTGGTCGCAGGCAGGATCGGCCCGGCGCCGCTCGCTCGCATAGCGGCATGTGCTGTCGAGCAGGCGATAGCGCAGGCTCGCGCCATGTGCCTGCGCGCTCAGGAGCGATTTGGCAACGAGACTGCCGAGGCCGGTGACGACGTCGACCGGCGTGAGCCCTGCCGCTTCGGCGACGAAGACCGCGTCCTCGACCTCGAATGCGTCGCTGAACACCGAGAGCAGGCCGAACAGTCTGGCTTCCCGCTGCGACAGCAGTCTGAAGCTCCAGTCGATCGTCGCCATCAGCGTTTCATGACGCGGCGGCGCGCCATCGGCGGCGGGGGCACGAAAACCCAAATTCTGGTCGAGCAACTCCACCAATTGGTGAGGATTGAACCTGCCGATCTGGGCTGCCGCCAATTCGATGGCCAGCGGGAGGCCGTCGAGCGAGTGGCAGATTGCGGCAACGGCCTCGCAATCATCATCGACGAATTGGTAGTCCGCCCATTCGGCGGCGCGGCTGACGAACAATTGCACTGCCGGAAACCTGACGGCTTGATCTGGGGTCAGGGCGTGGCCGGGTTTGGGTGAGACCAGGGAGCCGAGCCGGACGACGTGCTCGGTGGCGGTGCCGAGCGGTTCGCGGCTCGTCGCAAGCAGCTTGGACGGCGATGCCTCCGCCATGAACCTGCCGGCGAAGATCGTTGCGGCTGGCAGGACGTGCTCGCAATTGTCCAGAATGACCAGCATCTGCCGCGGTTTCAGATAGTCGATGGCCGCAGCCAGGCTGTTGTCCGGATTGCCCCGGATGCCCAATGCCGTCACCAGTGCGGCGCCGAACAGCGTCGGGTCGGAGATCGTTGCGAGATCGACGAAGCACACGCCGTCGCGGCACTGTGACGCAAACGCCTGGGCGACGGCCAAGGCAACCGTCGTCTTGCCGATTCCTCCCGCGCCAGCCAGCGTCACGTGCCTGTTGCCGGTCAACAGACCGGTGATATCGTCGATTTCCGCTTCACGACCAACGATGCCGCGCAGCAATGGCGGACTGGACGAGGGGAGCGGTTCGGCGAGCGCAAGATCGTCCTCGACCTCGCCGGTGCTGATCTGCACGTGCGCGATGAACTTGTATCCGCGGCGCGCCACGGTCGCGATGTATACGGGCTCGATCTGGGTATCTCCCAGCGAACGCCGCAAGCTCCACATGTTGACCTTGAGATTGCTGTCGTGGACGAACGTGCCCGGCCACGCGGCCGCCATCAGCTCAGTCTTGCTGACCAGCTCGCCGCAGCGCTGCACCAGCAGCTGCAAAAGCTCGAATGCACGTCCACCCAGCTTGACGGGGCGCCCTTTGAGAAGGAGCAACTGGCGGCTGGGGATCAGTCGAAATGGGCCGAAGCAGTAGGTGAGCTCCCGCCGGCCGGTGCCCCGTTGTCGTGTCTCCGTGGCAGCCCGCATTGATCATTGCCAATCGATCGAACCGATCGAGTGGTATTATCATGCACTGCAATATTTTTGAAGAGAGCACCTCCGAGTTGTACGATTTGCCGCAGGACGATCGCGACAGAGCGCTCACGCGGGACGGTTCGGCTATTTTTTAGGCTTGCCAAGAACGGCCATGCGCATGACTTCGACGCCGCCGTCGGCAAGTTCCGGCAGCTTGGCGAACCAATCCTTCACATAAGGCATCGCGTTGTGTGCGTCGAAATTGGCCTGGCTGGCGAACACTTCGTAGAAGATGAAGTGGCCGGGCTTGGCGCGGTCTTCCTGAAGGAAATAGACCAAGTTCTTGGGATCGCTGCGGAGGAGGTCGATCAGTGGCAAGGTGGCGGCGCGTAGCATGTCTTCTTTTCCGGGTTTGGCGCGCACCTGGGCCACCACGGAATATGCACCCTCCGGGATCTCCCGATAGTGCACGCGCGGCGCTTCCTGAGCCACGGCCGGAAGCGTCGCCAGCGCCGCAGCGGCGATCAGCAGGGCGGCAAGCGAGTTGCGGACGAGAGTTTGCATGGTGAAGTCCTCGACATCTGATCGGATCGCAGAGTGACCAGCCAGGGCACTGACAGCCGCCCCCGCCGCACGACAGTCTAGCGCACGACCTTCTGTTGCCGTTTTGCCAAGGCCTCGCTGAAGCGCTTCTTGACCGGGCCCAGCGCCTTGACGAATTCGAGCTGCTCGCCCTCCGGTCCCTTGCAGTAGATCAGCTCCCAGCCGTTCGAAGGTTCAGCGGTCACCCGGTTCGTGTTGGTGTTGCGGGGCGCGGCCTTGCGATCCGCCTCCGTCATGACGCGGATGGTGCGGTTCGCTCTCACCTGAGTCATGCCGCGGCGCGCCGATTCCGCTTCGAGATCGGCAATGAACTTGTTGAAGTCGACATCGTCGCGAACATAGAAGCAGATGTGCATCATGCGCGGGAAAGCAGGGCTCATGTGCTCCACCGGTTCGGCGAAGCTCTTCGCGCTGCCCATGGGCTGATCGGCCTCGCGATATTGCAGCAGCTCCAGCACCATGTTGTCGAACTGGATGAAGCGCACATCGAGGCGCTGTGCCCCGCTGCGCAAGTCGGGCACGCCGATGGTTCGCGGATTGACCCCGCGTGCGTTCGCCTCGATCTCCTGGTCGGCCAGCAGCGTGTTCTGCACCCCGTCGCCCTGGAAGTCGCCGTGCCGGAACACCTCGGTGCCGCCAAGCACCTCCGTGTAGAACTGGTACGCCCGCTCCATGTTCTGGACCGTCAGCCCGAAATGCTGGACGCCCTGGAGCCGCGCGCCGAGCGGCGCCTCGTCGCGCTCGGCATCCTGTGTCGCGGCTCGTGCGTCGATTGCCGTGCCGGCTATGATGCCGGTGACGACGGCGGCGCCGGCGGTTTGAAGCAGGGCGCGGCGACCCATCTCGGTGGTGTTGTCGGTTTCATCTGTCATGTTGCTCTCCTTGGTCGTTCGGTGGATTGGTTAATCAGCGGTGGGAAGCGGAGCTGCGGGGCTGACCAGCCCCTCGGAGCGCAGCTCGCGCCAGAACTCCGCCGGGATGGCTTCCTCGAGCGCCGCGCGATCCTCGGCGATGCGGCTTGGGCGGCTCGCACCGGGAATGACGGCGGCAACCACGGGATTGGCGAGCGCGAACTGCAGGCCGGCCGCCTTCATGCTGATCCGATAGCGGTCTGCGATCGCCTTGATCCGCGCCACCTTCTTGAGGATTTCGGGAGGCGCCGGCGCATATTCGAAGTTCGGGCCGCCGACGAGCGCGCCGGAACTGTAGGGGCCGCCGACCACGATCGCGAGCTCGTGCTCGGCGGCCATCGGCATCACCCGCTGCAGCGCCCTTGCATGGTCGAGCAGCGTGTATCGGCCCGCGAGCAGGAAGCCGTCGGGGCGCGGCTCTTCGAGCGCGAGCAGCAGCTCGATCGGCTCGACCCGGTTGACACCTAGTCCCCACGCCTTGACCACGCCTTCGTCGCGCAGCCGGTCGAGCGCCCTGAAGGCGCCCTTGCGGGCGCTTTCGAACACCGAGAGCCACTCGTCGCCGTAGAAATCCTGCGCAACGTCGTGCACGAAAGCGACGTCGATGTGGGAAGTCGCGAGCCGCTTCAGGCTGTCCTCGATCGAGCGCAACGTTCCGTCCCGGGAATAATCGTTCACGATCCGGTTCGGGCGGCCGTACCTGAATACGCCGCCCTTCTCGCCGAGGTCGCGGGCATCGACGTCCTCGATCTCGTCCAGGATCAGGCGGCCCACCTTGGTGCTGAGCACGTAGTCGTTCCGCGGCCGGCCGGCGAGTGCGGCGCCGATGCGGATCTCCGCAAGCCCCGCGCCGTAGAACGGCGCGGTGTCGAAATAGCGAATGCCGTCGTCCCAGGCTGCGTTCACCGTCGCGAGCGCTTCCCGCTGCGGGATGTCGCGGAACATGTTGCCGAGCGGCGCCGCGCCGAACCCTAGTCGTCCCGGCAGAATATCCTTGAGGGCCATGTTGCTAGTCCTTGTCTGCGAGGGCCAAGTCCGTCGGTGTGCGGCGCAGCCGATCTCAGTCGGTCGCTGACGTGTCTGCGCTTCTGATGAACGCCGCGACCTCGCGCGGATGCGACAGCATGACGGCGTGGCTGCTCTTCATCTCCGTCACCTTCGCGCCGGAACGCTTGGCCATGGTGCGCTGTGCCGTCGGCGGGATCATGCGATCCTCGCTCGTCACCATGTAATAGGTCGGCTTCGTCTTCCACGCCACGCGATCGACCTTGGTCTGCACCGCCTGCAATCCCCAGGGCAGCTGCGCGGCGCCCATGAAGCGGGTCGTGGCCGGGTCGACATCGGCCGCGAAAGAGGTGGGGAATTTTGCGCGGTCGACGAGCAGATAATTGCCCTCGGTGACCAGCGGAGCTTTGTGCTCGCCGGCGGGCACCGGGGCTTCCGCCAGCGTGCTGACGGACTCTCCGGCGTCAGGAGCAAAGGCAGCGAGATAGACCAGGCTGCGAACCTTGGGATTGTCGCCGGCTTCCGTGATGACCATCCCACCATAGGAATGCCCGACCAGAATGACGGGATGCCGCGCCTTGGCGATCACGCGCTCGGTCTCGGCGACATCGTCGCGAAGCGTGATCGTCGGCTGCTGAACGACGAGCACCTCATAGCCCGCCTCCGAGAGGATGCCGTAGGTGTCCTTCCAGCCCGAGCCATCGACGAAGGCGCCGTGCACGAGAACAATCGAAACATTCCTGTCGGCCGCGGCCGCGGGGGCGGCGGTTGCGATCGACAACGCGGCAAGCGCGGAGGTAAGCGGCTTCATGTCAGGCTCCTGTCCTCTATACGGCGAAATTGTCGTTGGTGCGCCTTCACTAGCGCACGCCCGCATTGCGATATTTCCGATTCCTGCGCGATGACGCACGCATCTTGCTGAGGTGCGAGGGGATCAAGCTTGCGAAGCCGAACACGTCTGGCGCCAAGCCTTTGCCTTGGCTGGCTTTTACCTCTTTTAACCGTGCCGCCTCTGGACTTCGCTGGCGCAGCTTGTGAGTAATTCGCGATCGGCGTGGCAGTGACCGGGGCTGCAACTCACCACCGGATGGAATGATCGCTCGCGCGATACGGGCCGGGAATCGCCGCAACGAAGCGGAGGTCGTAATGGCGCTCGTGACGCATGGAGATCACAAGTACAAGAACAGCGAGAAGCTCGCGGGGGTCAATGATTGGCCGGGGCTGAGCATCGAGCATCGCAAGTTCGAGGCAGGCTGTCAGGCAACGCCCGTTCCCATCTGCACCGAGCTCGTCATGCTGCTGTCGGGCGGGGGCATGGTGTGCCGTGCCGGCAACGGCGAAATCCAGAAAAGTCTTGCGCGTCCGGGCATGACTTATCTCGTGCCCGTGGGGACGCAGGAGAGCCATCTCGAGCTTTCGGACCGGATGGAATGTCTTCATCTCTATCTGCCGTCGACACTGCTTGACCACAGCGCGCTTGCGGATTTCGGCATCGATCCGGCCAAGGTCGAGATCGCCTATGCTCACGGCCTGGCGGACCAGGTGCTCTTCCACCTCTGCTCGCCGCTTCGCGATCTGCTCCATCGCCCGCGCCACCCGACCGACGCGCTGTTCGTGGAGGGGATCCAGGTCACCCTCGCGGCGCATCTCCTGGGCAATTACACGATCGACCGCTGGCGCGCGCCCGACAAGTCGCCGGCGCTCGACGCGCGACGCCTGCAGCGCGTGCTGGACTATATCGAGGCGTCTCTCGGCAGCGATATCAGGTTGGAGGATCTGGCGACCCAAGCCTGCCTCAGCCCCTATCATTTTTCCCGGCTGTTTCGCGAGGCGACCGGACTGTCACCGCACCGTTATGTCACCGATCGCCGCGTCCACGCCGCGCGAGAGGAGCTCGCGCGCGACCACCTGTCGCTGGTCGAGATTGCCCTGGAGTTCGGTTTCGGCTCGCAGGCCAATTTCACGCGCGTATTCCGCAAGGCCGCAAATCTCACCCCGGGGCAGTATCGCGAATTGTGCTGTGGCCAGGCCGAGGTGAAAGCCGATCGGCTCGAAAGCCATTCCGCAGGGATTGCGCATGATCCAGCAGGATTCGGAAATACGGCGCAATGGGCGTCGAGCATTGCTGTTGCAGCGACCAGGTAGGCGAGAGGACATATCGGCATGATCGAGCTCAAGGTGAACGGGATCAAGCGCCAGGTCGACGTCGTGCCCGAGATGCCCCTGTTGTGGGTGCTGCGTGACGAACTGGGCATCACCAGCGCCAAATACGGCTGCGGGGTCGCGCAATGCGGGGCCTGCACCGTTCACATCGACGGCAAGGCGGTGCGGTCCTGCCAGGCCCATATCGGCGAGGTCGCGGGCAAATCGGTCGTCACGCTCGAAGGCCTGCACAACAAGGACCAAAATCCGGTCTTGCAGGCCTGGATCGCGCATCAGGTGCCGCAATGCGGCTACTGCCAGACCGGTCAGATCATGCAGGCCATCTCGCTTCTTGCATCGATCCCAAAACCGACTGACGAGCAGATCAACCAGGTGATGTCCGGCAATCTCTGCCGCTGCGGCACCTATCCGCGCATTCGTGCGGCGATCCATGCGGCCGCCGCAAACAAGATGGCGGAGAAGTGAGATGGGCGACATGCAAACCCTTTCGCGTCGGGCTTTCGTGTTCGGCTCTGCCGCGGTCGCCGGTGGCATCGTTTTCGGTGCCTATGGTCCGGCCGAAGCGGCCGCGCCGAGTGCCGATGGCAATCCGCTGGCCGCCGGACTCGGCCCGAATTCCGTCACCTTCAATCCATGGGTCGAGATCAGCCCCGACAAGATCACGCTGATCGCGCAACACGCCGACATCGGTCAGGGTGTCGGCTCGGTGCAGCCGATCATGATCGCCGAGGAGATGGACCTCGACCCCGGCCAGTTCGAAGTCCGCTTCGCCGGCCCGAGTCCCGCTTACTTCAACACCGGATTCAAGGAGGAGCTGGCGCCGTTCCTGGCCGCGGACCAGAGCCCTGCGGCCGAAGCAGCACGTGCTGCGGCGCTGGAAAGTCTTCGCAAATCCGGCCTGCAGATGACGGGCGGCTCGAGCACGATCCCGGACACCTATGAGAAGCTGCGCGTGGCAGGGGCAGTTGCGCGCGAGACGTTGAAGGCAGCTGCGGCCAAACGTTCGGGCGTCGCAATCGCCGACATCCGCACGCAATCCGGCCACGTGATCCTGCCCGACGGAAGCAAAATTCCGTACGTCTCACTGGCGGCCGAGGCCGCAAGAATTCCGCCGGTGCTCGATGCGCAGCCGCGCGATCCCTCGACCTGGCGCATGCTGGGCAAGCCGATGACGCGCCTCGACGTGCGCGCCAAAGTTATGGGCGAATTGCAATTCGGCATCGATCAGAAGATGGAGGGCATGCTCTACGCCTCAGTCAAGCTGAACCCCGGCAAGGGCCAGCCGCTGAAATCCTACGACGCCAGCAAGGCGCGCGCGATGCCGGGCGTGAAGAAGATCCTCGAGATCAAGAACGGCGTTGCGGTGATCGCCACCAACAGCTGGTACGCCATGAAGGCGGTCGACGCGATCGCTTGCGAGTGGGCGCCGTCGGCCTATCCCGCCGAGCAGGCCGATCACTGGAAGGTGCTGGAATCCTCGTTCAAGCCCGAATTCCTCGGCAAGGAGTGGCGGACGATCGGCGACGTCGAAGCGGGCCTGAAGAGGGGCAAGCTCGTCGAAGCCGAATATCGCGCTCCTTACGTGGCACATCAGCCGCTCGAGCCCTTGAACGGGGTCGGTCTCGTCACCGACAAGGGCCTGGAAATCTGGGTTGGTCATCAGAGCCCGCAGGCGGTGCAAGCGATTGCGGCGAACGCTATCGGCCTCAAGCCGGAGCAGGTCATCTTCCACAATCAATGGACCGGCGGAAGCTTCGGCCATCGTCTCGAGTTCGAGAACGTCCGCGTGCTCGCGGAGATCGCCGACCAGATGCGCGGGACGCCGATCAAGCTCGTCTTCTCGCGCGAGGAGGACTTTCTCCAGGATATTCCGCGGCAGATTGCGATCGCGCGTCACAGGGGGAGCGTCGCCAACGGCAAGATCGTTGCGACCGACCTGCAATTGGCATCGACGGCGCCGTTCAAGGGACTGCTCGAGCGCATGGGTGCACCCTCGAAGGATCCCGATCCTCAATTGGCCGCCGGCACGTGGAACGTCTATTACGACATCCCCAACTTCCGCGCCATCAGCTACGAGGCGCAAGGGCTGTCGCCGTGCACCACCTGGCGCTCCGTGGGAGCGTCCACAGCCGGCTTCTTCACCGAAAGCTTCATTGACGAATTGATCCACGCAGCCGGCCTCGATCCCATGAAGGCGCGCATCGCGATGTGCAATGTGCCGCATTATCGCAAGCTGCTGGAGACGGTCGCGGAGATGTCGACCTGGAAGGGGCCGCTCGGCAACGGCAGGGGCCGCGGCGTCGCCTTCGTCGAGTCGTTCGGGACACCGGTTGCCGAGGTCGTCGAGGTGACGGCGACGGACCGTGGCATCCGGATCGACAAGGTCTGGGTCGCGGTCGACGTCGGCAAGGTGATCGATCCCGTCAATTTCGAGAACCAGGTCCAGGGCGGCGTCGTCTGGGGCCTAGGCCACGCGATCAATTGCGAAATCACCTACTCAAAAGGCGCGGCGCAGCAGACCAATTACAATCACCATGAGGCGATGCGGATCCACCAATGCCCGGTCATCGAAGTTCGCGGGCTCGAGAACGATCCGAAGGTGAGGGGCCTCGGAGAGCCGCCGGTGCCACCCGCCGCGCCTGCGCTTGCCAATGCGATCTTCGCGGCGACCGGAAAGCGCATCCGCGAAATGCCCTTCAACAAGTTCATCGATTTCGTGTGAGACACGCCATGCAGAGATCTCTGATCGCGTTGGTCTTGGCAGCGTCGGCCGTCGCCGGCCTGACCGGGATCGTCGCCGCGAAGGACGAGGCCGCCAAGGACCTGCTGCCGCCCGGTAGCGTCAGCCGCGCCGAGGGGCTGGAGGCGTGGAAGCGGATCGAAGCCGTCGTGACCCATCCACGGTGTGCCAACTGCCATGTCGATGCCAAGGCGATACCGATCTGGACGCCGGCCGGCGAAACCAAGCCTCGCCCGCATGGCATGAACATCCATGGCGGCGAGAGCCGCATCGGAGCAGAAGCGATCCCGTGCTCGACCTGCCACATGACCTCGACCCAGGCGAACGAGCCGGCGCCCTCGCCGCCGCGCGCCGGCATCGATTGGCAACTCGCCCCGGTGGCTTTCATCTGGTTCGGCAAGAGCGGCGCCGAGATCTGTGCCCAGATGAAAGATCCCAAGCGCAACGGCGGTCGCGACGCCGCTGGTCTCGTCGGGCATTTGCGGCACGATGCCTCGCTGAGCGGCTTCATCCCGCGCGGCTGGGCGCCTGGCGCCGGCCGCTCAACGCCGCCCGGCACCTTCGAGGATCACGTCAAGGACATGGCGATGTGGGGCGCGGCCGGACAGCCCTGTCCGAATTGAGGCGGTCTCCGCACCGCGGCAAGGCGATCCCAGATAGCATTATCGAAAGGAGAAAACCATGACCCAACACGTCCTCTTCATTGTCACCAACGCAGCCGTGATCGGACCGCATAGTCGCAAGACCGGCTTCTTTTTCGCCGAGGTTGCCCATCCTTTCGAGGTGCTCGACAAGGCTGGGATCGCGGTGGAGTTCGCGTCGCCGGCCGGGGGGTGGACGCCTTACGATGCATATGACGAGAAAGATCCTGCTCAGAAGGATTTCCTCGCCAGCAAAGCCTTTCGCCGCCTGAATCACAGCCGTAAATTATCCGAGGTGGATGCCGCCGACTACGACTCCATCCTGATACCCGGCGGTCTTGGTCCCATGGTGGACATCCAGCGCAATGCGGCGGTCCAAAGTGCCGTTGTGCGAGCCTGGAGCACCGGCAAGCTCGTCGCCGCTGTCTGTCACGGGCCGTGCGCGCTGCTTGGCGTCGACCTCGGCGATGGCGTCCCGTTCGTGCGCGGCAAGAAGCTGACATCCTTTTCGAAGAAGGAAGAGTACGACTATGCGCGCGATGACGTACCTTACGAGCTCGAGGATGCGTTGAGGGCAGAGGGTGCCGAGTACTCGTCCGCGGCCAATTGGCAACCTCACGTCGTCGTCGATGGCCGGCTCATCACGGGCCAGAACCCCGCCTCTGCCGGAGCGCTCGGAAAAGAGTTGCTGGCCGCCCTCAAGGATAGGAGCAGCGGCGCGAAAACCTGAAGATTCGCAAGGACGAATTCGAGCGGGATGGGCGCGGCATCTGAAGCTGTGCTTACATCCCTCTTTGCAGCAGGGCTATCGCATTTGGGAGTTTCCCCGGCGGCCATCCTTCGAGACGCCCGCTATGGGCGGGCTCCTCAGGATGAGGGCGGAGTGCGCGGCAGCCATTTCAACGAGCACTGATGCTGACTAGCCTCATCCTGAGGAGGCGCGTCAGCGCCGTCTCGAAGGACGAGGCGTGCGCGCAGGCCGCCGCCACAAGTCATATCCGATTGCTCTGCTATTTGCAGCTCTGGCAGATCATCAGCTTTCGCTTCAACGCCTCATCTTCTTGATCGAGACCATCCGGATTGGACCTGGCGTCCCTTGCTGCGCGCGAACGCGCAGGCGGCGTCACGCGGCTCGGAGTGCCAACGTCATCGACGGTGCCGACGCTGAAGCCATCGTAGTCGGCGGCCGGATTCGGTTGAGGCCGGCCAATCACGGAAGGCTCCCTGCTGGACGTCGCTGCTGGAGTTCCGTTCGTCGTTACCCGGGCGGGCTTGGTGGCACCCGGGCGTGGCGGCGATGCATCGGGCGGAGCAAGCGAAACCGGCGGCGCGGCCGAAGTTTGGCCTCTCGCGCTGTCGTGCGACCAGGCGACGATGAATGTAAGGCCGAGAGCCAGGAGCATCACGCGTCTCATCAGCATCCTCTCGGCAGCGCTGGTTGATCGATTGACAACATGGCTCGTCGAGCCCGTTCCGCCGGAGAATATCAGCACCCAGAGGGCCGTCAAAGCGCCGTAGCCTGGATGGAGCGAAGCGCAATCCGGATTATTGTTTCCGCGAGCGCTACGCCGTCTCCTGCAGCGCCCGCCGCAGCTTTCGGATGATGACGCCGCGGGCGCGGTCGTCGGCGGCGGCTGCGACGCGATCGTTGATGTCGAGCATCAGCTCGGACATCTCGTTGTGCCAGTCGAGACGCGTCACGGCCTCCGGCGACAGTCGCCGGCGACGATCGGCGTCGAGCACGCGCGGTTCGGGTGCCGCGAGCTCGAAAGTGTCGTCCAGCATCGGCTGGTAGATCCTGGCCGCGGGAATGATGCGCTCGGCGACGCGCTCGGCCAGGCCCGCAACCGCCGCTTCCTCGCCGTGGACCAGGAACAGCCCGCGCGCGATGGGACGACGCGCCGCGATCCAGCTGGCCATGCCGGCTCCGTCGGCATGGCCCGAATATTCGTCGATCATGCGGATGCGGGCAGCGACCTTGATCTCGTCGCCCTGGATGCGGACGGCCTTGGCCCCGTTCTGAAGGAAGCGGCCGAGCGTGCCGTTGGCCTGGAAGCCGGCCAGAAGCACGGTCGCGCGCTCGTTCCACAGCCAGCGCTTCAGATGATGGCGGATCCGGCCCGCATCGCACATGCCGCTCGCGGCGATGATGATGTGAAATCCGGACAGACGCATGATCGCCTTGCTCTCGTCCGCGGTCTCGGTGAATTTCAGATGCGGCGAGTTGAGCAGGCGCGTGGCGTCGACCGACGGATCGAGGCTCTCGGAATGGCGGCGGAACACTTCGGTCGCGCGGATCGCGAGCGGTGAATCGAGGAAAATCGGCGCCGTCGGAATCTCGCGGTGCTCCATCAGGTCGACGAGATCGACGATCAGCTCCTGGGTGCGCTCCACCGCGAAGGCGGGCAGCAGCAGCGCGCCGCCGGCCGCCGCGGCATCGCGCACCTCGGCCGCGAGGTGCTTGCGGCGAAGCGCAGGTGTCGTGGCCTCGCGCACGCGGTCGCCATAGGTCGATTCCGAGATGACGTAGTCGAAATCGCTCGGCGCTTCGGGATCGGGCTGGAGCAGCTTGGCCTCCGGCCCGACGTCGCCGGAGACGAGCACGCGCAGCGGCCGCGCCGCGCCTTGCTCGGCGATTTCCAGCTCGATCGAGGCGGAGCCGAGCAAATGGCCGGCGTTCCAGTAGCGTGCGCGGACGCCGGGGATCACGTCGGTCCAGCGTTCGTAGTCGACGGCGCGGAACGATCGCAGCGATGCGATCGCATCGGCCTGCGTGTAGATCGGCTCGACCTCCTTGCGCCCGCGCGAAGCATTGCGCCGGTTGAGCTGCTTGACCTCCGATTCCTGGATGTTGCCGGCATCGGGCAGCATGTAGGAGCAGAGGTCGATCGTGCCGCGCGTCGCCAGGATCGGCCCCTCGAAGCCCGCGCGCACGAGCTTCGGCAAGAGACCGCTATGGTCGATGTGAGCGTGCGTGAGCAGCACCGCATCGATGTCGGCGGGGCGAAACGGAAAGGCGCGATAATTGAGCTCCTTCAGCGTCTTCTGGCCCTGGAACAATCCGCAATCGACCAGGAAACAGCCGCTTGCGGTCTGGAACAGATAGCTCGAGCCGGTCACGGTGCGGGTGGCACCGCAGAATCGAACGGTGATGCTCATCTGTCATTCTCCGAGGGGCTTGCCGTTGATCGCATAGCCGTCGTCGGCCGCAGTCGCGCTGGCCGCCAAATCGTGCTCCGACCGGCCGAACGTGTAGACGCGATAGAGTGGCTCGCCCTGCTCGACGCGGTCGCCGATCTTCTTGAACAGGCGGATGCCGGCGCCCTTGTCGAGCGGCGCGCCGGCGGTGCGGGCGAGGCGGTTCAGACGCAGGCAGTCGATTGCGGACACGATGCCGTCATGCCTCGCCTCGACGTCGAAGCTGAGCGGTCCGAGCTCGTTGCTGCATGTCGAGGGGCCCTGTGCGTCGATGATCTTCTGCATCTGCTGCAGTGCCGCGCCGCTATCCAGCAGTTCGCGCGCCCGGGCATAGCCGGCCCCGCCGCGCAGCTTGGGATCGTATTCCAGCAGATGGGCGGCGAGCCGGAGCGACTTCTCGCGCAGATCGCGCGGCGCATCCTTGTCATTGCCGAGCACCGCCATGACGTCGTTGGCCTCCAGCACCGGCCCAATGCCGTTGCCGATCGGCTGGCTGCCGTCGGTCGTGATCACCTCGACCGTCCGGCCGAAGCGGTCGCCGACGAATTCGAACAGCTTTCGCAGCCGCATGGCCTCGACGCCGCCGGTGACCTTCGCGGTCGGCCCGACCGGAATGTCGATCAGCAGATGGGTCGAGCCTGCCGCGATCTTCTTGGACATGATGGACGCGACCATCTGCTCGCGAGTATCCAGGCTCAGCGGGCGCTCGACCGAGATCAGGACGTCGTCGGCCGGCGACAGGTTCACGTGCCCGCCCCAGATCAGGCAGCCGTTGCAGGAGGAGACGATCGCCTTCATCTCCTCGACGGAGATATTCACCCGCGCCAGCACCTCCATCGTGTCGGCGGTGCCGGCCGGCGAGGTGATCGCGCGCGAGGAGGTCTTCGGGATCGGCAGGCCATGCGCGGCGACGATCGGCACCACCACCATCGAGGTGCGGTTGCCGGGGATGCCGCCGATGCAATGCTTGTCGACGACGACAGGGGTCGGCCAGACCAATTGCGTGCCGGCCTGCGCCATGGCCCCCGTGAGGGCGAGCAGCTCGTCGCTGGTGATGAAGCTCGCCGACCCGATCAGGAAGGCGGCGATCTCCATGTCGGAGTAGCGATAATGGGCAAGGTCGCTGATGATCGCGCCGATCTCGGCCTGGCTCAGAGTTCGTCCGCGGATCTTCGCACGCACCGCTTCCAGGCTCTCCGGAGGCGAGGCGGGCCTGACCGTGACCTCCGTTCCGACCGCTTCGGCGAAGCGCCGGAACGCAGGCTCGGAGAGGCCGATCTCGTCGGGAGCCGCGAGCGTATCGTCGTCCGTGATCAGCAGGGTCGCCAGCAGAACCTTGCCGCCCTGACGAAGCTCGACGCGGCTGAAACCGCGGAAGATCTCCGCGCGCAGCGCCTTGGAGCGCCTCGAGACGACGACGACGTTCTCACGGCCGGTGTCGAGGCGGACGCGGCGGATCTTCAGTTGGGAATGCGGAAGGTCTGGATGCATGGACGGGCCGGCAGCAGGGAGTCGGACCTCCATGCTTAGACGTCGCCGTCCCGATGCTGTTGACCCAGATCATGGCCCGCCGCTCCGGCGGGCAGCCGCTGCGCAGGCCGTTGGCCGGCGGTTACTTCATCGCCGTGCTGACCGAGTTGAACTTGTTGTTGAGCAGCGCAGCGCCCGTGCTGTTGACGATGGTCACGATTGCCAGAGCGATCCCTGCGGCGATCAGGCCGTACTCGATTGCGGTTGCGCCATTCTCATCGGCAAGGAAGGACCTAAGCAGACGCATTGCCAACTCCTGTTCATCCGATCCGATGGATGGTCGCGTCGTTATCGGACTTGCAAATCGATCGAATAAATCTTCGAGCGCGCCAAAACACGGCGATCGCACCTTACCTCGTACGACGGCATTCATTAAATTAGGGTTCCGTCGATCCGTTCAAATGAAGTCAAACCGACAGCCTGTTGCATTGCCCCCATTGGCTTGGCCGCTTAACCGATTGTTGAGCCTGTTCGTCAACGAATAGGCAAGGATGTCTCGATCGCGCTCATCCGCGCCGGCCGTCCGCATTCAGCGCCCGCAACATCGCGATGCGGGCGAACATCACCCAGCCGCCGCCGGTCTCGGCCGCATTGATCAAGGTCTCGATCGCCGTCTGCCAATGCGCCTCGTGCTGGGCGTCCTCGGGCAGCTCCATGATGTAGTCGGCGGCTTCTTGAAGCGTGAACAACTTGCGCTTGTTGCTCACGCGGACGGGATCGTCGAACGCCGTCGACCAGGGCATGTCAGGCCGGCCGATCGGCGAGGAGAGACATCACGGCGTGATCGCGGGGCGTGGTGCTGTCAGCCGGCCTTCTTTGCCCGCGCCGGTGCGCGCACCGGCTTGTCGGCGGCCTTCTTCGGCGTGGTCGCAGCCTTCGCCGCAGCGTCCTTGCCGCCCTTGCCTGATATCGGCAGCAGCATCTCGCGCTGGCCCTCGACGCGCTTCTTCGGCTTCTTGGCCTTGATGTCCTTGGCGGTCTCCTTGTCCGTGTCCCTGGCGACCTTCGCCGCGGGGGCCGCGTCCTTCTCGTTCGCGATGCTCTTCTTCAGCGCGTCCATCAAGCTGATGACGTTGCCGCCGGTCTTCGGTGCGGCCTTGGCGGTGATCGGCATGCCGCTGCGCTTCTTGTTGATGAGATCGATCAAGGCGGTCTCGTAATGATCCTCGAACAGCTCGGGCTCGAACGCGCCGGACTTCTTCTCGACGATGTGCTTGGCGAGGTCGAGCATGTCCCTCGTCAGCTTCACGTCCTGGATGTCGTCGAAATATTCCTTCTCGCTGCGGACCTCGTAGGGGTAGCGCAGCAGCGTGCCCATCAGCCCGTTCTCGAGCGGCTCCAGCGCGATGATGTGCTCGCGGTTGGTCAGCACCACGCGGCCGATCGCGACCTTGTCCATGCTCCGGATGGTCTCGCGGATCACCGCATAGGCGTCGTGGCCGACCTTGCCGTCGGGCACGAGGTAGTAGGGGCGGATCAGATAGCGGTTGTCGATGTCGGCCTTGGGCACGAACTCGTCGATCTCGATCGTGTGGGTGGAATCGAGCGCGATGTCGTCCAGCTCGTCCTTAGTGACCTCGATATAAGTGTCGGTGTCGACCTTGTAGCCCTTGACGATGTCCTCGGAGGTCACCTCGTCGCCGGTCTCGGCATCGACCTTGAGATACTTGATGCGGTGGCCGGTCCTGCGGTTGATCTGGTTGAACGAAACCTTCTCCGTATCCGAAGTGGCCGGATAGAGCGCGACCGGGCAGGTCACGAGCGACAGACGCAGAAAACCCTTCCAATTGGCGCGGGGGGCCATGGGCTACTCCAGACGCAACAGCGGACAAGCTTTGAGGATACCATCGCCCAGTTGCGAATCATAGCAACCGCCGGCGCGGAATCTTGCAACGGCGTTAATCGCCGCCTGCGCGGTGTTTGCTGGACCGGAACATCGCCCGAGATGACGCGTTGCCTCGGCAATTCATCGCCGAGGAGGTCGCGGCCATCCGACGCGACAGCCACAGATCGAGGTCACCATGGCAACCAGGCGAGAGCAGAACCGGATCGTCGAAACTCCGACCGAGGCGCGCCAGGGCGAGCCCGGACCTTCGGTGGCGGCGCTGCTCGCCATCTCGACCGGGCTTGCGATCCTGATCCTCGCCGTCGTCTGGTTCGTGTTCTTCCGGACCTGACGGCCGGATCAGCACGCCGGCACCTTCCGGCTCGCCGCGCGATGCGGCACGTTGCGCCCACCATGCCGCCGGCTCCTCCGGCGGCATGGTGGGCGCAGTCGCATTTGCGCGCGCCGGGTCGTATATGACCAAAAAGTAACGTAGCCTGGTTCCCTGCGTTCATATTCAGTTCACGCCCGAATTGCTCATCTGTGGCGGTGTTCATGTCGCCTGTTCTTGCAGCCTATCCTTGGAGAGAAGCGTGCGCCTGCTCGTTGTTGAGGACGACCCCGATCTCAATCGCCAGCTCACCAAGGCGCTGACCGACGCCGGCTATGTCGTCGATCGGGCTTTCGACGGGGAGGAGGGGCACTATCTCGGCGACAACGAGCCGTATGACGCCGTGGTGCTCGATATCGGCCTGCCGAAGAAGGACGGCATCTCGGTGCTGGAAGCCTGGCGCCGCAACGGCCGCACCATGCCGGTTCTGATCCTCACTGCACGCGACCGCTGGAGCGACAAGGTGCAGGGCTTCGATGCCGGCGCCGACGACTACGTCGCAAAGCCGTTCCACCTCGAGGAGGTGCTGGCGCGCATCCGCGCCCTGCTGCGCCGCTCCACCGGCCATGCCCAGAGCGAATTGACCTGCGGCCCGGTTACGCTCGACACCCGAACCGGCCGGGTCAGCGTGTCGGGCAATCCCATCAAGATGACCTCGCACGAATATCGGCTTCTGGCCTACTTGATGCACCATTCCGGGCGGGTGGTCTCGCGCACCGAGCTGGTCGAGCATCTCTACGACCAGGATTTCGACCGCGACTCCAACACCATCGAGGTCTTCGTCGGCCGCATCCGCAAGAAGCTCGACGTCGACATCATCCAGACCGTCCGCGGCCTGGGCTATCTCCTGACCCCGCCGCCGGCCCCGGGCGCCTGAGGCGTTCCGGCCTTTGAAGTATCTTGGCTTGACGGGAGGCCGAACAGGGCCCTTGGTCCGGTCATGACGTCCGACCACCTGCCATCCTGCGCCGCCCGGGATCATTCCGATGGCCGCTAGCTCGCTTGCGAACCGACTGTTCCTGTCGGCGACCGCCTGGCTCGTGGTGATCCTGGCCATCACAGGCGTGGTGCTGTCGTCAGTCTACAAGAACGCCACCGAGCGCGCCTTCGACCGCCGGCTCAATCTCTACCTGCGCACCCTCATCGCCGAGGTCGCAACGCCCGACGAGCCGCCGGATCGCCAGTTCCAGTCGCTTGGCGAGCCCCTGTTCGACCTGCCGCTGTCCGGCTGGTACTGGCAGATCACGCGGACCGACACCGAAAAGCCGGAAGTGCGCTCCTCGCGCTCGCTTTGGGACAAGAAGCTACCGAAGCTCGAAGAGCAGGGTGCCGAGCTCACCGCCGCCGGCATCCGCCTCGCCTATGTCGACGGGCCGGAAGGGCAGAATCTGCGCATGGTGGAACGGCCGGTCGATCTCGGTGCCGACGGCAAATTTCTGGTCAGCGTCGCCGGGGACGATACCGAGATTTTCGACGAGACACGCAGCTTCGACTACTATCTCGGCGGCACCTTCACGGCGCTCGGCATCGTGCTGCTGCTGACGACCGTGTTCCAGGTCCGTTTCGGCCTTGCACCGCTCAAGCGCATCTCGGACGCGATCGCCGACATCCGCTCCGGGCGGGCGGAACGGCTCGAGGGTGAATTCCCGGTCGAGATCGCGCCGCTGGCGCGCGAGACCAACGCGCTGATCGACGCCAATCGCGAGATCGTCGAGCGGGCGCGCACCCATGTCGGCAATCTCGCTCATGCGATCAAGACGCCGCTTTCGGTCATCGTCAACGAAGCCAGCGCGCATGCCGCCGATCCGTTCGCGGAGAAGGTGATGGAGCAGGCGGATGTGATGCGTGATCAGGTCGCCCATCATCTGGAGCGCGCCCGCATCGCGGCACGGGTCTCGGTGGTCGCGACCGTGACGGAGGTGGCGCCTGCCATCGAGGGACTGCGGCGGACCATGGAGAAGATCCATCGCGACCGCGGCATCGTGGTCGAGGCCAAGGCCGATCCATCCGCCAAGTTCCGGGGCGAGCGGCAGGATCTCGAGGAGATGGTCGGCAATCTCGTCGACAATGCCTGCAAATGGGCGGCCTCCCGCGTCCTCATTGAGGTCCTGGTCGAGCCGCAACAGCGGGCCGGCGCCGGCCCGAGTTTGCGGGTGATCGTCGACGACGACGGCCGTGGTCTGTCGGAAGCCGAGCGCGCCCAGGTCGCCCGGCGCGGCAAGCGCCTCGACGAGTCCAAGCCCGGGTCGGGACTGGGGCTGTCGATCGTCACCGACCTCGCGGCCCTCTATGGCGGCAGCCTTTCGCTCGGCAGCGCTCCGACTGGGGGTCTGCGCGCCGAGCTGGTTCTTCCCGGACTATAATCCCTTGTTTCGACGACAATTTCCGGCGCGGCCGAGGCTCCTCCAGCGAAGCATGGGAGGCATTCGAGGCAGCTTCCTAAACGGCTTCTTAAGTGGGGACCCCCTATGATCGCGCCGGACCCATCCCATGTCCGCCATTTTACCGTGCATTACCCGGGCGCATGAGCCAGACATCGATCGAGCGGCTGAGGGAATATCTCGCGCAGCTCCCGCCGCAGTCGCAGGCACTGCTGATGCGGGAGTTCGAGCGTGCGCTGGAGCGCGGCCAGGACACGGCGGTGGCCACCCTCGTGCTCGAGCAGCTGCGCAAGATCGTCCGCAAGAGCGAGGCCGACGAGGCTTTGCCGCCGCGCACGGACGATCTGTCGCGGCTCCTATTCCAGGTGTTGGAACCGTTCCTCGTCGAAGCGGGCACTCCTGTCAGGGCCGGCCAGATTCGCCGCTCCTCGCTGCAGCCGATCTGGCAGTGGCTTGGCCGTGACGGCGCACCGGACAAGGTGAACGAATTCGAGGCGGCGCTGGCGCGCATGCCGGCGGACAGTGCTGGGCAGGTCGAAGCCCTGGCGCAGAAGCTTCAGGCGGTGGCCGCGGACGCCATCTTCGAGCTGACGGGGCCGGGCGGCGGCGACAAGTCGCGGGCGCTGGCCCGGGTCGGACCGCCCAACGTGATCGAGGATCTCTATTCGATCGGTGCGGTGCTCCAGGTCCGGGACGCCATTGCGACATTGAACGAGAAATTACCGCGCACCTTGCGGGCCTTCGGGGATTCCCAGATCGCCTCGGTGACGTCGGCGCTCAACATTCCGGCGCTTCAGACGCCGCAGATGCTGCCTTTCGCCTTGTCGATCGTCGTGCAGCGGATGACCGCGCCCTGGCAGATCATCCGCCTTGCGGTCAAGATAGCGGCGTCCGATGACGAGATCCGCGTCGCGGCGACGCCCTACGGTATGGCCGTCACGATGGCCCTGCACGATTTGTCCTGCGTCGCCGCGGTCCTGCGCATGGACATCAAGCGCGGCCATTTCGACAATGTCGCCGGCAACCTCAAGACGCTGCACGACGGCGTGCGCGGACTGCGCACCGAGCTCGACCTGCGCAACGATTCGACCTGGGGCAAGCAACTGACGTCGATCCGGGCCGACATCTCCAATGCGCTGCAGTCCGAGATCGACAGCGTTCCCGGCCGCGTCCGCCGCATCCTGCGCCAGCGCCCCGAAAAGGACATTCCGCCGGGCGCGCGGATCGACAGCACCGAAGTCGAGGAAACGGTGGCACTGATCGACTTCGTCGCGACGTGCCGCAACTATGCGAGCGAGCTTGCGATCAACGAGGTGACGCTGCGTACCTTCTCCGATCTCCAGCAATATGTGGAACGGTCGACCGAGCAGCTGGTGCAGTCGCTGCGTGCCGCCGATCACAAGGTCCGCACCTATCGGCAGCAGCAGGTGCAGGCCGCGATCCGCTTCTGCCAGGTGCTGTTCGGCGACGATTACGCCTCATTGATGAGCCGGGCCGCCGAAAATGCACTCACGGGCGAGCGCAAATCGTCGCGCGCAGGCTGATCGGCGCGCATTTTTCCTGATCACAATTTGAAGTTGACGACACTGATGGCGCACCGTACTTTCGCAGGTGCAAGTCTGGAAATTTCCATCTGTAGGCGCATGAAACCGGTCATCAGCTCGATTGAAATTGAGAACCGCGTCATCGTTGCCAAGTATCAACGGCTGATGGTTGGAGCCAAGGTGGTGCTGGTCGAGAAGGCCAGCGATCGGCAGCTGCCCGAGACCGCCACCAGGGTTGCATCTCGGGTTCCGGTCGGAGCGCTGCGCATCAGATTGCCGGATGCAATCAAGCCCGGAACATACTTCCTGAAGGCCTTCGACGGGCACGGCGAGCAGGCCGCGCAAAGTATCGACTTCGAGATCGGCTAAGCCGTTGGATTTTCACCTTTTCGGCACTACATGCGGTTGCGCCGCCTTGACAATTGTCAATTGCCGCATCGTCCGGCCGTGGTGTAAAGGCACCTACAGGCGCGGTTCGGGCGCCGCCGGAAGCTTGCCAGATGACGCTATGGTTCGTGTTCGCGCTGATGACGGTCGCGGCGATTTTCGCCGTGCTCTTGCCGCTTGGCCGCACCAGCCGCGCACAAGATCAGGGCAGCGAGGTCGCGGTCTACAAGGACCAGCTGGCCGAGATCGAGCGTGATCTCGCCGCAGGGTTGATCTTGGCGCCGGAGGCGGAGGCTGCGCGCGTCGAGGTCAGCCGCAGGCTGCTCGCGGCGGCGGCCAGCGAGCCGGCAACGGCGCCGAAGTCGAACCTCAAATGGCGCCGTGCGGCGGCCGTGCTGGCGCTTGCCGGACTGCCGCTCATCGCGGCCGGCGTCTACATGCCACTCGGCTCGCCCCGGCTGCAGGACTTTCCCCTTGCGCAGCGGGAGCGCGGGGGTGGCATGGCGCAGTCGCTCGAGAACCTCGTCGTGCAGGTCGAGCAGCATCTTGAGAAGAATCCGACGGACGGGCGCGGCTGGAACGTGCTCGCGCCGGTTCTGGAGCGGCTCGGCCGCTTCGACGACGCGGTGCGCGCCTATCGCAACTCGCTCACTTACAACGGTGAGAGCGCGGAGCGCCGGTCCGATCTCGGCGAAGCGATCTCGGCTGCCGCCGGCGGCGTGGTGACCGCCGAGGCCAAGGCCGAATTCGAGCGCGCACACGCCTTGAACGCCGACGATCCCAAGGCGAATTACTTTCTGGGCCTTGCCGCCGAGCAGGACGGCCGCAAGGACGACGCGGCCAATATCTGGCGCGCGCTGCTTGCGAAAGCTCCTGCGGATGCGCCGTGGCGTGCCCTGGTGCAGTCCTCGCTGGCGCGGGTCGGTGGCGGCGGCACGCTGCCGGCGCTGTCCGACGAGACGATTGCTGCCTCCAAGGACATAGCCGAAACCGATCGCAACGCCATGGTGCGCGGCATGGTCGACCGTCTGGCGACGCGGCTGAAGCAGAACGGCGACGATGTCGAGGGCTGGCTGCGTCTGGTGCGCGCCTATCTGGTGATGGGCGAGCGGGACAAGGCAATGGGCGCTTCGGCCGATGCCCGGCAGGCGGTTGCCAGCAACGCCGAGCGGCTGCGCCAGCTCAACGAAGGCCTGAAGACTCTCGGGATCGGCGGATGATTTCGGGACGACAGATGCGGAGAACGGATACGCCATGACGCGCAAGCAGCGACGTATGACCATCATCGGCGGATCGCTCGCCGTGCTCGCGCTCGCGGCCGCGCTGGTGCTCAACGCGCTGCGCGACTCCATTGTGTTCTTCTCGACCCCGACCATGGTCGCCGAGAAGGATGTCGAGCCCGGCAAGCGGTTTCGCCTCGGCGGCCTGGTGCAGCCCGGCTCGCTCCAGCGCGGCGACAATCTTGCGGTGACGTTCGAGGTCGCCGACGGCAACGCCAAGCTGCCGGTCGCCTTCAAAGGCATTCTGCCCGATCTGTTCCGCGAAGGGCAGGGCGTCGTCGCGGAAGGCGCACTCGATGCCAACGGCGTGTTCAAGGCCGATACCGTCCTTGCCAAGCACGACGAGACCTACATGCCCAAGGACGTCGCCGATGCCCTGAAGAAGCAGGGGCACTGGAAGGACGATTACGGTACCCAAGGTTCCGGCACCCAAGCTTCTGGCGCTGCCACCCCCGCGGCGACGACCGCGCAGGGCAATCCGCAGGGAGCGGTGCGGTGATCGCGGAATCAGGACATTACGCGCTGGTGCTGGCGCTCGCCCTCGCACTGATCCAGTCCGTCGTGCCGCTGATCGGCGCGCGCCTTGGCGACGCCGCCCTGATGAATGTGGCGCGCTCGACCGCACTGGCGCAGCTGCTGTTCGTCGGCGCCTCGTTCACGGCGCTGGTGATGCTGCACGTGAACTCGGATTTCTCCGTCGCCAACGTCTACGAGAATTCCCACTCGATGAAGCCGCTGCTCTACAAGATTACCGGCGTGTGGGGAAACCATGAAGGCTCGATGCTGCTGTGGGTGTTGATCCTCGCGCTGTTCGGCGGCTTGGTCGCCAGCTTCGGCAATAATCTGCCGCTCTCGCTGCGCGCGCATGTGCTGGCTGTGCAGGCCTGGGTCGCCAGCGCGTTCTACCTCTTCATCCTGATGACATCGAACCCTTTCCTGCGCATCGCCAGCCCGCCGATCGAAGGACGCGATCTCAATCCCGTGCTTCAGGACATCGGTCTCGCCGTGCATCCCCCGATGCTCTATCTCGGCTATGTCGGCTTCTCGATCTCGTTCTCCTTCGCGATCGCGGCGCTGATGGAGGGACGGATCGATGCGGCCTGGGCGCGCTGGGTGCGGCCCTGGACGCTGGTCGCCTGGATCTTCCTGACCCTCGGCATCGCCATGGGCTCGTACTGGGCCTATTACGAGCTCGGTTGGGGCGGCTGGTGGTTCTGGGATCCGGTGGAGAACGCTTCGCTGATGCCCTGGCTCGCCGGCACCGCGCTATTGCATTCGGCGCTGGTGATGGAGAAGCGCAACGCGCTGAAGGTCTGGACCATCCTGCTCTCGATCCTGACCTTCTCGCTGTCGCTGCTCGGCACCTTTCTGGTGCGCTCGGGCGTCATCACCTCGGTGCACGCCTTCGCCACCGATCCGACCCGCGGCGTGTTCATCCTCTTGATCCTGTGCCTGTTCATCGGCGGCAGCCTCTCGCTGTTCGCGGGCCGCGCCACCTCGCTGAAGCAGGGCGGCCTGTTCGCACCGATCTCGCGCGAGGGCGCGCTGGTGCTGAACAATCTGCTGCTCACCGTGGCCTGCGCGGTGGTGCTGTTCGGCACGCTCTATCCGCTCGCGATGGAGATGCTCGCCGATTTCAAGATGTCGGTCGGCGCACCCTTCTACAATCTGAGCTTCGCGCCGCTGTTCGCGCTGCTGCTGCTCGCGGTGCCGTTCGGGCCGATGCTAGCGTGGAAGCGCGGCGACCTGCTCGGCGTGATGCAACGTCTGCTCGCGGCCGGCGTTGCCGGACTGGTCGTGGTCGCCATCGTCTGGGCCTGGGTGCGGGGCGGCAGCGCGCTGGCGCCGCTCGCGATCGGCCTCGGCGTCTTCGTCATCGCCGGCGCGGTCACCGATCTGGTCGAGCGGACGGGCCTGGTGCGCCTGCCGTTCGCAACGGTGCTGCACCGGGCGCGCGGCCTGCCGCGCTCGGCCTGGGGCACCGCGTTCGCGCATGCCGGCCTCGGCGTTGCGCTGATCGGGATCGTCTGCGAGACCACCTGGAACAGCGAATACATCGCGACCATGAAGCCGAACGAGACTGCCCATGTCGCCGGCTACGATCTGAAGCTCGACGGGCTGTTTCAACGCCAGGGCCCGAACTACCGCGAGATGATCGCAGAGTTCAAGATCAGCCGCGATGGCGAGGCGGTCACGGTGATGACGCCGTCCAAGCGCAGCTTCACCACGCGCGGCTCGTCGACCACCGAAGCGGCGCTGCTGACGCGCGGGGCGAGCCAGCTCTACGTCTCGCTCGGCGACGCCACCGCCGAAGGCGCCATCGCCGTGCGCATCTATCACAAGCCGCTGGTTCTCCTGATCTGGTGGGGGCCGGTGCTGATGGCGTTCGGCGGCGTGCTCTCGCTCTCCGACCGCCGCCTGCGGGTCGGCGCGCCGAAGCCGGCGCGCGCCAAGCAGCGCCTCCAGCCCGCGGAATGACCCGATGCGCCGGATGATGGCCGCGTTCATCGCGTTGGTGTTGCTGGCTTTGCCGGCGGCCCACGCCGTGCAGCCCGACGAGATCATGCCGGATCCGGTGAAGGAATCGCGCGCGCGCGAATTGTCGCGCGAGCTTCGCTGCATGGTTTGCCAGAATCAGTCGATCGACGATTCCGATGCGCCGCTGGCACGCGATCTCAGACTGCTGGTGCGCGAGCGCATCGCGGCCGGCGACAGCAATTCGCAGGTGCTCGATTTCCTGGTGGCGCGGTACGGCGAGTTCGTGCTGCTCAAGCCGCGCTTCGAGCTGCAGACCCTGCTGCTGTGGCTGCTCGGGCCGGTGCTGCTGATCGGCGGCGGCCTGGCGCTGTGGCTGCAAATCCGCCGCCGCTCGCGAACTGGTGTGGACGTACCGGCACCGCCGCTCACGCCCGACGAGAAGGCACGGCTCGCGGCCTTGATGTCGGACGAACCCAAATCGCCCTGAAGCCGTCTACGTCGTGCCACGCAGTGCGCGGCAACGGCTGCGTGGTTCATGCTAAATTGACCTTTGTCTGGAAGCTTGTCGCGAGATTTTGATTCCAGCTCCTGAGTCCCCCGATGTTCGCGAACAGCAATCTGACGATCCGCTTCCTGGTCGGCGCCGTCGTCGCTGCGTTATTGTTCCTGCTTGGCATCGGCGGCGGCACCGGCTTCATCGCGGTCCTCTATCTCAACAACGAGATCACCAGCCTGTCCTCGAACTTCGCCGCGCTGAGCGGCCCGGCGCGCGACCATGCCATGCAGATCTACCAGCAGGCGCAGACCGCGTTTTCTTATTTCCTGGTCGCCTGCGGCGTGATCGCCGTCGTCGCTTTCGCGATCTGCTTCACCACCTGGTTCGCCGTGCGCAACGGCATCCTCAATCCCCTCGCGGCCATCGTGCATGCCATGCGCGAGGTTGCCGACCAGAAGTTCGAGACATCAGTTCCGGGGCTCGGCCGCACCAACGAGATCGGCCTGCTCGCCGGTGCGCTGGAGGTGTTCAAGACCAACGGCATCGAGCGGCGCCGCCTCTCCGAGCAGCAGCTGCATGAAGCGCAGCACCAGGCCGAGCGGTCGAAATTCCTCGATAACAGGATCAAGCGCTTCAACGATCTCGTCGCCAGTGTCGTCGCCAGCGTGGCGTCATCGGCCGTGCATCTGAAGACCAACGCGGAGACGCTGTCGCGGACCGCCAACGAGACCAGCACCAAGGCCAATGCGGTCGCGAGCGCGGCGAGCCAGGCCAGCGCCAGCGTGCAGACGGTTGCAGGGTCCGCCGAGGCGATGACGAACTCGATCGGCACGATCAGCCGCCGCGTCACGGACGCGACCCAGCGCGCCGAGGGCGCTGCAAGCCAGGCGGAGAAGAGCCGCGATACCATTCACACGCTGTCGGATGCCGCCGAAAAGATCGGCGAGGTCGTCCAGCTCGTCCAGGCGATCGCATCCCAGACCAATCTCCTGGCGCTCAACGCCACCATCGAGGCTGCACGGGCCGGCGAAGCGGGCAAGGGGTTTGCGGTGGTCGCCTCGGAAGTGAAGAACCTGGCGCATCAGACCAGCAAGGCGACGGAGGAGATCACCTCGCAGGTCGCCAGCATTCAGGGCATCACCGCGGAGACCCGCGGCGCGATCGACGGCATTTCCAGGACGCTGTCGGAGATCTCGTCGATCATGTCGGGCATCGAGGTCGACACCGCCCAGCAGCGCAACGCCACACAGGAGATCACGCGCAGCGCCCAGGACGCCGCGCGCGGAACCCTCGACGTCTCCAACCATATCGTCCAGATCACCTCCACCTCGGCCGAGACCGGCCGCATGGCGGCCGAAGCCAGGGATTCGGCCGTCGATCTGTCGCGGCAGGCCGAGACCTTGAAGCGCGAAGTCGACGAGTTCATCGTCAGTGTCAGGGCGAGCTGAGGGGCCAGAATTCGCGCCTGCCGCTTTGTCGGGGAACTCGATTAAGTTCCTGTAAGGCCACGATTTTTGGCCTGTGCTGAACTGCCGCATCCGCCTCGACACATCATTACGAAAGTTTAACCCCGCCGCCAGCGCGCGGTAAGGCGGGAGTCCCCATGTTCAGGTCCGCAAGGTGCCGGCATCCGGCACCAACAGGAATTCAGGGCTCTGGAGATTTCCGCATGAACGATCGTATCGACCTTTCGAACCTCCCGTCCTACCGGCAGCCGCGCCGGTCGGTGTTTTCCGCGCGCAAGCTCGCGTTGATGGCTTCCGTCGTCGCCGGTCTCGGCGCGGCCGTCTATGGCTTCAGCCCGTCGACCTCGCCGGCCGACCTGTTCTCCAGCCCGGCGCATGCGCAGGTCAACAACGAGGTCCGCAAGGTCGAGCGTCCGGTCGGATTCGCCGACGTCGTCGAGCGCGTGAAGCCTTCGGTGATCTCGGTCAAGGTCAACATGAAGGAGAAGACCGCCAGCAATGACGACGGCGACGATTCCTCCTCGCCGTTCCAGCCGGGCTCGCCGATGGAGCGCTTCTTCCGCCGCTTCGGTGGTCCGGATGGTTTGCCCCCCGGCCTGAAGGGCGGCCGTGGCCGCGTCGTGCAGGGGCAGGGCTCCGGCTTCTTCATCTCGGCTGACGGCTATGCCGTGACCAACAACCACGTGGTCGATGGCGCCGACAAGGTCGAGGTTACCACCGACGACGGCAAGACCTACACGGCCAAGGTGATCGGCACCGACCAGCGCACCGACCTCGCGCTGATCAAGGTCGAAGGCAGCACGAACTTCCCGTTCGCCAAGCTCGCCGACAGCAAACCGCGGATCGGCGACTGGGTGCTCGCGGTCGGCAATCCCTTCGGTCTCGGCGGCACCGTGACCGCGGGCATCGTCTCGGCGAGCGGCCGCGACATCGGCAACGGCCCGTATGACGATTTCATCCAGATCGACGCGCCCGTGAACAAGGGTAATTCCGGCGGTCCGGCCTTCGACACCAACGGCGAGGTGATGGGCGTCAACACCGCGATCTACTCGCCCTCCGGCGGCAGCGTCGGCATCGCGTTCTCGATCCCGGCCAACACCGTCAAGAGCGTGGTTGCGCAGCTCAAGGACAAGGGCTCGGTCAGCCGCGGCTGGATCGGCGTCCAGATCCAGCCCGTCACCTCCGACATCGCCGACAGCCTCGGCATGAAGAAGGCCGAAGGTGCGCTGGTGGCGGAACCGCAGGCCAACGGTCCGGCGGCAAAGGCCGGTATCGAGTCCGGCGACGTGATCACCGCGGTCAACGGCGACCCCGTCAAGGATGCCCGCGAGCTCGCCCGCACGATCGGCGGCATGGCGCCCGGCGCGTCCGTGAAGCTCAATGTGCTGCACAAGGGCCAGGACAAGGTCGTCAACCTCACCCTCGGCCAGTTGCCGAATACGGTCGAGGCCAAGGCCGATACCGACAAGGACAGCGGCAAGGGCGCCAGCAAGGGCACCGACGTGCCGAAGCTCGGCATGACCGTTGCGCCGGCCAATTCCGTGGCCGGTGCCGGCAAGGAAGGCGTCGTGGTCACCGAGGTCGATCCGAAGAGCGCGGCGGCCGAACGCGGCTTCAAGGAAGGCGACGTGATCCTCGAGGTCGGCGGCAAGAGCGTGGCGACCGCCGGCGAAGTCCGCGACGCCATCAATGCGGCGCGGACCGACAACAAGAACAGCGTCCTGATGCGCGTGAAGAGCGGCGGCCAGTCGCGCTTCGTCGCGGTGCCCATCGCCAAGGGCTGAGGCCTTCAGGAGGCCCACGAGATGAAGGGTACCGCCGGCATCAGTCGCCCCCGCCGCCGGTGCCCTTCGGGGAAGCAGCGCAACGCTGGCTTCCCTCATCTACCTTCCGGTGGAATTACGCCCCCCTCCGTCGGAAGGCCTAGGGCGGTGAGGTCCCCCCAGCTTCACCGCCCGCCTTTTTCCCCGCTTCGAGCCTCTCCTGCTCGGCTTGCATGCGGTCGCCGCTCGCGCCATGTTTAGAGAAGGTTGACCTCCTTGACCGCCGCCGAACGCACGATGCGCCTCCTCATCATCGAAGACGACCGTGAATCCGCCGATTACCTCGCCAAGGCGTTTCGCGAAGTCGGACACATCGCCGACCACGCCGCCGACGGCGAGGAAGGCCTCGCCATGGCAGAGAACGGCGAATACGACGTGCTGGTGGTCGACCGCATGCTGCCCAAGCGCGACGGGCTGTCGCTGATCGGCGCATTGCGCGACAAGGGCAATACGACGCCGGTGCTGATTCTCTCCGCGCTCGGGCAGGTCGATGACCGCATCAAGGGTCTGCGCGCGGGCGGCGACGATTATCTGCCGAAGCCCTATTCCTTCGCCGAGCTGCTGGCCCGCGTCGAAGTGCTGTCGCGCCGCCGCGGCGGTCCCGCCGAGGAGACGCTTTATCGCGTCGGCGATCTCGAGCTCGACCGGCTCTCGCATCGCGTCGCCCGCGGCAAGGACGAGCTGACGCTGCAGCCGCGCGAATTTCGCTTGCTCGAATATTTGATGAAGCACGCCGGCCAGGTGGTGACGCGCACCATGCTGCTGGAGAACGTCTGGGACTATCATTTCGATCCGCAGACCAACGTCATCGACGTGCACATCTCGCGGCTGCGCTCCAAGATCGACAAGGGCTTCGAGCGCCCGCTGCTGCACACGATCCGCGGCGCCGGATACATGATCCGTGACGGCATGAGATAGGGCGTTCGGCGTCGATCTACGGCGCGCCTGCAATCATCGGCTGCGTCTTCATTTGCACCGCCGTCCGAGGGTTGCGGGCGATACTGGCCTAACGCCTCGTCCGATGGCAAGAATATCCGACGTGTGGTAGTGGACGTTTCACCGGGGTGAATCCGTCCACGATCAGGAAGGATATTCAAGCTTGCAAGTCGCCGCCTTCCCGTCCGACCGAGCTGAAGAGATCCTCGTGTCGGCTTCCAAGCTGTTTGCCCGCCATAGCTATGCGAATGTGACGATGGAGCAGGTCGCAGCATCGGTTCGATCGGTGCCGGGAGCGCTGTACCACTACTTCCGCGACAAGGAAGACCTGATCTTTCACTGCTACCTGCGCGGTCTTGCGATCTACAGGCACGAAATCGAGACGGCGGCCGAACCCGGGATAGACGGGCTCGAAATCGTCAGGCGCTTCATAAGAGCCCGGCTGCGGCCTGAAGGCCAGCGCATGATCCTGTTCTCCGACATCGATGCACTGGCTGCGTCTTACAGCAAAGACGTGCATGCCAGGCGCTGGCAGAATGCCGCGCTGCTCGCCGACTTTCTGAAGCGTGGCATTGCCGACGGCTCGATTGCCTGCGAGGAGCCGCTCCTTACGGCCGTCGCCCTCATCTCCATCCTGGATTGGGTTCCGTTCTGGTTCTCCGAGCGCGACTATTATTCGCGCCAGCAGGCGATTGATGCCATTGACGACATCATCACGCATGGGGTGTATCGGCGTGAGATTGCCTTACCGGACATGCCTGAAGCGCCGAGCCTGGCACCATTTCTCCAGTCCCGCTCGAAATTGAACAAGCGCGCCGCGAAGCTGGACAGGATGCTCTCGATTGCTTCGGACAGTTTCAATCGAAGGGGCGCGTCCGGTACGTCGCTCGAGAGCATCGCGGCGGAGGCAGGCATGACCCGCGCCGGCATCTATTATCATTTCAGCGAGAAGGAGCGCCTCTTGCTGGCTTGCCTGCGAAGAGGTCTGGCCGGTGAGATCGGGATTCGAGAATATTTGCAGGACCTGAGGCTCGGGGCGTTCGATTACGTCGTCCAGAGAGTCCGCCTGTTGTTGATGCTGCACGATACCCCTTGCGGCCCGAAGGCGACCTACCACAACATCAACTATCTCAACGACGTTGACCGCAAGCACTATGTCAGGCAGGTGCTCGCAACGATCCAGCAGGACCAGAGAAACCACCAGTGTTGGATCGACGAGGGATACTTCCGCAGCGTCGACACTTACTTCGCCGAACGCGTTCTGACTGGAATGGGCCACTGGTACCCGATCTGGTTCAGGGACGAGCGGAGCTGGTCTCCGATGCAGATTGCCGATTATTTTTCGCGGCTGTTCCTTTTGGGGCTCAAGCCCCGTCGGGGAGTGGTATAAAGCAACCAATATGAGACCCTGATCGCGCTCTTCATCCTTTCCCGTTCGGACTTGATGTCAGCCGCAGATTGAGCGCGGCTTTGATCCCAAAAGTTGCCTGTGAACTCAATATTCCGGACGGCGCGCGGCAATCTTCACGTTGAGGCCGCAATTACTTCTTGCACCAAAACTTTACACAGTATTCAATATTGGAGTAGCGAAGAGTGGGCGCGACCGACGTTGTGAGTCAGCTTCGATCGCCAAGGACAAGAACATACAAAAGGGAGAAGGCCAGGATGCACAAGCTCGCAATTGCTGCGGCGGCAGCGCTGACGATGCTCGGAGGAGCGGCATTCGCGCAGGAAACAATCAAGTTCGGCTACATCGATCCGCTGTCCGGCGGTGGCGCCAGCATCGGTGAAGGCGGCTTGAAGACGTTCCAGTATCTGGCTGACGAGATCAACGCCAAGGGCGGCATATTGGGCCGCAAGATCGAGATTCTGCCTCTCGACAACAAGACCAACCCGCAGGAAAGCCTGGTGCAGGCGCAGAAGGCCATCGATGCCGGCGCCCGCTTCATCACGCAAGGCAACGGCTCGTCGGTCGCCGCAGCGCTGTCCGACTTCGTTACCAAGAACAACACGCGCAATCCCGGCAAGGAAGTGCTCTACTTCAACTATGCCGCCGTAGATCCGAGCCTGACCAACGAAAAGTGCAGCTACTGGCATTTTCGCTGGGATGCGAGCTCCGACATCAAGATGGAAGCGCTCACCAGCTACATGAAGGATGTCCCCGCGATCAAGAAGGTGTACCTGATCAACCAGGACTACTCCTTCGGCCAGTCGGTGCGTGCGGATGCGCGCAAGATGCTGGGCGCCAAGCGGCCCGACATCCAAATCGTCGGTGACGAACTGCATCCGCTGTTGAAGATCACCGACTTCTCGCCTTATATCGCCAAGATCAAGGCTTCGGGCGCCGATAGCGTCGTGACCGGCAACTGGGGCCAGGACATCGCACTGCTGCTCAAAGCCGCGGCGGACGCCGGCCTGAAGGTCAATTGGTACACCTACTATGCCGGCGGCGCTGGTGGTCCGACCGCAATCAAGCAGACCGGTCTCGACCATCAGGTCTTCCAGATCACCGAGGGCTTTGCCAATTCCGGCCACCAGCCGGCGATGGACTTCGAAAAGACCTTCCGTGCCAAGGTCAACATGTCGCTTTGGTATCCGCGCGCCGTCAACGAGATGCGCATGTTCAAGGCCGCGGCCGAGAAGGCCAACTCGCTCGACCCGGTGAAGGTCGCGGCTGCCCTCGAGGATCTCAAGTTCGAGGTGCTGGATGGCGGTGAGGGCGTCATGCGCAAGGACGATCACCAGTTCTTCCAGCCGATCTACATCTCCTCCTTCGGCAAGCTCGCTGCAGACGAGCCGTTCGACGAGGAAGGTACCGGCTGGGGATGGCATCTGGTTTCCAAGATCGACACATCCAAGACGATGGTTCCCACAACCTGCAAGATGACCCGGCCGTAAGCCTGGAATAGCTTTGCCTTCCCGCAGCCGACAGCGGCTCGCGGGAAGGTTGCTGCTCGCATCCGGACCGACTTCGCCGGGGCCGTTTCTGTCCCGGCCAGAGGTGTGATTACTGTGCTTGAACTGATCGTTATATCGACGCTGAACGGTCTGCTGTTCGGCATGCTGCTGTTCCTGCTGTCGAGCGGCCTGACCGTCATCTTCAGCATGATGGGCGTGCTCAACTTCGCCCATGCCAGCTTTTACATGCTCGGCGCCTTCTTCGGTTTCCAGCTCACCAAATGGATTGGCTTCTGGCCGGCCCTGCTGCTGGCTCCGCTGCTGGTCGGCGCGATCGGCATGGCGGTCGAGCGCTACGGCCTGCGCAATACGCACAAGCACGGCCATGTGGCGGAGTTGCTCCTGACCTTCGGTCTTGCGTTCGCGATCGAAGAAATCGTGGCGATGATGTGGGGCAGGAGCCCCGTCGATTACCGCGTGCCGGCGCTGCTCGACTTTCCGGCCTTCACGATCTTCTCGACGAATTATCCCGCCTACAAGATTTTCATGCTGGCTGTGTCGATCCTGATATTCATCGTGTTGCTGATGGTGCTCAAGCGCACGAGGGTGGGCCTGATCGTTCAGGCCGCGCTGACGCATCCCCATATGGTGGGGCATCTCGGTCACAATGTCGGACGCATATTCATGCTGGTGTTCGGCGTCGGCAGCGCGCTGGCGGGAATTGCCGGCGTGATCGCCGGTCCGGCGCTGGTGACGCAGTCCGACATGGCCGCGGCGCTGGGACCGATCCTGTTCGTCGTCATCGTGTTTGGCGGCCTCGGCTCCTTGCCGGGCGCCTTCATCGCCTCGCTGGTGATCGGCCTGATACAGACCTTCGCGGTGGCGCTGAACGGTTCGTTGGCGAGCGCCTTCGGTCCGCTCGATCCGTCGGCAGGGCCGTCCGTGCTCACCGACATCTGGAACGTCACCATTGCCCAGGTGGCGCCGATCGTACCCTACCTGCTGCTGGTGATCATTCTGATCGTACGCCCCATGGGCCTGATGGGGACGCGCGAGACATGAACGCCAAAACGACATCGACGCCGACATCGACAATCGCAGGGAAGCCGGCCGGCGACGGCCTGCGCTTCTACGGCATATGGCTTGCCGGCATCGCCGTGCTGATCGTGCTGCCGCTGATCTTCTCCTCCGGCGGCTCGCTGACGTCCTTCAGCCTGATCGGCATCGCGATCGTGTTCGCGCTGTCCTACAACATCCTGCTCGGCCAGACCGGCCTCTTGTCGTTCGGCCATGCGGTGCATTACGGCCTCGGCGGCTTCGCAGCGTGCCACATGATGAATGCAGTGGTCTCGCACGGCTGGCCAATCCCGCTGCCGTTCATACCGCTGTTCGGTGGACTCGGCGGCCTCGTTTTCGCGATCATCATCGGCTGGCTGATGACCAAGCGGGCTGGTACCGTGTTCTCGATGATCTCGCTCGGCATTGCCGAGCTGGTGGCGTCGTCCTCGCTGATCCTGCGTTCGGTGTTCGGCGGCGAGTCCGGAATATCGACCGACCGCACGGCTTTGCCGAAGATCTTCGGCTTGAGTTTCGGCCCGCAGCTTCAGGTCTATTACCTCATCGCGTTCTGGCTGGTGATCTCGGCCGTCGCGATGTATGCGCTGACGCGGACCCCGCTGGGGCGAATCAGCAATGCGGTGCGGGACAACCCCGAGCGCGTCCAGTTCATCGGTTATGATCCGCACGTGGTGCGCTACATCGCCTTCTGTTTTGCCGGCTTCTTCGCTGGCGTGGCAGGGGGCCTGGCCGCGATCAACTTCGAGATCGCCAACGCCGCCTATCTCGGCGCGATCCAATCCGGCCTCGTGCTGTTCTCGACCTTCATTGGCGGCGTCGCGTACTTCTTCGGACCCATCCTGGGTGCAATCCTCGTGACCTATCTTCAGCTCGGGCTGACCAGCGTCACCGGCGTGTGGCAGCTCTATTTCGGCATTATCTTCATCGGCATCGTGATGCTGTCCCCCGGCGGCATCGCCGGGCTGGTCATGATGCACCGGCCGCTGGTTCGCGCCGGAACTCTGCCGACGGTGATCCCTTCCTATCTGATCGCGGCGGTGCCGACCTTGGCACTGGCTTGCGGTGTGATCCTGACGATCGAATCGATCGCGCGCACGCATAGCGGTCAGGGCAATCCGATCAACCTGTTCGGCGTTGCCTTCAGTCCGGCGTCGCCGCTGACGTGGGCGAGCGCGGCGGTCCTCCTCATCGGCGGCTTCTTCGTCGCGCGCCTGAGCTGGCGGCGCGTCGCCGAGGCATGGGACCGCGCGGCGACGGTCGCGCGCGATCGGGGGTACTTGGCATGACGGCAGCGATCGAAGTCCGCGCCGTTGAGAAGCGCTTTGGCAATGTCGGCATCATCCGCGATCTCAATCTCAGCATCGCGCAAGGTGAGCGTCACGCCATCATCGGTCCGAACGGTGCCGGGAAATCGACGACGTTCAATCTCATCAGTGGCCACATCAAGCCGACCTCGGGCGAGGTGAGACTGAACGGCGATGTGATCTCCGGCCTCAGGCCGTTCGAGATCAACCGGCGCGGCCTGTCGCGGTCGTTCCAGGTCACCAACGTATTCGCGCGCATGTCGGTCTGGGAGAACGTCCGCTGTGCCGTGCTGTGGGCGACGGGGCACCGTTACGCCTTCTGGAAGAACGTCGATAGCCTGCCGGAGGTGCGCGAGCGCACGGCGCAAATCCTCGACGACATCCATCTGACGCATCGGCGCGATGTTCCGGCCGGCTTGTTGACCTACGCGGAGCAGCGCGAACTCGAGATCGGCATCACCATCGCCAGCGGCGCGACCGTCGTGCTGCTGGACGAACCGACGGCGGGCATGAGCCACGCCGAGACCGACCGCGCGGTGTCGCTGATCCGGCGCCTGACCGAGGGCAAGACCCTGGTCATCGTCGAACACGACATGAGCGTTGTGTTCGGCCTGGCCGACCGCATTTCCGTGCTGGTCTACGGCCACATCATTGCTTCCGGCACGCCGGAGGAGATCAGGCGGGACCCGAAAGTCAAGGAAGCCTATCTCGGCGAGGAGGCGCACTGATGCTGGAGGTCAGGGACCTGCACGCCTATTACGGCAAGAGCCACATTCTCCAGGGCGTCGATCTCGACGTTGCGGCAGGCGAGGTCGTCAGCCTGCTCGGCCGCAACGGCGTCGGACGTTCGACCACTGTCAAGGCGATCATGGGCGAGGTTGCGCCGCAAGGCACGATCCGCTTCAAAGGCAAGGACATCGCGGGGCTGCCGAGCTACAGGATCGCGCGCCTCGGTCTCGGCTATGTGCCGGAGCATCGGGACGTCTTTCCGGGGCTGACGGTCCGCCAGAATCTGCTCCTCGGCATCAAGGATACGCGGCGTCCCGGCAAATGGCAGCTTAAGGACATGCTCGACATGTTTCCGAATCTTGCCGCGCGGGCAGATACGCCTGCGGGGGTGCTGTCAGGCGGCGAGAAGCAGATGCTCACGACGTGCCGGACCCTGATGGGCGACCCCGATCTCATCATGATCGACGAGCCGACCGAAGGTCTTGCGCCCTTGATCGTGCAGCAGGTCGGCGATCTCATCGCCCGCATTGCGCAGGCCGGCGTCGCAATTTTGCTCGTCGAGCAGAAGCTGTCGATTGCGATGAAGATCTCCAACCGCGTCTACGTCATGGGGCACGGTCGTGTGGTCTTCGAAGGTACGCCCGAGCAACTGAAATCAAACAGCGACGTTCGCGCGCAATGGCTGGAAGTGTGAGGGAGGCCGGCGGGTTTGACCGCAATGGCGCGATGCCCTCGACAAGGACGTCCGCCCGTAACGGCTGATGTTCCTCAGCGTGGTCGGAAGGGGAGGCCCACAGCGGATCACTGCTCCCGCAGGCTCCGTCCGGTGTCCGCATGGCCCGAGCTTGCGGGGATTTAACTTGGTTCCGATCGAGTGCCCCTTTAACGTTCCGCGTGCGCCTATCACGTGTGGTCACGAATGCCTTTCGCGTTGCTCGTTCCACCAGGGACCTAGGCGCAGGTGCGACAATCTATAGGCTATGTTATTGTAAACAAAGCGAAATACGTGAGTGTCGATGCTCGTGATGCAGGCGCGTGGTTGAAACTGGGTACATGATCCGTGACGGCATTCGGTAAACTCGTCCGCACCACGGCGTTCCGGCTGACGCTGGTCTATCTGCTGCTGTTCGCGATGTTCGCGGCCTCGCTGCTGGCCTATTTCGCCTGGAATACGCGGCGGCTGATCACCGAGGAGATCACGCAGACCGTCAATGCCGAGACCTCGGAGATCAACGAGATCTACGACCGCCGCGGCCTAGTCGGTCTCGTGCGCACGATCGAGTATCGGGCGCTGCGGCCAGGCGCCAATCTCTATCTCGTGACCACGCCGACGGGCCAGGCGATCGCCGGCAATGTCGGCTCGCTGGCGCCGGGCGTTATGGCGACGCGCGGCTGGTCGGAGACAGCCTACCGGCGGATCGAGGACAGCGATGACCGCGATCATCGCGCGCTCGTTCGCGTCACCGAATTGGAGAACGGCTTCCGGCTTCTGATCGGCCGCGACTTGGCCGAGCGGCGGCGCCTGTTCGGCATCGTCGCCAAGGCGGCGCAGTTTTCGGTCCTGATCGTCGTCGTGCTCGGCCTCGGCGGCGGCATCTTCGTCGCGCGGCGGGTGCTGAGGCGCATCGACGCGATGACCGGCACGGCGCAGCGGATCATGACCGGCGATCTCAGCGAGCGCCTGCCGGTGGGGCGCAGCGGCGACGAGATCGATCGCCTCGCCGAGAACCTCAACGCCATGCTGGAGCGGATCGAGGCGCTGATGGCGGGACTGAAGGAGGTTTCCGACAACATCGCCCACGACCTCAAGACGCCGCTGACACGGCTGCGCAATCGCGCCGAGGAGGCGCTGGCGAGATCGGGCTGCGAGGCGGATTATCGCGCCGCGCTGGAGCGGACCATCGAGGAGTCCGACGGGCTGATCCGGACCTTCAACGCGCTGCTGATGATCGCGCGCGCGGAATCCGGACAGGCGCGCGGCAACATGGACGACTTCGACGCCGCAGAGGTCGCGGAGGGCATCCACGAGCTCTACGAGCCGCTCGCCGAGGACGACGGCATGACCCTGAAGGTCAAGTGCGAGCCGACGCCGGTTCATGCCAATCGCGAGCTGATCAGCCAGGCGCTCGCCAATCTTGTCGAGAACGCGATCAAATACGGCCAGCCCGCGGCACAGCCGGCGGGAACCGTGGTCAGCATGGACGCGAGGCAAATCACGATCGAGGCGAGGCGCGAGGGCGACCAGGTGCTGCTCAGCGTCACCGATCGCGGCCCCGGCATCCCCGAAGCCGACCGCAAGCACGTCATCGAGCGATTCGTGCGGCTGGAGGCCAGCCGCACGCTGCCGGGCTCGGGCCTCGGCCTCAGCCTCGCCTCGGCGGTGGCGACGTTGCACGGCGGCGAATTGCGCTTGGGCGATGCCCATCCCGGCCTCGTCGCCACGCTCGTGCTGCCGGCGCGCGCGGGCGCCGGCGACAGGGTTGCTCCGCCAACACCGGATGTGCCACAGAAGGTGGCATGAACCACTCCGCGCCGGGAAACGCGGACAAGCATGGTGAGAGGCTGGCCGCACGCTTCGCGGAGGCTCCCCATATTGCCGCTTCCGCAACCGATGAACCCCGTTTCGAAAGCTGGCTGGCCGAGCTCGAGCCGGCACAATCGGCCCGTCTCGAAACGCATCTCGGTCATCCCTTCGCCCGCGAGATCCTGACCGGGATTGCGGAATTCTCGCCCTATCTGTTCGAACTGGTGCGCGCCGATGCCTTGCGCCTGATCCGGCTGCTCGAATGCGATCCGGATGCGCATCTGACGGCGCTGATCGCGGAGGCGCGCAGCGCGGTGCTCGCGGCTTCGGAGGAGGCCGAGGTGATGCGGCTGCTCCGCCGCATGAAGGCTGAGGCTGCGCTCCTGATCGCGCTGTGCGATATCGGCGGTGTCTGGCCGGTGATGCGGGTGACGGCGGCGCTGACCGATGTCGCGGTGTCCTCGGTGCAGGCGGCACTGCAATATCTGCTGCGGCAGGAAGCCGCACGCGGCAAGCTCTCACCGCCCAATCCCGAGGCACCCGAAGAGGGCTGCGGGCTGATCGTGCTCGCGATGGGCAAGATGGGTGCGGGCGAGCTGAACTATTCCAGCGATATCGATCTCATCGTGTTCTTCGATCCCGATGCGACGACCCTCGCGCCCGATATCGAGCCGCAGCCGTTCTTCGTCCGCGTGACGCAAGGCATGGCGCGCATCCTGCAGCAGCGCACCTATGATGGTTACGTCTTCCGCGTCGATTTGCGGCTGCGGCCCGACCCGTCCTCGACGCAGGTGGCGATCTCGCGGGACGCCGCGCTGAACTATTACGAGCGGGAAGGGCGCACCTGGGAGCGCGCCGCGATGATCAAGGCGCGGACCTGTGCCGGCGATTCAAAAGCGGGCGAGGCATTGCTCGCCGAGATCGGGCCGTTCGTCTGGCGCAAGCATCTCGACTTTGCCGCACTTGCCGACGTACACGACATGAAGCGGCAGATGCAGACCTATCGCGGCCAGAGCGAGGTTGCGGTCGAGGGCCACAACGTCAAGGTCGGACGCGGCGGCATTCGCGAGATCGAATTCTTCGCGCAGACCCAGCAATTGATTGCCGGCGGCCGCCATCCGGAATTGCGGGTGCGGCCGACACTGCGGGCGCTTGACGTGCTCGCCGCCAGCAACTGGATCACTGTGGCGGCGCGTGACGAGCTGGCGACCGCCTACGAATTCCTGCGCCGTGTCGAGCATCGCCTGCAGATGATCGCCGACGAGCAAACCCACACGCTGCCGGAGGACAAGCAAGCGGTCGAGCGCTTTGCGTGGTTCTTCGGCTATCGGACTCGGGAGGCCTTTGCGCGCGACCTCTTGCGCCAGCTCCAGATCGTCCAGGGCCATTACGAAAAACTGTTCGAGGGCGATGACCCCACCGGCACGGCGAGGCTGCCGGCGCTCGACTACGGTGCGGGCCCCGATGATCCGCGCCTGCTGCAGCACCTCGCGACGCTCGGCTTCAAGAAGCCCGCCGCGGTCGCGCAGACGGTGCGCGACTGGATCACCGGCGACTATCGCGTCTTCCGCGTTGAGGCGACGCGAAGCGCCTTCGTCGAGTTCGTGCCGGCCTTGATCGACGGCCTTGCCCATGCCGAAGAGCCGGATCGCGCCGTCGTTTCGTTCGATCATTTCCTCGGCGCGCTGCAGCGCGGCGGCCGGCTGATCACGCTGCTCGGCCAGAACCGCGATCTCGTCGCGCTGGTGGCGCTGGTGCTGGGAGCCGCGCCGCGGCTCGGCGACATGCTGGCGCGGCAGCCTCAGCTGATGGATGGCCTGATCGATCCGCGCTTCTTCGGCGCCATGCCCGACAGGCAGGAATTGTCGGGGCGGCTCGCGACCACCGTGCAGGACGCCGGCTCATACGAGGAGTTCCTCGATCGCCTGCGCCTGTTCGGGCAGGAGAGCCTGTTCCTGATCGGCACACGCATCCTCTCCGGCACCGTCTCGGCGCAGCAGGCGAGCACGGCCTTCGCCGACGTCGCGGAGGGAATCGTCCACACCGTGCACGGTCTCGTCGCCGATCGCTTCGCCGCCCAGCACGGCCGCATCAAGGGTCAGGAGACCGCGATCGTCGCGATGGGCCGGCTCGGCAGCCGCGAGATGACGGCCTCGTCCGATCTCGACCTGATCCTGCTCTATGATTTCGACGGCGACCATCCGGACTCCGACGGGGTGAAATCGCTTCACGGCGCACACTATTTCGCCCGTTTCACCCAGCGCCTGATCAGCGCCTTCACGACCCGCACCAATTACGGCGTGCTCTACGAGATCGACATGCGGCTGCGGCCCTCGGGACGCGCAGGTCCGGTGGCTTCGAGCCTCGTCTCGTTCGCGGACTACCAGGCCAACGAAGCCTGGACCTGGGAGCACATGGCATTGACGCGTGCGCGCGTGGTCTCGGCTTCGCCCGAATTCCGGGAACGGATCGAGCGCGTCATCCGCGATGTCCTCACCCGCCGCCGCGATCCCGCCATCACCGCCAACGACGTCGCCGACATGCGGCGCGCGATCGCGCAGGAGAAGGGCGAGGCGGATTGCTGGGATCTCAAGCATGCCGCCGGCGGCATGGTCGATATCGACTTCATCGCGCAGTATCTCCAGCTCGTGCACGCGCACGACAAACCCGAGATTCTCGACGTCAGCACCATGCAGGTGCTGGAGAATGCCTGCAGGATCGGCGTGCTCGCGCAATCCGAGACGGAGATTTTGCGGGCCGCGGCGCGGCTCTATCACGACCTCACGCAGATCCTGCGTCTCTGCGTCAGCGAGCGCTTCAAGCCTGATACCGCCGGCACCGACCTGCAGCGCGTCATGGCGCGCGCCGGCGACGCGCCGGACTTCTCCTCACTGGAGGCGCGGGTGAAGGAGACCCAGAGCGAGGTGCGGCGCGTGTTCAGGGCGCTGCTGGAAGGGTCATAGCCTGCTTCAGCGCGGTGATGGCCTCGCGCACGTCGGGCTCCAGGCCCGCACCGCCCGCATCCAGATGGGCGAAGACCGCGCGCTTCATGCGGGGATCCCAGAACTTCTTGATGTGCTCGGCAATGCCCGGCACGGCCTTGTCATGACCCTGACTACCAAAGAACTTGCCGATCTGGTTGGCCATGTAGATCAGGCGGTCAGGCGACATCGGCAACCTCCGTGGCATGGCGCGTGACGATCCGGTCGCCATGCGAAAACACTTCGAACCCGTCCTGGCGGGCGATGGCGATCAGAGTGATGCCGGCGGCTTCCGCCGTGCGCACCGCGAGGGCGGTGGGCGCAGAAACCGCGACCATCACGGGCGCGCCGATCGCGGCGGTCTTCTGTACCATCTCGACTGAGACGCGGCTGGTCAGCAGCACCATGCCGTTGCGCGGCTCGTTGCGGCTGCGCGCCAGGGCGCCAGCGAGCTTGTCGAGCGCGTTGTGGCGGCCGACATCCTCGCGCAGCGCGACGATGTTGCTTGTGGGGGACCAGAACGCGGCGGCGTGAACGGCGCGGGTCTGCAGATTGATCGATTGCAGCGGCGCAATGGCCTGCATCGCCGCCATGACCTGCTCGGGGGTGAAGGTCTGCCCGTCCGGGACGATCGCCGCGGGCCGCACCGCTTCGGCAATGGACTCGATGCCGCAGATGCCGCAGCCGGTGGGACCTGCAATGTGGCGACGGCGCTGGTTGATGCGCGCGGCATCTTCCGGTGCGAGCCACATGCGCAGCTCGATGCCGTCGTCGAGGCGGACCATTTCGAGCGACTTGATGTCGTCGACCGACTTGACGATGCCTTCGCTCACGCTGAAACCGACCGCGAAATCCTCGAGGTTCTGCGGCGTTCCCATCATGACGGCATAGGTGCCGCCATTATAGGTCAGCGCCAGCGGCGTCTCCTCCGGGACGAACCGCGTTCCTTCCGACGCCGCGCCGTTGCGCCAGATGTCGCGATCGATGGCCTGGACCGCTACGTGCATGCGCTTACTCCGCGGCTTCGGCCGGCACGATGCGGCGGGATTGGCGCGCCTGCGCATCATAGGCCTTTTGCCAGTCGGACGGGCCGTTCGAGGACGAGACCTGCACCGCCGTGACCTTGTATTCGGGACAGTTGGTCGCCCAGTCCGAATAGTCGGTCGTGATGACGTTGGCCTGCGTGTCGGGATGATGGAAGGTGGTATAGACGACGCCGGGCGCGACGCGGTCGGTGATCTCGGCGCGCAGCGTGGTCTCGCCGGCGCGGCTCTTCAGCCGCACCCAGTCGCCGTCGCGCACGCCGCGCTGCTCGGCATCATGCGGGTGGATCTCTAGCCGGTCCTCGGCATGCCAGACCACGTTTTCTGTGCGCCGCGTCTGCGCGCCGACATTGCACTGGCTGAGGATGCGGCCCGTGGTGAGCAGCAGCGGATAGCGCGGGCCGGTGCGCTCGTCCGTTGCGACGTATTCGGTCACGACGAACTTGCCCTTGCCACGGACGAAGCCGTCGATATGCATCACCGGCGTGCCCTCGGGCGCCTTGTCGTTGCAGGGCCACTGCACCGAACCGAGCTCATCTAACTTGGCATAGGAGACGCCGGCGAAGGTCGGCGCCAGCGCCGCGATCTCGTCCATGATCTCGGACGGGTGGTTGTACTTCATGTCGAAGCCCATCGCCTTGGCAAGGCCGATGGTGACCTCCCAGTCGGCCAGGCCGTTCTTCGGCGTCATCACCTTGCGGACGCGCTGGATGCGGCGCTCGGCGTTGGTGAAGGTGCCGTCCTTCTCGAGGAAGCTCGAGCCGGGCAGAAAAGACGTGGGCGTAGTTCGCGGTCTCGTTCAGGAAGAGGTCGTGGACGATGACGCACTCCATCGCCGATAGCGCCGCGACCACGTGGCTGGTGTTGGGATCGGACTGTAGGATGTCCTCGCCCTGCACGTAGATCCCCATGAAGGTGCCTTCGACCGCGGCGTCGAACATGTTGGGGATGCGCAGGCCGGGCTCGGGGTTGAGCTTGACGTTCCACATCTCCTCGAACTGGTCGCGCACCGCGTCGCCGGAGATGTGGCGGTAGCCGGGCAGCTCGTGCGGGAACGAGCCCATGTCGCAGGAGCCTTGAACGTTATTTTGGCCGCGCAGCGGGTTCACGCCGACGCCGGGGCGGCCGATATTGCCTGTGACCATCGCGAGGTTGGCGATCGCGATCACGGTGGTCGAGCCCTGGCTGTGCTCGGTGACGCCGAGGCCATAATAGATCGCCCCGTTCCCGCCCGCGGCATAGATGCGGGCCGCTTCGCGCAGCACCTTGGGATCGACGCCGGTGAGGATGGAGGTGGCTTCGGGGCTGTTCTTCGGCTGGGCGACGAAGGCGGCCCATTCCTCGAACTCGCTCCAGTCGCAGCGCTCGCGCACGAAGGCTTCGTTGACGAGGCTTTCGGTGACAATGACATGCGCCAGCGCGGTCATGACGGCGACGTTGGTGCCGGGCATCAGGGGCAGGTGCAGCGCCTTCACATGCGGCGATTCCACCATCTCGGTGCGGCGCGGGTCGATCACGATCAGCTTGGCGCCCTGGCGCAGCCGCTTCTTCAAGCGGGACGCGAACACCGGATGGGCGGAAGCCGGATTGGCGCCGATCACGACCACGACGTCGGTGTCCTCGACCGAGTCGAAATCCTGCGTGCCGGCGGAGGTGCCGAAGGTGGTGGCCAGGCCATAGCCGGTCGGCGAATGGCAGACGCGGGCGCAGGTATCGACATTGTGGTTGCCGAAGCCGGCGCGGATCAGCTTCTGCACCAGATAGGTCTCTTCGTTGGTGCAGCGCGACGAGGTGATGCCGCCGATGGCGTCGCGGCCGTATTTCTTCTGGATACCGCGCATCCTGGCGGCGGCAAACGAGAACGCCTCGTCCCAGGACACTTCGCGCCAGGGATCCTCGATCCGTTCGCGGATCATCGGCTTGAGGATGCGCTCCTTGTGATTGGTATAGCCCCAGGCGAAGCGGCCCTTGACGCAGGAATGGCCGCGATTGGCCTTGCCGTCCTTGTAGGGCACCATGCGCACGACTTCTTCGCCGCGCATCTCCGCCTTGAAGGCACAGCCGACGCCGCAATAGGCGCAGGTGGTGACCACGGAATGCTCGGGCTGGCCAATCTCGATCACCGACTTCTCGGTCAGCGTCGCGGTCGGGCAGGCCTGCACGCAGGCGCCGCAGGAGACGCATTCGGAGCCCAAAAAACTCTCGCTCATGCCCGGCGAGACGCGACTGTCGAAGCCGCGTCCGGAGATGGTCAGCGCGAAGGTGCCTTGCACCTCCTCGCAGGCGCGGACGCAGCGCGAGCAGACGATGCACTTGGAGGGATCGTAGGTGAAGTATGGATTGGACTCGTCTTTCGGCATCCAGTGGTCGTTGTCGCAGCCGTGGCGCGTGGCAAAGACGTGGTTCTCGCCCTCATAGCCGTAACGCACATCGCGCAGGCCGACGGCGCCGGCCATGTCCTGTAACTCGCAATCGCCGTTGGCGCCGCAGGTGAGGCAGTCGAGCGGATGGTCGGAGATGTAGAGCTCCATAACGCCCTTGCGCAACTTTTTGAGTCGCTCGGTCTGGGTGTGCACGACGAGACCGTTCATCACTGGCGTGGTGCAGGAGGCCGGCGTTCCGGCGCGACCCTCGATCTCAACGAGGCAAAGTCGACAGGACCCGAACGCGTCGACCATGTCGGTTGCGCAGAGCTTCGGGATCTGGTGGCCGGCGTCCATCGCGGCGCGCATGATCGAGGTGCCCTCGGGCACCGTGACCTCTCTGCCGTCGATGATGAGCGTCACCATCGTCGTGGATTTGGAGCGCGGCGTGCCGTAGTCGATTTCTTCGATCAGAGACATCGTCGTTCTCCTATTCCGCGGCCTGCAGCGTGGTCGGGAGGGATGCGAAATCCTCCCGGAAGTGCTTCAACGCGCTGAGCACGGGGTAGGGCGTGAAGCCGCCGAGTGCGCAGAGCGAGCCGAATTTCATGGTGTTGCAGAGGTCCTCGACCAGCGCGATGTTTTCATTGACGCGCTCGCCGCGCATGATCTTCTCGATGGTCTCGACGCCGCGGGTCGAGCCGATCCGGCACGGCGTGCACTTGCCGCAGGATTCGACGGCACAGAACTCCATGGCGAAGCGCGCCTGCCTGCGCATGTCGACGCTGTCGTCGAACACGACGATGCCGCCATGGCCGATCAATCCGTCGCGTGCGGCAAAGGCCTCATAATCGAACGGCGTGTCGAACAGCGCACGGGGGAAATAGGCCCCTAACGGCCCGCCGACCTGCACGGCGCGGACCGGGCGGCCGGTAAAGGTGCCGCCGCCGATGTCGTCGACGAGCTCGCCGAGCGTCACACCGAAGGCGGTCTCGAACAGGCCACCGTAGCGGATGTTGCCCGCGAGCTGGATCGGCATCGTGCCGCGCGAGCGGCCCATGCCGAAATCGGCATACGCCTTGGCGCCCTCGGCGAGGATGAACGGGATCGCGGCGAACGACAGCACGTTGTTGATCACGGTCGGCTTGCCGAACAGGCCGTGATGCGCCGGCAGCGGCGGTTTTGCGCGCACGATGCCGCGGCGGCCTTCGAGACTTTCCAGCAGCGAGGTCTCCTCGCCACAGACATAGGCGCCGGCGCCGACGCGGACTTCGAGATCGAAGCTGGTGGTGGAGCCGCCGATCTTGTCGCCGAGATAGCCGCCGCGCCTGGCCGCCGCGATGGCGGCGTTCATGGCTTCCACCGCATGCGGATATTCGCTGCGGATGTAGATGTAGCCCTTGGTCGCGCCGACGGTGAGGCCGGCGATGGTCATGCCCTCGATCACCAGGAAGGGATCGCCTTCCATGATCATGCGGTCGGCAAAGGTGCCGCTGTCGCCCTCGTCGGCGTTGCAGACGATGAACTTGCGGTCGGCCTTGGCCTGCGCGACGGTCTTCCACTTGATCCCGGTCGGAAAGCCGGCGCCGCCGCGGCCGCGCAGGCCCGATGCGGTGACTTCGGTGAGGATCGCATCCGAGCCAAGCGAGAGAGCCCGCGCGAGGCCCTTGTAGCCGCCATGGGCACGGTAGTCGTCGAGCGAGCGCGGATCGATCACGCCGCAGCGCGCGAAGGTGAGGCGGGTTTGGCGCTTCAGCCAGGGGATCTCGTCGGTGGCCCCTAACCGCAAGAGATGCGGGGTGTTGTTTGCGAGCGCGTCGAGCAGGGAGGGCACATCTGCTTCCGCCACCGGGCCGAAGGCGATGCGTCCCTGCGGCGTTGCGACCTCGACCAGCGGCTCCAGCCAGTACATTCCGCGCGAGCCGGTCCTGACGATTTCGATTGCAACACCGCGCGTGGCCGCGGCCCGCTCGAGCGCCTGCGCCACCTCGTCGGCGCCGACGGCGACCGCGCCAGCATCACGTGAGACGTAGACACGCATGCTCATCGCTGCGCCTCCGCAACCAGCGCATCGAGGCGCTTCTGGTCGAGCCGGCCGATCAGGCGGCCGTCGAGCATGGCGGATGGCGCGGTCGCGCACAGGCCGAGGCAATAGATCGGCTCCAGCGTGACGCGCTCGTCGGGCGTCGTGCTGCCGAGCGACACGCCGAGCTTCGTCTCCGCCCGCGCAACCAGCGCGTCGCCGCCGGCAGCCTGGCATGCCTCGGCGCGGCACAGCTTCAGCACATGGCGGCCGGCGGGCTTGTGGCGGAAATCATGATAGAAGGTGAACACCCCATGGACTTCGGCTCGCGACAAATTGAGCGCTTTCGCCACCATGGGAATCGCGGCTTCGGGCACATAGCCAAATGCGTCCTGAAGCGCATGCAGGATGACCAGCGTCGCTCCCTCCTGGTTGGCATGTTCGGCGATGATCTCTGCGCCGCGCGTCTCGTTCCAAGGCTCATAAACCGTTGTCATTCTTCGTTCTCAACCAGAGCGTTTCCTTCGCCGCAAACTAGTTGGAATCATTCGCAGATCAATAAAGCTGTCCCGTGCTGCGATTGCGGATTCCGATCGATTTGCAACCGCAATCGATCGATACGGATTGGTCATGAAAGTTGGGTGGGCTGCGGGTTTTTGCGTGTTGGTGCAGGCCCGGCGTGCTAGCTTGCGTGCCACGATGGAATCCGAGGGGACGGCCGGTTGATCGACAAGCTTGAACTATTGCTGGCGCTGGCGAAGGAGCGGCATTTCGGACGCGCGGCCGAGGCCTGCGGTGTGACGCAACCGACGATGTCGACCGGGCTCAAGCAGCTCGAGGAAATTCTCGGCGTGATGCTGGTCCAGCGCGGCTCGCGCTTTCAGGGATTTACGCCGGAAGGCGAGCGGGCGCTCGACTGGGCGCGGCGGATCGTGGGCGATGCCCGGGCGATGCGCGACGAGATCAACGGGCTGAAGCATCAGCTCTCCGGCGAGATCCGCATCGCGGCGGTCCCGACCGTGCTCGGCATGGTCGCCGCGCTGACGACGCCGTTTCGTGCCAAGCATCCGGAGGTGCGCTTCCGCATCCAGTCCACCACCTCGTCCGAGGTGCTGGGGCTCTTGGAAAATCTCGAGGTCGATGCGGGGCTGACCTATATCGAGAACGAGCCGATCGGCAAGGTGCGCACCATCCCGCTCTACAACGAGAGCTATCGCCTGCTCACCGCGCCGGACGCGATGTTCGGCGATCGCGAGACGGTGACCTGGACCGAGGTCGGGCAAGTGCCGCTGTGCCTCTTGACGCCAGACATGCAGAACCGCCGCATCATCGACCGCGCATTGCGATCGGTCGGCGCGGAGGCGACGCCGACGCTGACGTCGAACTCGCTGCTGGTGCTGTTCACGCACGTCAAGACCGGGCGCTGGGCCAGCGTGATGCCGGCCAAGCTCGCCGAGACGCTCGGCCTGTCCGACACCGTCCGCTCGATCCCGATCGTCGACCCCGAGGTCAATTACAGCATCGGCCTGGTGATCCCGCAGCGCGATCCCATGACGCCACTGATCGCGGCTCTGGTCAACGTCGCGCGCGAAGTCGCGCCGACGCTGCAATCGTAAGCGGAAGGTCTTTTGGCTGAGCCGAGTGAACCGAGAGCTCTTCTTCCCCTCTCTCCTTGTGGGAGAGGGTGGCTCGCCGCGTAGCGGCGAGACGGGTGAGGGGTATCTCTCCTCCCGAAAGTATTGCGCGTGGATAGACACCCCTCATCCGGCGCTTCGCGCCACCTTCTCCCACAAGGGGAGAAGGGCATCCCAGATCGAAACTGACTCGATCGTTGCTCGCGGTTTTAAGCCGCAGCCGATATCCCCGATCCCGCCTTCACCGCATCCCGCGGCAGGGTCACGCGCACGACGGTGCCGACGTCGATCTTCGAGCGCAGGCGCATCGAGCCGCCGTGGAGCTGCGCCAGTGAGCGGGCGATGGCAAGGCCGAGGCCCGAGCCGTGATAGGTCTTGGTGAGCTGGCTCTCGACCTGCTCGAACGGGCGCCCGAGCCGCGCCAGCGAATGCGGTGCGATGCCGATGCCGGTGTCGGCGATCATCAGCACGATCCTGTCGTCGAGCTGCCGGCTGCGCACCACGACGCGTCCGCCGTCGGGCGTGAACTTCACCGCGTTGGAAAGCAGGTTGACGATGATCTGCTTGGTGGCGCGGCGGTCGGCGACGACCGAGATGGATTTCGCGATGTCGGCATCGAGCGTCAGGTGCTTGTCCTGCGCACGGCCGGTGACGACCCGCAAGGATTCGGCGAGCGTCTGCGCGAGGTCGAGCTCTTCCATGTCGAGCTTCATGCGGCCGGCCTCGATCTTGGACATGTCGAGGATGTCGTTGATGACCTCGAGCAGATAATGGCCGCTGGTCAGGATGTCCTGGCAGTATTCCTGGTACTTCTCGCTGCCGAGTTCGCCGAACATGCCCGACCCCATGATCTCGGAGAAGCCGATGATGGCATTGAGCGGCGTGCGCAGCTCGTGGCTCATATTGGCGAGGAATTTCGACTTGGTCTGGTTGGCTTCCTCGGCGCGGGTCTTCTCGCGCTGGTACTTTTCGGCGAGGTCGGCGAGCTCGACCGCCTGGCGCTCCAGCGCGGCCTGCGAGCGCTTGAGGTCGATGACGGTGGCGCGCAGGCGCAGATCGTTGTCGACCAGCTTCTGCTCGTGCTCTTTGATACGGGTGATGTCGGTGCCGACCGAGACGTAGCCGCCGTCCTTGGTGCGGCGCTCGCTGATGTGCAGCCAGCTGCCGTCGTCGAGCTGCGCCTCGAAGGTGCGCGCCCCCGGGCCTTGGGCCGCGGTCTCGTTGTGGCGGGTGCGCACCTCCGGCATGCGGCCGACCTCGAGCACGGTCTCGTAGGAGGTGCCGGGGATGACGGCGCTGTCGGGCAGCTTGTGCAGGCGCTGGAAGTGCGAGTTGCAGAGCACCAGGCGGTCGCTCGCATCCCACAGCACGAAGGCCTCCGGAATGGTCTCGATCGCGTCGCGCAGGCGGAGGTCGGCTTCCACGGTCTTTTCGGCGAGGCTCTTCTGCTCGGTGATGTCGACGGCGATTCCGATCAGGTGCACGCTGGAATCGGTCGCGCCGCGCGTCTTCTCGCAGCGGACGCGGAGCCAGATCCAGTGGCCGTCGACATGCTGCATGCGGAAGGTCTGGTCGATATGGTCGATCTTCTCGGAGATGAGCTGGTCGGCGATCGCGAACAGGTCGATGTCATCGGACTTCACCAGCGCATTGACCTCTCCGAAGGTGAGGAGTTCGTGACGGCCGTCGAGACCGAGGATCGAGAACATCGACTGCGACCAGAAGATCCGGCCGCGCGACAGGTCCCAGTCCCACAGCCCGCAGCGGCCGCGGTTGAGCGCCGTGTCGATGCGGCCGCGCACCGCGTCGTTGATGAGGTCGCCTTCGCGGGCGCGGGTCGACTGCCAGTGGAAGGCGAAGCCCAGGATCAGGACGACGAAGCCCGTGGTCGCCGACAGCGTCACTGAAAGCGCGGCGTCCGAGCCCCAGATCGGCTCGTTGCGCTCCTGGATCACGGTGACGAAGCCGGGCAGTGACTTGATCTGCCGCGAGGTCGCCATCGCCGCGTTGCCGCTCGGCAGCGTCAGGTCGGAGACGTTGGCGTCGCGTGGCGGCGCCGCGACCAGCTGCGCGGTCGTGATCGCATCGAGCAGGCGGTCGTTGCCGATCGGGTCGCTGTCGGCCGGGATGCGCGCGAGGATGCGGCGGTCGATGCCGGCGGAGGTGACGATGACGTGCCGGCCCGAGGCCGTGGCCCAGGACGGAATGAGATCAGGCATCAGCGTCGGCAGGCCCTCGATGGTCTTGAGCCGCTCCTGGCGAACCGAAGTGAGGCGGTCGATGCGCTCGGCGAGCAGGTCGGCGAGCGCCGAAATGTCGTGTCGGATCACCAGCCGCTTCTGGCGCGTTTGATCGACCACCTGCACGAAGGCACCGAGGCAGATCGTGATCAGGAAGGCGATGATGAGCGTCGGCACGGCGCGACGCAGCGCCGGCTCCGCGATCAACAGCCGATGATAGGCAGGTTTCGCGATCGATTGCGCCAATCCCTTGATCGAATCGGATTGGACGCACGCGTTCGCGGCGTCTGCACGCGACATGCCTTCGGCCCCCTGAAAAACGAGTTCCGGAAGCAGCCCCACGTCACTTCCGAATCACACCGATTTGAATCCAGTTTTCGCGGGCTGTCGAGAGTCAACGAATCGTTAACGCGAAATTATTCTTATCCAACACGCAGTTTGTGCGTCGCGCGTCCGCAAAGGCACGGGTGCAACGAGTCCGAAACGAGAACGTGTGACTCGTCGCGCATTCTTCATCACGCCCGCGGCGGCTCGGCGTGGCTGATGACGCGCTTCACGCTCGGGAACGCGCGCCGCAACGCACGCTCGATCGCGTCGACATGCTCGTGCACCTTGATCACGCTCATCGACGGTGTTGCGCGGCAGTGGAAGTTGACGATCTCGCCGGCGTCGGTGTTGCGGACCCGCACATTGTGGATGTCGTGGATCTCGCTGCCGGCGGCATATTCCGTCAGCGCGGCGGCGATGGTCCGCACCCGGTCCGGCGTGGCATCGACCCCGAACGGAAGTTCCGGTTCCAGCGGCTCGATGTGAACGTCGACCTCGACGTCCTCGCCGAACTCCTCCTGGATGTTGCGCTCCAGCGTGTTGGCGATGTCGTGCGCGGCCTCGAGCTGCATGTTGGCATCGACCTCGAGGTCGATGCTGACGATCAGCTTGACGCCGAGATCGTGCACCGTGACGTGGTGGACGGCGAGGGCGGAATTGCGCGCGATCACCATGATGCGGTCGCGCACGGTCTCGTTGTCGCGCGCGACGGGCACTGCGGCGAAGGTAAGGTCGGCATCGCCGAAAGCCTTGGCGACGGCGGCCTGCGCGTTGCGCTTGATGTCCTCGACCCGGTCGATCGGATAGGTCCGCGGCACCTTCGCGATAGTGTCGATGAACGTGGTCGCTCCGACCATGCGCACGCGCAAGCGTTCGACGTCGATCACGCCGGGTACGCTGCGGATCGCCGCTTTGGCCTTCTCCTGCGCGCCTTCGGGAGCGCGATCGACCAGCGTCTGCACGGTCGAGCCGGCCATGCGCAGGCCGAGCGCTGCGATCATCACGGCAACCGCTGCGGCCGCCGCGGTGTCACCCCACCAGAAGCCGAGCCCGGCCAGGATCAGGCCCACGATCACGGCGCAGGAGCCCATCACGTCCGAGGCGAAATGCAGCGCGTCGGCCGCCAAGGCCTGGCTTCTGGTCTCCCGCGCGGCACGGTGCAGGGCGCGGGCGCGCCAGAGATTGACGGCGATATCGATCACCAGCACCACGAACGGCACGGCCGAGATGGTCGGCGGCGGGGTTCCCTCGCGCAGCCGGCTATAGGCCTCGACCAGGATGCCCCCGGCCAGCACGTAGAGCAGGGCGGTGACGCCGAGCGCGGAGATGCTTTCCAGCTTGCCGTGGCCGTAATGGTGCTCCTCGTCGGCGGGCTTGTCGGACACCCGCACCACCGCCCAGGTGATGATGGTCGCAACCAGGTCGATTAGGGAATGCAGGGCTTCCGAGATCAGCGCCAGCGAGCCGATCGCGATCCCGACCGCGAACTTGGCCGCCGCCATGCCGCCGCTGGCGAAGATCGAGATGGCCGCGACCGAGGTTTTGTCATGCTGGGAGGTCATGGGCGGGGATTTAGCAGCCCCGTGTGGGACATCAAGCGATGATCCACAGGATGTAGTCGCTAGTGAGTTGCAGGAGCGGTCTACGCCTTGCTCCGGCCCCGTAGGGTGGGCAAAGGCGCGTTAGCGCCGTGCCCACCATTCGTCCGCGATGGATGCAGATCGTGGGTACGCTTCGCTTTGCCCACCCTACCGGGCCGCTGCCGGCGCCCTACGGCACCGTCACCACGATCTTCCCCAGATGCTTGTTCGCTTCCATGTGCTCGAACGCCTTGTCGATGTCGTCGAACGCGAACACCTTGTCGATCGGCAGTTGCAGCTTGCGCGATTCCACCGCGCCCCAGATGTCCCTGCGGACCTCGGCAAAGATCTCGCGGACCTCCTCGATGGTACGGGTACGGAAGGTGACGCCGACATAGTCGATGCGGCGGGCCGCGTGCAGGTCGAAATTGAAGTCGGCGTGGGTGCCGCCGAGGCGGCCGACATTGACGATGCGGCCCTTGATCTTCGTCGCGGCGAGGTTCTGGTTGGCGACCTTGCCCGAGACCTGGTCGACGACGAGGTCGACGCCTTCGCCGTTCGTCGCCTTCAGCGCCTCGTCGACCCATTTCGGATCGGAGCTGTCGACGGCGAGATCGGCGCCATACTCCTTCAGCCGGCCGCGGCGATACGCGTCGGTGGACGAGCCGATCACCAGCTTCGCGCCCTTGAGCCGGGCGATCTGCATTGCCATCAGCCCGACGCCGGAGCTCGCACCCTGGACCAGCACGCTCTGGCCGGCCTGCACCCCGCCGATCGTGACGACGGCGTTGTGCATGGTCGCGAGCGCGACGGGGAGGGTGGCGGCCTCCTCGAAATTCATGTTCGAGGGCGCGTGAAACAGCCGGCCGTGATCGGCCAGCGTATATTCGGCGAACGCCGCGCCGCCCGATCCCATGATGCGGTCGCCGATCTTCACGCCCTTCGCATCGGGCCCGAGCTCGGCGACCTCACCGGCCCATTCCATGCCCAGCACGGTGCCGACGCCGCCGGCCGCGCCATGGGCGTGGCCCTTGCGCATGCCGGTGTCGGCGCGGTTGAGGCCGCAGGCGCGAACGCGGACGAGCACCTGCGTGCCTTTGGGCTTTGGTTGAGCGACGTCGGAAATCCTCGCGCCTTCAGGGCGGTAGACGTAGGCTTTCATGCAATACTCTCACGTCTTGCAGTGATTATTCCGCCGCTTCGCGTTGTGACTGAACGATCATCCCCTCGAGCCGGCTGCGAATGATCGCCTCCGCCTCGCGCACGATGCGGGAGACGAGCTCGGCACAGCTCGGGATGTCCTGGATCAGGCCCTGCACCTGGCCGGCCGACCAGATGCCTTCGTCGGAATTGCCGGTGGCATAGACCATCTTGCCGCGGGCACCGGCGACGAGCTCGCGGATGTCCTCGAACTTGGCGCCTTCCTTCTCCATCGCGACGACCTTGGTCGAGACCGCGTTCTTGGCCACGCGCGAGGTGTTGCGCATGGTGCGGAAGATCAGCTCGGTCTCGCGCTCGTCATTGGCGACGATCTTCTCCTTGATGAGCTGATGGATCGGGCTCTCCTTGGTGGCCATGAAACGGGTGCCCATGTTGATGCCCTCGGCTCCCAGCGCCAGCGCCGCGACGAGGCCGCGGCCATCGGCAAAGCCGCCCGAGGCGATCATCGGGATCTTGATCTTGTCGGCGGCGGCCGGGATCAGGATCAGGCCGGGCGTGTCGTCCTCGCCGGGATGGCCGGCGCATTCGAAGCCGTCGATCGAGATGGCGTCGACGCCCATCCGCTCGGCCGAGAGCGCGTGACGGACGCTGGTGCATTTGTGCACGACCTTGACGCCGTGTTTCCTGAATTCGTCGACATGCTCCTGCGGCTTGTTGCCGGCGGTCTCGACCACCTTGATGCCGCTCTCGATGATCGCGGCGCGGTACTCGGCATAGGGCGGCGGCTTGATCGCCGGCAGGATGGTGAGGTTGACGCCGAACGGCTTGTCCGTGAGGTCGCGGCAGCGCGCGATCTCCTTGGTCAGGTCCTCCGGCGTCGGCTGGGTCAGCGCGGTGATGAAGCCGAGCGCGCCGGCATTGGCGACGGCTGCGACCAGCTCGGCGCGTCCGACCCATTGCATGCCGCCCTGAACGATCGGGTGCTGGACGCCGACGAGCTTGGTGAACCGTGTCTGCAACATGATCTGTTTCCCCCGCGCCCCGCGTGGCGCTTTGTTCTCGGTTGATGGCGGCAGGATGCCGCTGGGGGTGGGAAAAGTCTATTGCACCGCCAGGCGGGGCGACCATGCGGAAGGCGAGGAGATTCCGCGGGGCGGATAATTGGGGTGCGCTGCTGCCTGACGAGGGCAAGCTCTTTCCTCAAACTCCGCCGTCATACCCCGCGAAGGCGGGGTATCCAGTACGCCGCGACCTCTCGGCTCTACCCTCGCAGTCTCTGGAATACTGGATTGCCCGCCTCCGCGGGCAATGACACCGAATATGGGGCGAAGAGCTACTTCGCCGACAACCGCACCATCTGGCGCCCGCCGTTCATTTCCTTGAGGCTGTTGACGAAGTTTTCCGGGCGCTGCCAGCGATGGGGGACCTTCAATCCCATGAACTCCGCGATGTCGCCGATGAAGCCGGTACAGTTGATGGTCTCGGCATTCCAGACTGGAGAGCTGGCCTGCAACTCCTTGATGTAGGCGAACACGCGCTTGGCGTCGGCTTCGTTCAGGTAGACCCGATAGCTCGCGGTCAGATATTCCGGATCGAGATCGCCATAGCTGGCGCCGGTCTCGGATGGCACAAAGGTGATGTGACCGAGCACGTAAGCGAGCGTATCGCCGGCCGGTGTCAGGCCCGCAACCTCGACGGCCTTCTCGCTGGTCTTGCCGTACCAGACGAAGGCATGGCCCCAGCTCGCAGCCGTGCGGGCGCGGAAGTCGACGTAATAGGGGCCTTTCTCCGCCCGCGCGACCGAGCGCCGCGTCGATTGCGGCTGTGGCCGCGAGGCAGTGTCGGTCGTAGCAAGCGCGTTCGCATCGGCAACGCGCCTGTCGGTCTGCTTGTCGGTCTGCTTGTCGGTCTCATGGGCCGAGGCCGAGGGCGTCGTGCATGAGAGCATAGCTGCAAGAGCGAAGCCCGCGAGGATGCAGGATCCCGATCGACCAGCTTTGTTCGTCACGCTATTCCCCCTCGACCATCGAGCGCAAATGTCTGACGCGTATTTCGCTGCGCGTCAGTAGCGCGCGGCGACCGGGCCCGGCGCCTTGCCGATCGGGGCCTTTCCAATCGGGCTCTTGCCGATCGGCATCTTGCCGATTGGCGCCTGCTCGCCCGGATAGGCTGGCACCGGCTGCCGGCGCGGCAGATCTGCAGCGTTTGCAGCCGTCGCAAAAGCAAGCGTGGCACCCAGAGCAAATACAATCTTCTTCACAGCGATACCCCTAGAAGGTTTGGTCCAAACACGGTCATGCCGTGCCCCCAGACACGCCTCCCAAAAGGGCGGCCGAATGCGTCCAAGTTGCGGCGCGCACGGGACATGTTGGCGGCATTGCTCGGGCGCGCGAAGATGTGATGTGTCTGGATGTTTCGGAGCGCGACCGACCCTTGGTGCCGACGGGGGCCCGCTGGGCTTGCCGGGAGCGCGCAGCACCGGGATTCCGTCAACGCCAGGCGCTGCGGAAGATGCGAGGTGGCGCCCACATCCCTGTGCCGGCCCGCTTGCACCCAGGCCAGCCGCCACCGCTAGGACGAAGCAACGTGCCCTGGGGCTATTGCTTGCCGAGCAAGTTCGACCGGATCTTGTCGGCGAACCAGACCACGAAGATCGCGGCGAACGAGAGCGCGACGTACAGCACCGTCCACAGCAGTGCGTTGCCGGCATTCGACATGTGCGTCCTCCCTTGCATCAGAAATCAATCTTTTGCCGGGGAGGGTAGCCTTGGCCGCGACGGCGGGTTTGCGCCAGATCAATTTTGCTGCTCTGCGGCGGCGAAAAAGTCTACAGCCGAAACTCGTTGGTGAGCTCGCCGATGCCGTCGATCGCGACGGTCACCGTGTTGACGGGCTCCTTCATCACGCCGACGCCGACCGAGGTGCCGACCGCGATGAGGTCGCCGGGCGAGAGGGTCATGTCGTGCGAGATCCTGCTCACCAGCTCCTGCGCGCTGAAGATCATGTCCGAGATCGGGTAGTTCTGCCGCTCCGCGCCGTTGAGGATGGTGCGAACCGTGAGTTTTGCCGAATCGAGACCGGTCGCGATCACGGGACCGAACGGGCCGTAATCGTCGATGCCCTTGGCGCGGGCCCATTGGGCGAAGGTGGGGTCGCGCGTCAGGATGTCGTTGGCGGTAATGTCGTTGACGCAGGTGTAGCCGAAGATGAAGCCGTCGGCCTCATCTGGCGAGACACGGGCGCAGGTCCTGCCGATGACAATGCCGAGCTCGCCCTCATAGGTGGTCTTGCCGTCGTAATAAGAGGGGCGGCGGATCACGGCGCCGGGTGCGGCGATGCTGGTGGTGGCCTTGAGCAGGTACAGCGGCTCCGGCGGTTCAGGCTGGTTCAGCTTGGCCGCGAGCGCGTGGAAATTATTCCAGAGCGCGACGATCTTGCTAGGCACGCAGGGCGCAAGCAGCTCGACCTCCGAGAGCGCCAAAATCTTGCCCGTTGCGGCGTTGCGGCCGACCATGTCGCCCTCGTGCACGGTGATGCCGGAGGACGTCAGCGTGCCGAAGCCCGTCGTCCCGGCATGGCGGAAGCGCAGCCATTTGGTCACGCTCGTCATCACGCCACCGCCAGTGCGCGCGAATCAGCCGGTGTCGAGACGCCGTCATAGAGGCCGGCGATGCGGGCGCGCTGCGTCACCATGGCCAGCACCGAATCGAGCGCGGGCGTGGCGATGCCGGTGAGCCGGCCCATCTCCTGCACCACGGTGACGAGCGGATCGATCTCCATCGGGCGGCCGCGCTCGAGATCCTGCAGCATCGAGGTCTTGTGCGCGCCAACCTTGCGCGCCCCCTCGATGCGGCGCTCGACGTCGACGCGGAACTTGACGCCGAAGGTCTCGGCGATGGCTTGCGTCTCCACCATGATCGCGCGCGACAGCGCGCGCGTGGCGGGATCGGTGCAGATCACGTCGAGCGTGGCGTGGGTCAGCGCGCTGATCGGGTTGAAGCAGACATTGCCCCAGAGCTTCAGCCAGATCTCGTCGCGGATGCGGTCGAGCACGGGAGCCTTCAGGCCGGCGGCGGCGAAGAGATCGGCGAGGTGCTGCACGTCGGAGGTGATCTCGCCCGAGGGCTCGCCGAGCGGAAAGTTGTTGCCGTAGACGTGGCGGATCACGCCGGGCGCCTCGATCTCGGTGGCGGGATAGACGATGCAGCCGATGGCGCGCTCGGCCCCCAGCTCACGCCACTGCCGGCCGCCGGGATCGATGCTCTCCAGCGTCGAGTTCTCGTATTGGCCGCCGTGCTTGTAGAAGTACCAGTAGGGAACGCCGTTGACGGCGGTGACGATGCGGGTGTGAGGCCCGAGCAGCGGCTGCATCTTTTCGATCACGCCGGTGATCGAATGGGCCTTCAGCGTGATGATGATGAAGTCCTGCACGCCGAGTTCGGTGGGATCATCGGTGCAGCGCGGATGAACGGTGTGCTTTTCCTCGCCCGCGAGCAGCGTCAGGCCGCGCTCGCGCATGGCGGCAAGGTGCGCGCCGCGTGCGATCAGGCTGACGTCGGCGCCCGCGCGCCCGAGCTGAACCCCGAGATATCCGCCGATCGCGCCGGCGCCGTAGATGCAGATCTTCATGAAATCCTCGCGAGCAGAGACGGATTTTGGGACGAAAGATCCGGTCCGGCTCGGAAGGATCCGAGCCGGGGCCGGCAGTCGCAGGGGGAAGTTTTGCCGCTCTAAAGCGCGATGCGCTTTAGTCTATTGTTTGAGCATGATCTTGTCGGAAAACCGCTGCGCACTTTTCCGGATCATGCTTTAAGCCGCCGCTTGCGGCGTGCCGTTGAGCGCCTCATCCATCGCCGCGGCGATGTCGCGCATGCTGATGACGGAGACGAGGCTGTAATCGTCGATCACGGGCAGATGGCGGATATGATGACGGTTCATCAGATGCCGGACGTGCTCGATCGTGTCGGTGGAGGTGCAGGACACCAGCTGCTGCACCGAGACCAGCTGGGAGACCTTGACGTTGACGGCGCCCGCGCCGTGCTCGGCGACGGCGCGCACCACGTCGCGCTCGGTGAACATGCCAACCGCGGTGTTGCCCTCGGAGCGGACCACATCCTTGACCACCAGCGCGCTGATATTGTTGGCGCGCATCAGCTTGGCCGCGATCCCCACCGTTTCGTTCATACGTACCGTGACAACGCGCGGCGTCTTCTTGCGCAGAATGTCTCCGACCAGCATTGCAACCTCCCTGGGTGAGTGGTGAGGAAGTGTGGTATACATAATGCCAATCGTCAAGCGCTGGATTTGGCGGATCCGAAAAATCTTGCGACAGGCGTACTGACATTATCGCCGTGCCCAAAAAGAAAGGGGCGCATCGCTGCGCCCCTCTGCAAGCCGGCAAGGTGCGGCGCCTTACGCCGTCTCGGTCTTGGCGGTTCCGCTTGCGGTCTCCGTGCGCTCGGCTTCCTGGCCGAGGATGAAGGCGCGGCGCAGCGGCTTGATCACGAGCAGCGCCATCAGCGCCGCCGTGGCGTTCAGCGCCACCGCCACCACGAATACGGCCTTCCAGCCATAGGCGGTCGAGATCACGCTCGCGAGCGGGACGAGCAGGGAGGCCGTGCCCTTCGCGGTGTAGAGCATGCCGTTGTTGGTGGTTGCGAACTTCGCACCGAAGGTGTCGCCGCAGGTCGCGGGGAACAGCGAATAGATCTCGCCGAACACGCCGAAATAAACCGCGGTGGCCAGCACGAAGACGACAGGCACCTGGCCATAGGCCGAGAGCGTCAGCAGCATCAAGGCCGCGGTGCCGAAGGCGATGAACATGGTGGGCTCGCGGCCGATCGTGTCGGAGACCCAGCCGAAGAAGGGTCGCCCGAATCCGTCGAAGATGCGGTCGAGCGAGATCGCGAAGGTCAGCGCCGCCATCTGGAAGCCGGCGAGCGTCACCGGCTTGTCGGCGATCTTGAAGTCGTGTGCGATCGGGGCGATCTGCGCCGCAGTCATCAGTCCGCCGGAAGCGACCATGACGAAGACGAGATACATCGCCCAGAAAACAGGGCTGCGCAGCACTTGCGGCGGGGTGAAATCGATCCTGGTCTGCGGCAGGTTGATCTGCTTCTTCTTCGGCGGAATGGAGAGGCGCGGCGGCTGGATGAAGAAGGCGAGCACGAACACGACGAGGCCCTGGGCGATGCCGAAGGTGAGGAAGGCGTGCTGATAGCCGCTCGAGGCGATCATGCTCGCGATCGGCACGATGGTGATCGCGGCCCCTGCGCCGAAGCCGGCGGCGGTCGCGCCCGCCGCGAGGCCGCGGCGGTCGGGAAACCATTTCAGCGCGTTGCCGACGCAGGTGCCGTACACGGCACCCGCGCCCATGCCGCCGACGATCGCCGCCGCATAGAGCAGGGTGAGGCTGTCAGCGGAGGCGTTGAGGATCCAGGACAGTGCGATCATCACGCCGCCGAACATGATGACGATGCGCGGGCCGTATTTGTCGACGAACCAGGCCTCGACCGGCACCAGCCAGGTCTCGGTGACGACGAAGATGGTGAAGGCGAGCTGGATCGCGGTGCGCCCCCAGTGGTGGGCGGCATCGATCGGATCGACGAACAGCGTCCAGCCATATTGCAGATTGGCGATCATCGCCATGCAGACGATGCCCATGCCGAGCTGGAGCCAGCGGAAACCGGTGCGAAGCGGCGCGGCGGTGACGGCGCCGTCCGGGCTGGAAATCATCGAGAACCTCCCAGCGCCTGATTGTCCGTGACACAGGATCGCAAGACGACCTGGTGTCGCGAGTATTGTGGCTTATCGTCGCAGGCGCGGCGCGGAGATTGGTATACGATATTCCAGATTGCAAGCCCTAACTTGTCACTTCTTGGTGGCTCCGCCCGCGCCCCGGCGAGGCGATGCGACGATCGCCAAAGAAAAACGCCCGGCCGTGAGGCCGGGCGTCGTGCTTGCTGAATTGTATCGCCGGTCAGATCGTCGATTTCGCGACCACGACCTTGCGCCAGGGCTTGAGCACCGCGATCGCCAGCACCGAAGCCAGGATGTTGGCGCCGGCCGCGATGATGAACACGCTGTCCCAGGTCCCCGATGTCTGCTGCATGTAGTTGGCGATCGGCACCAGCAGCGCGGCGGTGCCCTTCGCGGTGTAGAGCAGGCCGGCATTGGTGGTCGCGAACTTGGTGCCGAACGTGTCGGTGCAGGTCGAGGGGAATAGTGAGTAGATCTCACCCCAGGCGAAGAACACGAAGCCCGAGAGCAGCACGAACCAGACCGGATCGTGACCCCAGAGGTAGAGCATCCAGATGCCGAACCCTTCCATGCCGAAGGCGATGAACATCGTGTTCTCGCGGCCGATCATGTCGGAGATCCAGCCGAAGAACGGACGCGTCAGGCCGTTGAGCACGCGGTCGATCGTGGCCGCGAAGGTCACCGCCGTCATCGTCACCGCCATCAGCGTGACCGGGACGCTGTCGACCTTCCAGTCAACCGCGATCGGCTTCAGGTTCGCGGTGACCATCAGTCCACCCGCGCCGACGATCACGAACATGAAGTACATCAGCCAGAAGATCGGCTGGCGCAGCACTTCGGTCGGCTGATAGTTGCGCCGGGTCTGGATGATATTGGCATTCGCCACCACGTGCGGCACCTGGCCCGCTTTCGGCGCGAGCAGGAAGAAGGCGAGGAGGCAGATGATGATGCCTTGCCCGAGGCCGAAATAGAGGAAGGTGGTCTGGAATCCGCTGTCCTTGATCATGGCCTGGATCGGCGCCACGGTCAGCGCGGAGCCTGCCCCGAAGCCGGCCGCCGTGATGCCGGCCGCAAGACCGCGCTTGTCCGGAAACCATTTCAGCGCGTTGCCGACGCAGGTGCCGTAGACGCCGCCGGCGCCGATGCCTGCGATGATCATGCCGAGATAGTAGCCGTTCAGCGAGGTCGCCTGCGCGTTGATCGCCCAGCCGATAGCGCAGAGCACGCCGCCGACCAGCACCACGATGCGCGGGCCGTATTTGTCGACGAACCATCCTTCAACCGGCACCAGCCAGGTCTCGAACAACACGAAGAGCGTGAAGGCCCATTGGATCGAGGCACGATCCCAGCCGAACGTCTTCTGGATGTCGGGGACGAAGAACGTCCAGCCATATTGGTAGTTGGCGATCATCACCATCGCCGCCACACCGATCGCCAATTGCGCCCAGCGATAGGCATCGCTTACGCGCGCGGCACTCGGGGCCGCTGCTGCCGACTGCACCATGTCCGTCATCAAAAACCCTCCCAAACGCGCCCATCATTTTTATGCATGCGCTGGCGCGCACTCTGGTATGCAATATGCCAAGATTCAAGCGAGGACGGGAGGGTGCGGCGAAATAGCGCGGGCTTGTTCACATGCGCTATGAGCGCGGAAATGTAAAGCCCGATCGCGTCGGCGTGATGGCGGCGATTGCAGTTGATTAAAGCTAAGAGGCTGTTTTTACAGCGCTTTATCTCGGATCGGCGACGTCGCGGGGCGTTGTTGAAAGCCTATGCACTTGGCGTTCTTGCAGGCCTGCATTGGTCGCGTGCGCCGAGGCGCCGTCGGCGGGGGACGGCGCAATCTCTGGAATTCTATATTCCAGAAGTCTGGAGTGCGGCAATTTGGCGTCGGTACCGATGCGGATTGCGCAGATCCCCCTCACGCCATCGACGTGCGCAGCCGGCTGTAGCCTTCCTGGATCGCGGACCAGAACAGGGCGACCAAGCCGAGCGCCATGATGGTGCTGACGAGGCCGTTGGAGAAGAACACCCCGAGCGATCCTTGCGAGCCCAGCAGCGATTGTCGGAAGGCTTCCTCGGCCTTGTCGCCGAGCACGATGGCGAGCACCAGCGGCGCGAGCGGGTAATTGCACTTCTTCAGGAGATAGCCGATCACGCCGAACACCAACATCAGCATCACGTCGAAGGTGCTGTTGTGCACCGAATAGGCGCCGATCGCGCAGAGCACCAGGATCAACGGCGCGATGATGCCGAAGGGTACGCGCAGGATCGCGGCGAAGATCGGCACGCAGGTGAGTACGACGATGAGCCCGACGAGATTGCCGAGATACATCGAGGCGATCAGGCCCCAGACGAATTCCTTCTGCTCGACGAACAGCATCGGGCCAGGCTGCAGGCCCCAGATCAAGAGGCCGCCGAGCAGCACGGCGGCGGTCGGCGAGCCCGGCACGCCGAGCGACAGCATCGGCAGCAGCGCCGCGGTGCCGGCGGCGTGTGCGGCCGTCTCCGGCGCGATCACGCCCTCGATCTCGCCCTTGCCGAAATTGTTGCCGCGTCGCGCCAGCCGCTTGGCGATGCCGTAGCTCATGAAGGAAGCAGGCGTCGCGCCGGCCGGGGTGACGCCCATCCAGCAACCGATCAGGCAGGACCGCAGCGATGTCATCCAATAGGCGGGCAACTCGCGCCAGGTCTGGAGCACGACACGAAGGTTGATGCTGGCTTTGCCGCCGCGGAAGGCGAGCCCTTCCTCCATGGTCAGCAGGATCTCGCCGATGCCGAACAGGCCGATCACGGCGATCAGGAAGTCGAAGCCGTTGAGCAGTTCGGTGATGCCGAAGGTCAGCCGCAATTGTCCGGTGATCGAGTCCAGCCCGACCGCCGCGAGCGCAAAGCCGATCATCATTGCGGCGATGGTCTTGAACGGCGGCTCCTTGCTGAGGCCGACGAAGGAGCAGAAAGCGAGGAAATACACCGCGAACTTCTCCGCCGGCCCAAATCGAAGCGCAAAGCCCGCGACGAGCGGCGCAACCAGCGTGATCATGACGACGGCAAACAGCGCGCCGACGAAGGAGGAGGTAAAGGCCGCCGTCAGGGCCTCGCCGGGCTTGCCCTGCTGGGCCATCGGATAGCCGTCGAAGGTGGTCGCCACCGACCATGGCTCGCCAGGGATGTTGAACAGGATCGAGGTGATGGCTCCCCCGAACAATGCGCCCCAATAGATGCAGGACAGCATGATGATGGCCGATGTCGGCGGCATGCTGAAGGTCAGCGGAAGCAGGATCGCGACGCCGTTGGCGCCCCCGAGCCCCGGCAGCACGCCGATGAGGACGCCGAGCGTGATGCCGATCACCATCAGCATGATGTTGTAGGGCTGCAGGGCGACCGCGAAGCCGTGAAACAGATTGGCCAACTCTTCCATGTCAAAACGTCCTGCAGCAGCAATTGAATGGGTGGATGGGTCTCACAGGCCGAGCCATTCCTCGAGCGGCCCCTTGGGCAGAGGGACGAGGAACCAGCGCTCGAAAACGAGGTAAGTCACGACCGGCATGCCGACCGCCACCGCTGCGACGGTCAGCCAGCGATAGCCGCCGAGCCAGCGCATGAACCAGGCGATGAAGAGCATCGAGCCGACGTAAAGGCCGATGAACGGCATTGTGCCGACGTAGATGGCGGTCGGCACCACGACGCTCATGACCTGGCGCAGCTGCCCCCATTCGGCGAACAACCGTCCGTCGTCGTCGCGCTGCGCGTTCCAGACGTTGATCGCACTCGCCGCGACGATGGCCGCGCCGATATAGAACGGGAAAAATCCGGCGCGCGGCCCCTCCGGGCCCCAATTGATGCCGGCCTTGAGGCTGCCGAAGATCACGATGAGGCCGAACACGCCGATCAGCAGCCCCATGCCGATTTCCAGCGTCTTGTGGGCGGGGCCGGATTCGGCTCGGGATCGTTCAGTCATGAGGCCTCCAGGCGGAAATGCAGTCTTTCGCAGTCGCTGCCGGCGCGAGGACGCGCAGCATCCTCGGCCGTCATCGATGCCAGGCTCAATTCGATGCGAGGAAGCCGGCTTCCTTCATCAGGCTTTCGTGCCGCTTCTCCTCCGCCTCGATCCACTTGGCGTAATCGGCGCCGGTCAGGAAGGTCGTGTTGAAGGCGCCGCTCTTCATGAACTCCTGCCATTCCGGCGTGGCGCGCACCTTCTTGAACAGCTCGACGTAATATTCGACCTGGTCCTTCGTGGCCTTGGGCGACATGAAGATACCGCGCAGCATGAGATATTCCATCGCAAGGCCCTGCGACTTGCAGGTCGGAATGTCCTTCCAGGCCTTGCCGTCGGCGATCGGCTCGTCATAGGCCATCGGCTGGGCGTCGAACACGCAGAGCGGACGGAGCTTGCCGCCGCGCCATTGCGCGACCGCCTCGATCGGGTTGTTGACGGTCGAATCGACGTGGTTGCCGACGAGCTGCACCGCGACTTCGCCGCCGCCCTTGTAGGGAATGTAGGTGAACTTGGCGTCGATGGCCTTCTCGATCCCGACCGTGATGATCTGGTCTTCCTGCTTGGATCCAGTGCCGCCCATCTTGAACGTGCCGCTTGGTGCCTTCTTCGCGGCCTCGACATAGTCCTTGACGGAATTGTACGGCTTCTCGGCATTCACCCAAAGCACGAACTCGTCGAGCGCGAGCATCGCAACCGGAGTCAAATCCTTCCAGTTGAAGGGGATGCCCGTCGCCAGCGGCGTCGTGAACAGGTTCGACAGCGTGATGATGATCTTGTGCGGATTGTTCGCCGACGTCTTCACATCGAGGAAGCCTTCACCGCCTGCGCCACCGGCCTTGTTGATGACGACCAGCGGCTGCTTCATCAGATTGTGCTTGGTGACGATGCCCTGGATGGTGCGCGCCATCTGATCGGCGCCGCCTCCGGTACCCGCGGGCACGATGAACTCGACCGGACGGACCGGCTCCCAGGCGGCACGGCTTGCGGTGCTGCTCGCGCACGACATCACCATTGCCGCCAACGCGACATTCAGAACGAATGGCTTCATCTTGTTCACTCCCTGTCGAACCCTCAACGCAGCCGCTCTTTGTCGGCTTGCGTCAGCCCATCCCGAGTCACATGCCCCGGGATTACCCTTGCGGTCTAGCACCCATGGCAGTCCCGATAGAAACTGTATGAGCAGGGATAACGCGCGGCATCCGCATCTTTCGGCTAAGGCTTCGCCAAGGGCGCGGCAAAACTTGCCACTCGGCCTTCCGTCCTGCGTTACGCTTCCCCGTCCTTACACTTTTGAATCGTGCAACCATTCTTGTTTGAATGGATGGTATGCGAAATGCCAGTAGACAAACAACCGGAATCGTCGGTTGGCCTCGGCGGACTAATCGTCGCAGTTCCGCTCGTCTGCGAGGGAGGGCGCTGCCAAACAGAAATGGCCCCGACAAGCGGGGCCATTTGGTCAAACAACGTGTTTTTGGCTTCTGTGCCGTCGCCCGTTCGGTGCGGGAGCGAAGGCCTTCTTACAGGCCGAAACGCGGCAAGTCTCCGTTGCGATTGGAGATTTCGGCGCTCGCCAGCAGCAAGCCGTCGATCGCGGCCATCAGGCGGGCGAACAGCGAGGAGGAGGGCGCAAGAGCGACGGAAGCGGTCTTGGACATCGGAAATCCCTTTCTTGAGAACAGTCAGTCTTGCTGTCTCATTTCTGGGAGCAATCTATGTATGCCAGATGCCAGCGTCCATGCTCTTGTTTGCATAGCAGCATTCTTTCTTCCGCATTGCGGCATAGGCGGTGAACCCTGGGCGGGCCGAGCGCCTTGACAGGGTCAGGTCGAATAGAGAATGTAATGTTATAACATTACATAGTGAGATGCCGTGTCTCGTTGTCCTCGGCCCATCCCCCTCAAGAGGCTGTTCGATCTCCATGCCCAAACTCCCCGTCACCGTCTTGTCCGGCTTCCTCGGGGCTGGAAAGACCACTTTGCTGAATCACGTCCTGAACAATCGGCACGGCTTGAAAGTGGCGGTAATCGTGAACGACATGAGCGAGGTGAACATCGATGCGGACCTGGTCCGCGATGGTGGTGCCAACCTCTCGCGGACTGATGAGAAACTGGTGGAGATGACCAACGGTTGCATCTGCTGCACTCTGCGCGACGATCTCCTGAGGGAAGTACGTGCGCTCGCCGAAAGCGGGCGCTTCGATTATCTGCTGATCGAATCGACGGGCATTTCGGAGCCGCTCCCGGTCGCAGCGACGTTCGATTTCCGCTCGGAAGAGGGCGAAAGCCTCTCCGACATCGCTCACCTGGACACGATGGTGACGGTGGTCGACGCCGCCAACCTGCTGAAGGACTATTCCTCGACCGAGTTCCTCGGCGAGCGCGGCGAGGCGCTGGACGGCGACAAGCGGACGCTGGTCGATCTCCTCGTGGAGCAGATCGAGTTCGCCGACGTGATCGTCCTCAACAAGGTGGACGATGCCTCGCCGCAACAGCGCGAGGCGGCACGGCAGATCATCCGCTCGTTGAATCCCGAAGCCGACATCATCGAGGCCAATCACAGCCGCGTGCCGTTCGACCGCGTGCTCAACACCGGCCGGTTCGACTTCGAGAAGGCCCAGCAGCATCCGCTCTGGTACAAGGAGCTCTATGGTTTCGCCGACCACGTGCCTGAAACGCAGGAATATGGCGTGAAGAACTTCGTCTACCGCGCCCGCCGGCCGTTCGATCCGGCGAAGTTCGACAAGTTCGTCAAGGCATCCTGGCCAGGCGTGATCCGGGCGAAGGGTCATTTCTGGCTGGCGACGAGGCCGCAATGGATTGGCGAGATCAGCCAGGCGGGAGCGATTGTGAGGACCGAAGCGCTGGGGTTCTGGTGGGCGAGCGTTCCAAAGGAGCGGTGGCCGAACGATGAGGCCTGGCGCAAGCGGCTCGGCCAGTATTGGGACAAGCTGTACGGCGATCGTCGCCAGGAGATCGTGTTCATCGGCACTGGCATGGACGAGGCCGAGATCCGTGGCAGGCTGGACGCATGCCTTGTCCCTGATACGTCCACCATGGACATCGCCGCATGGTCCGCTCTCGCCGATCCGTTTCCGGCCTGGCGTCGAGGCGATCAGTCCAACTGATCGACGTGCCTGCCAGCCACGCGACGTGAGGTCCGGGCTCGACCATCTCGGACCAGGTCTTGCAAGGGGACGGCAAAGCCGTTAGTGCTCTGCCCCCTTTCCAAGCATCATTCAGAGTGGTTCATGTCGAGCGCCTCGCCCGCCGTCTCGATCGGCATCGATTTTGGCACGAGCAACACGGTTGTTGCGCTGGCGGCGGACGACCGCCGGGTCGAAGCCATTCGCTTCGACCATGGCGGGCAGCGCCACAGCGTCTACGTGTCGGCCCTGTGCTTCTGGGAGGACCGGCCGGGCGCCGGTGCCCAGGCCGAGGGCGGGCCATGGGCGATCGAGCAGTTTCTCGAAGGACGCCACGTCTACCGCTTCCTGCAATCGTTCAAGACCTTCGCAGCGAGCTCGAGCTTCAACACCACGCAAGTCTTCCGGCAGCGCTACAAATTCGAGGACATCCTGGCGGCGTTCCTGCGCACGCTGGCGCGCCATGGCGGGGACAAGTTCGGCTTCGAGGCGGCGAACATCACGGTCGGCCGCCCTGTGCGCTTTGCCGGCGGCAATCCCGACGAGGCGCTGGCGATGCAGCGCTACCGCGCCGCGTTCGAGCGCTTGGGCGCCGGCCACGCGCGCTATGTCTACGAGCCCGTGGGCGCGGCATTCTCGTTTGCCCGCAGGCTGGAGCGCGATGCCACCGTGCTGGTGGCCGATTTCGGCGGCGGCACCAGCGACTTTTCCGTGATGCGTTTCTCGCGTACGGGCGGCGTTCTTCGCGCCGAGCCGCTCGGCCATGCCGGCATCGGCGTTGCCGGCGACACCTTCGACTATCGCATCGTCGACCACATCGTGTCGCCGCGGCTCGGCAAGGGCTCCAGCTTCCGCTCGTTCGACAAGGTGCTGCCGGTCCCGACCGGGCACTACACGAACCTGGCGCGCTGGCATCAGCTCGCGATGATGAAGAGCAACGGCGATCTGCGCGAGCTCCGCGAGCTCGCGCGCACCGCGCTGAAGCCCGAGCTGCTCGAGGACTTCATCACTATCGTCGATCTCGACCTCGGCTTTGCGCTTTACCGCGCGGTGTCCGACGCCAAGGTGGCGCTCTCGGCGCAGGACGAGGTGGACTTCCGCTTTAGGGGCGGCGGCGTCGACATCGGCGCGGCCATCACGCGGAAGAAATTCGAAGCCTGGATTGCCGACGACATCGCCCGGTTAGGTGCCACCGTCGACAAGGTGCTGGCCGAGGCCCGCATCGCCTCGCGCGAGGTGGAGAAGGTGTTTCTGACCGGCGGCACCTCGTTTGTGCCTGCGGTCCGAAAATTGTTCGCCGACCGCTTCGGCAACGAGCGCCTGATGTCCGGCGACCAGTTCGAGTCGATCGCCTATGGCCTGGCGCTGATCGGGCACAGTCCGGATCCCGAGCGCTGGACGGCAGGCGGAGGGCCTGCCGCGAAGGCATAGCAGGCGGCGTTCGGCGTCTGTGCGGCGACGCTGTTCGATCGCTATTTCTGCTGAATTCGGTTCAGGTAGTCGATCACCGCGAGAATGCGAGTCCGCACGACGACCTCCGGGTTCTGCTGCGGCCCTGCCTTTTGCCAATAATAAGAATCGACGGCGTGAGGCAGGTTGACGATGGGGTTGAACCGCTCGCCCCAGATCGGCATTTCACGGGTGCCGTGCGCCGGAACCGATTTCGACCCGTATATGGTTTCGTAAACGGCGTTGGTGGGAAACACCCCGTTGTTGTTCTTGGTCAACATGGTCAAGTCGGAAGGCCGGGTCTTGAGCTGGCTGCTGACGGGGCCGCTGCCCTTTGCGTCGGCGCCATGACAGCTCGCGCAGGAAGACTGAAATTCCGCCTTGCCGATATCGACGTCTTCGCCCTTGGCCGCGGTGACGAAACCGGCGGCAACACCGGCAATGATCAACCATTCGACAGCAGATCGCATCATTTCGCCTCCGACGCGCGCAGGGAAGACTTCTGCTCCTAGCCGCTTCGCCGTCTTGACGGCTTGATGCATATCAAGACCGCACACCAGTGCCGCCGCGTGGGCAAAGGCGCGCTCCGCCGTGCGCGCCATCTGGCAAGTGCCGTTGGGTGGGCAAAGGCGCGCTCTTCGCGCGCCGTGCCCACCATCTTTGCGAGGTTGAGAGACCGTTGGTGGGCACGCTTCCGCCTTCGCTCTTCGAGCTACGGCGGACAAGTCGCTTGGCCCACCCTACCATACTGACCGCTATTCATTGATCTCCGGCTCGACGAGCCTGGCCAGATTACGCAGCGATTCCTGCCAGCCGAGATAGCACGCCTCCGGTGGAATGACGTCGGGGATACCGGCCTGCGTGATGTCGATCTCGATGCCGACCGAGACTTTCTTCAGGATCACGGTCACCTGGATTTCGCCGGGCAGGTTGGGGTCGTCGAATCTGTCGGTGTAGCGGAGACGTTCGCCCGGCACGAGCTCGAGATATTCGCCGCCGAACGAATGGCTGTTGCCCGTCGTGAAGTTCCGGAACGACATCTTGAACGTGCCGCCGACCTTGGGCTCGAAATGATGCACGGTGCAGGTAAAGCCGTTCGGCGGAAGCCATTTCGCCATCGCGTCGGCTTCCAGGAAGGCGCGATAGACTTTCTCCGGGCTGGTGGCGAGAACGCGGTGCAGGCGGACGGTATTGGGCATGGTTGTTATCCTCAGTGTTGATGGGCCCGAGCTGGCCTCTATGGCCCATTCATGTCACGAGGACGACCGGGACGTCGCTGATCCGACAGGACTTTGCGGATTTTTTGTCGCGGGTGCCGGGACCGCGAACCCTCATATGCGAGAACCCTGCCTGCGCAGGGACCGCAGAGCGCAGAAGCTCTCTCCTGGTTTAACCGCGCACGTGAGGAACACGGAGCGTATCGGCTTGTTGTTGGCAGTCAGAACAGGAGACAGGTCAGATGATCAAGAAGCTCATGCTGGGCGCAGTGATCGCCTCGATGATGGGATCCACCGCAATGGCGCAACCCAGTCAGCAACAGGGAGGCGCGCAATCCGGGGTGGGCGGAACAAGCGACACCACGAAGAACAATGACAAAACCAAAGGCGGCATGACGACCGGGACCTCGTCGACCGGCACCACGGACGGCTCGGGCAGCAGCACCCCTGGCGGACAATCCTCCAAGAAGAGCTCGACGCCCAAATGAGTTCAGGAGGCGCTCATTGTCGGTCTACGACCAAACGATGGGCGCAAACTTCACGACGCGGCAAGGAAGTTCTTTGCGGAGCAGCGGCGCGCTCTTTGATCGGCTCGGCCTAGGCCCCAACGTCATTCGGTGTCATTGTGAACGCCAATCTGTAACGACCTGGCGTCGGACCATCCTGCGCGCCCGCTCTTTGAAGCGATGGCGGCGAGAGCTGTCCGGCGATGACAGCGTCAACCGCATCGATATCGTAACCTGACACCAGAATGATCCAATCGGCGGCACCGTCATTGCCGCGGATTTGCTGTTCAGTGGTGGGCGAACTCGTCTTGGGCGTATCGGTCAGGAGGAGGTGGGCGCCCGTCAGCCCCGGCTTGGAGGCGAGAGCGCCAAGCGTATCGAGAAGGTGGGCCTGTAGCTCGGCGGCCCGTCCGTTGAGCGGCGACAGCCTGATGGTGGCGAGCGCGCCTGCGATGCCGCAGCCAAAGCTCGCGGCGATCCGGCACTGGCTGCGCACCATGCCGAGATGATGTGGCATCATCTTCGTCGACCACGGCGTCGGCGCATTGAGCCGGTCGAGATATCCCTTCGACGTAAGGACGTCGTAGTGCTCGAGCTCGTAGAGCACGAAGAAGCCCTCGGCATCCGTCGCGCTGGTCCAGCGCGAACCCCGGCGAAAGCCGGGAATGCTCATCCGCTCGGGAAAGTGCTCGTGCGAATGCCAGTCACCGAACTCGCTGCGCTGCTCGGCGCGGACGCTCCACCACATCGCGACGGCGGCCTTGCCGAGCAGTGACATGCTGACCTCCCTGCCTTGCGCGGGGCTACCGCATTTGAAAGCTTCTCCTTGCTGCCATCCTCGAGACGCCCGCTTTAGGCGGGCTCTCAGGATGAGGGCGGAGTGCGCGCAGGCCGCCACTAGTCATATGCGATAGCCCTGACTTTCTTGCGGACATTTTGCCTCAACACCAACAGCGGCGGCAAGGTGTCTCCGCCTGGCAAGCCGCAGCCACGACGCGATCGGAGGCGATCATGGTGCGTGGTGGACGCGAGCCAGCGGATCGCGGGACTGCGCGTCCGATCACATCGGCTCGCCGACATCGCGCCGATAATGCCTCGGCGAAGTTCCGAAGCGGCGGCGGAAACAGCGGTTGAAGTAGGACACCTCGTTGAATCCGCAGGCATAGGCGATATCGCTGATCTTCGATCGGTTGTAGCGGGAATCGAGCAGCATCTTCCGTGCCTTCTGCAACCGCAGCTCGGTGACACGTTCGGTAAAGCTCGATCCGGTCTCCTGCAGCAGTTCCTGGACGTAACGCGGCGAAAGCCCTAACTTGCGTGCAAGTTCGCTCGGCGAAAACGACGGATCAGCGAAACGCCCCCTGATATCTGCGATCACGTCCTGCAGCCGCGCGGCACGCAACCCGCGCCGCGTCGCAAGCTCGGCTGAATCGCCGCGGGCGCCGAGGGCCAGCGCGACCAGATCGATGAGATGCGTGCCGATGTTCTCCTTCAGCACGAGGTCGGCATCGATGTCGGAGTCGATGACGATGGCGAGATAGCGCTCCAGGTGACGCAAGGCCGGCGATGCAGCCAACGGCGTCAAGGCAAGGTCCTCGAAATTCGGCAGCCGCTCGGCCAGCAGCGCGCGCGGCACCGTGATGCCGCGAAAGGCGATCGGCCCATCAAGTTGCGACGCGATCGGCGCGGCGTTGGTATAGAGCATCGCCTCCCCCGCGCCGCGAATGGCTTCGCGGCCTTCCTGCCTGATTAGCGTACTCACACCGTTGAACGTGGTGCCGATGATGTAGTCGCCGCGGGTATCGGCTTCGACGTGACGCTGGGTACGAACTGCCGTCTGAATATTAGCCTCAAGCTGGGTGACCGCGATATCGCCGAGTTTCAGGAATTCGGACCGCGAGTAAAACGGCGCATCGGGAAAGAACGAAATGTCCGCCGCGCACAAATGGTCGGTGAACAGGTCGAGCCACAGCCGCTGGCGCGCACCTTCGTCAAGATGCGCGGGAAGCTGATCCGAAGCGAATACGACCTTGGACATCGTTGCACGGCAAAGTTCAGGTGTAACTTGATACCGCCGCAGAGTTTATCGCGGCGCAAGCGCTACGTGTGCGGTAAAGCGCCGCATTCTCTGCGAGAACTGATTGGCTGCGCGCGCCAGTCTAAGTCGAGCGCGCCGCTGTCAAACTTCGTCATGCTTTGAACGGGCGAATGTATCCACCGAGCAACATGGATTCCGAAAAGGGCAGACGATGCGGAATCGTCCAACTCGGGTGCAGGCCAGGACAAGAAGCCGATGGCCATGACGTGTCAGTAACTTAGCCATCGAACGAAGGCGGCAAAGGCGTGGTGCGCTACGCCTGTTGAGGGGGCGTTCCGGTAGTTTTGGAGCGCCTGCTTTGGAATTGGAATTGGGGGGTGGAGTGAAAAAGCTGACATCACTGACGGGCGCTTCATTGGCTGGCGCCTCGATCATGGTTTCTGCAGGAGCTCTGGCCGCCGACCTCTCTGTGAAGGCGCCGCCCCGACCGGCTTGGGTCGATAGCTGGGCCGGGCCTTATATCGGCGCCTATTTCGGCGCGGGTGCCGGACGTGTGACGGAATCCTCGACGGGCCGTTTCGGTAACAGTTCTGTCTCGACAAACGCCGGTGTTGTGACGTCGAGCTCGACCCTGGCCGGAACGACCGCGAGCAATCTTGCGGGCGATGTGACCGGTTCGATGGTCGACCTGTTCGCGGGGTATAATTGGCAGGCCGGGAGTATCGTGGCGGGCGGACAGGTCGAAGGCACGGTCTTTTCCGATGTCGCGTTGAAGCCGTTCGGCAACGAGACGCTCAACAGCGTCAGCACCAACGTGCTGCTCGGGGCGGTGACCTCGACGGGTGCCCGCACGGCGATCGTGCAGAGCAACCAGCAGCTGCGCTCGCGGGTCGGGCTGATCGGCCGGGTCGGTTTTCTCGCGCGTCCGGATCTGCTGCTGTATGGCCTCGGCGGCCTCGAGCTCGGTCACTTTACCTTTGCCGACGGCGCCGATCCTTTCGGCGGTGACAACAACAAATGGGTTGCCGGCTACACGGTCGGCGCCGGCGGCGAGCTGAAGCTGACCGGCAATTGGTCGCTGCGCGGCGAGTATCGGTATCTGAACGTTGGCTTCAACCGGAGCGCAGCCGCCAGCTCAACCGCCAGCTCGGCGACGGGCGCAACCACGTCCGTCTCGACTAGCAGTCAATCCTTTTCGTCACGCATAAATGCTGATTTCCACCTGGCCAAGATCGGTCTGGTCTACCAATTCGGTGATTCCGGGCCGCTGTCCGCAATGGCGGCGATACCTTCGGCAGCACGCGGGTCTTCATTCGCAGGCGCCTGGGGTGACAGCTGGGCCGGCCCCTATATCGGTGCTTACGTCAGCGCCGGCGCCGGGCGGGCAAGGCAGACCTCCACGAGAATCGACGACGAAGGCAATGCCAGCAGTCTCGGCGGGTCGTCGGCGTTCACGCGATCAGGATTCGGCAATCTCGCCGGCGACATGACCGGTTCGATGGTCGATCTGTTCGCGGGCTACAATTGGCGAACCGGCAATGTCGTGGTCGGCGGGCAGATCGAAGGCACCCTGTTCAGCGACGTCACCACAAGGATGGTCGGCAACGAGGCATACAGCTCGGTGTCGAGCGACAACGGCGTCGTCACCTCGACAGAATCGGGGACGAACAGCATCGAGGACCGGCAGCAATTGCGCTCGAACGTCGGCGTGATCGGCCGGGCCGGTTATCTGGTGACACCGAATGTGCTGCTGTACGGCCTCGGAGGACTGGCGCTGGGGCACCTGACCTATCCCGACAATTATCCCGACCCGGAAGCGCAGGTCAGCGACAAGAACGGCAAATGGGTGGCCGGTTATGTCGCGGGCGCGGGCGGCGAGGTCAAGCTGACGGACAGCTGGTCGCTGCGCGGCGAATACCGCTACATGCATTTCGGATATGACCGTAACGAGCCGTCAGGCAACTCGTCGACGTCCGTATCGGGCGGCGGCACCAACACGTCCACCAACAGCACCGTCCACCGGCGGCATATCGATGCCGATTTCCACGTCGGCAAGGTTGGACTGGTTTACCAATTCGGCGCGTCAGGCGCGCGGTCGGCGATGGCGGCACCGCCGGGCCCGGCCTGGAGCGACGGCTGGGCGGGACCCTATATCGGTGCCTATTTTGGTGCCGGTGCCGGACGTGCGGCGGAAACCATCGCAACGAACAACAGCAGGACGAGCACGACCACCAGCGTCGGGACCACGACCTCCACCAGCACTGAATCGGCGCGCGGCCGTCCCGTCGGGGACGTGACGGGCTCGATGGTCGATCTTTTCGCGGGCTACAATTGGCGCGCCGGCAATGTCGTGGCGGGCGGGCAGATCGAAGGCTCGGTGTTCTCCGACGTTACGTTCAACACCATCGGTCCTCAGACATTCACCTCAGTCGACACCTCGAACGGAGCTGTCACCTCGCGGTTCTCGGGCTCGCAAACCGCCGCGAGCCAGGCTCCGCAGCAGCTGCGTTCGAATGTCGGCGTGATCGGCCGGGCCGGTTATCTGGTGACACCGAACGTGCTGCTCTACGGCCTCGGGGGTCTGGCGCTGGGGCATTTCACTAACGCAGACGGGGACTTCAGCCGCGGCGATTCCAGCGGCAAGTGGGTGGCCGGCTACACATTGGGCGCCGGCGGCGAAGTGAAGCTGACAGGCAATTGGTCGCTGCGTGGCGAGTATCGCTATGCGCATTACGGCTTCGACCGCAACGAAACCAGCAAATTCGCATCGAACTCGCAATCGACCGGATCCTCCAGGACCTCTGTGTCCACCGACAGCACCCATCGTCAGATCAATGCCGATTTCCACACCGGGAAGATCGGCATGGTCTACCGGTTCGGTGAAGGCGGACCGCGTTCGGCCATGGCCGCGATGCCTGGCGCCCCCAGCGACCACTGGGCGGGCCCCTATCTCGGCGCCTATTTCGCTGCCGGCGCAGGCCGCGCCCGACAGAACCTCGCCTCGACGGCCGACTCCGCGCAGCAGAATTTCAATGGCGCCGTGCTAACGACGAATGGCGTCGTCAGCACGACGACCCGCGGCAATGCCGTCGGCGACACGATGGGCTCGATGGTCGACCTGTTCGCAGGCTACAATTGGCGAGCCGGCAATGTCGTGGCCGGCGGTCAGATCGAAGGCACGCTGTTCTCCGATGTCGCGTTCAAGACGGTCGGCGAGCAAACGAGGAATACCCGGCAAGTTTCCAACGGTGTCGTGACGACAGGTGTCAATCAGGTGGCGATGCAGGCCAGCGAGCAATTGCGCTCGAACGTCGGCGTGATCGGCCGGGCCGGCTATCTCGTGACCCCGAACTTGATGCTTTACGGTCTCGGCGGCCTGGCGCTGGGCCATTTCACTTTTCCCGATCCCGGCAATTTCGAAGGGCCCAACGGCAAGTGGGTGGCGGGTTATACGGCCGGCGCGGGCGGCGAGTTCAAGCTGACGCAGCGATGGTCATTGCGCGGCGAATATCGCTACATGCACTTCGACATCGACCGCAACGAGACACGGACCAGCTCGAGCACGCAGACCCTGGGCACCACGACCATTTTCAGGTCGAACGCAGACACCACGTCGCGAAAGACCAGTGCGGATATTCACATTGCGAAGATCGGTGCCGTCTATGGCTTCTGCTATTGCGACTAGGTGCACGGTGGCAAACGCGCATGCAGATGGTGGTTGCGATCACCTCTGTGAAATAGGCAGGCGAAAAGCCGCTACTGAATCGTTCCATGGGTGCGCCGCCTCTCGGCGCAATTTGAGGGAAGTCATGAAATCCATCGTCTCTGCTGCCCTTCTGGCCTCGGCTGTGTGTCTCTCCCACGCCGCCTCCGCGGCCGATCTTGCCAGGGCCTACACCAAGGCGCCGCCCGCGCCGGTCGCATTCAGCTGGACCGGTTTTTACGCCGGCGTGCATGGCGGTTATGGCTGGAGCGATCCGACGGCGACCTTCGATCCCGGCGCGCTCGCAACCGGGACGGTGCCCGGCTATGTCGTCACGGGCGGGACTGGGCCGTTCACCCTGGATGTGAGCCCCAAGGGCGGATTCGGCGGCGGCCAAATCGGCTATAACTGGCAGTCCGGCACGTTCGTGTACGGCCTGGAAGCGGATGTCAGCGGCGCTGCCATCAGAGAGACGGCGAGCCGCCCCTTCAGCGTCACCGGAACGATCGGCGGCGACAATGGCGCCTTCACCGGCGTATTCAATCTCAAGCAGGAAATCGACGTCTTCGGCACGGTCCGCGGACGTCTCGGATACGCGGCGAACAATGTGCTGATCTACGGTACCGGTGGCTTCGCCTGGGGCCACGTCAAGAACAGCATCTTCACCTCCAACCTTGCCACGCCGAACATCGCCAATTTCAACGGCTTCTTCCCGGCCCTGACGCGAAGCGCGTCCTCGTCGGAGGTCCAGGTGGGCTTCTCCGTGGGTGGCGGCCTTGAATGGGCATTCGATCCGCGCTGGACGTTCAAGGCCGAGTACATCTACATCAATCTCGGAAAGTCGAACGGCAATGCTCTTGCATTCCCCGGCGCGTCCTTCACGGACACCGAGGTTCAGCTTCATAGGGCCAAGGGCGGCATCAATTATCGGTTTTGACTGAATGGATTTTGTGGTGCTTAGTGGTGGTAACGCAGGCGCGGCCAGTAGCGAACCACGGGCAGGGCAGAGCAAGTCTGCTCTGCCCCGAACTCAGACGTCAACTTGTTCGGCTATCGCGAGGGCGTCATCGACCCCGATGTCGAAATAATCGAACGGTACTCTCGGTCTTCCGAGACTAGCCGCTGAGCAAAAGAGGAGTCCGAGTCAATCGGTGGTGCCGGATGAACGAGTTATCAAGCACTTTCGACGGCCTCTTCAAAAGTGAATTCTCGATCAATCAAATGGTTGGCCGGAGCGTCACGTATGTGCGCCGGGGCAAGTTGCTGGGCGGCAATTCAGGGTTTGCTCATATCGGGAATTACCATGTCGAGGGGGACTCAATCCGTGTCGATGTGACCAGCCGACGACACAATTTTGGCGCTGATCATCAGTCTTTGCTGGGTTCCGACGTCTCGTCAATTTCCGTCGTTGGAAGAGCCGTTGGCAAGGCGTTTCACTTCGAGGGCAGTTCCCCGCAGGTGCCGGGTGCCGTCTTTCGATCCATCATGACCCCGCTGGATGAAAGCGACCTTCCGGCGCCCGGGATGATTGGTGAAGGTGGCATTTCCAACGGATTGTACTCCATCCATCTGAAAATCTTGGACGGCGTCCCCGGCGGCCTGACTGGAGTGATGCTATTGAACAACGGCCGTATCCTGGGTGGCGATGCCTTCTTCTACTATCTGGGGTCATATTCCTCCTCCAGCGGTCGATGGAGAGGGCAGATGGTCAATCAAGAGCATACGCCGGCGCGAGGGGAAGACCCGGTATTCGGCGGACACGAGATTGGAATTGGTTTTTCCGGGACGTGCGATGCCAAGGGCGGTTTCCTCGAGGGCACGGCGCTTGCGGGCAAGCGCAGCATCAGGTTCGAAGCTGATCTGAAATTGATCTGCGCTGCTTAGGGAGCGCGAAAGCCGAGGGCGCAGCTGCCGCGCGACGCCGCGCCGCACACCCATCATTTTTCCAAGCTCAAGTAGTCGAAATAGAGATAAGCTACTTGAAGTTGTCAACCGAACCGCGGCGTAGCTCGCGAACCGGCCTGTCCTAGTCGCTTTGAGCACTTGTGGAGGAGGAGATGAAACGGCTGCTATTCGTTGGGCTTGTCGCGCTTCAATCGATCGGTATCGGATTGGCTCATGCCCAATCCGACGACTTAGCCAGACGCATCGAGCTGGGCATGAGGCTTATTAAAGTAGGATGCCCTACCGGCTCGGCAACGCAGAAAACAGAAGTGAAGGGAAATGCGACCGGTCGCATTACACTGTTGAGACCTGCTGACGCATCCGCCGACGCCAGTGTCAACTTCACGAAGGAGGAAGCCCACGGGCTGGTGGCTGCACTGCAAAAAGAAGTAACTGACAGCGGAGTCAAACTCTCTGAGCGACAGCTCGATTGCCTAAAGCCCTATATCGACCGAATCTTCGAAGAGCTTTTCCCGAACAAGAAATCAGGTACACGCGATGAAAAGCGTTTAGCTCTTGCAGACCTTCATACTGCATTCAGAAAGATTGCAAGGCACGCGTATGGAGAGCAGATTGGTCCCCCTTTGACGTACGGGGTTAGCATCAATGACGACAAAATTGAGATATCCAACAGATCTTCGGCTTATTGGGCTCGCCTCGGCGATCTCAAACCAGAACCGGAATTTGTAACGCACGCTCCGGGGCTTCCACATCTCAGATTATATTGCCTGCTAAGCGACTGCGTGTCTCAGGTCTACAAAGATGGAAATTCCGAAAAAAGAAGCTACGCCCCAGTCTATGTAAAAATCGGAGCAGACCCGAAGCCGCTTGAGAATGCATTTGCTCGCGTGATCCGCCTATATTGAATCTAGCAGTTGTTGTGTCGCTTTTTTCCGCTCTCTGAGAGTTCCTGAGGGAGTGGACGGGTTTGAGCCTGAATCGGGCTAGAGGTCTTTTGGCGCAACCCCCGATTCACTTATCTTAATGAGCTGCGCACTTCCTCTTCTCTACTCTTAGACCGTTCAAGTCTTATGGCGAGGGCGTCGATGCAGAACCACCGCACGATTGTGTTTGTCGAACGGCTGAACGAACTCTCTTCCCAACTTGCAGAACTAGAAGAACTCCGCCTCAAGGTCGAAGAGGCGGAGCGACTCGCCTGCGCTGTGCATACGTCGCGTTCGCCCGGACCTCTGACCACCCGCTGGAAACACAAATGCGCGCCAGACGCCGCGACATAGATTGGCACTTCGCCACTGTTGTCGTGACGCTGCTCTGGCTAGCGTGCTTTCTGCGACGCTGTTCGTGGTCCTTTTGCGTGGGCACCCCTGAGAGGAGTGACAGTCAGTGAAAGTCGCGTATTGGCTTGTCGCTGACGTCCTTGCGCCTCGCGAGACTGCGATACCGCCGCCAAAGCTCTGGCGATCCGGCACTGGCTGCGCACCATGCCGAGATGATGCGGCATCATCTTCGTCGACTACGACGTCGGCGCATTGAGCCGCTCGAGATAGCCAACGAGCACTGACGCCGATGAGCCTCATCCTGAGGAGGCGCGTGAGCGCCGTCTCGAAGGACGAGGCGTGCGCGCAGGCCGCCACCAGTCATATGCGATAGCCCTGGCTTCTTGCGGACACTTTGCTTCAACACCGACGGCGGCGGCAAGGTGTCCCCGCTCGGCAAGCCGAAGCCACAATTCCGCTATCGTTACCTCGTTCAACTCCTGCGGGAAATCAGGAGAACTTTCGTTGCGCAGCACGCTTTGGGCTTTCGCTATCACGCTCTGCTGTCTTGGTTCGCCGGCCGCGGCTGTGGGCATTCAGTTGCTCGATGCCGATCCAGCGCTGTCAGGCGCGATCTGGTATCCGTGCGCGGCGGAGCCCACGCATGTGGCGCTGGGCCGTTTATCGGTCGCCGCCGATTTCGACCTGAAGGGCGTGAAGGATTGCCCCGTCACGGGCGCAAAGCTGCCGCTCGTCATCTACTCGCACGGACGGGGTGGATTTTTCGGCCAGCAGCACGACACGGCGGAGGCGCTGGCCGATGCCGGGTTCATCGTCGCCGCCATCAATCATCCCGGCGATACGGTCGGCGATCCCTCGAGGCGCGATACGCTGTCGGTCTAGGGATCGCGTCCGACCGACATCGTGCGCCTGCTCGATTTTCTGTTGAACGACTGGAAGGACAGGGCGGTGATCGATCCTGCCCGGGTCGGCTTCGTCGGTTTCTCGCTCGGAGGGGCGACCGGCCTCGTGCTGATGGGGATCAAGCCGGATTTCGCCAGGGTCGCCAGCCTCTGCAAGGAGACGACCGGCATGTGCGCACAGCCTCACAACGGCGAGACGCCGCCCGAGCCGATACAGGACGCGCGCATTCGCGCCGCCGTCATCGTTGATCCCGCACCGGCGACCCTGACGCGGGACACCGCGGACGGTGTAATGCTAAGGGACACGACGAGCGACCATGGTGCGAGCTACGATCTGATTGCAATTAAGCCGGACCGCGCCCCAGTTGACCTCGCCTCCGTGCTGCCGCCGGCCCGTTTATTTGTGCGTGCCACCTGGGGAATACCTGATTAGTTCGGCTGTACTTCTTCCGCTTCTGGCCCTTGGCAGACCTATTGCGGCTTCGTGTTCGACAGCAGCTTTTGACCCGAAGCAGTCATTGCACCCGGTCTCACGAAAAAAGTGCTAAGCTGATCTTCCCACAGGCGTGATCCCTAGAGGGAGCGACGCATGCGACGGCGGGAATTCATAGCCTTCAGCGGTGCCGTAGCAATCCTCCCATATACTGCGGGGGCTCAGGCCCAAGTCCGCCGCGTGGGTGCGCTCCTAGCTAGCCCTCTAAGCAGGCCGATTCTCGAAAGAGTATTGAAGGAGAAAGGATGGCTGTTGGGTCAGAACCTGCTCATAGACTATTGCATAAGCGATGGCGATACTGAGGAGAGCCGCAAGTGCGCGCGCGAATTGATCTCGTTGAAGCCTGATGTCTTGTTCGCGGTTACCAACACGTCGATGGCGTCACTGCAAGCTGAGGGGTCTAATATCCCGACCGTATTCGCGATGGTCAGCGATCCGATTGGAATGCGCTATGTCGAGACTTTCGCGCGGCCCGGTCGTAATGTTACCGGGTTCACTGCCTTTGTACCATCTCTCGGGGGTAAGTGGGTCTCCCTGCTGAAGGAAATCGCGCCGCAGATTGAGCGGATCGGCGTTGTCTACAACCCAGAACTAGGGAATAACTCTGCTGCGTTTCTCGCTTCGATAAAGGCCGTCGCACAAACCTCCGGAGTGGTTTCGGTGGAGACGCCCCACGGCGATAGCTCCAGCATCGAACGGCTAATCGTATCTCTCCAAGACACGCGGAACGCTGGTCTTGTTTTTCTACCTGACGCACTGACTGCCGCACGACGGAAGGAAATGACCGCGCTTGTTGCTAAGTGCAGGTTGCCCGCGATCTACTTCCTACGACTATTCTGCGATGTAGGGGGTCTTGTTTCGTATGGAGTAAACCTCAATAAAATATATGCAGGCGCGGCATCCTACGTTGATCGAATTTTGCGCGGCGCCAATCCGGCAGACCTGCCAGTGCAAGCTCCGACCGAATTCGAATTCATCATCAACCGCAAGACCGCGAGGGTGCTCGGCTTGGAATTACCTGAAAGCCTCCTAGCCCGCGCCGATGAAGTTATCGAATAGAGAGCCGACTTCCGCTTGTGGCCCATCGCAGACGTCCCGGGCGGCCACACAAGCGAATGTGCGGTGAATCGTTCTTAGCGTGTAACCCCGACGCTTCCATCTTAATCCATCGACCTAAAATTTAATGCCGGAAGAAAGTGACGAAATCCGACCGGCTGCATGCTCCCAACGGATTATCCTGTTGCCTCACCAGAGGAGGTGACCATGGTACAATTTATTCCGACTTCCATCACACGACGAAGCATGGTCGCAGGAATGGCGCTGACCGCCGCCCCGACGACTGCATTGCAGGGAGCGAGTAAGGCATACGCGCAGGCCCAGCAAACCTCGCCTGAGAAAAGTCTGTATGAGCGGCTGGGCGGCGTTTTTGCTATTGCGGCCGTGGTGGATCACTTCAGCGACGCTGTCGTGAAGAATCCCGTCGTGGGCCAGAAGTCCAAGAATCCGCAACTACGAGAATGGCACACCAAGAACCTGACAAGGTTGCCGGGCCTCAAGTTCATGCGGACGCTGTGGGTCTGCGACGTTTCGGGCGGGCCCCTTAAGTTCGCAGCCACCAAGCCTGGCGCGACGCCGCTCGGACTTGAGGAAGCGCACCGCAATCTCAGAATATCTCCGGCAGAGTTCGATGAGGTCGCGGCGGAACTCGGGCGGAGCCTCGACTTTGCCAAAGTCCCTAAGCGCGAGAAAGCCGAGGTGCTGGCTGCGTTTTCCGCGCACAAGGACGAGGTTACCGCCGGGTCTGCGACGGTCGGCAAGCGCGGCTGAAGGGTGATCTTCCCGGTCTTCGCTAGCACCGACTGGCTCCGGCTGGGCGGGGACGTTAGATTGCGCCGCCAATCCGTCCGGTTGTGGCCCATGCTGACGTCCCTCGCGCTGACGTCCGATAAACGCCCTTGGACTCCAGATCTCTGCAGCCCTTCCGCGAACAGCGTGTGGTCGGGGATCCGCTCCGATGTGCAGCAGCCAGCGCCGGATGTGCGCTCCCGACATGACATCCACGATGACATAATACCCCTGTTTTGCCCGACGGGGCAGAATTTTTTCGTCGAATCAGAAATATCGTTGCGTGCCAGTGGGATGGCTACTGTGCATGGGGTTGTTTTCCAGTTTTGATTTTGAGCCTGCGATTGCACGCCTTCCCAAGCAAAAGGGGCCGCCCCTTCGGACGGCCCCTTTGGTCTCGTGAAATGTGGCCCGCTTACTCGGCGGCCTGCTTCTGCGGCGGGTCGAGCGCGCCGGACTTGTGGATCTCGGCGACCTGGTGATCGCTGAAGCCCAGCACCGACCGCAGGATCTCGTCGGTGTGCTCGCCGAGCAGCGGCGATCGCGTCACGTCTGCCGGGCTATCCGACAGCTTGATCGGGTTGCCGACCGAGACGTACTTGCCGCGGGTGGGGTGGTCGACCTCGACCACCGTGCCGGTGGCGCGCAGCGACTGGTCTTCCGCGATCTCCTTCATCGACAGGATCGGGCCGCAGGGGATGTCGTCCTTGTTGAGGATCTCCATCGCCTCGAACTTTGTCTTCGTCATCGTCCACTGCTCGATGCGGGCGAAGATCTCGTTCAGGCGCGGCAGGCGCGCCGCCGGCTTGGCGTAGTTCGGATCGGTCTTCCAGCTGGGTTCGCCGATCACATCGCAGATCTTCTCCCAGACCGGGGCCTGGGTGATGAAGTAGATGTAGGCGTTGGGATCGGTCTCCCAGCCCTTGCACTTCAGGATGCGGCCGGGCTGGCCGCCGCCGGAATCGTTGCCGGCGCGCGGCACGGCGTCGCCGAACGGCACGCCTTCGCCGAACTGGCTGTATTCCTTCAGCGGGCCGTGGGCGAGGCGCTGCTGGTCGCGCAGCTTGACGCGGCAGAGGTTGAGCACGCCGTCCTGCATCGCGGCAGTGACGCGCTGGCCCTTGCCGCTGTGGGTGCGCTGGTAGAGCGCGGTGACGATGCCGAGCGCGAGGTGCAGGCCGGTGCCGCTATCGCCGATCTGCGCGCCGGTGACGAGCGGGACGCCGTCGCGGAAGCCGGTGGTGGAGGCGGCGCCGCCGGTGCACTGGGCGACGTTCTCATAGACCTTGCAGTCTTCATACGGTCCGGGGCCAAAACCCTTGATCGAGGCGACGATCATCTTCGGGTTGATCGCCTGGATCTTCTCCCAAGGAAAGCCCATGCGGTCGAGCACGCCGGGGCCGAAATTCTCCACCAGCACGTCGCACTTCTTGATCAACTCGGTGAGGACTTCCTTGCCCTTGGGGTTTTTGGTGTCGAGCGTGATCGAGCGCTTGTTGTGGTTGAGCATGGTGAAATACAGGCTGTCCACGTTCGGGATGTCCTGCAGCTGGCCGCGGGTGATGTCACCCACGCCCGGGCGTTCCACCTTGATCACGTCGGCGCCGAACCAGGCCAGCAGCTGCGTGCAGGTCGGTCCTGACTGGACGTGGGTGAAGTCGAGAATGCGAACGCCCTCGAGCGCTTTGGTCATCGTATTGCTCCGTACTCTGTCTGCCCCTGCACCCGGCAGGGAATAAGGGTTGAGGGGTGGACTTACTTCTTCTTCTGCAGAACGCTCTGTGGATTGAGGTTGCCGATGCGGCCGCTCTCCGAGCCGGCGGCCGGATCGATCACGGCGTTGATGAGCGTCGGCTTACCGGACTTCATGGCGTCGTTGACGGCACGCTTCAGCTCGTCCGGCGAGGTCGCGTTGACGCCGACGCCGCCGAAGGCTTCCATCATCTTGTCGTAGCGCGCGCCCTTGACGAACACGGTGGTCGCCGGATCGGAGTTGGCGCCGTTGACGTCGGTGCCGCGATAGATGCCGTCATTGTTGAAGATGACGACGCAGATCGGCAAATTGTAGCGGCAGATGGTCTCGACCTCCATGCCGGAGAAGCCGAACGCCGAGTCGCCTTCCACGGCCAGCACGGGGTGACCGGTCTCGAGCGCGGCCGCGATCGCCTGGCCCATGCCGATGCCCATCACGCCCCAGGTGCCGACGTCGAGACGCTTGCGGGGCTTGTACATGTCGATGACGCCGCGGGCGAGGTCGAGTGTGTTGGCGCCTTCGTTGACGAGGATCGCCTCGGGATAGTCCTTGATGACGTTCTTCAGCACACCGAGCGCGCCGTGATAATCCATCGGCGATTTGTTGTTCATGAGCTTCGGCGCCATCTTGGCGACGTTCTCTTCGCGCTTGGTCGAAACGGCGTTGGTCCATTCGGCCGGCGGGGCGGTCCAGGATGATCCCATCGCCTGGTTGAAGGCGGAGACCACCGAGCCGATGTCGCCGACGACGGGCGCGACGATCTCGACGTTGGAATCCATCTCCTTCGGCTCGATGTCGACCTGGATGAACTTCTTCGGCGCCTCGCCCCAGCTCTTGCCCTTGCCGTGCGACAGCAGCCAGTTCAGCCGCGCGCCGATCAGCATGACGACGTCGGAGTCCTTCAGCACCGTCGAGCGGGCGGCGCCGGCGCATTGCGGATGGGTGTCGGGGAGCAGGCCCTTGGCCATGCTCATGGGCAGGAACGGAACGCCGCTCTTCTCGACGAAGCTCTTGATCTCCTCATCGGCCTGCGCGTAGGCCGCGCCCTTGCCGAGGATGATGAGGGGGCGCTTGGCGCTCTTGAGCACGTCGAGCGCGCGCTTCACGGATGCGGGCGAGGGGATCTGCGCGGGCGCCGCGTCTATCACCTTGACCAGCGACTTCTGGCCGGCCTCGGCGTTCATGACTTGGCCGAACAGTTTTGCCGGCAGGTCGAGATAGACGCCGCCCGGACGGCCTGAGACCGCAGCGCGGATGGCGCGGGCGAAGCCGATGCCGATGTCCTGGGCGTGCAGCACGCGATAGGCCGCCTTGCACAGCGGCTTTGCGATCGCAAGCTGGTCCATCTCCTCGTAGTCGCCCTGCTGGAGGTCGACGATCTCGCGCTCGGAAGAGCCGGAGACCAGGATCATCGGATAGCAATTGGTGGTGGCGTGGGCGAGGGCGGTGAGACCATTCAGGAAGCCGGGCGCCGACACCGTGAGGCAGACGCCGGGCTTCTTGGTGAGATAGCCGGCGATGCCGGCGGCGTAGCCGGCGTTCTGCTCGTGACGGAACGAGATCACGCGAATACCCGCGGCCTGCGCCATGCGGCCCAAATCCGTGATCGGGATGCCCGGCACATTATAGATGGTGTTGATGCCGTTCAGCTTGAGCGCGTCGATGACGAGATGGAAGCCATCCGTCAGTTCCTGCTCGGTGCCCGGTGCTTCGGACTTGGTCGCGGTATTCAGCATGGGCCTTGTCTCCCTGGTCTCAAGGTCGTTGGGGCGAATTGTTCGCCCTTCTGGTGAACGTTGCTTAAGTGAACAGTTACGTAAACAGTTCTTGGCCGTGCGCTTCGACGTAAGCGGCAAGGCCGAGGGTGTGATCGCGGGCGCGCTTCTCGGCAAGCTCGGTGTCGCGCGCTTCCAGCGCTTCGATGATGCCGAGATGCTCGGGCAGTGACGTCGCGGTGCGGTCCTTGCGTCCGATGGTCAGCTGGCGATAGCCGCGCACGTGCAAGAGCAGGTCGTTGGTGAGATCGACCAGCACCGGCGATTCCGACAGCGAGATCAGCGCCTGGTGGAAGGCGATGTTGGCGCGCGAATATTCCTCGACGTGATCCTCGGGCAGTCGGTCCTTGCCGAAATCCTTGAAATAGTCGCGCAGCGCCGTGATGTCCTTCTTGCGCGCGGTGGTGGTGATGAGACGGGCGGCCATGCTCTCCAGCGCCGCCCAGGCGCGGATCATGTCGACGATCTCGCTCTTGGTCCTGCGCACCACCATGATGCCGCGGCGGGGCACAGTCTTCACGAAACCGTCCTGCTCCAGCATCGCGATGGCCTCGCGGATCGGCGTGCGGCTGACGCCGAGCCGTTCGGACAGCGCGCGCTCGTCGAGCATCACCGGCTCGGGCGTCGAGTAGATGTCCATCTTGAGGATGGCTTCCTTCAAGGCGTCATACGCCTTGTTCTTGAAGCTGCTCTCCGGGGCAATACGAACGATTGCGATGTCTGCCTCGGCCATGTTCGGCAACGCCTTGGTTGGTTTCCGTAGTGACACGACGAATCTCCTCCAGTGGGGAGTCGTCTTTTACAGGAATATTAACGGGAAAGTTTTTGGCATACCACATGCCAGAATGTCAAGCTGCCTATTTTTTGCGGCCTTCTAGGCCCTACACCAGCTTGACAAGTTGGCTTCTGGCATACCAAATGCCATCGCCAGCCATTTTTGATCCATGCCGGCGGAGTAGTCCTGAGGCTTATGCCACTCCGTACCGCCGCATGGAACAGAGCGCGGCGAATGGCAAGCATCATGGGCAGCCGCAAACACGCGCGCGCTTTGAAAAGAACGAACTGAGGTCAAGGGAGAAGCCACATGTCCAATTCCAAAGATGCCGTCCGCAAGGTGCTTGACCAGGTCAAGGCGGACAATCGCACCAGCCTGACGGCCCCGGAAGGCAAGCTGGTCTGCGACGCCTACGGCATTCCGGTGCCGAAGGAGGGCGTGGCCAAGTCGGCGGGCGAGGCCGGCAAGATGGCCTCGTCCATGGGCTTCCCCGTCGTGATGAAGATCGTCTCGCCGGACATTCTCCACAAAACCGAAGCCGGCGGCGTCATCGTCGGCCTCAAGACGACCGAGGAGGCCGAGAAGGCCTACGAGACCATCCTCGGCAACGCAAAGAAATATAAGTCCGATGCCAAGATCGAAGGTGTGCAGGTGCAGCAGATGTTGGCCGGCGGAACCGAGGTCATCGTCGGCTCGATCACCGACGGCTCGTTCGGCAAGCTGGTCGCCTTCGGCCTCGGCGGCGTGCTCGTCGAGGTGCTCAAGGACATCACCTTCCGCCTCGCGCCGGCGACCAAGGAAGACGCGCTCTCGATGCTCGACGGCATCCAGGCGCACGAGATCCTGAAAGGCGTGCGCGGCGGCGAGCCGGTGAACCGCAACGCGCTCGCCGACGTCATCGTCAAGGTCTCGCAGCTCGTCACCGATTTCCCTGAGATCGTCGAGCTCGACCTCAACCCGGTGTTCGCGACGCCGAAGGATGCCACGGCCGCAGACGTCCGCATCGTGGTCGACTTCGCCTACAAGCCCAAGCCGAAGCCGCGTCCGACCGATGAGATCGTCGCGGCGATGAACCGCATCATGCAGCCGAAGGCGGTCGCCGTGGTCGGCGCCTCCGCGGAGGACGGCAAGATCGGCAATTCCGTGATGAAGAACCTCATCAACGGCGGCTACAAGGGTGAGATCTATCCGATCCATCCCAAGGCCGCCGAGATCCTCGGCTACAAGGCCTACAAGAGCGTCAAGGACGTGCCTGGTGTGATCGACGTCGCGGTGTTCGCAATCCCCGCGAAATTCGTCGCGGCCGCGCTGACCGAATGCGGCGAGAAGAAGATCCCGGGCGCGGTGCTGATCCCGTCGGGCTTCGCTGAAGCCGGTGCGCCGGAGCTGCAGGCCGAGATCGTCGAGGTCGGCAAGAAGTACGACATCCGTCTGATGGGGCCGAACATCTACGGCTTCTATTATACGCCCGCCAATCTCTGCGCGACCTTCTGCACCGCCTATGACGTCAAGGGCCATGCGGCGCTGTCGTCGCAGTCGGGCGGCATCGGCATGGCCATCATCGGCTTCTCGCGCTCGGCCAAGATGGGCGTGTCCGCGATCGTCGGCCTCGGCAACAAGTCCGATATCGACGAGGACGATCTGCTCGCCTTCTTCGAGCAGGACCCGAACACCAATCTGATCGCCCAGCACTGCGAAGACCTCAAGGACGGCCGCGCCTTCGCGGAAGCCGCAAAGCGCGTGTCCAAGAAGAAGCCGGTGGTGGTGCTCAAGGCCGGCCGGACCTCGGCCGGCGCGAAGGCGGCGTCGTCCCACACCGGCGCGCTCGCCGGCAACGATCGCATCTATGAGGACGTGTTCAAGCAGTCCGGCGTGATCCGTGCCCGCTCACTTCGCCAGTTGCTTGAATTCGCCCGCGGCGTACCGGTGCTGCCGACGCCGAAGGGCGAGAACGTTCTCATCATCACCGGTGCCGGCGGCTCGGGCGTGCTGCTGTCGGACTCCTGCGTCGATAACGGCCTGTCGCTGATGTCGATGCCGCCGGATCTCGATGCGGCCTTCCGCAAGTTCATCCCGCCGTTTGGAGCGGCCGGCAATCCCGTGGATATCACCGGCGGCGAGCCGCCGATCACCTACGTCAACACCGTGAAGCTCGGCCTGTCGGATGAGCGCATCCACGCGCTGATCCTCGGCTATTGGCACACCATCGTCACGCCGCCGATGGTGTTCGCCCGCAACATGGTCGAGGTGAAAAAGGAGATGGAGGCCAAGGGCTTCGTGAAGCCGATGGTCGCCTCGCTCGCTGGCGACGTCGAGGTCGAGGAGGCCGCCGAATATCTCTATCAGAACGGCATCCCGGCTTACGCCTATTCGACCGAGCTGCCGGTCGAGGTGCTTGGCGCCAAGTACAAGTGGGCACGCGGGGCAGGGCTGCTCTGAGCTGCGACTTCACCTCTCCCCGCTTGCGGGGAGAGGCCGAATTGCAAAGCAATTCGGGTGAGGGGACTCTCCACGAATCCATCTCTCACCGTCTTTGCGGAGACTCCCCTCACCCCGACCCTCTCCCCGCGAGCGGGGCGAGGGAGAACGGTCAGGTCGCGATGAGCAAGAACGTGATCCGGCGCAAATCGCTCGAGCCCAAATCGGCCTCGGAGGCCGATCACGAGAGCCGCGACGGTGGCGTGCAATCGGTCGACCGCGCGCTGTCGATCATCGAGACGCTGGCCGAGGACGACGAAGGCTATCGTCTGAGCGATCTCGCGATCCGCACCGGCCTGTCGGCGTCCACCGTGCACCGGCTGCTCGCAACGCTCGAAAGCCGCCGTTTCGTGCAGTTCGACCGTGGCGAATCCAAATGGCACGTCGGCGTGCGCAGCTTCACGGTCGGCGCCAGCTTTGCGCGGCGACGCAATTTCTCCGCACAGGCGATTCCATATTTGCGCAAGCTGCGCGATCTCACCCGCGAGACGGCCAATCTCGCCGTGGTCGACGATGAATTCATCATCGTGCTGACCCGCATGGAAAGCCGCGAGATCATGCGCTCGCTGACCAAGGTCGGTGGCCGCGTCCCCATGGTGACCTCCGGCGTCGGCAAGGCGGTGCTCGCAACCTATTCAGACGAGGACGTCGGCGCCGTCATCCGCCATCACGGCATGCCCCGCCTGACCGAGAAGTCGATCGTGCGGCCGAGCGACCTGTTCAGGGAGCTCGAGAAAATCCGCAAACAGGGCTTTGCCGTCGACGATGAGGAGGCGCAGATCGGCCTGCGCTGCGTCGCGGCGGTGGTATACAACGCGCTGGCCGAACCGCTTGCGGCGATCTCTGTTTCCGGCCTGACGAGCCGCGTCACCGACGAACGGTTGCCGGAGATCGGCCAGATCGTCCGGGACGTCGCGGCGGAACTGACTGCCGCGCTCGGCGGGGTGATCCCGGCGCCCCGCTGACCAAAAACGCTGAGGCATGTCACTGGACAGCATCGGGCGTTTTGGTTGATATGCGACCAAACGACACAATGCGGCAAACGTCCGCATGAGCCTGGAGATGCCCACATGTTCCGATTTCCCGTGCGCCTTGTCGGCGCAGCCGTCGCGTTGACTCTTGCGGCAGCCAATCCGGGCTTTGCCCAGCAGCTCGAGCTCAAGCTGATGGCGCCGGCGGCTCCGGGCGGAGGCTGGGACCAGACCGCGCGCTCGATGCAGCAGGCGCTGGTGGCTGCGGGCGTCGCCCGCAGCGTGCAGGTCACCAATGTTCCCGGTGCAGGTGGCAGCGTCGGCATCGCCCAGTTCGTCAACGGCGCCAAGGGCGACGGCAACCAGATGATGGTCAACGGCTTCGTCATGGTCGGCGCGCTCGCCATGAACAAGTCGCCGGTGACGCTGGAGCAGGTGACGCCGATCGCGCGCCTCACCGAGGAAATCCAGGTGATCGTGGTTCCCGCGAACTCGCCGATCAAGACTGCGCAGGATCTGGCCGCCGCGGTGAAGGCCGATATCGCGAAGGTCACCTTTGCCGGCGGTTCGGCCGGCGGCGTCGACCATGTGATGGCGGCCTTGTTCGCCGGCGCCGTCGGTGCCGACGCCAAGAAGATCAATTACATCCCGTTCTCCGGCGGCGGCGAGTCGCTGGCGGCGATCCTCGGCGGCAAGGTCACCGCGGGCATTTCGGGGCTCAGCGAATATGAAGGGCAGATCAAGTCCGGCAAGCTGCGCGCGATCGGCGTGACCTCGGAGAAGCGCATCGCGGGCAGCGACATCCCCACGTTCAAGGAGCAGGGCATCGACCTCGTGATCGCCAATTGGCGTTCGGTGGTCGCGCCTCCCGGCATCACGCCGGAGCAGCGCAAGACCTTGAGCGATGCGGTCGAGAAGATGGTGAAGTCTGACGCCTGGAAAGAGATCCTCAAGCAAAAAGGCTGGGAGGATGCCTATCTCGGCGGCGATGCTTTTGCCGACTTCCTGAAGAAGGAAACGGCCCGTGTCACCGACGTGCTGAAATCGGTCGGCCTGGTCAAGTCATGACCTCGGGCGATCCCGTCCAGCCGCCGCGGCGCGTCGACCGCGCCGGTCTCGTCATCGCGGCATCGCTTGCGGTGCTCGCGGTCGTGCTGGTCTGGGACGCGCGCGGCCTGCAATCCGCCGCGATGTACGGGATGGGGCCGGAGGCGATGCCGGTCGTGGTCGCCTGCGGCCTTGCGCTGCTTGCGATCGTCAATTTCGTCGATGCACTGCGCGGCAATCTGCCGGCACGCGAAAGCGCCGATCCCGTGCCTGTGGTTCTGATCCTCGTCGGTCTGGCGCTGCTGATCGCCATCATCGGCTTTGGCGGCGGCTTCATCCTAGCGACCTCAGCCCTGTTCGTGACGACCTCGGCGGCCTTCGGACGCCGTGCCATCCTCATCGACGCCATCATCGCTCTCGTGATGTCGACCCTCATCTATCTCGCGTTCGACCGGTTGTTGACGCTGAGCCTGCCTGCCGGCCCGCTGGAGCGACTGCTGTGATGGATACCTTTGCCGCGCTGGCTCACGGCATGGCGGTCGCCGTCCAGCCGATGAACCTGCTTTACGCGCTGATCGGCGTGTTCCTCGGCACGGCCGTGGGCGTTCTGCCCGGCATCGGCCCGGCATTGACGGTCGCGCTGCTGCTGCCAGTGACCTACAAGCTCGACCCCGGCGGTTCGCTGATCATGTTCGCCGGCATCTATTATGGCGGCATGTACGGCGGATCGACCACAGCGATCCTCATCAACACGCCGGGTGAAAGCGCCTCGATGGCGACCGCGCTCGAAGGCAACAAGATGGCCAAGGCCGGCCGCGGCGGGCCGGCGCTTGCGACCTCCGCAATCGGTTCCTTCGTCGCCGGCACCATCGCCACCATTGGCTTGGCTTTCCTTGCGCCATGGCTGGTCGATGTCGCCGTGCGCTTCGGTCCGGAGGATTATTTCGCGCTGATGTGCGTTGCCTTCGTCACGGTGTCGGCGACCTTCGGCGATTCCCCAATCCGCGGCCTGACCAGCCTGTTCATCGGTCTGACGCTCGGTCTCGTCGGCATCGACAAGTTGACCGGTCAGGCGCGGCTTGCGTTCGGCGTTCCTGAATTGCTCGACGGCGTTGAAGTCACAACGCTCGCGGTCGGCCTGTTCGCGGTGGGCGAGGCACTCTACGTCGCATCGCGCCGCCACCACACCGAGGAGAAGCTGGAGCCGGTGCGCGGCTCGCTGTGGATGACCAAGGAGGACTGGAAGCGGTCTTGGAAGCCCTGGCTGCGCGGCACCATGTTCGGCTTTCCGATCGGTGCGCTGCCGGCCGGCGGTGCGGAGATCCCGACCTTCCTGTCCTATTCGACTGAGAAGCGGCTGACGAAGCACCCCGAAGAGTTCGGCAAGGGCGCGATCGAAGGGGTCGCCGGGCCCGAAGCCGCCAACAACGCCTCCGCCGCAGGCACGCTGGTGCCGCTCTTGACGCTGGGCCTGCCGACTTCGGCGACCGCCGCGATGATGCTGGCGGGCTTCCAGCAATATGGTCTCAATCCGGGCCCGCTGCTGTTCGCCGAGCGGCCCGACCTCGTGTGGGGCCTGATCGCCAGCCTGTTCATCGCCAACATGATGCTATTGGTGCTCAATCTGCCGCTGGTCGGCCTGTGGGTGCGGCTGCTCGCGATCCCGCAGCCCTGGCTCTATGCCGGCATCCTGGTGTTCGCGACCATGGGCACCATCGCGGCAAAGCCGTCGGTGGTGGAATTGTCGATGCTCGCCGGTTTCGGCGTGCTCGGCTTCCTGATGCGCCGGTTCGATTTCCCGATCGCGCCGGTCGTGGTCGGCCTGATCCTGGGCCCGATTGCCGAAAGCCAGCTGCGCCGCGCGCTCGCGATCAGCCTCGGCGATCCCATGACGCTGCTGCAGAGCCCGATCTCGGCGACGCTCCTCGGCGTCGCGCTGATCGCGCTGGTCGCGCCCTTCGTCTTGAAGGGGCTCGGGCGGTTCAAGGCCAATGAGGACTAGCGGAACTCATCAACGGCCAGTTTGCCCAATGCGTAAGCAAAGGTGCCGTTTTATTTGAGTTGCCCCTGCCGCCGTCGGGGGCAACCATCGCTGGGCTGTCCAATATCCGTGAGAGCCCCGATGACCAAACTCACCCGCTTCACCGTTGCTCCCCTGCACAGCATGACGCGGCGCTTGGCCGATGTTGCGTCGGCCCGCGTCGCGCCGGATCTCGTCGTCACGGGGGCGCGGGTGCTCTCGACCTATTCGGAGCGCATTCATCAGGGGCGGGAAGTCTGGATCACAGGCGGCCGCATCGCGGCGGTGAAACCGGCAGGCACAGCCAAGAAAGCCTGGAGCGATGTTCCGCTGTATGACGCCGCCGGTGGCATCATCGCGCCCGGCCTCGTCGATCCGCACATCCACATCGAATCCTCGATGGTGACGGCCTGCGCCTATGCCGAGGCTGCGTTGCTGAACGGCACCACCACGATCTTCTGCGACAGCCACGAGATCGGCAACGTCATGGACGTCGCCGGTGTGGAGGCGATGCTGGAAGATGCGCGCGAGGCGCCGCTGTCGATCTTCTTGACCGTGCCGAGCACGGTTCCCGCGACCTCGGCTGAACTGGAGACGGCGGGCGGCGACCTCACGCCGGACAAGATCGCCGGTCTGTTCGATCGCTGGCCCGAAGCGGTGGCGCTTGGCGAGAAGATGGATTTCGTGCCTGTCACGATGGGCGACGAGCGCAGCCATGCCATCCTCTCCGCAGCCTTAAAGCGGGGGCGTCCCGTTTCCGGGCATGTCTACGGCCGCGAATTCGTTGCGGCCTATGCGGCATCCGGCGTCACCGACACCCATGAGGCGATCGACCGCGACATCGCCGATGACCTGCTCGATGCCGGCGTTTGGGTGTTTTTGCGCGGGGGACCGCCGACCACGCCCTGGCATTCGCTGCCGCAAGCGATCCGAACGATCACCGAGCTCGGGGCCTCGCACAAGCGCACCACCGTTTGCACCGACGATCGCGATGCCGACGATCTCCTGCTGTTCGGTCTCGACTGGGTGGTGCGCGAGGCCGTGAAGGCGGGGATGTCGCCCGAGCAGGCCTGGTCAATGGGCTCTCTGCATGGCGCGACCCGCTTCGGGATGGAAGGCGATATCGGCGGGCTTGGCGGCGGCCGCCGCGCCGATCTCGTGCTGATGGACGATCAGCTCGAGCCACAATGCACCTGGTATGGAGGCGAGCTCGTGGTCGAGCACGGCAAGATCACCCCGCGTCTCGATCAGGCGCTGTCGCATCGCTACCAATATCCCAAGGGAGCCTATGCGACCGTCAAGCTGCCGCAGACGATGAAGCTGACGCCCGAATTGCCCGCGAAGGCCTGCACCGTCAACGCCATCAAGACCGCGCTGCCTGGCATCACGCTGATCCACGAGAAAGTGGAGATCGAACCCGCAAAAGACTGGCCGTCGCTGTTCGCGCGCTACGGTCTCTGCTTCGTCGCCGTGGTCGAGCGTCATGGCAAATCCGCCGGGAACGTTGCCCATGGGCTCCTGAAGGATTTCGGCCTGAAGCGCGGCGCGGTCGCCTCCAGCGTCGGACACGACAGCCACAATCTCATCGTCGCTGGCACCAACGAGGGCGACATGCAGGTCGCCATCGCCGCCATCAAGGAGCGGCAGGGCGGCGTCTGCGTCGTCGCCGACGGCGAGGTGAGGGCGCTGGTTCCGCTGCCGATCGCAGGACTCCTGTCCGGCAAGCGTGTCACCGAAGTGGCGGAAGAGGTGAAGGTGCTGAAGAAGGAATGGGCCGAGGCCGGCTGCACCATCCCGTACATGGGCTTCAATTTGATTCCGCTATCGGTCATTCCGGAAATTCGCATCACCGATAAGGGACTCGTGCTGGTGCCGCAGATGCAGCTGGCGCCGCTGTTCGAGTGAGCTGCTTTCACGCATCTGTTGATCTAACCGATTGACACGTCCACGATTTTCTCGTGGTTGCCGCATCGTGGAAAATAAAATCGGTCTCGTTGAGATCGGCTTCTGCGTATCTGATGATCTCGCTCGCTGACGCAATTTGAGCGAGGTCCGATATGGCGAAGATGCGAGCTGTCGATGCGGCCGTGCGTATCCTGGAGAAGGAAGGTATATCGACGGCCTTCGGTGTTCCCGGCGCTGCAATCAATCCGCTTTACTCGGCGCTGAAGAAGCGCGGCTCGATCCGCCACATCCTGGCGCGCCATGTCGAGGGCGCTTCGCACATGGCCGAAGGCTATACGCGCGCCAAGGCCGGCAATATCGGGGTCTGTATCGGCACCTCCGGGCCGGCTGGCACCGACATGATCACCGGTCTTTACTCCGCGATCGCCGATTCCATCCCGATCCTCTGCATCACCGGGCAGGCGCCGCGCGCGCGGCTCTACAAGGAGGATTTCCAGGCGGTCGACATCGAGTCGATTGCAAAGCCTGTCACGAAGTGGGCACTGACGGTACGTGAGCCGGCGCTGGTGCCGCGAGTGTTCAGCCAAGCCTTTCACGTGATGCGCTCAGGCAGGCCGGGGCCGGTGCTGATCGACATGCCCCTCGACGTACAGCTCGCCGAGATCGAATTCGATGACGAGACCTACGAGCCGCTGCCGGTCTATAAGCCCGCCGCGACGCGCAAGCAGGTCGAGAAGGCGCTGGAGATGCTCAACGCCGCCGAACGGCCGCTGATCGTCGCGGGCGGCGGCATCATCAACGCCGACGCCTCGGACCTGCTGGTCGAGTTCGCCGAAATCGCCAACATACCCGTCGTGCCGACGCTGATGGGATGGGGCGCGATCCCCGATGATCACGTGCTGATGGCCGGCATGGTGGGTCTCCAGACCAGCCACCGCTATGGTAATGCCACGCTGCTGGAGTCCGACTTCGTGCTCGGCATCGGCAATCGCTGGGCCAACCGCCACACCGGCTCGGTCGAGACCTACACCAAGGGTCGCAAATTCGTTCACGTGGACATCGAGCCGACGCAGATCGGGCGCGTGTTCAATCCCGATCTCGGCATCGTCTCGGACGCAAAGGCCGCGCTCGAACTGTTCGTCGCCGTCGCCAGGGAGTGGCGGCGGTCAGGCAGGCTCCGCGAGCGCCAGGCGTGGCCTGCGGCCTGCCGCGACCGCAAGAAGACGATGCTGCGCAAGAGCCATTTCGACAACGTCCCGATCAAGCCGCAGCGCGTCTACGAGGAAATGAACAAGGCGTTCGGCCGCGACACCACCTATGTCACCGTGATCGGCCTGTCGCAGATCGCCGGCGCGCAGTTCCTCGGCGTCTACAAGCCCCGCAACTGGATCAATGCCGGGCAGGCGGGGCCGCTCGGCTGGACGCTGCCGGCCGCGCTCGGCGTGCGCGCGGCGTGCCCGGAGCGCGAGATCGTCGCGCTCTCCGGCGACTACGATTTCCAGTTCCTGATCGAGGAGCTCGCGGTCGGCGCGCAGTTCAATCTGCCCTACATCCACGTCGTCGTGAACAATTCCTATCTCGGCCTGATCCGACAGGCCCAGCGCGGCTTCGACATGGACTATCACGTCCAGCTCTCCTTCGAGAACATCAACGCGCCCGAGATCGGCGTCTACGGCGTCGACCATGTCGCGGTCGCCGAAGGCCTCGGCTGCAAGGCCATCCGCGTCACCGACCCGAAGGACACGCAGGCAGCGTTTGCGACCGCCCGCGAATTGATGGCCAAGCACCGCGTGCCTGTGGTGGTCGAGTTCATCCTCGAACGGGTCACCAACATCGCGATGGGCACGGAGATCGACAACATCGTCGAGTTCGAGGAGGTGCTGGACCTTCCGCTCGACGAAGTCGAGACCACGCGCGTGCTGCAGCCGGCGGAATAGGGGGAAGAAGCACCATGCCGAAATTTGCCGCCAATCTCACCATGCTCTTCAACGAGATGCCGTTCCTCGACCGCTTTGCGGCGGCGAAGGCGGCGGGCTTTGCCGGGGTCGAATATCTCTTCCCCTATGATTTCGAGAAGGCGCAGCTGCGCGAGCAGCTCGAGGCGCATGGCTTGACGCAGGTGCTGCACAATCTCCCCGCCGGCAACTGGGCGGGGGGCGAGCGCGGCATTGCGATCCTGCCCGACCGCATCGCCGAATTCCGCGACGGCGTGTTCCGCGCGATCGATTATGCCAGGGCGCTCGATTGCGAGCAGCTCAACTGCCTCGTCGGCATCGCCCCTGTCGACGCCGATCCGCACGAGCTTCGGGAGACGCTGGTCGGGAATCTGCGTTTTGCAGCTTCGACGCTGGCGCGAGAGAACATCAAGCTATTGGTCGAGCCCATCAACACGCTCGACATTCCCGGCTTCTTCCTCAACGGCACCGAGCAGGCGGTGCAGCTGATCTCCGAGGTGAGATCGAACAACCTCTTCATCCAGTACGACATCTACCACATGCAGATCATGGAGGGCGATCTCGCCCGCACCATGCAGGAATATCTGCCTCAGATCGCTCACGTCCAACTTGCCGACAATCCCGGCCGTCACGAGCCCGGCACCGGCGAGATCAACTATCCCTTCCTGTTCCGCCACCTCGACGCGATCGGCTATCGCGGCTGGATCGGCTGCGAATACAAGCCGCGCACCACGACGCTGGAGGGCCTGTCGTGGCATGCGGCACAGACGTTTGAGACCTGAGAATATTGCCACGTCGGCGGTGCGCTCCCTCTCCCGCTAGCGGGAGAGGTGCACCGAGTGCGCGGATGAGTTTTGCTACTCCAACTGTGAGAAATCAGACATGACCAACATCGGCTTCATCGGACTTGGCACCATGGGACGGCCGATGGCCGGCCATCTGCTGGCTGCGGGCCATCGGGTGCTTCTGCGTGACGTTGCTCCGATCGCGCCGGAGCTGATGTCCGCGGGCGGCATCGCCTGCACATCGGCCAGGGAGGTCGCGGAGCAGGCGGACGCGGTCATCATCATGGTGCCGGATACGCCGCATGTGGAGGCCGTGCTGTTCGGCAAGGAGGGTGTCGCTAGCGGCATCTCCAAGGGCAAGATCGTCGTCGACATGAGCTCGATCTCGCCGCTGGCGACGAAGGAGTTTGCAAAAAAGATCGAGGCGCTCGGCGCCGATTATCTCGATGCGCCGGTGTCGGGCGGGGAGGTCGGCGCCAAGGCGGCGAGCCTCACCATCATGGTCGGCGGGCCCGAGCGGGCTTTTGGCACCATGAAGCCAATCTTCGACAAGATGGGCAAGAACGTCACGCATGTCGGCGCCAACGGCGACGGGCAGACGACAAAGGTTGCCAACCAGATCATCGTCGCGCTCACCATCGAAGCCGTGAGCGAGGCCCTGTTGTTCGCATCCAAGGCCGGTGCGAATCCCGCGCTGGTGCGCAAGGCGCTGATGGGCGGCTTCGCGTCCTCGCGAATTCTGGAGGTGCATGGCGAGCGCATGGTGAAGCGCAATTTCGATCCTGGCTTCCGCATCGAGCTGCACCAGAAGGATCTCAATCTCGCGCTCGAAGGTGCGCGTGCACTCGGCCTGTCGCTGCCGAGCACGGCGGTGGCGCAGCAATTGTTCTCGTCCTGCACTGCACATGGCGGCAAGGCCTGGGATCACTCCGCCATGGTGCGGGCGCTGGAACTGATGGCGGGGCATGAGATCGCCAGGGCCTGAACTGTTACGCGGTAACACTGTCCAGTGATGCATCTTTCGTCGCAGGGGAACCGGAACAATGCTCCGGCCCCGCGGGTTGAAGGCGCAGGACAATCACTGGAGACAAAACACCATGAAAACCCGTCTTGCGATTACGTTGGCTGCAGCGTCGCTGCTGGCGTCGAGCGCAGCCTTTGCTCAGTCGACGACCGAACAGGGCGCCAGGGACGGCGCGCGTGCAGGTGGCGACATCGGCGGCCCGATCGGTGCAATGGTTGGCGGCACCGTGGGTGCAGCCGTCGGCGCCGGTCTCGAAATTCCGAATGCGGTCCTCGGCGGAATTCCTCGCAGCGACTCCGTCGTGGTCCAGGAGCGCGTCGTGGTCGGCGAGCCGCTGCCTCCGACCGTGGTGCTGCGGCCCGTGCCGAACTACACCGAATATCGCTATGCGGTCGTGAACGATCGCCGGGTGATCGTCGAGCCGCGCACACGCCGCGTGGTCAAGATCATCGACTGATCGACGCAATTCTTTGTGCTGAGCAGGGCCCTGCGGAGCATCACTCCGCGGGGCCTTCGCTTGTCATGGCGGAGCTGGTGCGAAAGCGCGAGAGTAGCCGGTCTGCGGCGGCGGCGAGTGCAAAGCCGAGGCACGCGGTGGCAGCATCGACCACAAAATCCACCAGCCGCGCGTGACGGCCGGGTGCCCAAAATTGCATCAGCTCGAGAACGCCGATCAGGACGACCGCGGCCGCTGCGCTCAGTAGGCGCCGGCGTGGATAGGCGAGGCCGAAGGCCAATCCCACCATGACGAAGGCAAGCGCATGTTCGCCGTCCTGACCGAGGTCGGAATGGGGGCGAAGGCCGGGAGGACCGAGGGTGGCGAACGTAACGGCAGCGGCGAGCAGCCAGGCAAAGGTACGAATGAACATCCGGGTCGCTTAGCACGAATTTGGTCGGGTTGTCGCGAGGCTCGTATCAGATCGCCGTGTAGTTAATGACAAAAATGTTAAAGCGGATCGCGCACGCCGAGGCCATGCATGAAGCGTTCCCGGATCTGCACGGGGTCGCGCCGGGTGGTGCCCACGCCGGGCTTGTCGTCGATCCTGACCGCGATCAGGCTCGGCTCGGAAGCGGCCATGGCGTCGTCGACCAGCCGCTCGAAATCTTCCTCGTCCGCGGCCCAGGCGCTGCTCGCAAGACCAGAGCCAATGGCAATGGCGACGATGTCGGCAACGTTCGCTGCCGGCGTCGGCTGCGCCCCGGTGATTTGGTAGATGCCGTTGTCCATCACGATCATCGTGAGGTTCTTCGGCTTCAAGGCTGCAATCGTCGAGAGCGCACCGAGCTGCATCAGGAGCGAGCCGTCGCCTTCCAGCGCGAAGACGCGGCGGTCGGGCTGCGCCAGCGCGACGCCGAGCGCGATCGGAAAGGCGAGTCCCATGCTGCCCAGCATGTAGAAGTTCTGCGGGCGGTGGCCGGCGGCCCACAGGTCGAAATTGGTGTTGCCGATGCCGCCGATCACGGCTTCCTCGTGCTTCAGCTTCGCGATCAGCCGCGAGGTGACGTCGAAGCGGTTCATCACCTTGGTGTTGCCAGTGTTCATCGCCGGCCTCACTTGTCGAAGACCTTGCCGCCCGTCAGCAGCGGGTTGAGGATCAACGCCACCGGCGCCTGCGTGGTGACGGCCTGCTTGATCGAGCGGTCGGTGATGAATTCGAGCTCGTCGAGCCGGGTGATGGTGTGATGCTCCAGCGCCAGCGAATCCAGCACCGGTCGCATGGTGCGGCAGACCAGGGACTGGCCGTAGTTGAATTCGCCGAGCGTGCCGCGCTCAGAGACGAGCATGATCAGCGGAATCTGGTAGGGCACTGCGAGCGAGGCCAGCACGTTTGCGAGCGTCGCAAAGCCGGAGGTCTGCATCAGCACCGCGCCGCGCCGACCGCCCATCCAGGCGCCGGCGACGATGCCGACGGCCTCTTCCTCACGGGCGGTCGCGAAAGTGGTGAAGAAGGGATCGGCGTGCAGGTTCTTGATCAGCGGCGTCAGCACGCGGTCCGGCACGTAAGGGATCAGGTTGATCTCGTTCCGCTTCAAGGTTTGCAGGACGATGCCGTGCCAGCTTCCGTCGCTGCTCCCCTGCGGCTGCTGTTCCGCAATCGCCATCGCGCTCTCCCTGGGGCCGCGCATGCTTCTTGGTTCTTGCCGTCGCGGCGGTCTGCCGAACTTGACGCGGGCAGCGGGATTGTCAACATGTCCGCGCCGTCACCGTGATCTGCGCCAGCAGGCCTGCCGTGGCCGGCACCGCCATGGCATAAGCGGCGACAACCAGAACACGGGAGGGGGCATAGGAGGGCGCGCATCGCGCTGACCGTGCGGACCTCCCGCGAACGAGCCGGAAGGGTCCTGATGTCCGTCAACAACAAGCGCGTCGTCTACTCCAATTATTTGGCCAATCCGATCTATATCGACATCCTGAAGGCGCGGTCCGACGTGCGGGTCGATCGCATCGAAAATGGAAGCCCTGAGGATGTTTATGGCCCGCTCCTCGGCGCTGCCCACGTCTACCAGGTCGGCGCCGCCCGCGATGAGCTCGCCCCGCATTTCCATGTCGATGCCGCCTTCCTGAAGCGGACGCCGAATTTGCTGCTGGTCTCCAGCAACGGTGCCGGCTTCGATCCCGTCGACGTCGAGGCCTGCACGGAGGCAGGCGTCGTAGTCGTCAACCAGTCCGGCGGCAACGCCCATTCGGTCGCCGAGCACGCGCTGGCGATGATGCTGACGCTGTCCAAGCGCATCATCCAGTCGGATCGCCGGCTGCGCCGCGAGCGCGACGTCAACCGCAACGATCTCGTCGGCAACGAGGTCGAGGGCAAGACCGTCGGCGTCATCGGCCTCGGCAATGTCGGCCGGCGCATCGCCGCCTTGTGCAAGGGCCTGCTCGGCATGACAGTGCTTGCCTACGATCCGTATTTGTCGGCTGAGGTGATGGCCGAGCGGGGCGGGGAGAAGGTCGAGCTCGACGAGCTGTTGCGCCGCGCCGATTTCGTCTCGATCTCATGCCCGCTCAACAAGGGCAGCCGCAACTTGATCAGCACACGCGAATTCGCGCTGATGCAGCCGCATGCCTATTTCATCACCACCGCACGCGGCTTCATCCACGACGAGGACGCGCTGCTGCAGGCGCTGCGCGACAAGCGCATCGCCGGTGCCGGCCTCGACGTCTGGTCCAAGGAGCCGCCGCCGCCGGAGCATCCGCTGCTCCAGTTCGACAACGTGCTGGCGAGCCCGCACACGGCAGGCGTCACCATCGAGGCGCGCCAGAACATGGGCCGGATCGCCGCCGAGCAGGTGCTGGATGTGCTCGACGGCAAGCGCCCGCCGCGCATCATCAATCCCGAAGCCTGGCCGCGCTATGCCGAGCGCTTCAAGCAGGCTTTTGGCGTGACGCCGGGGTAGGGCGCGCGAAGCCCAGTCGCGCGCCGATCCTTGGTTATCAGGATGAAAACGGAGCGCGGTGGACTTTACTGATGGCGTGAATGAACGCGTATGACCTCTCCTGTAGATCAGGGAGCATGAGCATACTTTCGATTGCGACATCCGGACTTTCTGCGGCGAGTTTGCGCGTGAACGTGGCGGCGAGCAATATCGCCAACATCAGCACGACCGGCCCACTACCCGCGTCAGGCGGGTCGAGCGCATCGGCCGGTGCGGGCATTGCTCCAACGTTTCCTGCAGCCTACGTGCCCTTGCGGGTCGATCAGGTCTCCCAGTCGAGCGGTTCGACGCCGGGCGGTACGGTTGCGACCGTATCGACGGTATCGCCGAGCTATACCGCGCAATCCGACCCGAGCGCTCCCTTCGCAAACCAGGACGGCCTGGTGGCAGCGCCGAATGTCGATCTTGCTAGCGAATTCGCTCAGCTGGTGACCGCAAAATACAGCTTTGTTGCCAATGCGAAGGTCATTCAGGCCTACGCCGAGACGCAAGACACGCTCCTCGACATCAAGGCGTGAGGGCCGACGTCGGCCGTGTCTCGCCAGCCTGGGCCACTACCCCAGCTTTGCGCCGAGCTGCTGGAACACGGCCTCGCAGGTCATGAGGTCGAGATGGCCGCCGCCCGCGTTCTTGAAGAACGTGATGTCGGACGGTGACGTTCGCCCCTGCACAAGGCCGCCGACGAGGTCGTAGAGGTCGCCGAGGACGTCCGCCTCGCTGATCGCGCCGCTCGCGATCGGCTGCAGGATGTCGCCGACGCCGTGGAAGGCGGATTCCCGCCGGTCCACGAAGACGCGGGAGCGCTTGGCCGCCTCGTCATCAGCCTCCCGGGTTTGCGGTGTGTAGCCGCCGACGAGGTCCAGATGCGTGCCCGGCCGCAGATTGCGGCCCTTGATCAGCGGCTGATGCGCGCGGGTGCAGGTGGTAATGACATCGGCCTCGCGCGTCGCGGCGTCGAGATCCGTGATTGCTTCCGCCTTGATGCCGGCCTTCGCCAAGCGCTGAGCGAGATCCATGCCCCGATCCGGGCTGCGATTCCAGATCAGCACGCGCTCCAGTGACGGCCGCACGGTGCGATGACCCCGGATCAGCCATTCGGACATCTCGCCGGCCCCGACGCAGAGCAGCGTCTCGGGATTGGGCGGGGCGAGCAGTTTCGTGGCCAACGCGGAGTCGGCTGCGGTGCGCCAATGCGTGATCTCGGTCCCGTCCATCGCCGCCAGCGGCCGGCCGTTGGTGCCGTCGAACAGCACGCACACGGCCTGCACCGCCGGCATCCTGCCTTCGGCCAGATTGGCCGGAAAGCTGGTGAACATCTTGCTGGCCATGTATCGGCCGGAATCGACGGCGCTGCGGATGACGTATTGCCCCCTCTCGTCTCCAAGGAACGCGTCCAGCACCTCCATCTTCGGCCGGCGATGCGCTTCTTCGAGGGCCGCAATCAGGATCGGAAAGGTCAGAGCCTTCGTGACTTCGGTATCGGAGACAAAGTGCAAGGCAAGTTCCTCATTGGCGACCGGCATTTGCCCATAAACCCGCGCGGCAGGTTCCGCAACGAATCTTCCGCCGGGACTGGACAAGCCTTGATCCGCGTCAAAATCTCCTTTCCCCGTCCGGCCTAAATGGGACTAGAGTGCCGGCGGGCAGGCAGGGAGGTCCCATGTCAACTTATGTCGTCAGGTTCATGAAGGACGTGCTCGGCGAATACGGCCGGCAATGCGAGGTCTGCCAGGGCACGCTCGAGATCGACGCCGCCGACGAGGACGAGGCCAGGGAACGGGCGAAAGCGAGGTTCTGCAAGGACCAGGCGTTGCATCACTGGTCACTGCATGCCGACCGCATCCATGTCAGACCCGCCGACTTCCCGTCGTAGCGACTAGCGCCCGGGTGCCGTGACGGGCGGGGGCGTCGTCGTCCCCGCGCCGAGCGAGCGTTGCACCATGACGGTGTCGGACCAGCGGCCGTGGCGGTAGGCAACGCCGCTGAGCAGGCCGGCGCGCGCGAAGCCGAACCGCTCGTGCAGCTTCAGCGAGGGCGCGTTATCGGCATCGATATAGCCGATCATCTGGCGGAAGCCGGCCGCAGCGCAGGCGTCGATCAATTCCTGCAGCAACAGCCGTCCGACCCCGCGGCCGAGATGGGCGTGATGGACGTAGATCGAGTGCTTGGCGGTGTAGCGATAGGCCGGCCTTTTGCGGAACAGCACGGCATAGGCATAGCCGACGACCTCGCCGCGCCAGGTCGCAACCAGATGCGGCAGGCGGGTCTGCTTCAGGTTCTTGCGCCGGTCGCGCAGATCGTCCGGCTCCGGCGCACCGGTTCCTTCGACATCGCGCGGCACGCCGCTGCGGACGTGATGGCGGTAGATCGCCAGCATCGCCTCGATGTCGCTTTCGCGTGATGGCCGAACCAGGACGGGTTCATCGCTCGCGCGCGCAGCTGCTTCGTTCATCGGCACCTACTCGGTCACGACATAAGTGTAGAGCCCGATGCGCCCATTCGCATCGACCTCCTTGTAGACGCCCTGGATCTCGACGTCGAAGCCCGGAAATGTGTTGAAGCAGGTCTCGAACATCTTGAGATAATCGATCATGGGCTTGGCTCGTTCCGTCAGCCGCTCGCCGGGCACGATGGTGGCGATGCCGGGCGGGTAGACCACGAACGGCGTGGTCGCGATTCGGCCCGCGATCGCCTCGATCGGGAGGTAGTCGACGTCGTTCTTGAACAGATAGCGCGCGGCATCGCGGGGCGACATCGCTATCTCGGGCATATGCTCGGGCATGAACTGCCGCGCCTGGAGCGCGCTGACATCGGCGGTGCGGAAGAAACGGTGCATCTCGCCGCAGAGGTCACGCAGCCGTGCACCGGCGTAGCGCGCCTGCCGCCTCTGATAGAATTCGGGGATGACGTCGGCGAGCAGCGCATTGTCGTCGTGCAGTCGCTTGAACGCGACGAGGCCGGAGATCAGCGTGCCCGCCTTGCTCGCCTCGACGCCGGGCGTGAGCAGGAAGAGCAGGGAATTGAGGTCGTTCTTCTCGGGGACGATGCGGTTCTCGCGCAGATATTGCGCGACGACCGGCGCGGGAATGCCGTGCTCGGCATAAGCTCCCGTCGCACGATCGAACCCGGGCGTGAGCAGCGTCAGCTTGTTCGGATCGGTCATGGCAAAGCCTTCCGCGAGATCGGGAAAGCCGTGCCAGTTGGTATCCGGGGAGAGCTGCCACAGCGCGGGGTTGGTGGCGAGCTCGTCGGTCGAGAGAGTCTCCCAGGCGACGTTATGCGCCGCGCCGGGACGGCTGACATCGGCAATGGCGACGCGATCGGGAACGAAGGGCTCGAAGAACCAGCGGCGATCCGGGTTCTGCTCCTTCTCCTCGAACTCCTGGCGCATCGCGCGGATCTTCTTGCGCAGCTCGATGCCGAGCCGGATCGTGTCGTCCCACAGCACTTCGCCGGAGCGGCCCTTCATCATCTGTGCGCCGACGTCGAGCGAGGCGAACAGCGGGTAGAACGGCGAGGTCGAGGCGTGCTGCATGAAGCTCTCGTTGAAGCGGCGGTGCTCGACGCGACGCTTCTGGCCGCGGATATGGCGGTCCTTGATGTGGATCTGCGAGGCCTGCGAGAAGCTTGCCAGCTGCTTGTGCGTCGACTGCGTCGCGATGATGCCGGGGGCGTCGGGCGAGAGATTTACCAGCCCCATGGCGAAGCGGCCGGCATAAAGGGGGTGGAATTTCATGAAGCCGGCCCAAGCCTCGTCGAACAGGATGTAGTCGCAGAGATGGCCGATACGCTTGATGATCATCTCGGCGCTGTGGATCGAGCCGTCATATGTGCACTGCTCGACCACGGCGACACGGAACGGCCGCTCCTTGCGCCAAGCGTCGCGATCGTTCACCAGGGGATGGTTGCGGATCGCCTCGCGCAAGCTCTTCTCTTCGAGCCGGTCCCAGCGCATCGGGCCGATCAGTCCCCAGGCGTTGCGAACGGTCGGCACATAGACCGGGATGCCGCCATTGATCATCAGCGCGCCGTGATGGGCGGCCTTGTGGTTGTTGCGGTCGAACAGCACGAGATCGCCGTCGGTGACGAGGGCGCCCAGCGCGACCTTGTTCGAGGTCGAGGTGCCGTTGAGCACGAAATAGGTCTTTTCCGCCCCAAAGATCGCCGCCGCTTCTTTCTGCGCCCTCAGCGCCGGGCCCTCATGGGTGAGGAGGTCGCCGAGGTCGAGCACGGAATTGTCGAGGTCGTCGCGGAACACGGACTCGCCGAGATGCTCGACGAACACGCGCCCGATCGGGCTGCGGTTGTAGAACACGCCGCCATTGTGGCCCGGGCAGGTCCAGAGCTGGTTGCCTTCCTCGGCATAGTCGACCAGCGCGCCGAAGAACGGCGTCTTCAGCGTCTCGGCATATTGCTTCAGCCGGCTGATCAGGTTCTTTGCGATGAAGGTTGGCGTCTCCTCGGACAGGAAGACATAGCCGTCGATGAAATCGAGCACCTCGACCGGCAAATCCTCGAACCGCTTGCGGCGGATCAGGAGGATGATCGGGAAGTCGAGGCCGCGGCGGCGCATCAGATTGATCAGCGCCGAGGTCTTGCCTTCCAGGCCCTTCTTGCCCCAGTCCACCACCATGCAGCCGATCGCGGCATCGGTCTGCACCGCCATCTCGGCATCCTCCAGCTTGCGGGCCCGGACCACCTCGAAGCCGGAGCGCTGGATCTCCTCGATGATCTGGTTGAAGCGGACGCCTTCGAGATCGTCGGCATCGAACACAGGGGCGGCGAACAGGAAGTTGAAGCGCTTGAAATAGTCCATGGCAGGTCCCGAATGTGCAGGAAGATACAGCTCTCTGCACATTCGATGACATCTGGATGACATGCCCGAGTGCTGCGGCAAGGTTAGCCTGACGCTTCACTCCAGCAGCTTGTCCAGTGTGATCGGGAAGCGCCGGATGCGCTTGCCGGTGGCATGATAGACGGCGTTCGCAATTGCGGCCGGGACGCCGACGATGCCGATCTCGCCGAGCCCCTTGATTCCCAACCGGTTGATGCGCTCGTCGGGCTCGTCGACGAAAATGACGTCAATGTCGTGGACGTCGGCGTTCACGGGAATGTGGTATTCGGCAATGTTCGCGTTCATGATGCGGCCGAAGCGGTGATCCATCACCGTTTCCTCGTGCAGCGCCATTCCAATACCCCAGACCACCCCGCCCATGATCTGGCTGCGGCCGGTCTTGGTGTTCAGGATGCGCCCGGCCGCGACCGCATTCACGATCCGGGTGACGCGGATAATTCCCAGCTCCTCGTCGATCTTCACCTCCGCGAAGACCGCCGAATGTGTGTTGCGGGCATGCGATTTATCCTCCGCGAATTGGTTGAGCTTCTCCTTTTCGATCCGCTCGAGCTTGCTGTGGCGCATGACATCCGCAATCGAGACAGCGGCCCCGCGACCGTCGCTGCTGGCGATCATGCCGTCAGTCAGGGTGACGTTGGCGGCGTCGAGGTCAGCGAGCGGTGAGCCCGGCATGGCCTTGGCAAGACGTGCGAGTTCCCAGCGAATTTCTTCGGCCGCTCCCAAGACCGCATGCGCGCTTGATGCCGCCATCCAGGAGCCGCCCTCGACGGGGGCTTGCGGCAAGGTCGAATCGGCGAGCCGGACGCTGATATTCTCGATCGGCAGCCCGAGGGCATCGGCCGCGACCTGCGCCACGATGGTGTACGTGCCGGTGCCGATATCGGACGCGGCGCAGGAGACCTCGGCATGGCCGTTGGCCGTCAGCACGATGCGGACGGCGACCGGCATCTGCAGCGCTTCCCACACCCCAGTCGCCATGCCCCAGCCGACGAGTTCCTTGCCGTCTCGCATGGAACGCGGCGCCGGATTACGCCGGCTCCAGCCGAACGCTTCGGCGCCGCGGGCGTAGCACTCGCGCAACTGCTTGCTGGTGTAAGGCAGGCCTTGGCTCTGGTCGCGATCCGAGTAGCACCTCAGGCGCAGCTCGACCGGATCGAGCTTCAGCGCGACGGCCAATTCGTCCATGGCGCATTCGAGTGCGCACACGCCCGTTGCCGCACCCGGCGCGCGCATGTCGGAGGGCGTCGAAACGTCGAGGTCGACCAGCTTATGGGAAAAGTTGCTGTTGGGACTCTTGTAAAGCTGCTCGGCCCAGCCCGTATCGTTGCGCGAAAAATCCTCATAGCGTGAGGTCACGGCGATGGCTTCGTGGGTGATCGCATCGAGGGTGCCGTCCGGCTTTGCACCGAGCGCAACGCGCTCGATGGTCATGGGACGATAGCCCAGGCCATACATCTGTTGCCTCGTCAGCACGACCCGGACGGACCGCTTCAGTGCGAGCGCGGCAAGGGTTGCCAGCACCACCTGGTGCTGCGGCCGCAGGCCCGAGCCGAAGGCGCCGCCGACATAGGGCGAGATCACGCGGATGTCGTCCGGTTCCTTGCCGAAAACACTGCAGAGAAACTTCTGGACGTTCTGGACGCCCTGCGTCTTGTCGTAGACCGTGAGCCCGCCACTGCCGTTCCAGACGGCTGTCGTCGCGAAGAGCTCCATGGGGTTGTGGTGCTCGGTCGGAATGACGTAATCCGCCTCGTGGCGCACGGCCGCGCGCGTCAGGGCTGCTGCGGCATCACCACGCGGCTTGTGCGGTTGATCCACTTTCTCGGCCTTGCCGCGTTCGGATTCAAGATCGGTCGAAAACGCCTCCTGCTCATATTCGACGCGAACGCGGGTTGCGGCGAACTTGGCGATCTCCCAGTCCTCCGCGACGACCAGTGCGATCGGCTGGCCGTTGAACTTGACCCTCTCATCATAGAGCGGCCGGAACGGCGAGCCCTTCTCCGGCGCCACCTCATCCTTCCAGGCTTCGTCCTTGTCGGCGAGGGGCGGCCGATGTTCATGCGTGAGCACGTCGACCACGCCCTTCACCTTCAGCGCCTCGCTGGTGTCGAGACGAGCGATGCGCCCGCGCGCGATGCTGGCCTCGACCACGAAGCCGTGAAGGAGACCGTCTGCTGCGAATTCGCCGGCATATTTGGCGGCCCCGGTGACCTTGGCGCGGCCGTCGACGCGCGACGTTGGTGTTCCGACATAGGCGTTCATCGGGTCCTCATGCGATCTTCTTGTGAGCTTGTGATTGCGGCGTGGCGCTTGCGGCCTGCATCAGCGCACGCACGACGGCTCGGCGCGCCAGGTCGATCTTGAACCCGTTGTGGGAGCGTGCCGTCGCTCCCTGCAGCAGCAGGTCGGCGGCGCGCCCGAAATGATCCGGTGTTGCCGCCTGACCGCGCAATGCGGCTTCGGCCTCGAGGCTTCGCCAGGGCTTGTGGGCCACGCCACCGAGCGCAAGGCGCGCTTCGCTGATCGCGTTGCCCTCCAGGTCGACCGCGGCCGCGACCGAGACCAGAGCAAAGGCGTAGGACAGCCGGTCGCGGATCTTCAGATAGCTGTAGTTCCGGGCAAAGCCGTGCGGCGGCAGCTCGATGGCGATAATGATCTCGCAGCTGCCGAGATTGGTATCGAGATGAGGCTTGTCCTCGGGAAGCCGATGGAAATCCGTCAGCGCGATGGTGCGCTGCCCCGAGGGGCGTGCGATATGCACGAGCGCGCCGAGCGCGGCCAGCGCCACGCTCATGTCGGATGGATTGGTCGCGATGCAGGAGTTGCTGGTGCCGAGGATGGCATGGTTGCGGTTGAGGCCATCGAGGGCCGAGCAGCCCGTGCCGGGGCTTCGCTTGTTGCAGGGTGTCGTGGTGTCATAGAAGTAGGGGCAGCGCGTACGTTGCATCAGATTGCCGCCGACCGAGGCCATGTTGCGCAGTTGCGCGGAGGCGCCGGCCAGGATGGCGCTGGCAAGGAGGGGATAGCGCTGCTCGATCAACGGGTGGTAGGCGAGGTCCGAATTCGGCACCAAGGCGCCGATGCGCAGACCGCCGTCCGCCGTCTCCTCGACGTCGCGGAGCGGCAGGCGGGAGATGTCGATCAGCCGGGAGGGCCGTTCGACGTTCTCCTTCATCAGATCGATCAGGTTGGTGCCGCCGGCGATCAACTTCGCACCGGGATCGGCGGCGAGCAGGCGGATGGCGTCGGCAACATCGGTTGCGCGGGAATATTGGAAGTTGTTCATGACCGGCTCATTGCCTGCTCGATCGCAGCCACGATGTTGAGGTAGGCACCGCAGCGACAGAGGTTTCCGCTCATCAGCTCCCGGATCTCATCCGCATCGCGCGCACGGCCTTCGGCCAACAGGCCCGCGGCAGAGCAAATCTGCCCCGGCGTGCAATAACCGCACTGAAAGGCATCGTGGTCGATGAAGGCCTGTTGCAGAGGATGCAGCGCGCCGTCCCTGGCCAAGCCTTCGATGGTCGTGATCTCGGCGCCATCCTTCATGACGGCCAGGGTCAGGCAGGAATTGACCCGTCTTCCGTCGATCAGCACGGTACAGGCACCGCATTGGCCGTGATCGCAGCCTTTTTTGGTGCCGGTCAGTTGCAGACGGTCACGTAGCGCATCCAGAAGCGTGGTCCATGGCATGACCTCGAGCGCGCGGCTTTCGCCATTGACGACGAGGTTGATCGGAATGCGTTCGGGGATCGTAAGGTCGGCCATGGTGTATTTCCCTGCGGAAAGGCCGAGCCGGGCAAATTGTGCAAATGACGCGAGACTGCGTTGCCGCCGCTGGCCGATAGCGCCCAACGGATGACGAGTTGCTTGGTTCCCAATCGGTTCTCCCGATTGGATTTACGAGATCAGCGCTTCGTCTCGCCGAACACCACGGTCGGCACCGCGCGGTTGACGATCTCGCGCAGCGCGAAGCTCGATTGCACCCGCGCGACGCGGGGCAGGCGGGACAGCTCGGTGCGATGGATGCGCTCGAAATCCTGGATGTCGCGGGCGAGCACGATCAGGATGTAGTCGTCCGTCCCCGACATCAGGAAGCAGCGCACGACAGAGGGGCATTTCGTCACCTCTGCCTCGAACGCCTTCAGTGCCTCGTCGCTCTGGCTCTCCAGCGCGATGCGGACCAGCACCGTGGTGGTGAGGCCGAACTGGGCCAGGTCGAGCGCGGCCTGGTAGGCCTGGATGTAGCCGTCATCCTCCAGCGCCTTCTGCCGCCGCGCCAGCGCCGTGCTCGACAAGCCGATCTTGTTGGCAAGCTCGGTGTGGCTGGCTCGCGCATTGGTCGTGAGTTCCGCGAGGATGGCGAGATCTTTCCGGTCGAGGGCCAAGGTTTCGTTTCCAGCGTCAAAGGACCATTTCGCGCCGGAAACCGGCGCGGGCGCTGCCAAGGTAGCGGATATTTGCACGAAACCAAACCGACCCTCTCGCTACGATCAACAATGGAATCAAAGCATTGGCGAGGGAGATCAAGATGCGCGTCGGAGTCCCGAAGGAGATCAAGGTGCAGGAATATCGGGTCGGGCTCACCCCAGGTGCGGTCCGCGAATACGTTGCCGCCGGGCACCAGGTGACGGTCGAGAGCGGCGCCGGCAGCGGCATTGGTGCGTCCGACGAGGTGTACCGGCGGGCAGGGGCGTCCATTGCCGAGACCGCTCGCGAGATCTTTGCAAAGTCCGACATGATCGTGAAGGTGAAGGAGCCGCAGAAGAGCGAATGGGCTCAGCTTCGCGAAGGCCAGATCCTTTTTACTTACCTTCATCTTGCGCCGGATCCCGACCAGGCCAAGGGCCTGCTTGCTTCCGGCTGCACCGCAATCGCCTATGAAACCGTCACGGACGCGAGCGGTCACCTCCCGCTGCTCGCCCCGATGAGCGAAGTCGCCGGCCGCCTCGCCATCGAGGCCGCCGGCGCCGCGCTCAAGCGTTCCAGCGGCGGCCGCGGCCTGCTGCTCGGCGGCGTGCCCGGCGTGCAGCCGGCACGCGTCGTCGTGCTCGGCGGCGGCGTGGTCGGAACGCAGGCGGCACGCATGGCCGCCGGCTTAGGTGCCGAAGCCACCGTGATCGACCGCTCGATCCCGCGCCTGCGCGAACTAGACGATCTGTTTGTTGGACGCGTACGCACCCGTTTCTCCACCATCGAGGCGGTCGAGGACGAGGTGTTCGCCGCCGACGTCGTGATCGGTGCAGTGCTGGTGCCCGGCGCCAGCGCGCCGAAGCTCGTCACCCGTGCGATGCTGAAATCGATGCGGCCGGGAGCCGTGCTGGTCGACGTCGCGATCGACCAGGGCGGTTGCTTTGAGACCTCGCACCCGACCACGCACGCGGAGCCGACCTACGAGGTCGACGGCGTCGTTCACTATTGCGTCGCCAACATGCCGGGAGCCGTGCCGGTGACCTCGAGCCAAGCCCTGAACAACGCCACGCTGCCGTTCGGCCTGATGCTCGCCAACAAGGGATTTGCGGCCATCTTGGAGAATCCGCATCTGCGCAACGGGCTCAACGTGCATCGCGGCCGGGTGACGAACAAGGCGGTGGCGGAGAGTCTGGGGCTGGAGTTTGCGCCAGTAGAGAGCGGACTGGCGGCGTAGCGAGATGGGCCATCGTCGGTGCGGCGCCATCAACCGACTGGAAGATGGCGCTGCCGCCGTGCTCCCGAGCCCTCGGGGAATCCCGACGCGGTGAAGGCGTTGTGACCGGAGCGGCGGTGTCCAAATAGGCGGAAAGAAGAAAACTATTGCCGCGGTCCTGTCAGGAGGAAGGAGTTTCCCCTTCCGAGCGCAAAAACGCCAATCGCTTCCATTGCTGTTTGCAGCCGAAACGACGACATTTCCGCCAGAAATTGGTGGATCGGCAGCCATGGAACGCACTGGATTTGAGCCCTTCGGCGAGCAACTGGTGTCCGCAACGGACACACAGCCGAAGTCGCGCGCCTCGAAGCTCCTGCTGCGGGCCGGCACCACCCTGTTCTGGTCGCTGGTCGCGGGCATCGTGCTGGCCCGTGCAGCCTTCTTCGAGCCCGGCATCTATGACGGTTTCAGCCGCGTCGCCTCGCTGGCCAAGAACCTGATCTTCTGAGGCCGTTTATTCCGGTCCGAGGACAGAACTTCTCTCGGCCCTGATATGTCGAAAACATATTTCCCAATCGGGTCGTGGTGCGTATAAATCTTTCTCCTTCGGGAGAGATTTGTGTCGCAGAATCAAGCATCCAGCCCGGCCGATTCCAAGCCGGTCACCGCCGCGGGCCGTATTGCGGCGCTGATTCCGGGCATCCTCCTCTGCGTTCTCGTGGCCGGTGTGTCGGCCCTGCTCGAGCGGGCCGAACTGGGCATGTTCGAGCACCCCTATGTCGAGGCGCTGGTCATGGCGATCCTGCTCGGCATGGCGGTGCGCAGCTTCTGGAAGCCGGCCCCGCGGTGGCAGGCCGGCATCGCCTTCAGCGCCAAGCAACTGCTGGAAGTCGCGGTGATGCTGCTCGGGGCCTCCATCAGCTTTGCCGCGATCGCGGCTTCCGGCATTGCGCTGCTCGCCTCCATCGCCGCGGTCGTCGTGGTCGCGCTCTGCGTCTCCTTCGGCCTCAGCCGGCTACTCGGCCTGTCGACGCGCCTGTCGATCCTGATCGCCTGCGGCAACTCGATCTGCGGCAATTCCGCCATCGCCGCAGTGGCGCCCATCATCGGCGCCAGCAACGACGAGATTGCATCCTCGATCTCCTTTACGGCGATCCTTGGCGTGATGATGGTGCTGGGCCTGCCGCTGCTGATCCCGCTGCTGCAATTGTCCGCAACGCAGTACGGCATTCTCGCCGGGCTCACCGTTTACGCAGTGCCGCAGGTGCTCGCCGCGACGGTGCCGGCAGGTCTCGTCTCAACCCAGATCGGCACGCTGGTGAAGCTGATGCGTGTCCTGATGCTCGGCCCGGTCGTCGTCGGCCTGTCGCTGGTCGCTTCGCGCTGGCAGAGCGATGCCAAGAAAACCAGCGTCGGCTTCTTCCGCCTGGTCCCCTGGTTCATCCTCGGCTTCCTTGCGCTTGCGACCCTGCGCTCGCTGGAGATCGTGCCGGCGACGGTGGTTGGCCCCGTGACGACGATCACGAGCTTTCTCACGGTGGTCTCGATGGCCGCCCTCGGCCTTGGCGTCGACGTGCGGGTGCTCGCCAATGTCGGCGGCCGGGTGACGGCCGCCGTGACGCTGTCGCTGATCCTGCTGCTGGGGATCAGCATCGCGCTGGTGCATTGGTTCAAGTGATCGGGGCAAAGCTGCAGTAGGGTGGGCAAAGGAGCGCCCTTCGCGCCGTGCCCACCAGTTCTACGAGATACGGAGAATGGTGGGCACGCTTTCGCTTTGCCCACCCTACGAGACCGTCATTGCTGCGAGCGGTAAGCTAAATCACGTCCGCGAGCGAGTGGCCGTGCAGCTCGATGTTGAGCCCCTGCATGCCCAAGTCGTTGATCTCGCCGCCCATCGCCTTCAGGCTCTCTTCGCGGATCAGCGACATCAGCCCGCGGCGGAGCGCCAAGAATTCCGACGACATCATCATCGATTGCTGCCGCGGCCGCTCCAGCGGGATCGGGATCTCCGCCTTGATCGAGCCCGGCCGCGCGGTCATGCAATAGACGCGGTCGGAAAGGAAGATGGCTTCGTCAATGTCGTGGGTGACAAACAGCACCGAGATCTTCAGCCGCTGCCACATATTGGTGAGGATCTGCTGCATGATGACGCGCGTCTGCGCGTCGAGCGCGCCAAAGGGCTCGTCCAGCAACAGCACTTTCGGTCCCGTCGCGAGCGCGCGGACGATGCCGACGCGCTGCTTCATGCCGCCGGAGAGCTTTTCCGGATAATGCTTTTCGAACGCTTCGAGTCCCGCAAGCCCCAACAGCGTGCGCGCGGCGCGTTCGCGCTGCGAGCGCGGCATGCCGCGCATCTTCAGGCCGAACTCGACGTTCTCGCGCACGGTCTTCCACGGAAAAAGAGAATATTGCTGAAACACCATGCCGCGTTCGGCGCTCGGACCGTTTACCCGCTCGCCGTCGACGGTAACTACACCGGTCGTCGGCTTGAGGAAGCCTGCGACGGCATTGAGCAGCGTCGACTTTCCGCAGCCGGACGGGCCGACGATCGACACGAACTCGCCGGGCCGCACATGGATCTGCGTGTCGGTGACAGCCTGCACCGCGCCCTCGATGGTCTCGTAGGCGAGGGAGAAGTTCTTGACTTCGATGTGGCCTTTTGGGCTGTTCGCTAGCAGCTCGCTCATGTCGATCTCCACGGCATCACCAATTGCCCCGCGCCCCTGATCAGCAGGCTCGACCCGAGGCCGAGCACCCCGATTGCGATCATGCCGAGCGCGATGTCGGCATATTGGACCAGCGAATAAGCTTCCCAGGTGAAGTAACCGATGCCGTATTGGCCCGAGATCATCTCTGCGGCGATCAGCGAGACCCAGGCGACGCCCATGCCGACGGTGAGGCCGGTGAAGATGTGCGGCAGCGAGGCTGGGAAATAGACCTCCCGAAAGATCGAGCGTTCGCGCGCGCCGAGACATTGTGCGGCGCGTACCAGCACGGGGTCGACCAGCGACATGCCGTGCAGGGTGTTGACGAGAATCGGGAAGAACGAACCGAGGAAGGTGATGTAGACGATGCTCTGCTCGTTGGTCGGCCACAGCATGATCGCCATCGGCACCCAGGCGATTGCCGGGATCGGCCGCAGCACTTCGGCGACCGGGAAAATCACCTCATGCACCAGCTTGAAGCGCCCCATGATCAGGCCGAGCGGCACGCCGACGATCGCCGCGAGCGAGAATCCGATGAAGATGCGCCGGCAACTGAGCAGGATGTGCATCAGGAATTTGGGATCGTGAATCGCCTTTATGAAGCTGTCATAGACCGCGAGCGGCGAGGGCACGTTGGTGAAGCGCACGAAGAACACGACCCGATAGGTCGTGAGCAGATGCCAGACCAGCAGAAAGGCGAGCAGCGAAATCACGCCGATTGCCGCCGCGCGCAGACCTGCCCGATTGAGCCGGTACCAGCGCAACCCCAGTGTGGCGAAGGAAGGCGGCGTCGAAGGCCGGATGATGGCGGCGGGCGCGGAGCCCGCCTCAGCAAGTGCTGTTGCCGGCATGCTGTCCTCGGGCTGTCTGACGAGGGCGGGGCTGCTCACGTCTTGCCTCCGCCGACGGCGGCCTTCATCGCTTCATCGAAGCCGAGCACCTTGCCGCTGATCTTGGCAGCGTAGGCTTCGGCGTCCTTCTTCAGCAGGAACGGGGCGACCTCGCTATTGCCGACGGCGAAGAAGGCCTGATCGGCGAACAGCTTGATGCCGCGCGTGGTGTCGAAGACGTAGGCGACGTTGATCTTCTTGCCCTTGGCCTTGTAGTCGGCATAGGCGCCGAGCGTGCAGCTGGCGGACGAGAAGGGCATGATGCCGGCACCGTCGACCCAAACTTCGCCCGCCTTGCGCGGATCGGTGATGGGCTTCTTGCAGAAGCTGTCCTCGCCCGAGATCTCATAGTTGTTGGTGCTCGCGAGCTGGGCGTCGTAGTCGAGCTTCATTTCGGCATAGGCCTTGCGGATGTATTTGTCGTCGACCCATTTCTTCGGATCGAACTCCTTCATGCGGCCGAGATTCTGTAGCACCTTGACGTCGGTCGTGGCCGCATCGATCAGCGCTGGCTTGATCGTCGGATCGGTCGTCATATTGCCGCTGGGCCCTAAGAAGATGTAGACGACCTCCTTGTTGATGCCGGTCCATTCCTGGATCTTCTCGGCGGCCAGCTTGGGATCCGCACGCAGCCACTGATTGGCGGCGATTAGCGCCTTGAAATAGGCGACGACGACCTCGGGATATTTTTCGGCGAAGTCGGTGCGAACCACGATGCCGTGGAAGGTCGGCAAGTTCGTTTCGACGCCGTCGAAGATCTTCCGCGCGAAGCCGCGGAACGGCAACAGCTCGGCGAAGGGGACGAAATCGGCGTGCCCGTCGATCTTCTTCTCCTGCAGATTGGTCGAGCCGACCTCCGGGCTCTGGCTGACGAGCTGGAAGAAATCGGACGCATAGCCGCGATCCTGCATCGCTTTCAGCACCATGCCGTGCGCGGCGGAACCGAAAGGCACGCTGACGAGCTTACCCTTGAGATCGGCAAGGTCGTAATAGGGTGAGTCCTTGTGAACGACGAGGCCGTTGCCCGAGCCGGACAGGCTGTAGGCGGCGATGCCGACGAGGCGGCTCTTGCTCTCCGGATTGCTCTCAAAGGTGAATCCGTTCACGATGAGCGGATAGTCGCCCATCATCCCGATCTGCAGCTTGTTCGCCATCATCGCGTTGGTGACGGGCGGACCGGAGGTGAAGTTCTGCCATTCGAGCTCAAACTTCATGTTGGCGTATTTGCCGTCCTTCGGCAGGTACTTCTCAAGCAGTTGCAATTGGCGGATGACGACGCCTGCGGTGACCGTGTTGGACGTGGTATCCTGCGTTCCGATGCCGAGCTTGACGGTTTCCGCAGAAGCCGGCTGCGCGACGAGCAGCGCCAGCGACGTCACTGACATCGCGATCGAGAGCGTGGGAAGATGGCGGGCCATTCTCATCCTCATTCGGTTGGATGTGCTGTGGGTGCCATGATTGGGGGAGGGCGCAGGCAGGGCAAATCCGGAGTGGCCGCCGCAGTCGATTAGTTGCCGGGAAAAGCTGATTGCATACTCCTTGGGCAGTCCTGCACTATAAAGCCGCTTGCCTGTGCACCGGCCATGGTCGCGGGCCCCTTCAATCCGCCGCCTGGCCGCGCATCTCCTCCAGAATGTCGGTCCGGCAGACCACGATCTGCGACCGTTTGGTCAGCACGATTCCCTTCTCCTGCATCCGCTTCAGGCTGATCGTGACCCATTGTCTGGTGGCGCCGACCATGTGGGCGATGTCGGCGTGGGTGAAGGCCGCAGCGATCACGGTGCCGTCGGCATCCGCGACGCCGTAAAGCTCGACGAGATGCAGCAAGAGATGGGCGAGACGCTGCGTGATCGAGCGCGTCCCAAGCATCTGGGCCAGCGCCGAATAGCATTTGCCTTTGAACGTCAGGCCTTCGATCAGGCCAATCGCGAGGTTCGGGATCTCTGCGGCAAGGGACCGCAGTTCCTTTCCGGGCAGGTGCACGACGCTGCAATTACTGGAGGCAACGCCGGACCATTGATGCACGGTGCCTTCGAACACTTCGGGACCGCCGACGAAATTGCCAACGTGCCAATAGGCCAGCGTGATCTCGCGTCCGAGTGGCGAGGTGTAGAAGACACGGATGCGGCCGCTCTCGATCAGCCAGATGCCGTCATGCTTGCCGCCCTGGCTGAACAGCGTTTGGCCGCGATTGAGCACCTTGCGGCGGCCCTGCTTCAGCACCAACTCCCGCTCGCGCGGTGAGAGCTTGTCCATCAACGGGGGTGGACCGCCGATCCATTGCTGGTTCTCGGTGAGCAGCAGCGAGGAACTGCTGGCAGGCCTGACTGCTGGGGGAACAGCCCCGCGAACCGCATTCGCTGCCTGCAACATCGCCTGCCTCCCGAACGTTTCAAATCGTTCTAAAGAGGAGCAATGTCCGTGCCAGATGGGGGCAGACGCCTCGCGCGGGGAAATGACACCGAATACCGGGTCACCGCCCCGCCAAGTTCAGCAGATACGGCTTCGGATAAATCCCCCGGTTGTGCCCATCCGAAAACGAAATGTTCAGCCCATAGCCGAGATCGCCGATGTCGGTAATCGCAATCCCCGGAAACGCTTTGGGGAAGCGGCCGTCGAAGCGGGCGCGGGTGCAATGGGCGCATTTGCAGGAGAGGCGGAGTGTTTCGGCAGAAACGCTGAGCGCGTCGTCCTGCGCGGTGCGGACCAGGAGCGAAGCGAGATCGGCGCTGGCTTCGTAGTCGGCCACGGTCGGTGCCACCAATGTCATTGTCATGACGAACCTCTGACTTCGTTCTACGTCGAGGCGGGAACGCACGAATAGCAACTAATTGCCGGTGCGGGTGGGATCGCGAGCCTGCTCTTCGAGCAACCCACGCGAAATGTGAAACTAATCGACCGGGAACTTCACTTCCGAATTGCCGGACTCTCCTCTCTCCGAAACCTTGCGCGTCATCGATGACCAAGGAGAGACGATGAGTGCATTTCAGAAGGAAACGGTTCTGTCGGTCAGGCACTGGACCGAGTCCCTGTTCAGCTTCACCGCGACGCGCGATCCCGGCTTCCGCTTCCAGAACGGCCAGTTCGCAATGATTGGTCTGGAGGTCGAGGGCAAGCCGTTGATGCGGGCCTACAGCATGGCCAGCGCCAATCACGAGGAGGCGCTCGAATTCTTCTCGATCAAGGTGCAGGACGGCCCGCTGACCTCGCGCCTTCAGAAGATCAGGGAAGGTGACATCATCCTGGTCGGGCGCAAGGCGACGGGCACGCTGATCACCGGCAACCTCATTCCGGGAAAACGCCTGCTGCTGCTTTCAACCGGAACGGGCCTGGCGCCCTTCGCCAGCCTGATCAAGGACCCCGACGTCTATGAGAATTACGAGACCATCGTGCTCGCCCATGGCTGCCGCCAGGTCTCGGAACTCGCCTATGGCGAGCACCTCGTCGAGGACCTGCGCAATCACGAATTCTTCGGCCCCTTGATCCGCGACAAGCTCGTCTACTACCCGACCGTCACCCGCGAGCCGTTCCGGAATCGCGGCCGCATCACCGACCTGATCGCCTCGAACCAGCTCTTCGAGGATATCGGACAAGCGAGCCTCGACATCGAAACTGACCGCATCATGCTGTGCGGCAGCCCGGCGATGCTCGAGGAACTCCCCGCGATGTTCGCGGCGCGCGGCTTTGTCGAGGGCAACCATAGCCAGCCCGGCCATTTCGTCATCGAAAAAGCCTTCGTCGAGCGCTGAGCTACAAATCGCGTCCCAGCGACAACTAATTGCTATCGCGGCGACGCCCCCTGAACAAATCTGACGCAAAGGCGCCGGGATCGGCGAACCAGGAGCAAGCGATGGCACTAGATCAGATCGTCGACGGACTTTCGGAAGTTTCCTGCGATGTGCTGGTGATCGGCGGCGGCACAGCCGGCCCGATGGCGGCACTGAAGGCGAAGCTGAAGAACCCGAAGGCCAATGTCGTCCTGCTCGAGAAGGCGAACGTCAAGCGCTCCGGCGCGATCTCGATGGGTATGGATGGGCTCAACAACGCCGTCATCCCCGGTTACGCGACGCCGGAGCAGTACACCAAGGAAATCACCATCGCCAATGACGGCATCGTCGATCAGAAGGCGGTCTACAAATACGCCCAGAACTGCTACAAGATCATCGAGGAACTGGACAGCTTCGGCATTCGCTTCCTGAAGAACGAGAACGGCGACTACGCCGTCAAGAAGGTGCACCACATCGGCACTTATGTGCTGCCAATGCCGAACGGCGAGACCGTGAAGAAGGCGCTCTACCGCCAGCTCCGCCGCGCCCGCATCCTGATCTCCAACCGCTACATGGCGACGCGTCTGCTCAAGTCCTCCGACGGTCGCATCGCCGGTGCCATCAGCGTCAATACGCGCACCGCCGAGATGCTCGTGATCAAGGCCAAGGCCGTGATCCTGTGCATGGGCGCCGCCGGCCGGCTAGGTCTGCCGACCTCCGGCTACATGTTCGGCACCTATGAGAACGCCGCCAATACCGGCGACGGCTACGCCATGGCGTATCACGCCGGCGCCGCGCTTGCGAACCTCGAATGCTTCCAGATCAACCCGCTGATCAAGGACTATAACGGCCCGGCTTGCGCCTATGTCGCCGGCCCGTTCGGCGCATATACGGCAAACAACGAAGGCTCGCGCTTCATCGAATGCGACTACTGGTCCGGCCAGATGATGCTGGAGTTCTACAACGAGCTCCTCTCCGGCAAGGGTCCGGTGTTCCTCCAGCTCAAGCATCTCCACCCCGACACCATTTCCGAGATCGAATCCACGCTGCACAAGGTCGAGCGTCCGACGCGCGGCCTGTTCCAGCAGGGGCGCGGGGTCGACTACCGCAGTGAGTCCATCGAGATGCATATCTCCGAGATCGGCTTCTGCTCCGGCCACAGCGCGTCAGGCGTGTTCGTCGACGACAATGCCCGCACCACCGTACCCGGCCTCTACGCCGCCGGCGACATGGCGAGCGTCCCGCACAATTACATGCTCGGCGCCTTCACCAACGGCTCGGTCGCAGGCATCGACGCGATGGAGTTCGCCGACAACCATGATTTCGCGGAATTCGACGCGGCCGACGTCGCCATGGAACGCGAGCGCGTGATGGCGCCGACCAAGCGCGAGGACGGCATTCCGCCGAACCAGATCGAGTACAAGACCCGCCGTCTGGTCAACGACTACCTCCAGCCGCCGAAGGTCACGCGCAAATATGAGCTCGGCATGCGGCGGCTCGCCGAAGCGCGTGAGGATATGCAGGAGCGCATGATCGCGCGCAACGCGCACGAATTGCTGCGCGCGCTCGAAGTGCAGTCGATCATGGACTGTGCCGATATGGCCGCACACGCCTCGCTCTACCGCGAAGAGAGCCGCTGGGGTCTCTATCACTGGCGGACGGATTTCCCGGAGAAGGACAACGAGAACTGGTTCTGCCACACGCTGCTGTCCAAGCAGGACGGCAGGATGACCAGCGAGAAGCGCGCAGTCGAGCCCTATGTCGTGCCGATCGCGGACGACGAGAAGGACCTCTACGACAAGCAGCGCATTCGCGCCTCGGCCTGATCCACCAGAACATAGCCAACAGGAGACATCACATGCCTCTCGCGTCCTATCAGACATCGGTTCCGGTGGTGGTCGACGACGCCAAATGCATCGCGGACAAGGGCTGCACGGTGTGCGTCGATGTCTGCCCGCTCGACGTGCTGCGCATCAGCGACATGACCAACAAGGCCTACATGGCCTATGACGAGTGCTGGTATTGCATGCCCTGCGAAGCGGATTGTCCGACCGGCGCCGTCACCGTCAACATTCCCTATCTGTTGAGGTGATCATGTCGAGCCCGTTCGAATCCTATGACGATCTCGAGGACGCCGACGAGCGGCTGCAGGCGGCCGATCCCGCCGAACGCCGCGTCGCCATCATTGCACTCGGTCATTCCGGCGATCCCGCCGCGGTCGCACATCTCGCCAAAATGGTCACCGATCCCGATGCCGGTGTGCGCCAGCAGGTCGCGATGGCGCTCGGCGAGTTCGACGGACCGGAGGCAGCAAGCGCGCTGGTGAAGCTGCTCGTCGATCCCGAGAGGATCGTCGCGGCGGCTGCGGCCGACAGCATGGCTGAATTCAAGGATCCCGCCTGCGCCGACGCGATTCTGCCGCTGGTCAGGCATACCCACGCTTTCGTCCGCATGGGCGCTCTGCGCGCGCTGAAGGAACTGCGGCGCAGGGATACACTCAAGCCCGCGCTGGAAGCGCTCCAGGACCCTGACGCCGCCGTGCGCGTGCAGGCGATCGGCGTGATCGGCTTTCTCAAGCTGGAGGAATCCATTCCGGCGCTGACCGCGCTGATCAACGATCCCGATGCCCATGTGCGCCGCGCCGCCGTGAGCGCATTGGCCTTTTCGCAGATGAAGCCGGCGGCGGAGACCATCACCCGCGCGCTGAAGGATGCCGACTGGATGGTCCGCGAGATGGCAGCGGAGACGCTGGGTCTCAACGTGAATGGTGCAATCGCGGCTGATCAGCTCGTCGGCTGCCTCGCGGACGAGTTCTGGCAGGTGCGGCTGAAGGCGATCCGCAGCCTTGGCAAGATGAAGATCGAACGCGCGGTGCGGCCGATCGGCAATTGCGTCAATCACGACCAGGCGAATTTGCGCAAAGAGGCCGCCGCCGCGCTCGGCGAGATCGGCCATCCTGACGGCGAGGCATTCCTGGCCGTGATCGCCGACGATCCTGATCCTGATGTCCGCAAGAATGCGCGCTGGGCACTGCACCAGATTGCAGCGCGAAAGGCGCGGGCAGGGGCATAGTTGCACGGCGCGCCGCCGCTCTGGACTTCCAGCGCCAGACGTTTATTGGTCTTCGCTAACGGGAACGGCCGCTGCGAATGCGGCCGTTCCTTAGAACAGCGAGGACGCGGCCATGACGACATTGACTGTAAAGGACCTTCTCCCCGAGGACGGCACGAAGGGAACGCTGGTTGGCCGCGTCTGGCTGCCGCAGGTCAACGGTCCGGCCATCGTCGCCGTGCGCGGTGACGGCGTGTATGACGTCACAGCAAATTTTCCGACCATCAGCGCGCTCTGCGAGACGGACGATCCCGCCAAGGCGCTTGCCGCCACCAAGGGCGAGCGCATCAGTGATCTCGAGGCGATCGTCGCCAACACCCCGCCGGACGGGCGCGATCCCCAAAAGCCCTGGCTGCTCGCGCCCGTCGATCTCCAGACGCTGAAGGCCGCCGGCGTCACGTTCGCGATCTCGATGCTGGAACGCGTTATCGAAGAGCGCGCCAAGGGCAATCCGGCCTCGGCCGAAGCGATCCGGAAAGAAGTGACGCGCCTGATCGGCGACGATCTGTCAAAGCTCAAGCCGGGCTCGGATCAGGCGATGCACCTGAAGCAAGTGCTGATCGATCAGAATGCCTGGAGCCAATATCTTGAGGTCGGCATCGGTCCGGATGCCGAGGTTTTCACCAAGGCGCCCACCTTGTCGTCGGTCGGCACCGGCATGGATGCCGGCCTGCATCCGAAATCGACCTGGAACAATCCCGAGCCCGAGCTCGTGCTGTTCGTGTCGAGCCGCGGCAAGATCGTTGGCGGCGCGCTCGGCAACGACGTGAACCTGCGCGACTTCGAGGGCCGCTCGGCGCTGCTGTTGTCGAAGGCCAAGGACAACAACGCGTCCTGCTCGATCGGCCCGCTGCTGCGCCTGTTCGACGACACCTTCACGCTCGACGACGCGCGCAGGCTGGACATCAGCCTGAACGTCATGGGGACGGACGGCTTCGTTCTCGACGGCCATTCCTCGATCAGCAAGATCAGCCGCGATCCGACCGATCTCGTCGCGCAGACCATCGGCAAGGTGCATCAATATCCTGACGGCTTCGTGCTGTTCCTCGGCACCATGTTCGCACCCGTGAAGGATCGCGATGCGCCGGGGCAGGGATTCACCCACAAGCGCGACGACATTGTCACTATCGCAGCGCCTCAGCTCGGCAAGCTCGTCAACCGCATGCGCACCAGCGACGAGTGCGAGCCCTGGACGTTCGGCATCGGCGCACTAATGAAGAACCTGGCGCAGCGGAAGCTGATCTAGCGCTGCTGCCCTTCGCCTCCCGCAAGCGGGGGCGCACCTTCGCCCCGCTGACAGCTGAGGCTCCATCGCGCCGCCTAATTTTTTCATCCCTCCGTTGCATGAAGAGAGCAAAATCGCGCTGAACGTGTCATAACTCAGCTCGCCCCACCTCGCTGCGTTCGCTCCAAATAGTCAAATAATATGACTAGTCGGAACTCAACTTCCGTGAAATAGTGCCCGCCGCTGGCGCGAAGGCCGGCCTGTGGGTGCCATGCTACCAATCGGCGCCCCCGGATAAAACATCTTGGGAGACGCGCCTGATGCCCCCTAAAGCTCTCTGTGCGGCCAGCGCCATGGCCGCCTTGTTGCTCGCGACGCCGGCCAGCGCCCAGCTCACGATCGGCTTCTCGCAGATTGGATCGGAATCCGGCTGGCGCGCGGCCGAAACGTCTGTCTCAGCATGAAGTCGACCTCCTGCACCGCGCCAAAGCTCTTGCTGATCCCCCGCACCTCGGGCGTGCTTCTATTCGCCTTCATCGCCCTGGTGCAGGGGCTGGTCGCGCTTGCGCGCCGGCCGGCGGCGAAGCATGCGGGAGCGACGTCATGACCTCGCGGATCGTCGTCATCCCGACGCGGCGGGCCCATTCCAACCATGCGGAGGTGGCGCGTTCGATCGGCGTCGACATCATCGCCGGCCGCTATGCGGAAGGCACGCGCCTGCCGGGGGATGCCGAGATGATCGCAATGTTCGGCGTGTCGCGGCCGGTGCTGCGCGAGAGCGTCAAGACGCTGGTCGCCAAGGGCCTGCTCACCACCAAGGCGCGGGTCGGCACCGTCGTGCGCGAGCGAGCTGCCTGGAACATGTTCGACGCAGACGTGCTGGCCTGGCACCTCGATGCCGGCATCGACAAGCGCTTCCTTGACGACCTCGCCGAGATCCGTTTCGCCGTGGAGCCGCGCGCGGCGATGCTGGCGGCAACACAGCGATCCGAGCAAGACATCAGCGAGCTGCGCCGCAGCATGGATCGGATGCGGCATGAAGCGTCCGACTCGGTCGGATTTGCAGATGCAGATCTCGCGCTTCATGTTGCCGTGGCGCGTGCCTCGGGCAATCTGTTCATGCGCTCGATTGGGCATGTCATTGAAGCAGCGCTGCGCGCCTCTTTCCTGCTCAGCGCTCCGGTCGAGCCGGAGGATCGCGATACCGTGCTGCTCTGGCATCAGAAGATCGTCGATGCCATCGTCGCGGGCGATGCCCATGCCGCATCCGAGGCCATGGTCTATGTCATTCACAACGGCATGCGCCGCCATGACAGTACGGCGATCGAGACCGCCCCGGCCGAGCCGCCACCGTCGGCCGACACTGGAGAACAAGCGTGACAGACCTTCGCATCGCCATCGTCGGCTTCGGCAAGATCGCGCGGGACCAGCATGTGGCGGCGATCGCCGCCACACCGGGCGCAACGCTTGCCGCCGTGGCGAGCCGCAACGCCTCGCTGCAGGGGGTGCCGCATTTTGCGACCATCGAGGAATTGCTTCAGAAGGGGCCGCCGATCGACGCGGTCTCGCTCTGCACGCCGCCGCAGGTGCGGCGGGCCCAGGCCGCGGCGGCGCTCGCCGCCGGCAAGCACGTCATGCTGGAGAAGCCGCCGGGCACCGGCGTTGCCGAGCTTGATCCGTTGATCGCGATGGCGGCGGGTGCGAAGCGGACATTGTTTGCGACCTGGCATTCGCGCCATGCGCCGGCGGTGGAGCCGGCCCGGCAATGGCTCACTGATCGGCACATCAAATCCGTTCACATCAGCTGGAAGGAGGACGTGCGTGTCTGGCATCCCGGGCAGGGCTGGATCTGGGAGCCCGGCGGCCTCGGCGTGTTCGATCCGGGCATCAATGCGCTGTCGATCCTGACCAGGATTCTGCCGAAGCCCGTGTTTGTCACCGCGGCCGAGCTGGCCTTTCCAGCCAATTGCCAGGCGCCGATCGCGGCGAACGTGAACCTGACGGATATCAGCGGCCTGCCCGTGACCGCCGAGTTCGACTTCCGCCAGACCGGGCCGCAGAGCTGGGATATCCTGGTCGAAACCGATCAAGGCCGGCTGACGCTGTCCAGCGGTGGCGCGCGCATGGCCGTCGACGGCAAGGTGCTTGCCGAAGGGCCCGATGAGGAATATCGCGGGCTCTACCGACGCTTCGTCGCGCTCGCAGCAACCGGCGCAAGTGACGTCGATCTGACGCCGCTCCGTCTCGTCGCCGACGCCTTCCTGCTCGGCAAGCGCACGATCGTCGAACCGTTTGTGGATTGAGCATGGCCGCATCAACAATCACAAGAGACGTGTTCGGGACGCTGCCCGACGGCCGCGAGGTCGAGCGCGTCGTGCTGCGCGGGGAGGGCGCCTTCGAGGCGCGCATCATCAGCTACGGCGCGGTGCTGCAGGCGTTGATCGCGCCGGATGCCAACGGCGGATATGACGACGTCGTGCTTGGCCATGATGCCTTCGCCGGCTATCTCGCCGAACGGAAGTTTCTGGGCGCCACCGTCGGCCGCTATGCCAACCGCATCGCCAAGGGACAGTTTTCGCTTCAAGGCGAGACGGTGCAGCTAGCGGTCAACAACGGTCCGAATGCGTTGCACGGCGGGCTCGAGGGTTTTGATCGCAAGCTCTGGGAGATCGCGGAGATCGACGAAGGCGCCGAGCCCGCGGTGACGCTCACCTATGTCAGCCCGCATGGCGAGGAGAGTTATCCCGGTGGGCTCGACGTTCGCGTGACCTATCGCATCACCGGGCCGACCGAGCTGTCGCTGCTGATGGAAGCGCGGACCGACCGGCCGACCGTCGTCAATTTGACCAACCACAGCTTCTTCAATCTCGAGGGTGCGACGTCAGAGACGTCCATTCTCGACCACCGCCTGATGGTCGCCGCCGAGCAGTTCCTCGCCATCGATCCCACCGCCATTCCGCTGCCGGAGCCGCCGCGCAGCGTGGCCGGCACGCCGTTCGATTTCCGCAAACCGTGGCCGGTGGGTGAGCGCATCCGCGAAGGTGACCCGCAATTGCGCAACGGCAGGGGCTACGACCACACCTACTGCCTCGGGCGCGACGGCAAGCTTGCGCTCGCGGCGCGGCTGGAGGCGCCGCGCTCCGGGCGCATCATGGAGCTGTTCACCGATCAGCCCGGACTTCAGGTCTATTCGGGCAATTATCTCGACGGTACGATGTCCGGCAAGGGCGGCAAGCTGATCCGGCAATCGGACGCCATGTGCCTGGAGCCGCACATCTGGCCCGACGCGCCGAACCGGCCGGATTTCCCGAGCCCGCGCCTCGATCCCGGCGCGGTCTATCGCCATCACACGGTCTATCGCTTTTCAGTGAGGTCGCCATGATGGAGCAGGTGCCGACGACTGTCCTCTCGGATCATCCTTGCCATCTCGGCGAAGGTCCGACCTATGACGTGACCACGGATATGGCGTGGTGGTTCGACATTCGCGAAGGCAAGCTGTTCGAGGCGCAACTCGGCACCGGCACTGTCCGCAGCCACGCGCTCGGGCGGATGGCGAGCGCGCTGGGGCGCATCGACGCCGAGCGGCAGCTGATCGTCGCCGAGGACGGCCTCTATATCCGCAAGCTCGCTGATGGTGCGATGACGCTGTTCTGTCCGCTCGAAGCGGACAATCCGGCGACGCGCTCAAACGATTGCCGCGTGCATCAATCCGGTACGTTCTGGATCGGCACCATGGGCAAGAAAGCCGAGCCGAAGGCGGGCGCGATCTACGCCCTTCATCGCGGCAAGATCTTGACGCTGTTTCCCGGCATCAGCATTCCCAATTCGATCTGCTTCTCGCCCGACGGCGCCACCGGCTACTTCACCGACACGCCGCGTGCGGTGCTCTATGCCGTGCCGCTCAACCCCGCGACCGGCCTGCCGCGCGGCGAGCCGGAGGTGCTGTTGCGCCACAGCGGCATCGGCGGTCTCGACGGTTCGGTATGCGACGCCGACGGGCAGATCTGGAATGCGTGCTGGGGCGCGAGCCGGATCGACGTCTACTCGCCGCAAGGCGAGCGCCTGCGTTCGCTTAGCGTGCCGGCGAAGCAGGCGAGCTGCCCCGCCTTCGTCGGCCCCGACCTGTCGCGCCTGCTCGTCACGTCGGCTTGGCAGGATATGGACACGGCGGCACGCGCTGCCGATCCGCAAGCCGGCTGCACCTTTCTGCTCGAAGCAGCCGCACGCGGACGCGCGGAACCCGACGTCAAGCTCGCATAGGAGGCCCAAGCCGTACACGACCGTCGTTCTCGACACCACGAAGAAAGTCTGACACCCAAAGGGAGTGAAACATGCTGAAACTGAAGACAACATTTCTCGCGCTGGCGTTGGCCAGTGCCGCCACGATGGCCACAGGCGTCGCTGCCTTCGCCCAGAAGGCGACGGTCGGCATCGCCATGCCGACGAAGTCCTCGGCGCGCTGGATCGACGACGGCAACAACATGGTCAAGGTGCTGAAGGAGCGCGGCTACAACACCGACCTGCAATATGCCGAGGACGACATCCCGAACCAGCTCTCCCAGGTCGAGAACATGGTGACCAAGGGCGCCAAGGCGCTGGTGATCGCCGCGATCGACGGTACCACCTTGTCCGACGTGCTCAAGCAGGCGAAAGCAAAAGGCATCACCGTGATCGCCTATGACCGCCTGATCCGCGGCACGCCGAACGTCGACTATTACGCGACCTTCGACAACTTCCAGGTCGGCGTGCTCCAGGCGGAGTCGATCGTGCAAGGTCTCGGCCTGAAGGACGGCAAGGGCCCCTTCAACATCGAGCTGTTCGGCGGCTCGCCCGACGACAACAATGCCTACTTCTTCTACAACGGCGCCATGAGCGTGCTGAAGCCGTATATCGACAGCGGCAAGCTCGTCGTCGTGTCCGGCCAGATGGGCATGGATAAGGTCGCGACCCTGCGCTGGGACGGCGCCACGGCGCAGGCCCGCATGGACAACCTGCTCAGCGCCTACTACGGCAACAAGAAGGTCAACGCCGTGCTGTCGCCCTATGACGGCCTCTCGATCGGCATCATCTCCTCGCTGAAGGGCGTCGGCTACGGCAGTGCCGGCCAGCCGATGCCCATCATCTCGGGCCAGGATGCCGAGGTGCCCTCGATCAAGGCCATGCTGCGCGGCGACCAGTACTCGACCATCTTCAAGGACACCCGCGACCTCGCCAAGGTGACCGCCGACATGGTCGACGCCGCGCTCGCCGGCAAGCAGGTCACCGTCAACGACACCAAGACCTACGAGAACGGTGTCAAGACCGTGCCGTCCTATCTGCTGAAGCCGGTTGTGGTCTACAAGGACAATTGGGAGAAGACCCTGGTCGACAGCGGCTACTACAAGAAGTCGCAGTTCCAGTAAGACTCTCTCTTTTTCCCCTCTCCCCGCTTGCGGGGAGAGGGTTAGGGTGAGGGGCCTCTTTCCATACGGGCAGTGGTTGGTATGCACTCCGTCATTGCGAGCGCAGCGAAGCAATCCAGTCTGCCACCGCGGAAATTGTCTGGATTGCTTCGCTGCGCTCGCAATGACGATGTGGATGCAGCGATATCAGTCAACCTCTCCCCGCACGCGGGGAGAGACGAAGTAACGCAAGGGACACCAAAGCCATGACCGCCATGCTGGAGATGCGCAACGTCAGCAAGAGCTTTGCCGGCGTGCAGGCGTTGCGCGACGTCAACTTCTCGGTTCGCGCCGGGCAGATCCATGCGCTCGTCGGCGAGAACGGCGCCGGCAAGTCGACGCTGATGAAGGTGCTGAGCGGGGTCTATCCGCACGGCAGCTACGAGGGCACCATCGTCTTCGAGGGCGAGGAGCGCCGCTTCCGCGACATCAATGATTCCGAGGCGCTGGGCATCATCATCATCCATCAGGAGCTGGCGCTGATCCCGCTGATGTCGATCGCGGAGAACATCTTCCTGTCGCATCCGCCGTCGAAGTTGGGGGTGATCGACCGCGACGAGGTCTACCGGCGCACGCGCGAGCTGCTGGCGCAGGTCGGCCTGAAGGAATCGCCGGATACGCTGATCACCGATCTCGGCGTCGGCAAGCAGCAGCTTGTCGAGATCGCGAAGGCGCTGTCCAAGCGGGTGCGGATGCTGATCCTGGACGAGCCGACCGCGAGTCTCAACGAGGCCGACAGCGCCGCGCTGCTCGAACGGCTGATGACGTTCCGCGAGCAGGGCATCGGCTCGATCCTGATCTCGCACAAGCTGAACGAGGTTGCCAAGGTCGCCGACCACATCACCGTGCTGCGCGACGGCCGCACGGTGGACAGCATCGACTGCCACGCCGAGCAGATCCAGGAAGACCGCATCATCCGCAGCATGGTCAACCGCGATATGGCGCACCGCTTCCCGGAGCGCAACGTGAAGATCGGCGAGCCGGTGCTCGACGTCGAGAACTGGTCGGTCTATCACCCCATTCATCCCGAGCGGCAGGTGATCAAGAACGTCAGTTTCGGTGTCAAGCGCGGCGAGGTCGTGGGCATTGCCGGGCTGATGGGGGCTGGGCGCACCGAGTTCGCCATGAGCCTGTTCGGCCGCTCCTGGGGCACCAATATCAGCGGCACTATCCGGCTCGAAGGCCGGGAGATCGCGCTGCCGAGCGTCGCCGCCGCGATCGACGCCGGCCTTGCCTACGTCACCGAGGACCGCAAGCAGCTCGGCCTGATCCTCGCCGACGACGTCCGCAAGAACATTACGCTGGCGAGCCTCGACCAGGTCGCACCTGGGAGGGTGATCGACGACATCGCCGAGCTCAAGGTCGCCAGCGACTACCGCAACCGCATGCGCATCCGCTGCTCCGACGTCTACCAGGAGACCGGCCAGCTCTCCGGCGGCAACCAGCAAAAGGTCGTGCTGTCGAAATGGCTGATGACCGACCCGAAGGTCCTGATCCTGGACGAGCCGACCAGGGGTATCGACGTCGGTGCCAAATATGAGATTTACTGTATCATCAACGAGCTTGCGGAAGCCGGCCGCGGCGTCGTGGTGATCTCCTCGGAGATGCCCGAGCTGCTCGGCATCTGCGACCGCATCTGCGTCATGAACGACGGCGCCTTCGTCGGCGAGTTCAAGGGCTCAGAGGCGACACAGGAAAAGATCATGCGCGCCATCATGCGCAACGAACGAAGCATTGGGAACGCCGCGCCCGCGGCCGCGGAGATGGGAGGATCGCAGCTATGACCGACAAGACGGTTTCGCTGCCCGAGGAGCGCCGGCACGGCAGCTTCATCAAGAACAATTTGCGCAATTACGGCATGTTGATGTCGCTGGTTGCAATCATGCTGTTCTTCCAGGTCGTGACCGGCGGCACGCTGCTGCAGCCGCTCAACCTCACCAACCTGGTGCTGCAGAACAGCTACATCGTCATCATGGCGCTGGGCATGCTGCTGGTCATCGTCACCGGCCATATCGACCTTTCGGTCGGCTCGGTCGCGGGCTTCATCGGCGCCGTGGCGGCCTTGCTGATGGTGACCTACAAGGTCGATTATACGCTCGCCTTCATCGCTTGCCTCGCGCTCGGTGGCGCGATCGGTGCCGCGCAGGGCTATTGGGTGGCCTATTTCAAGATCCCCTCCTTCATCGTGACGTTGGCGGGCATGCTGGTGTTCAAGGGCCTGGCGCTCGCGGTGTTGCAGGGCCAGTCGCTCGGGCCGTTCCCGGCGACCTTCCAGAAGCTGTCCTCGGGTTTCATTCCGGAACTGCTGCCGGAGGCCGGCACGCTGCATCCGACCTCGATGCTGATCGGCGCCGTTCTCGCGCTCGGGCTCGTCTATGCCAGCGCCAAGGGAAGGTCGCGCGAGCAGTCGCACGGCATCGAGGTCGAACCCTATGCGTTCTTCCTCGGCAAGAGCATCTTGCTCGCCTGCGCCGTGCTCTATTTCACCTATCTGATCGCCTCGCATCGCGGCCTGCCCAACGTGCTGGTGATCATGACTGCGCTGATCGCGCTCTACGGCTTCGTCACCCGCCGCACCGTGATCGGCCGACAGATCTACGCCGTCGGCGGCAACGCCAAGGCGGCGAGCCTGTCTGGCATCAAGACCGAGCGGCTGACCTTCCTCACCTTCGTCAACATGGGCGTGCTCGCCGCGCTCGCCGGCCTCGTCTTCGCCGCGCGGCTCAACACGGCGACCCCGAAGGCCGGCCTCGGCTTCGAGCTCGACGTCATCGCCGCCTGTTTCATCGGCGGCGCCTCGGCCTATGGCGGTGTCGGGCGGGTCGGCGGTGCCGTGGTCGGCGCCATGATCATGGGCGTGATGAACAACGGCATGTCCATCCTCGGCATCGGCATCGACTATCAGCAGGTCATCAAGGGCCTGGTGCTGCTGGGCGCGGTGTGCATCGACGTGTACAATCAGCGGCGGTAGCGCTTCGTAGCCCGGATGCGGCGCAGCGTAATCCGGGTCTCTGCGCTTGGTGAGATTTCCCGGATTGCGCTGCGCTGCATCCGGGCTGCGGTCCTAAGCACTACGGCAGCGGTGATTGCGTCGTGAACAGCACGGTCGCGATCCCGATCGAGAGCCCCACCGCCGATACGGTTCCCACCGTCGACAGCACGCCCATGCGCCTGAGCGCGATGGCGAAGGCAATGATGATGGGTGTTGCGGTCATCAGCCCGATCTGTGCATCGCTCATGGGATCGTCCGGCGCTCCGTGAAGCTCTGAGCCGGTTCGTACCGCGAAACGGCTGGCTGAACGTTGTGTCGGCGCAAACAGGAGCCCTGCAGTCCTCCAGTTTGTCCGGCAACAAATTCGGAACCTGGTGGCCGAGCTAAGTCTGACCGGTGTCCTGATCCGGAAAGACGATGTCGACGGCCGAGTGCGAACAGCAGGAAACAGGCTGGGGAATCCTGCAGGATCTCCCCGGCGATCCCATGATCTGGGTGCTGATCTTCAGCGAACTCGTCGCCTTCGGCCTGCTCCTCGGCGCCTTCTGTGTCGCCCGCGCGATTCACCCCGCGGTGTTCGCGGCCGGGCAGGCCACGCTCGATTCGCATCTCGCCGGCCTCAACACCGTCGTGCTGGTGACCAGCGGCTGGGCGGCGGCCCGGGCGACCAAGGCCGTGCGGAATGGACAACGGGCAACGACACGATACTGGCTTCTCGGCGCCATGGCACTCGGCTGCCTTTTCATCGCGATCAAGCTCGCAGAGTACGCCGAAGAAACCGGGCGCGGGGTCGGGCTTGAGACCAATCCCTTCTTCACGCTCTACTTCCTGCTGACCGGCTTTCATCTCCTGCACGTTGGCCTCGGCATCATCATTCTCGCCGTGGTCTGCCGCCGTGCCGGGATATCAGGCGTCGAGACGGGAACGGCCTTCTGGCACATGGTCGATCTGGTCTGGATCGTGATGTTCCCGATCCTGTATCTGGTGAAATGACGATGCCAGATCGTGTCGACGTCACCTGGATCGCCTTGATCGGCCTTGCGCTTGCGATCGTCCTGCTGCCGCCGCTAATACCACGGGCGCTGCTCGGCAACGCTCTGCTGCTTGCCTTCGCCGCGCTCAAGGGGCATCGCATCGCGCTCGACTTCATGGATCTTCGCGCCGTCCCCGCACTCTGGCGCGGTCTCGTCGCGAGCTGGATCCTCATCGTGCTGCTGCTTGCCTGGCTAGCCTCGGCGCTCGTCGCCCTGATCTGACGCGCTCATTGCGCCCTGACAAAGAACGGGCCGGGCAAAGCGGCAATAAATCACACCATCGCAATTTCGCAGGAATCAACCGGAAAGGATTGGCAATGGCTGAACGCCTGACCAAGTCGGCCGCTCGAAACGTCTTCTACGGCGGCTCGGCCTTTTTCTTCGCCATCTTCATAGGGCTAACGGCGCACAGCCATTACTACATGGCCACGACATCGACCGACGCAGCCACGCTGACGTCTTCGGTTGCCCGCGGCAAGCACGTCTGGGAGAAGAATTCTTGCATCAACTGTCATACCCTGCTGGGCGAGGGCGCCTACTTTGCGCCTGAAGTCGGCAATGTCTGGGATCGCTGGGGTGGCAACGAGGATCCGGCCGCCGCGCGCGAGACATTGAAGGCCTGGATGCAGTCGCAGCCTTCGGGCGCACCGGGCCGCCGGCAGATGCCTCAATTCAACCTCACCGACCAGGAGCTCGATGATCTCGCCGACTTCCTGCAATGGACCAGCAAGATCAAGCGCCAAGAGTGGCCGCCGAACAAGGCGGGCTGAGCGCATCGCTTCCTGAAATCCCTCAAGACAGAGAGCCTGAGATGAAATATCAGACCCAGAAAGTCGCGATGCTGTATTTCTACGGCGCGCTGACCCTGTTCGTGGCGCAGGTCCTATTCGGCCTCGTCGCTGGAACGATCTACGTCCTGCCCAATACGCTGTCGACCCTGCTGCCGTTCAACGTCGTCAGGATGATCCACACCAACGCGCTGATCGTGTGGTCGTTGATCGGCTTCATGGGCGCGACCTACTTCCTGCTGCCCGAGGAAACCGAGACAGAGCTCTACAGCCCGCTGCTGGCCAAGATCCAGTTCTGGATGTTTTTCGGTGCTGCGGGTGTGGCTGTGGTCGGTTATCTCTTCCAATACCACGAGGGCCGCGAATTCCTCGAACAGCCCTTCATCATCAAGGTCGGCATCGTCGTCGTCTGCCTGATGTTCCTGTTCAACGTCACCATGACGGCGCTGAAGGGCCGTAAGACCACGATCACCAACATCCTGCTATTCGGGCTGTGGGGCGTTGCGATCTTCTTCCTGTTCGCCTTTTACAACCCGGTAAATCTCGCGGTCGACAAGATGTACTGGTGGTATGTTGTTCATCTCTGGGTCGAGGGCGTCTGGGAGCTGATCATGGCCTCCGTGCTCGCTTATCTCATGATCAAGCTCAACGGCATCGACCGCGAAGTGGTCGAGAAGTGGCTCTACGTCATCATCGGGCTGGCGCTGTTCTCCGGCATCCTCGGCACCGGCCATCATTTCTACTGGATCGGCGCGCCCGGTTACTGGCAGTGGATCGGCTCGCTGTTCTCCACGCTCGAGGTCGCGCCGTTCTTCACCATGGTGATCTTCACGGTGCAGATGACCTGGAAGGCCGGCCGCAAGCACCCGAACCGCGCTGCATTGTTGTGGTCGGTCGGCTGCTCGGTCATGGCGTTCCTCGGCGCCGGTGTCTGGGGTTTCCTGCACACCCTGTCCTCGGTCAACTACTACACCCACGGCACCCAGGTTACCGCCGCGCACGGCCATCTCGCCTTCTTCGGCGCCTATGTGATGCTGAACCTGTCCGTGATGGCCTATGCAATCCCACAGATCAGAGGGCGTGCGCCCTACAATCAATGGCTCTCCATGGCGAGCTTCTGGATCATGTGCACCGCCATGATGGTTATGACCTTCGCGCTGACCTTCGCCGGCGTGGTCCAGGTCCATCTCCAGCGCGTGCTCGGCCAGGGCTACATGGACGTGCAGGACCAACTCGCGATGTTTTACTGGGTCCGGCTGGGGTCCGGCGTGTTCGTCGCGATCTCCGCGCTGATGTTCGTGTGGGCCGTGCTTGTGCCCGGTCGCGCCCGTCAGCCGGTCATCCCCGGCGCGTTGCAGCCGGCCGAGTGAGCGCGCAAAGGCGGCCGTGGCTCGCTGCGGCCGCCGTCACTATGTGAATTCCGGAGAAAAACCATGAATGCAGCAATTCTCGCCGTGGCGAAGCCCGAACCTCAGCCGCCCGCCTATATTGCCAGTGGCAACGAATGCGCGCTGTTCGAGCACGCTTGGCGCAATCAGCTGCCGGTGCTGCTGAAGGGGCCGACCGGCTGCGGCAAGACGCGCTTCGTCACGCATATGGCGGCGCGGCTGGGATTGCCGCTGCACACCGTCGCCTGCCACGACGATCTCACCGCGGCCGATCTCACCGGCCGCTATCTGCTCAGGGGCGGCGATACCGTGTGGAGCGACGGCCCGTTGACGCGGGCGGTGCGCGAGGGCGGCATCTGCTATCTCGACGAGGTCGTGGAGGCGCGCAAGGACGTAACGGTGGTGCTGCATCCCCTGACCGACGATCGCCGCATCCTGCCTCTGGAGCGTACCGGCGAGCAGCTTGCCGCGCCGAACAGCTTCATGCTCGTCGTCTCCTACAATCCAGGCTATCAGACGCTGCTCAAGGCGCTCAAGCCGTCGACGCGGCAGCGCTTTGTCGCGATCGAGTTCGGCTTCCTGCCGCCGGAGCAGGAGATTGCGGTGGTCGCCGCCGAGAGCGGACTATCGCCGGAGCGCGTGCGGCCGCTGGTCGGGCTGGCTGGCCGGCTGCGCGCGCTGAAGGGCCACGACCTGGAGGAGGGTGTCTCGACCCGGCTCGTCGTCTATTGCGCGACCCTGATTGCGGCCGGCATGCCGACGGCCGATGCCGTGCTCGCTGGCATGATCGAGCCGCTGACCGACGATGCCGATGTCAAGGCGGCGCTGCTGGACGTCGCGCGTGCCGTGATCGGCTGAGGCGGCTCCGATGCTCGATTTCCTCGAACTGGAAGAGACCGTCGGCCGCGCCTGGCACCGCATGGTCGGTGGCACCGCCAGCTATCCGGTTCATGCCGAGCATGCGGTCTCGCTTGCGGAAATGAGAAACAGGCTCGCGGTGATGTTCCGCGCGCTGGGCGGTGAGGCGGGTGTGCAGATCGCCGGTGCCGGCGCGCGCAAGTCCGGGCATCGGCTCGGCTGGCGGCAACGCATCGGTCTCGGTGACGAGCGCCTGGAGCAGCCGGGCCGCGATGCCACCTCCATCTTCCTTCCTGAAAGCATCGCGATCTTTCCCGACAACGCGCTGAATGCAGCGCTCTATCGCTGGCTCGCGGCATGGTTCGCAGCCGCGCCGATCGAAACCATCACCGAATCCGATCCGCTGCGGCGGGATCTTCTGGTGTTGCGCCGGGCCAGCGAGACGGCGGTCTTCGTGCTCACGCAATTTCCCGGCCTCGTCGACGACTATGCGCAACTCGCCGCAGCAACTGCCGAAGCCAGGCCGCGTCGCCCCTTGCCGCGCATCGAGCAGGAGGTCGAGCAGATCGTGCTGGCGCTACTTGGAACCGGAAAGGCTCCCGTGGGCAAGCTGTGGCCGGCGATGATGGGAACGGAGCCGCTACCGGTCAAGGCGTCGCCTGGCTATCGCTCGATGCTTCCGTGCCCGCTGTGGGGCGATTGCTGGACCCGCGAGCTGTCGCCTGCGCATGCGGGCGTGGATGAATGCGCCGATGGTGCGGAGGCCGCGAGCGAGGACAATCGCAAGCACTTTGCCGTGCGCGAGCGCGAGGACGGCGCCAATCGCCGCGATCCCTTCGTACTCAACCGCTTCGAGAAAATTCTCGCGATGGCCGAGATGGTCAATGTCGACCGCCCCACCGATGACAGTGAGGAGGAGGATGCGCAGAAGGCGGCGGACGATCTCGAGGAGATAACGCTCAGCCGCCGCAGCGGCAAGCCGGCGGGCCGGTTCAAGTTTGATCTCGACCTCCCGCCGGAGGCCCTCGATGCCTCGCGCTTGACTGCGGACCTGACCTATCCAGAATGGGATTATCGCAGCGGCTCCTATTTGCCGGATCATTGCCGCGTACTCGCATCTGCCGCCCCCGAGAATGGGGAAAGCTGGACGCCCGACGAGACCATGCGCCGGCACATCCGCCAGGTGCGCCGCCGCTTCGAGGTCCTGCGGCCGCGCCATGAGTTGATGCGGGCTCAGGCCGACGGGCATGATCTGGATCTAGACGCGCTGGTGCGTGCGCGGTGCGATCTCCGCGCCGGCAGCAGCAGCGGTCTTGATCGCGTCCACGTGGCGATGCGCCCGCAAGGTCACGATCTCGCTGTCACGCTGCTGGTCGACGTCTCGCTCTCCACGGACGCCTGGGCCAATGGCTACCGCGTGCTCGACGTCGAGAAGGAGGCGCTGCTCGTGCTTGCCCACGGCCTATCCGCCTGCGGCGATCACCACAGCATCCTGACCTTCACCTCGCGCCGGCGCTCCTGGGTGCGGCTCGAGACGGTTAAGGCGTTCGGCGAGCCGATGAGTGACGTGGTCGAGCGCTGCATTGGCGCGCTCAAGCCCGGCTATTACACGCGGATCGGTGCGGCGGTACGGCATGCCGTCGCCGAGCTTGCACGCCAGCCGCAGCGCAAGAAGCTGCTGCTCGTCCTCACCGACGGCAAACCGAACGACGTCGACCACTATGAAGGGCGCTTTGCGGTCGAAGACACCAGAAAGTCCGTGCAGGAAGCGCGCCGGCTCGGGATCGCGGTGTTCGGCGTAACGATCGACGCGGCGGCGCAATCCTATTTTCCGGCCCTGTTCGGGCGCAGCGGCTATGCGATCGTCGGCAACATCAAGCGACTGCCCGCGGCACTGCCGGCGATCTACCGGCAGGTGGCCCACTGAGGCGGTTCATGCAACTCGACGTTGGGCTATTGCTCACGGCTTGGGTATATGATCGAATGTCCGGATGGACCAGAGCCGGCCAAATCCCGATCTGATCATCTTCGACTGCGACGGCGTGCTCGTCGACAGCGAGCTCTTGAGCTGCCGCTGCCTGTCCGAGGTCCTGGCGGAATTCGGTCTCGTGCTCAGCGAGGAGCAGGCGCTCGAGCTGTTTCTCGGACGCAGCACCAAGGCCGTCGAGCAGCATTATCGCGATCTCGGGCACTCGCTGACGGACGCCTTCCCGCCCCGACTGAAGTCGCGTGTGCTGGAGAATTTTGCCGCCTCGCTCGCGCCGATTCCCGGGGTGGAGGCGGCGATCTCCGGACTGACCGTGCCGTTCTGCGTGGCCTCGTCGAGCGATCTCGACCGCGTCTCGCTCTCGCTCGACGTCACCAGTCTTCGGGCATATTTCGGCGATCGGATCTACACCGCGCAGATGGTCAGGCACGGCAAGCCGGCGCCTGATCTCTTTCTTCATGCGGCCGAGAGCATGCGCACGCCGCCATCGCGCACGCTGGTGATCGAGGATAGCGTCAGCGGCGTGCAGGCGGGTAAGGCGGCCGGCATGACCGTCTGGGGATTTGTCGGCGGCGGCCATTATCGCAGCCGCGATGGCCGGGCTATATTATCGGCCGCCGGGGCCGATCGGGTCTTTACACATATGAGCGATCTCTGGGAGGTGTGAGCGCGCATGGCCGCCGAGAACGACAAGTCGAGACTCGACGACGCCGCGCGCGCCGGCTGGCTCTATTTCATTGCCGGTCACACACAGGACGAGATCGCAAAGATGCTTCAGGTGTCGCGGGCCTCGGCGCAGCGGCTGGTCTCGTTGTGCCTCGCCGAGCGGCTCATCACCTTCCGGCTCGAGCACCCCATCGCAGCCTGCATGGAGCTGGCGGCGCGCTTGAAGCAACGGTTCGACCTCGTTCATTGCGAGGTGGTGCCGGCCGATCCGGCCGCGCCGCAGGCGGTGGCTGGAATCGCCGAGCGCTGCGCCAATTTGCTCGATTCCACGCTGCGTTCGGAGACGCCCGTGATCGTCGCGCTCGGCACGGGCCGGGCGGTGCGTGCCGCCGTCGAGCGCGTCACGCCGATCGAGCGGCCCAATCACCAGATCGTCTCGCTGGTCGGCAACATCTCCGCCGACGGCTCGGCGAGCTTCTACGACACCGTTGGCCGGCTCGCCGATCGCACCGGCGCGCGACACTATCCGATGCCGCTGCCGTTCCTGATGTCGTCGGAGGACGAGCGCAACAGGATGGTGCGCATCGAGCCGATTGCGAAGGTGAAAGCGGTCGCAGCCAAAGCGGATTTGCGCCTTGTCGGCATCGGCCAGATGGACCAGAAGGCGCAGGTGCACATCGACGGCTTCGTCACCCGCGACGAATTGTTCGAGATGATGCGGCTGGGCGCCATCGGCGAGATCACCGGCTGGGCCTATGACGCCAAGGGCCGCCTGCTCAAGGCCGGCACCAACAAGCGCCTCACCAGCATTCCGCCGGAAGTGCCGGCGAAGACCACCACGATCGGTGCGGCGGTGGGCGCGGCCAAGGTGGCGGCGATCTCTGCGGCCTTGAGCGGGGGCCTGATCAACGGCCTGATCACCGACGAAGCGACGGCAAGGGCGATTCTGGAGCGGTAAAGCGCTCACGCTTCGCGTGCCTACCACACTGGATGCTTCGCGTTCGCGGAGGACGGCAGCCGTGGGTGAAGCAAAACCTCCCCATCCTTCCCGCACCGCAGCACTCACAAGTTGCTGGAATGCCCACGCGCCTGCTTGACAACGTGCCGCCCTTGCGCTGAACATACGCCCAACGCGTGGGCATATGCCCAAAACGCGAATTGAGGGGAGGTCACCGTGAAACATGTCCTGGGCGCCGTCTGCGGCGCGTCTTGCCTGCTGCTGGCCGTCCCGGCGACGGCCGAAACGACCCTGACGATCGCCACCGTCAACAATGGCGACATGATCCGCATGCAGGGGCTGACGGGTGAGTTCACCAAGAAGAACCCTGACATCACCGTGAAATGGGTGACGCTGGAGGAGAACGTGCTGCGCCAGCGCGTCACCACCGATATCGCCACCAAGGGTGGCCAGTTCGACGTCCTCACCATCGGCACGTACGAGGTGCCGATCTGGGCCAAGAAGGGCTGGCTGGTACCGCTCGCCAACCTCGGCGCCGATTACGACGTCGCCGACCTCCTGCCCAAGATCAAGGACGCGGTCTCCGCCGACGGCAAGCTCTACGCCGCCCCGTTCTACGGCGAGAGCTCGATGGTGATGTACCGCACTGATCTGTTCGAGAAGGCCGGCCTGAAAATGCCGGAAAAGCCGAGCTGGGATTTCGTGATCGACGCGGCCAAGAAGCTCACCGACAAGAGCGCCGGCACCTATGGCATCTGTCTGCGCGGCAAGGCAGGCTGGGGCGAGAACATGGCGTTCCTCTCGGCGATGGCCAATTCCTATGGCGCGCGCTGGTTCGACGAAAAGTGGCAGCCGCAGTTCAACACGCCGGAATGGAAGACGACACTCACGACCTACGTCAACCTGATGAAGGAAGCCGGGCCTCCCGGCGCCAGCTCCAACGGCTTCAACGAGAATCTGGCGCTGTTCAACGCCGGCAAATGCGCGATGTGGATCGACGCCACGGTCGCGGCGTCCTTCGTCACCAACCCCAAGGAGTCCAAGGTCGCCGACAAGGTCGGCTTCGCGCTCGCGCCCAACACTGGGCTCGGCAAGAACGCCAACTGGCTGTGGGCCTGGAATCTCGCAATCCCTGCCGGCTCCAAGAAGACGGAAGCCGCCGAGAAGTTCATCGCTTGGGCAACTAGCAAGGACTACACCAAGCTGGTGGCGTCGAAGGAGGGCTGGGCCAACGTGCCGCCGGGCACGCGCACCTCGCTCTACCAGAACGATGAGTACCTGAAGGTCGCGCCGTTCGCGAAACTGACGCTGGCCTCGATCGACGCCGCCGATCCCAACAAGCCGACGGTGAAGCCCGTTCCCTACGTCGGCGTGCAATACGCCGCCATCCCTGAATTCCAGGGCATCGGCACCCAGGTGGGCCAGCAGTTCTCGGCGGCGCTTGCGGGATCGATGACGGTCGATGCAGCACTCACGGCTGCGCAGTCCGCTACCGAACGCGAAATGAAGCGCGCCGGCTACATCAAGTAAACCCGGGCTCTCCCTGAGCTCAAACTTGCGGCCATCCATCCTTGCGGGATGGCCGCCCTTCATCCTCCGAGCGGAGCGCCAAGAATGGCAACCCGGCAGACGCAGTTCCTTGCGCGCTCGCTTCTGACGCCGGCGGTCGGGCTGCTGTTCATCTGGATGATCGTCCCGCTGGGGCTGACGATCTATTTTTCGACGCTGCATTACAGCCTGCTCGATCCCGGCTCGGAATCGTTCGTTGGCCTGGAAAATTTCCGCTATTTCCTCACCGATCCTGCCTTCCTTGCCTCGCTCCAGAACACGCTCGTGCTGGTCGGCTCGGTGCTGGCGTTGACCATCCTGCTCGGCATTCCCCTGGCGCTGCTGATGGACCAGCCGGTGATCGGGCGCAATTTCGTTCGCCTGATGGTGATCGCCCCGTTCTTCGTGATGCCGACGGTGAGCGCGCTGGTCTGGAAGAACCTGTTGATGCATCCGGTGTCGGGATTGTTCGCCTGGCTCGCCTCGCTGTTCGGCCTGACGCCGATCGATTGGTTCAACGACGTGCCGCTGTTTGCGGTGATTTTGATCGTGACCTGGCAATGGCTGCCGTTCGCGACTCTGATCCTGCTCACCGCGCTGCAATCGCTCGACGAAGAGCAGAAGGAAGCCGCCGAGATGGACGGCGCCAGCGCCGTTTCGACCTTCATCTACATCACGCTGCCGCACCTGGCGCGTCCCATCACGGTGGTGATCCTGATCGAGACCATCTTCCTGCTTACGGTGTTCGCCGAGATCTTCGTCACCACCGGCGGCGGGCCGGGCCTGCAAACCACCAACATCGCCTTCCTGATCTATTCGCAGGCGCTGATCCAGTTCGACGTCGGCAGCGCCTCGGCGGGCGGGCTCGTCGCGGTGGTCATCGCCAACATCGTCGCCTTCTTCCTGGTCCGCATCGTCGGCCGCAACCTGGAGGCCTGACATGGCACGGATGCCGACGACGCGGCGGGTGATGATATCGACGGCGGCGGCCTGGCTGTTCGGCTTCCTGATCTTCTTTCCGATCCTGTGGATGGGGCTGGCGAGCTTCAAGACCGAGCTCGAGGCCTTCGCGATCCCGCCATCCTTCCTGTTCTTCCACTGGACCACCGAAAACTACGCGACCGTGCAGGAACGCAGCGATTATCTGCACCACGCGATGAACTCGATTATCATCGCCGGCGGCTCGACGCTCATTGCGCTGCTGATCGCCATTCCGGCGGCCTGGTCGATGGCGTTCTCGCCAACCAAGCGCACCAAGGACATCCTGCTCTGGATGCTCTCGACCAAGATGATGCCGCCGGTCGGCGTGTTGGTGCCGATCTACCTGATCTACAAGAGCCTCGGGCTGCTCGATTCCCGCATCGGCCTCGTCTTCATCCTCTGCCTCGGGAATCTGCCGATCGTCATCTGGATGCTCTTCACATATTTCAAGGAGATCCCGCGCGACATCTTAGAGGCCGCGCGCATGGACGGCGCCACGATCGGCCGCGAGCTGGTCTATGTGCTGACGCCGATGGCGATCCCGGGACTGGCGTCCACGCTGTTGCTCAATCTGATCCTGGCCTGGAACGAGGCGTTCTGGACGCTGAACCTGTCCACCTCGAGCGCTGCGCCGCTCACCACGTTCATCGCCTCCTATTCGAGCCCCGAAGGGCTGTTCTGGGCAAAACTGTCGGCGGCGTCCACGCTGGCGATCGCGCCGATTCTCGTCCTGGGTTGGTTCAGCCAGAAGCAGCTCGTGCGCGGGCTCACCTTTGGCGCGGTGAAATAGGGGGCTGCCGGATCATGGGTCAGATCACACTTCAGGGCGTGCAGAAATCCTTCGGCCCCGTGCACATCATCAAGGGCGCCGACCTCGAGATCGCCGATGGCTCCTTCGTGGTGTTCGTCGGTCCCTCCGGCTGCGGCAAGACCACGCTGCTGCGGCTGATCGCGGGGCTCGAGGACGTCAGCGGCGGCAAGATCCTGATCGACGGCAAGAACGTCGTCGATACGCCGCCCGCCAAGCGCGGGCTGTCGATGGTGTTCCAGTCCTACGCGCTCTATCCGCATATGAGCGTGCGCGGCAATATCGGCTTCGGCCTCAAGATGGCGGGCTTGCCGAAGGACGAGATCAACCGCAAGGTCGAGGCGGCCGCCGCGACGCTGAATCTCACGCCCTACCTCGACCGCAAGCCGCGCGAGCTCTCCGGCGGCCAGCGCCAGCGCGTCGCGATCGGCCGCGCCATCGTTCGCGAGCCCAAGGCATTCCTGTTCGACGAGCCGCTCTCCAACCTCGACGCCGCGCTGCGCGTGCAGATGCGCATCGAGGTGACGCGACTTCAGAAGCAGCTCGGCACCACCGCGATCTACGTCACCCACGACCAGGTCGAGGCCATGACCATGGCCGACAAGATCGTCGTGCTCAACGGCGGCAAGATCGAGCAATATGGCTCGCCGCTGGAGCTTTACGAGCGACCCGCCAATCTCTTCGTCGCCGGCTTCATCGGCTCGCCCAAGATGAATTTCGTCACCGGAGAGCCTGCTTTGCAGAAGGGGGCGGCGACGATCGGCGTTCGGCCGGAGCATCTGAAGATCGAGCGCGACGGCGGTGGCGGCTGGCAGGGAACCATTGCGGTGGCCGAGCATCTCGGCAGTGACACCTTCCTCTACGTCGACGCCGGCGCGCTCGGCATGCTGACGGCGCGCTACATCGGCGAATTGAGCCTGCATGGCGGCGACCGGGTGTCGCTGATGCCCGACCCTGCGCGCATTCACCGCTTCGACGAGAGCGGCAACGCTCTTCGGGGCTGACAAGAAACGGCAAGAAGATGGAAAGACGACCATGTATCTGGAAAAATTCAGGCTGAGCGGCAAGACCGCGTTCATCACCGGCGGCGGCCAGGGCATCGGCCTCGCCTGCGCGGAGGCGCTGGCCGAGGCCGGCGCGAAGGTCATCATCGGCGACCGCGACGGCAAGGTCGCCGACGGCGCCAAAGCCAGCCTGAGGGCGAAGGGCTACGACATCGAGACCGCAATCATGGACGTCACCAACACCACACGCGTGGCGGAGGTGGCAAATGATCTCGTCGCCCGCCATGGCAAGGTCGACATCCTCGTCAACAATGCCGGCATCGCGCGGAGCGAGACGCCGGCCGAGACCGTTACCGACGAGCACTGGCTCAACGTCATCGACGTCAATCTCAACGGCACCTTCTGGTGCTGCCGCGAGTTCGGCAAGCACATGTTGAAGGCCGGAAGCGGCGCCATCGTCAATGTCGGCTCGATGAGCGGCTTCATCGTCAACAAGCCGCAGGAGCAGTGCTTCTATAACGCCTCCAAGGCCGCCGTGCACCATCTGACCAAGTCGCTGGCCGCCGAATGGGGCGCGCGCGGCATCCGCGTCAACGCGGTGGCGCCGACCTATATCGAGACGCCGCTCAACGCCTTCGTGAAGAGCAATCCGAAAATGTATGACGCCTGGATCGGTGGAACTCCGATGGCGCGCATGGGGCAGGTCGAGGAGATCGCCTCCGTCGTGCTGTTCCTCTCGTCCGAGGCCGCGAGCCTGATGACTGGCAGCATCGTGCTGGTGGATGGCGGCTACACTTGCTGGTAGGCTCACCGTCAAAACGGACGGACCGGGAGAGACCATGCCGCGAGCGTATATCGGCGTCGACGTGGGGACCACGAGCACGCGGGCAGGGGTGTTTGACGAGGCCGGCACGCTGCTCGCGACGGCCCGGCATCCGATCAGGATCTGGCACGAGGCCGGCGACATCGTCGAGCAGTCGTCGGAGGACATCTGGCAGGCCTGCGCCAAATCGGTGCGCGCGGCGATGGCGGAAGCAGCGATTGCGCCGGGCAGCATCGGCGGCATCGGTTTCGACGCCACCTGTTCCCTCGTGGTGCTCGATCCGCAAGGCGAGCCGCTCACCGTCAGCACCTCCGGCGAGGCGCAGCGCAACGTCATCGTCTGGATGGACCATCGCGCCACGGCCGAAGCGCGGCTGATCAACGAGACCGAGGACGCCGTGCTGCGCTATGTCGGCGGCTCGATCTCGCCGGAGATGGAGATGCCGAAGCTGCTCTGGCTGAAGCGGCATCTGCGTGCGAGTTTCGATGCCGCCGGTCATTTCTTCGATCTGGCCGATTATCTGACCTGGCGGGCGACCGGCGCGCTGCAGCGCTCGACCTGCACCGTCACCTGCAAGTGGAACTATCTCGCCCATGACGGCGGCGGCTGGAGCGCGCCGTTCTTCAAGCGCATCGGCCTGTCCGACTTCGTCGCCGAAAAATATGCGCGCATCGGCACCGAAATCGTTGCGCCCGGTACGCGCCTCGGCGTCGGGCTCACGCCGGCAGCAGCAGTCGAGCTCGGCCTTCCTCCCGGCACCCCGGTCGGCGCCTCCCTGATCGACGCCCATGCCGGCGGTATCGGTGCGATTGGCGGCCGTGACGGGGCAGCCGGCCCGAGCGATGTCGGCGATCGTCTCGCCTACATCATGGGAACGTCGGCCTGCATCATGGCGACGACGAAGGAGCCGTGCTTCGTGCCGGGCGTGTGGGGTCCCTATTATTCCGGCATGGTGCCGGAGTTCTGGCTCAATGAAGGCGGGCAGTCCGCCGCGGGCGCTGCGATCGATCATCTCCTCAAGTCGCATCCCGGCCATGGCGAGGCGAGCGCGGCGGCACGCAGCGAAGGCCTCGATCTCATCGATTTCCTCGAGCGCCGCATCATCGCGCGCTCCGGCGGTGCCAGCCGTGCCGCGCTGCTGGCGCGCGACGTCCACGTGCTGCCGGAATTCATTGGCAACCGCTCGCCCTATGCCGATCCCGACACGCGCGCGGTGATCGCGGGCCTTGATCTCGACACCGACATCGCCGCGATGGAACGGCTGTTCGTCGCCGGCCTCTGCGGTCTTGCCTACGGGCTTGCGGAGGTCATCGAGGCTTTTGCCGCGCATGGGGTCCGCTCCAGCATCATGGTCATGGGTGGCGGTGCCAGCCGCAGTCCTTTGGTGCGGCAGATCATGGCGGATACCACCGGTCTCACGGTCGCGTTGCCGCAGACGAAGGAGCCGGTGCTGCTGGGCGCCGCGATGTTAGGGGCGGTCGCCGGTGGCGCCTATGCCTCGATCGGTGAGACCATGGCCAAGATGTCGGCGCTGGGGCGCAAGAGCGAGCCGGCCGCGCCTGATATGGCCGCGTTTCACGCCCGCAAGCGCGAGGTCTACAAGCTGCTGCGCGAGCTCGATCGCGGCAGCCGTGCCGCGATGCGCAGCGTCGCGAGAGGTTGAAGGACATGCTGATTGCCTGCGGCGACGCGCTGATCGATTTCGTGCCGACGCGAAACGTCGAAGGGCGCGAAGCGGTGATGCCCGCGGTCGGCGGCTCCTGCCTCAACGTCGCGATCGGCATGGCGCGGCTGGGCGCGCCGACTGGTTTCGTCGGCGGCATCTCGACCGACCTGTTCGGGCGCATGATCGCCGATCATGCCTCCGCATCGAAGGTTGCACTCGATCTCGCCACCCGCAGCGACCACCAGACCACGCTCGCCTTTGTCCGCATTGTCGAGGGCGAGTCGCACTACGCCTTCTACGATGCCGAGACCGCGACGCGGAACTGGACTTACCGGCATGGGTCCATTCCGTTCGATACTGTCGAGGCCGTCCATGTCGGCTCGACCACGCTGGTCAACGACCAGGGTGCGGCCGAGACCAAGGCGCTGATCGCAGACGCGCGGGCGTCGTCCACGATCTCCTTCGATCCGAACTGCCGACCGAACCTCGTCAAGGACAGGCCAACCTATCTCGGCCGAATGGCCGAGTTCGCCGGAAGCGCCGATCTCATCAAGATGTCGGACGTCGATTTCGCCTATCTCTTCGGCGAGGAGCCGTATCAGCAGCGCGCGAGCACATTGCTGGGGCAGGGGACGAGCCTCGTCGTCATCACCCGCGGCAATAACGGTGCCATAGCCTGGCATGCGCAAGCAGGGCAGATCGAAGTGCAAGCACCAAAGGTCGAGGTGGCCGACACTATTGGCGCCGGCGACAGCTTTCAGGCGGCGCTGCTGTTCGCACTTTACAAGCAGGGTCGCATCGCCCGGCCGAGATTGAAGGACATCGGCGCGGACGAGCTCCGCCGTGCGCTGTCCTTCGCCGCCAATTGTGCCGGCCTGACCTGCACCCGTCCGGGCGCCGATCCGCCTTGGAGCCACGAGATCAATTGGGACTGGTAGTCCACGTCACATCCGCGCGACGGCCTTCTCGGCACATTTGAGGAAGGTTCCGATCAACGGACTGTGGGAGTCCCGCCGCCAACAGACTGCGATGTCGAGGGAATCGGCGACGTCACGCAGGGGTCTGAACACGACTCCGCGTGGCGCGCCGAGCTGTGCGCAGGCCGGCAGGATGGCGAGACCTTCGCCGGCCAGGACCAGGCTCATCGCCGAATGCACCGTCTCGACGCGGCTGGCGATCGGCATCACCACCTGGTGCCGACGCAATAAAGGGACGACCGCGGAGGAGGAGGGCCCATGGTCCGGATGCGGGAGTGCGATCAGCGGGCGGCCCTGCAGCCGGGCCATCGGCACCGAGCTCAAGCGGGCGAGTGGCGAGCGGATCGGCATGGCCAGCATGAAAGGCTGTGCACCGATCTTTGCCACCTGTATCTCGGGATGATTGATTGCGGGCATACACAGCGCGACTGTGACGCTGCGGTCGAGCACGCGGGCCTCGCGCGTCGAGGCGCTCAGCTCAACGAAGCTGAGATCGACGCCGGGAACTGCGCGGCGCAGTTCGGGGATGAGTCGCGGCAACATCGCATTCGCCAGCACGAACATGTAACCGACTGACAGCCGGCCGCGCCGTCCCGAAGCAACCGCGCGTGCGGCTTCGGCGCCGTCGGCTGCCAACGCCAGCGCTTCGCTGGCGCGCGCCAGCAATGCCTGGCCGGCCTCGGTCAGATCCATGCCACGGGTGCCGCGGCGGAACAGCGGCGCGCCGATCTCGGCCTCGAGCTTGCGGATCTGGACCGAGAGGGGCGGCTGCGCCATCCGGAGCTGCTCGGCCGCCTTGCCGATGCTGCGCGCCTCGGCAACGGCGACAAAATAGCGGAGCCGGCGAAGATCCATTGGCATACCGAGAGCGTATGGGTTGGCGATAAAAATCGTATTGGACGGCGAGTTAACAAAACTGTCATTCTCGCTGTCAATGTCTTCGGGCCAATGGCGGCCCGCTTCGGAGCGTGATGTGACGATGAACGGCGATCCCTGTCTGTTGTCCGCGACCGAGCTGCGCGGTCTCGTCGCGGCAAAGCGGATTTCGCCAGTCGAGCTCACCCGCGCTGTGCTTGCCCGCGCCGAGGCCCTCCAGCCCGAATTGAACTGTTTCGTCACGTTGTGCGGCGACGAGGCGATCGCAGCGGCGCGCGAAGCCGAGCGCAAGGTGATGGCGGGCGAACCGCTCGGCCTGCTGCACGGCATCCCCGTAACCGTCAAGGACATCGTCAATACCAAGGGGGTCAAGACCACCTTCGGCGCCGTTCCCTACAAGGATAATGTGCCGGCCGAGGATGCCGTCGCCGTCGCGCGGTTGCGCAGCGAAGGCGCGATCCTGATCGGCAAGACCACGACGCCGGAGTTCGGCAGCAAGTGCCTCACCGATTCACCTTTGTTCGGTCGGACCCGCAATGCGTGGGACGCCTGCCGTTCCTCCGGCGGCTCCAGCGGCGGCGCGGCGGTCGCTGTGGCGAGCGGCATCGCGCCGCTCGCTATTGCGACCGACGGCGGCGGCTCGACACGAATTCCGGCCGCCTGCAACGGCGTGGTGGGCCTGAAGCAGAGCAACGGCGTGATCCCGCACAGCCAGGCGCTCGACGTGTTCGGCAACCAAACCTATGTCACGCCGACCACCCGGACCGTCGCCGATACTGCGCTGATGATGCAGGCGATGGCGGGCGAAGATCCTATCGATCCCTGGTCGATCGGCGTGCCCGTGCCCGACTTCATCGGCACCGCCGCCCCGCATGGTGATTTGCGCGGGCTGAGGATCCTGTACTGCCTGACGCCGCCGGGCCGTCCGGTATCGGCCGAAGTCGCCGCCAATTTCAAGGTGAGCCTCGACCGGCTGGCCGGGTTAGGGGCCGAGCTCGAGGAATTCTCCGGTGAGGGGTTCGACATCGAGCCGATCTGGCGCGCCATCAACCACACCGTCTGGCGCACGCGCTTTGCCAAGCTTGCGGCCGAGCATCGGGACGAACTGAGCGAGGCCTTCCTCAAGCAGCTCGCGCTCGCCAGCGAAGTCAGCGGCATCGACTATCAGGAGGCGATGTTCGCGCGCACCGCGTTGTTCCGCCGCGTGCAATCGCTGCTTGCGCGCGGTCACCTGCTGGCGATGCCGACGCTGACGCGCACCGCGCTGCCGATCAAGCAGGACCTGTTCGGCAATATCGAGATCGACGGCAGGCATTACGACAGCGTCCGGCCGCATTGGTTCCCCTGGACAATGCCGTTCAACATGACCGGTCACCCCGCGATCAGCCTTCCCTCGGGCTTTGCCCGCGACGGGCTGCCGATCGGGCTCCAACTGGTCGGCCGTTTCCGGGCCGATGCGGAATTGCTGCGCGTGAGCGCTCTGTTCGAGGCGTCAAGCGACCTTCTGTCCCGCTGGCCGTCTTGAGGAGATGGAGATGCAGCAAAGAGCTTGCTTAAGGCGTCCGGACATGTTGATCGTGGCCTGGGTGAGCCCTGAAGCCGAGCGCGCATGAGCGTCTTTGTCCTCCGACGTCTGTTGACTCTGCTGGCGACGCTGGTCGGCGCATCGCTGATCATCTTCCTGGTGCTGGACGCGCTGCCCGGCAACGCAGCGCAGATGCTAATGGGCGCCGATGCTTCGCCCGACGCGGTGCGCGCGCTCACCGTCAAGCTCGGGCTCGACCAGCCGCTGGCGGTTCGCTATTTGCAGTGGATCAAGGGCCTCCTCGTCGGCGATCTCGGCAATTCCTACGTCTACGGCACCCCGGTCGGCAGCCTGATCGCCGAGCGGCTGGTGCTGACCATTCCGCTCGCGATCATGGCCATGACGATCACGGTGACGCTGGCGCTCTCGGCCGGTATCTACACCGCCGCCAACCACAACAAGCTCGGCGATGTCGGCGTGATGTCGTTGACCCAAGTGGGCATCGCGCTGCCGAATTTCTGGTTCGCGATTCTCCTGGTGCTGCTGTTCTCGGTGCGGCTGCAATGGCTTTCGGCCGGTGGCTTTGCCGGCTGGGAGGACGGCATCTGGCCGGGGATCAGGTCGCTGCTGTTGCCCGCGATCTCGCTCGCGGTGGTGCAGGCCGCGATCCTCGCGCGCGTCACGCGTTCGGCCGTGCTCGAAGTGCTGCGCGAGGATTTCGTCCGCACCGCCCGCGCAAAGGGCCTCGGCAAGCGCGAGGTGCTGTGGAGCCACGTGCTGCGGAATGCCATGATCCCCGTGATGACCGTGATGGGCCTGCAATTCGCCAATCTGCTCGCCGGCACCATCGTGATCGAGAACGTGTTCTACCTGCCGGGCCTCGGCCGCCTGATCTTCCAGTCGATCGCCAACCGCGACCTGATCGTGGTGCGCAATTGCGTGATGTTGCTCGCCGCGATGGTGGTGATCGTCAATTTCGTGGTCGATGTGCTCTATGCCTTCATCGATCCCCGCATCAAGGTGCACGACCTGTGAGCGCGCCCATCACCATCGACGCGCCCGTCGCAACGCGTCCGCTGCCGGCGCGCACGTTCTGGCGCCGCGCGCTGCGCCACCGCAGCTTCGTCCTCGGTGGCACGCTGAGCCTTCTGGTGCTGGCTTCGGCACTGTTGTCGCTGGTATGGACGCCGTGGTCGCCTTACGAAATCGACATCGCCGCAAAGCTCCGCCCGCCCTCGGCGGCGCATTGGCTCGGCACCGATTCCTTCGGCCGCGACATCGTCTCGCTGCTGCTTGCGGGCGCCCGATCCACCATCATGGTCGGTGTCATCGCCGTCAGCATCGGTCTCACCTTCGGCGTCACTCTGGGTCTGATCGCCTCGGCCCGGCGCGGCTGGACGGAGGAGATCATCATGCGCTTTTCCGATTTCACCTTCGCCTTTCCGGCCGTGCTGTCCGCGATCATGCTCGCCGCCGTCGTGGGGCCGGGCATGGTGACCTCGATCGTCGCGATCGGCATCTTCCAGATCCCGACCTTGACCCGGCTGACGCGCGGCTCGGCCAATGCGATCTGGGCGCGTGAATTCGTGCTGGCGGCACGGGCGGCGGGCAAGGGGCGCTTCCGCATCACCATCGAGCATGTGCTGCCGAACATCCTGTCGATCCTGATCGTGCAGGTCACCATCCAGTTCGCGCTCGCCATTCTCGCCGAGGCCGCGCTGTCCTATCTCGGCCTCGGCACGCAGCCGCCGCAGCCATCCTGGGGACGGATGCTGAACGATGCGCAGACGTTGCTGTTCCAGTCGCCGATGCTCGCGGTCTATCCGGGCGTTGCGATCGCAATCTCGGTGCTCGGCCTCAACCTGCTCGGTGACGGATTGCGCGACCTGCTCGATCCCCGGCTGGCGCGGGAGCGATGACGATGGCCGAGTGCTCCAACATGCCGCTAATCGTGGTCGACAATCTCGGCGTTCGCCTCAACACCAGCCGCGGGCCAGCGCAGGCCGTGCGCGGTGTTAGCTTTGCGCTGACGCGCGGCGAGACGCTCGGGCTCGTCGGCGAGTCCGGCTGCGGCAAGTCGGTCACGGCGTTGTCGTTGATGGGGTTGCTGCCGGACAGTGCCGTCGTGACCGGCAGCGTCAAGCTGGACGGCGACGAACTCGTCGGACTTCCGGATTCCGACTATTGCCGCCTGCGCGGCAACCGAATCAGCATGATCTTCCAGGAGCCGATGACAGCGCTCAATCCGATGCATACGATCGGCAACCAGGTCGCCGAGCCGCTGCGCCGTCACAAGAATTATTCGGCGGCGCAGGCTCGTCGGGAAGCAATCGCCTTGCTCGACCGCGTCGGGCTGCCCGACCCCGCGCGTCGTGTCGATGCCTATCCGCATCAGTTCTCCGGCGGCCAGCGCCAGCGCGTCACCATCGCGATGGCGCTCGCGTGCGAGCCGGACCTGTTGATCGCGGACGAGCCGACCACCGCGCTCGACGTCACCATCCAGGGCCAGATCCTCGACCTCATCGCCGATCTCGTCGAGGAGCGCGGCATGTCCATGATCCTGATCTCGCACGATCTCGGCGTCATTGCAGAGAACGTCCAGCGCATGATGGTGATGTATGGCGGCACCGTCGTCGAGAGCGGCCCGACCGACGAGGTGTTCCGTCGCATGGGCCATCCCTACACGCAGGGCCTGTTCCGTGCCCGGCCCAAGCTCGGCGCGCGTAAGGGGACGCGGCTGAGGACGATCTCCGGCACGGTGCCGGAGCTCGCCGATCTGCCGTCCGGCTGCACCTTCTCCGATCGCTGCCCGCTGGTGATCGACCAATGCCGCGTCGCGCTGCCGCCGATGGTGGACGTCGGGCCCGGCCATTTTGCGCGCTGCATAAGAACGGACGTGTCGATGGCCGAACGCGTCGGAGCGCTGACCGCATGAGCACCGCGCCGCTTCTCGACGTCAGGGATCTCGAACAGCGCTACACGCTGCCGCGCGAGAGCCTGTTCCGTCCGCCGGGGCAGGTGCGCGCGCTCAACGGCGTCAGTGTGCAGGTCCGGGCCGGCAAGAGCCTCGGCATCGTCGGCGAGTCCGGCTCCGGCAAGTCCACCTTCGCGCGCGTCGTGATGGCGCTGGAGCGGCCGACGGCAGGACAGGTCGCGCTGCTCGGGCGCGATCTCAACCGCTTGCCGGCCGACGAGCTGCGCCGCGCCCGGCGCGATTTCCAGATGGTGTTCCAGGATCCCTATGGATCGCTCGATCCGCGGCAGACCATCGCGCGGATCGTCGCCGAGCCGCTGACCGTGCTGGAAGGTGCCGACCGCACCACGTTCCGCGACCGCGTCGCCGCGGTGCTGCGCCAGGTCGGCTTGCGCGATGCGGACATGGAAAAATATCCGCACGAATTCTCCGGCGGCCAGCGCCAGCGCATCGCGATTGCGCGTGCGCTGATCACCCAGCCGAAGCTGATCGTTGCCGACGAGCCGGTCTCGGCGCTCGACGTCTCCGTGCAGGCCCAGGTGCTGAACCTGATGCAGGACCTCCAGGAGCAGTTCGGGCTGAGCTACATCCTGATCAGCCATGACCTCGCCGTGGTCGACTATCTCTGCGACGAGGTCGCGGTGATGTATCTCGGCCGCATCGTCGAGCAGGGGCGGCCAGAGGATTTGTTCGAGCGCTGCGCCCATCCCTATACGCGGGCGCTGCTGGAGGCGGTGCCGCGGGCTCGCGCCGGGGGTGGCCGCCGCCGGCGCGGGGCCCAGGCGATCGCCTCGCACTCGGCGGTGACGACCGGATGCCCCTATGCATCGCGCTGCCCGCTTACCGACCAGCATTGCCGCGAGGTTCCGCCTGCGTTACGCAAGGTGGGCGAGGGGCACCTTGCCGCCTGCCACAAGGCCGAGGCCGTGATGGCGTTGCCGCAGGCGGCCATGGAAGGTTAGTGTCCGGGGCAGGATTGGCGTTAAGCTGGAAACAGGATTGGCAGGGGAGTTTGCGCATGTTCAGGAAACTATCGATCGTCGCATTTGCCGCTGCGCTCGTCGCGACGCCTTTGCCGGTGCTGGCGCAGAGCAAGAAGGACAGCGTCGTCATGGGGATGACGCTTGAGCCGCCGGGGCTCGACCCCACCAACGCCGCCGCGGCCGCGATCGCCGAGGTCACGCTCTACAATATCTATGAGACGCTGACCAAGATCAACGAGGACGGCTCCACCTCACCGCTGCTCGCCGAGAGCTGGACCGCGTCGCCCGATCTGAAGACCTATACGTTCAAACTGCGCAAGGGCGTCAAATTCCACAATGGCGAAGCGTTCGATTCCGCGGCGGTGAAGTTCTCGTTCGAGCGCAACGCGGCGCCCACCAGCACCAACAAGGACAAGAGCCTGTACCAGGCCTTCGAGAAGGTCGAGACGCCCGACGCCGACACCGTCGTGATCACGGTGAAATATTCCGAGCCGAACCTGCCGTTCCTGCTCGGCCAGGCGGGCGGCTCGATCGTCGAGCCGAAGAGCGCTGGCACCAATGTCACGCAGCCGGTCGGCACCGGACCATACCAGCTTGGCGCCTGGGCCAAGGGCTCTTCGATCACGCTGAACAAATGGGCCGACTACCGCAACGCCTCTGCGATCAAGCTGTCGAAGGTGACGATCCGCTTCATCTCCGATCCGGCGGCGCAGGCCGCGGCGTTGCTCTCGAACGACGTCGACGCATTCCCGCGCATCGCGACCCGCGTGGTTGCTCAGTTCAAGTCTGATCCGCGCTTCACGGTGCTGATCGGCGGCTCCAGGGCCAAGACCATCGTGGCCATCAACCACCGCAAGAAGCCGCTCGACGACGTCCGCGTTCGCCGCGCCATCCTCGCCGCGATCGACCGCAAGGCCTTGATCGACGGCGCGGTCGAGGGTTACGGCACGCCGATCGGCAGCTTCTACACGCCGGGATCGCTCGGCTATGTCGACACCACCGGCATCAACCCGTACGATCCCGAGAAGGCCAAGAAGCTGCTGACTGAAGCCGGCGTCACCACGCCGCTCGAACTGTCATTGAAGCTGCCGCCGCCACCCTATGCGCGGCAAGGCGGCGAGATCGTCGCCGCCCAGCTCGCCAAGGTCGGCATCATCGCCAAGATCGAGAACGTCGAATGGGCGCAATGGCTGTCGCAGGTGTTCGCCGGCAATGGCCCGCAAAATTTCGATCTCACCATCGTCAGCCATGTCGAGCCGTTCGACCTCGTCAAGATCACGGAGCCGGACTACTACCTCGGTTACAACAACGAGAAGTTCAACGCGCTCTACAAGCAGATCGTCTCGACGCCGGACGAAGCCGGCCGCGCCAAGCTGCTTGGCGATGCCCAGCGCATGCTGGCGACCGATGCAGTCTCGGCTTACCTGTTCCAGCCACAATGGCCCACCGTCATCAACAAGAAGCTGAAGGGCGTCTGGAAGGAAGTCCCGCAATTCGAGAACGACTTCTCCGCCTGGTATTGGGAATAGGCGGCGTCCATTGCTGTGCCCTCTCCACGCGTTGGAGAGGGCAGCTCCAAACAAAACCTGAAAAACAACCCCATGCACAGTAGCCGGGGTCAGTCATTTCAATGGCTTGCACGTTGCGCCTGTGTGATCGGCGCGATGCGCCCGAAAGTTGACCCGTCGGGCAAAACACTGGCATGATGGCATGCTCGTGTCTCGTGGTGGAGACGCGCGCCGTCGGTCGAGGCAGCCGTGCAGAAATCATCCCGCCGCAATGCCGGCATTGCCGCGGCGGCCGTCAGCGCCGAGGCGCCGATCTCCCCAAAGCTTGATCATGCAAGGCTCGATCATGCGTCGATGAGCGATATCGCTCATGCTTTGGCCGATGGGCGTGTCACTGCCACGGCGCTGGTCGAAGCCTATCTCGCGCGCATTGAAGCCTACGACCGCGACGGGCCCAAGCTCAACGCGGTCCGCGCGCTCAATCCCAACGCGCTCACGATCGCGGGCAGGCTCGACGGCGTCAAGCCGTCGGCCAAGCGGCCGCTGGCCGGCATCCCGATCCTTGTGAAGGACAACATCGCGACCGGCGACGCTCAGCCGACCACGGCGGGCTCGCTGGCGCTGGAAGGCGCGCGCGCCCGGGACGATGCGACGCTCCTCAAGCTGCTGCGCGAAGCCGGCGCGGTGATCCTCGGCAAGGCGAACCTGACCGAGTTTTCCAACATGCTCGCGGTCGACATGCCCTCCGGCTATTCGTCGCTGGGCGGTCAGGTCAAAAATCCCTATGCGCCGGCGCTGGCCGACGATCACGGCATGCCCGTCGTGTCCCCGGGCGGCTCGAGCGCGGGTTCGGCGGTCGCGGTGGCGGCAGGCTTGTGTGCGGCTTCGATCGGCACGGAGACTTCGGGCTCGCTGCTCTTTCCCGCTAGCCAGAATGGCCTCGTCACCGTGAAGCCGACGGTCGGGCTCATCAGCCGTGCCGGCATTGTGCCGATCTCACATAGTCAGGACACCGCGGGGCCGATGACGCGGACCGTGCGCGACGCGGCGCTGCTGCTCAACGTGCTCGCGGCCAAGGACCCGCTCGATCCGGCGACGCAAAAGCAGCGGCGGCCGGCCGATTTCACCGCCGGCCTGACGCGCGATGCGATGAAGGGGGCGCGTATCGGCGTGCCCAGCGATCCCGCCGATCCGCTGAACGATCCCTTCTTCCGCAAGCTGCCCCCCAAAGGAGCGAAGGTGGTGGCGGAAGCGATCAAGGTGCTGGAGGATCTCGGCGCCGTGATCGTGCGCGCTAGCATGCCGACAGCCGGCTGGATGAGCGGACCGGGTACGATCATGGCCGTGCTCAACCGCAATCCGCTGAGCGCCAACAGGGGCAATGCGGTCGCGCAGCGGATCGTCTTCATCTACGAGTTGAAACGAGACCTCAACCTCTACCTGAGGGATTGGGCGACCAACACCACCTTCAAGACCATGACCGACATCGTGGCCTTCAACGAGGCGAATGCGGGCAAGGCGCTCCGCTTCGGCCAGGACAACTTCCTCGCAGCCGACCTCACCCGGGGCGACCTGAGCGAACGCGAGTACAAGGCGGCACTCGCCATGGACCTGCTCAGCGCCAGGACTCGCGGCATGGATGCCTACATGAACCAGCACAAGCTCGACGCCGTGCTGTTCCCGGGCAGCGAAGGCGCCGCGATCGCCGCCAGGGCGGGCTATCCCAGTGTCCTCGTGCCGTGCGGCTTCGTCGCCGGCGTCGACGGCAAGGACACGCCCGATTATCCGTTCGGCGTTACCTTGGCAGGCCGCGCCTGGAGCGAACACAAGCTGCTGCGTCTGGCCTACGCGTATGAGCAGGCCTCCGCCAAGCGCAAGCCGCCGCCTGGCTTGCCGGCGCTTTAGAGTGCACTGTGCATGTGCCGGTTGGTGGCGATGGCATGCGCTGACAAATCCGCTGTCAGTTCCCACCGATACAGCGGACGCACCGACCTGCCCTGGGGCGGGCGTATTGCAGACCTACTCTCCTTCAATCCAAATTCCTGCTTCGCTAAGGGCGCTTAGAATGCGGTCGATGTCTTTCGGGTCCAATACTCGGCTGTCACACAGCTCATTCAACTCATCGAAGGTAATCTTACCGTCACGTTGACCGATTTCGATGGCTCGTCGACTGATTTCGGGCACGCTCATGCTCTCTCCATTTCAGCAGCCTCTACTATGATGGGAGAGAGTCGGGTTGTGGCTCTTGGCCGAACCGGGCTGAGGCATTTGCGATTTCGGCTGAGGGAGCCAGAGCGGACGCGGGGCTTGAACTTGCCCGACCGCCGCTTTTGACCCTAAGCAGACAAGTGCCGCATCGAACACGCAATGCGTAAGCGATGGTGACCCACAATTCGTTCTCCGAATTGACCCAGCGCAACTTCGATAAATACAGCCAGTGGTGAAATTTTATAGGGAGCAACGCCTGCGGTGGAGTGGTGCGATGAATCAGCACGACCAAAAGGTGAAACTGCTGGAAGAAAAAATAGCGCAACAGATCGAATTAGTCGCTGAACTGATCTGCCAAGGACAACCCGCACTAGCAGCCATGCGGGTGCTGGATGCTCTCACCGGGGAACTTGTCGCGCTGGATAGTCCCCGTCATATGGTCCGCAGCGCACTCGCGCCGGAAGGTGCTCCGCAACGGTCTTTTTTCGACAGACGAAACGCCTCTTCTGGGACATCGAGTGACCAGGCCGGAGCAGAGGTTGATCCTCGCCACGCTGCGCACGCTATGCGACTCGGGGATCAGGCCGAAGAGTGCCGGGCTCAACCGATCTAAATGCCCTCCGGTCGGCTCAGCTTCTGACCAGACACCGACGTGCTTTACGTATTCACCCGGAGATGACGACGGGATGGGCAACGCCGCACACGCAAAGCGCCTTCGAGAGCGAGCCAACGAGTTTCGTCGGGTGGCCGAAACCATTGCGGAAGAACACACCAAGCAAAGTTTTCTTGAATTGGCGCGCTCATACGACGAGTTGGCAAAAGCCGAGGAGGCCCTGGTGCACGGTTCAAAATAGCGCACCAGCCCGGTCGTTGCTGGGATCAGGAAGGTCAAGCGTCCCCGGATGGCTATTTGGAGCTGGCCGAGGCTTACGAAGCGCTTGCGAACAACGAAGAGGCCGTTGGCACAATGAGGTAAGCCCGCCATCTCAGGCGGCCTCTTCCATATTTCAGCTCTCCTTCGACTTCCCCTGCTGGCCCTCAGTGGAACAACGAGGCGTCGATCGTCAAGTCGGCTGTCAGCATTAAACCGCACCCGAACTTGATTTCCGCTTCGAGAGCCCCCGTGCGAGCGGAGCGGACGCATCGTCGCGATGACAGCGCCACAGCCTCCAGACGGGCAATAGGAACCAAGACGACCGGTACGCAATTGGGATGCAATTCTCCATGGAGGCGCTTCCCGATGCTGTAAGCGTCGATTCCTGGAGCGCGTTCATGAACCTATCAAAGAACTCCAAGGGAGGCGCCAATGTCTGACGTCGTAGCAACGTCGCCCATGCAGTATCTTGACAGAGCGACCCGAGCTTTGCAGGCAATAGGTATTGCCCCGCCCCAGGCCATGGAGGCTCCAATTGCCGGGTTGCTGGAGAAAATCACCGCTCTCGATGAAGATCGAATCGTCATCATCGCTCGCACTCTCGGTCAGACCAGCGTCTTCAACGAGGTCGTCCGCGAGCAAGTTCAGGCGATGGAGATCGGCGAACGTTACCGTCAGATCACCGAATCCTTCAACTCCATTCGCGATGACACCAAGAAAATGGTCGACCAGCTGGAAGACCAGAAGATTGATCTTTTCGAACGCATCAACAACGTTTGGATGAAGCTGTCTCGCGGTGATGTTGCCGATCGCTTTGATGAGATCAGGCAAGTTTATCTTGACGTCACACGCTCAACGAAGGACCAGATCCAGCGTGAGCAGGTCATTCTGGACGCCTACCGTGACTTCCGCGGCGCGCTCAAGCATGCTGAGGTGATGGCGCTGGAGGTGCTCAAGATAGCGGAGGAAAGCCTCGCCGGCGCCCAGGCGCAGTTGCAGAAGGCGTCTAGTGCCGTGGCCAATTTCACGGGACAGGAGGTATCTGAACGCGCACGGCTCGAACTCGCCCGTGACGAGCAACTCCGGCGCACCCAGGACGAGGAGAAACGCTATCAGATCGCCAAGGACCTCTCGGACAACCTAACGATTGGCTACAACACGTCTGAGGTCGTCATGGCGCGGCTCATGCAGATGACAAACGCCAAGGAGCGCGTTTACGCGCAAGCCGTGACCTTTTTCTCGACCAACGATTCCGTCTTCACGGCTCTGAAAGCCTCATTCACGGGCATGTTCGGCCTAAATGAGTCGACACAGACCCTGAATGAAATGAAAGAGGGTGTGTCCCGCAGCCTCGAAGTGCTGGCTGAAATTGGCGATCAGGTCGGAGAAGCTGCCGTCAGGGCGGGGTATGGCCCGACGATCCGCGCGGATGCGGTCAAGAAGCTCGTGGATTCCGTGATCACGTTTCAGGAGCGCTCCCAGGAGATCATCGGGGAAATGCGACAACTTGCGACACGGAACTCGGCCGAAATTCGTGACGCGGTCGAGGAAGGCAAGCGCCGCATCGCGCGTCTCGTAGCGGAAGGACAGGCACTGCCGGCCAATGGCTGATCAAGCTGCATCGATGGAGCAGGAGCCCTTGAAGGCTCCGTCGAGCCTCAATGACGTGATGCTCGCGATGGACGTCGTCGACACGCTGCGCCACCAGGAGAATCTCGTCAGTCGAGAGCTGGGCGAAGAGCAGCGGGACGCCCAGCTCCTGAAGCGATTGCGCGAGATCTACCATGGGCAGGGCATCGAAGTGCCTGACAGTATACTGGTGGAGGGGGTGCAGGCTCTCAAGGAGCAGCGCTTCGTCTATAACCCGCCTCCTGCCAGCTTCGTCCGCACGATCGCGCTTGCCTGGGTCAATCGTGGTCGCATCGGTCGGCGTGTAATGTCTTTGCTTGCGCTGCTGGCGTTCGGCTGGGGCGCTTACCACTTCGGCGTAGTCGAGCCAGCAAATCGACGGGCAGCGCAGGAACAGGCTCAAGCGGAGCGTACCAGGGTCGACCTGGCCGAGAGGCTGCCGGCAGCCCTGGAGCAGAAGCACGAGGATCTCCTGCGGGAAGCGAAGGTGCCAGCAGCGCGGGAGAAGGCCGACGCCCTTCTTGCGGATGGAACAGCCGCCATTGCCCGCGGCGACGCCGATGGCGCACGGAAGGCCGTCGACGATCTCGACACGCTGCGCGCGGAGCTGCGCCGGGAATACGTCCTACGTATCGTCTCGCGACCCGGCGATGCGACCGGCGTGTGGCGCATACCGCAACGCAATCCGGCCAGCCGCAACTATTATTTGATCGTTGAACCGGTCACGCCTGACGGGCGCGTTCTAAAGCTACCGGTGACGAGCGAAGAGGACGGCCGCACCGTCGAGGTCTCAAAGTGGGGCGTGCGTGTGAGCGAGGCAACGGCCATGCAGGTGCAGCGAGACAAGAACGACGACGGAATCGTGCAGCAGAATAATCTCGGCGAGAAGCGGCGCGGCCAGCTAGACGTGGAATACAAGTTGCCGGTACTCGGCGGGGCGATCACGCAATGGTAAGACCATGATATCCGGAAGGCAGGCGCTTGCCGAGATCGAACAGTTCATCCAGAAGGCTCGCCAGCAGGAGGCGCAAGTCGAGCGGGCCTATGCGAAGGCGACTGAGGAGGTGGGTCGCCTCCGCCTCCAGCGCACGGAAGCGTTCCGCGAACTCGCACGTCTAAAGCTTGACGCAATCAGGCAGAACCAAGTCGTCGGCGAGTTGGATGTAGCGGAGCGTCAGGCCATCAGCCTGCTCGAGAGCCGTCAGCAAGCCTTGCAGCGATTGACCGAGCGACGGCACGAAGCCGAGCAACGGGTGCGGCAAGCGGAGGCCGAGCGGCAGGCTGCCTTGGATGAACTGCAGCGGGCCTTGGCCAACGCGGAAACGATTCGTAAGAGCGTCGAAGCCAAGATCAGCCTCAACCGCGAATGGATTTCTGTGCGGGCGCGAGTTGACGAGATCACCGGACAAGCCCAGCAAGCCGAGAAGAAGGCCATACAGGCGCAAGCCGACCGGGAGGAAAAGCGCCGTCCTTACGAAGCCGATCCGCTGTTCATGTACTTGTGGAGCCGGAAGTTCGGAACCGCCGCCTACCGGGCAAACCCGTTCACCCGCTACATGGATCGCCTGGTGGCCAGCGTAGTCCGGTATGACAAGGCGCGGGTCAACTACTCTCTTCTTAACGAAATCCCCGAGCGCCTACGCGACCACTCCAGGAAGATTATCGAGAAGCTGCAAGAGGAACGATTCAACCTGAAGGCCCTGGAGCGCAAGGCGCTCGTGGACGCTGGCTCCGAGGCTGCTGAAGCTGAAGTCGCCAAGGCGCGGAACACGGTAACACACCGCGAGCGCCAGCTTGAACAGGCGCGCGCGGCCCTGGCTGCTCAAGACCGCGCCTATGACGCATCGATCCTCGAGGGGGACGCTCCCTACCGTGATGCGGTCGAGCTGCTGGCAGTCGCCGACCAGCGCGAAGATCTGCACGAACTCTACGAGGAGGCCACTCGCACGCCGACGTCCAAGGACGAGGAGATTGTCAGGCGGATTCAGTCTACGGACGCAGCAATGAACCTGGCGCTACGACAGGCAGTAGAGACCCATAAGAGGCTCAAGGAGCTTGCTCACCGCCGTGCGACGGTCGAAACCGAATGGGCGCAACTCCGGCATCAAGGCTACGACACGCCTTACGGCACTTTCGGCAACGAGGCATCACTCGGAAACGTCCTTGGAGGTATTTTGACCGGCGCTGTTGGAGGCGCGATACTGGGGCAGGTTCTACGTGATGGCTTCCACCATGGGCCCAGCCCATGGGACTCGGGCTTTGGCGGAGGGCTGCCGATCCCGCCGCCGGATGGTTTCGGGACCGGAGGATCCTTTGGCGGCGGAGACTTCAGGACGGGTGGATCATTCTGATTCCACCATGCAGGCTAGTATCCCGTATCGTTGGCATGGAGCCGCTACGTGGAATCGATGTGAGCGTTGCAGTAGGTCGCCGCCGAGCGGCCAGTCGACTGCAGAATGCGCATCTTGTCTCTCTAAGCGGAGCCCGACCGGGCATGGCCGGCGAGAAACCAGCCGCATGGACCCTTTCCCGCGCACTTCAATGCTGGCGAGCGAAGCGCGCTTAAACACCTCTAGGAGGATGCCGACAGACTCCCCGGATTGCCCAATATTTGATGTCCGCTTCTGGCCCATCTGCGAAGTTGCGCTGCGTCTCACAGAGGTCTGCTTATCGCGGCAGAGCGGACCAGATTTGCTCAACCTGAGTTCTTCGCATTTTGACCCGTTTGAGACATCAGCCACCTCCCGCCGACGCTATCCCCGAACCCCGTTCAGTGCGATAATTTAAATTGGGACTAACGTTCTCCTGATCCGGGAGACAACCATGCGGCGGCGGCAATTTGTTAAATTCATTGGCGGCGTGGCACTTGCTTGGCCGCTCAGTGGCGGAGCGCAGCCGGTGGGCAAGTTATACCGTATTGGTTATTTCAACGCGGGCGCCGCAGCTGCGCAGGGTGGCGTCGGACTCGAACGAGCTTTCGCTGAAGCCCTCCGTGAGCTGGGCTGGATGGAAGGGACTAACGTTGCCTTCGAGTACCGATTCGCAGAAGGTCATTCGGATCGGCTACCCGGCATGGCCACAGAGTTGGTGCATCTCAAGGTCGATGTCATCGTTGCAAACGGAACATTGGCATCACTCGCCGCCAAGCAAGCCACCTCGACGATCCCCATTGTCACGGCACCTGCTGGCGATCCACTCGGGAGCGGGCTTGTTCCGAGTTTGGCGCACCCAGGCGGGAATGTCACAGGTTTGAGCCTAATGGCTCCGGATTTGGGCGGGAAGCGGTTGGAGCTACTCAAGGAGCTTCTGCCCGACGTCTCCAGAGCGGCCATCCTGTGGAATGCTGCCAATCCCTATGCGGCGGATGTGTTCAGAGAGACGGACCGTGCCGCCCGGACATTGCGAGTTACGCTCCAATCGGTTGAGGTGCGCAGCCTCGATGATTTTGATACAGCGTTCGAGGCTGCCAAAGTCCAACGTCCAGAGGGCCTGATTACGGTCGAAGACCCACTCACCGTTCGTTATCGAAAACAGATCGTCGACTTCGCAGCGAGAAATCGCTTGCCTGCCATCCACGGCGTTCGGGAGTTTGTGGAGGCTGGAGGCCTCATCGCTTATGGCGCGAGCCTATCGGATTTGTCCCGGCGCGCTGCGACCTACGTAGACAAGATCCTGAAGGGCACCAAGCCTGCGGATCTTCCAGTTCAACAGCCAACTAAGTTCGAGTTTATTGTCAATCTCAGCGCTGCCAAGGCGCTCGGGCTGACCATGCCGCCATCGCTGCTCGCCCGCGCCGACGAGGTCATCGAATGAGGGCGTAGTTTGCTGTGGTGCATGAGTCCGTTGCTGGCCCGATGGCGAAGTTCGGTTTGGATCAGAAATGGGCTGCTAATCGGGGCACACCGGAAGTGAAGCGGCGCCGTTCAAACCGGCGCTTTTGATCCGCAAGGTGACATCGACCAGACGTCTAATCGGCCCTTCAACTCGCCTGTGTGCCCTTGTGTTATTGTATCCCTTCCGGCAACTCGATGGAGGGAAGGATGGACATTCGATCGAAATTGACGGCGCTGTGTGAAGCGTTCAACGCGCACGACTTGGATTCCATCATGGAGTTCTTTGCTGACGATTGTGTCTTGGAGATGCCGAGGGGAAGTAAGCCTTGGGGATCTCGCTTCGAGGGCAAACGCAACGTACGAGACGGGCTCGCGACGCGCTTTGAAGGCTTACCGGATGTTCACTACGGCGACGCCGAGCATTTTGTGGATACGATGGCAAACACGGGCATTTCAAAATGGACGCTAACGGGCACGACCGGCGAAGGAAAAAAGATCGAGGTCCGAGGATGTGACTTTTACACTTTTCGCGCGGACGAGGTGATCCGCAAGGACTCGTATTGGAAGATTGTTGAAGGACCTTCGTCAGCCTAACGACGCACATGTCCGAATGTGGCCCAGAGGTGCAGGTCCAGGCAGCGTCTCTGTTGTCGGCTCATCGGGGGAAATCGGAAGTAACCTGCGTGCCGACAATTGGCGCTCATGACTCATATCGGACTTACTGCCGTTCTCAGTTTGTATATCCGATGGACTAGGCTTACCCGGTAGGGGAACCGATCTTACCTGTTCGCGAACCCGCAAATCTCCCATGGACGTGAAGTAAGACCGGACAGAGCCCGCCGAGCTAAGCTTGACCTGTGCGCGCGCGGACGGCAGAGCGCGCAGGCAGAATGCTTTCATGCATTTCCTTTCCAGATCAGCCACCGGTAGACGCCGAACACGTTGATAAGTGTCACCACCACGTTTTGCACCATCAGCGCATATTCCGCTGTTAGATAGCCGACGACGATCCAGATCACCGATGCACCGCTCAGTACGACGAAGGCCCAGCCGGTAATGAGTGGCCGCGCCCGGGCAGCTAGGATCAGCCCGGCACCGATCGTGCCGACTGTCGCCACCCAACGCAGGATTTCATCCATGACGCGTGTGCTCCCCGAAAACCGACGTCGGAGCGTCGTTCTGCGATTTGCCTATACGGACGCAGTCACAGGCAGGCCGCCGGAGTGGAACTTTCCGTCTCGTGCCGACCACCATGCGACCCCCCCCCGCCCGAGCGACTTGGCCCCACAGTGGCGGCGGAAGGTCAGGCGCCACTGTGGTGATCCCATGCGGTATCAACTCCGCTGCGCCGAAATCGGAAGCTCCTTTTTTCTCATCCCCGAACTGCGTTTCCATCAACCGGCGTGCTGGCACATTGCCCCGGGCTGCCGAAATGAAATCTGAGCCGAGGACTTATCTGCACAACGAGCTGATCGAATGAGCGCGACTTCCGCGTTTGCTCAACCTGAGTTCTTCGCGTTGTGACCCTTTACAGACGCCGAACACTCAACGGAACGAGCCAGTTTCCGTGGTTGCCGAAGGGGCGAGATCGGCGTTTCGAAAGCGATCAGCGAGCGCAAAGACGTCCGCACGCTCGATGATCAGATCGCGGAACAGTCGCGCCCGGTGTGACATCCATTGCGGGTCGGGATAGACGATGTGCATGGGCAGCGGCGGCACGACGAAGTCGGGCAGCACATGGACGAGACGGCCGGCCGCGATGTGCTCGACGGTGCACCAGTTCGGCAGCACGGCGACGCCTATCCCCTCCAATGCAGCCAGCGTCATCACGTCCGCATCGTCACAGGTCATCGCCGGCGCGATGTCCACGACGTAACGGCCGGTTTCGGATTCGAACGTCCACTGATTCTTCTGCGACAGGCGTGAGTAGGTGACGCAGGGCATGCGGCGCAGATGGTCCGGCAGCGAAGGCACCTGATGACGCGCAAGCAGCGCGGGCGCCGCCACCAGCAGGCGTTTGATGGTGCCCACCCGCCGCGCCACCAACGAACTCGAATTGAGACTGCCGATCCGGATCGCAAGCTCGGTCCCGGTTTCGATGAGGTCGACGAACTGTTCCGTAAAGCTGACGTCCAGCCGGACATCGGGATAGCGGCGGGTGTATTCGGCGAAGATCTCACGGAAGAAGAAGCGGCCGAACGAGGTCGGCACCGTCATGCGCAACGTCCCTGACGGATTGCCGATCCGGCTCTGCGTCGGCGCGCCCGCGCTCTCGAGCAGCGCGACGATGTCCTTGGCGTATTTCAAGACGCGGTCGGCTTCCGGGGTCGGCCGCAGCTTGCGCGTGGTGCGCACGAACAGTCGGCAGCGAAACTCGGCTTCCAGCAGCGCGATGCGCTTGCTGATCGCCGGTTGCCCCAAACCGAGGTCGTCGGCGGCCTGGGTGAAACTCCCTGCCTCCATCACCCGGATGAAGGTCTGCAGCGCCTCGATCCGGTCCATTCATTCCTCGCCGGAATTTATATTATTCTGACCATTCCATATACGGCATGGCTGGTCCGGTCTAGCCTTCCTGCGTTCAGGGGAGGACACGAATGAGCAAATCGATCGGCATTCTCGGGGCCGGCATCGGCGGCCTGCATCTGGCACTCTACCTGCAGAAGCAGGGCATCATGGCAACCGTGCTGACGGATCGCGCCCCGGAGCAGTATGCGGCGACACGGCTGATGAACACCGTCGCGCATCACAGCGTCACCATCGCGCGCGAGAACGAGCTCGGCGTGAACCACTGGGACGATCCCCGAGTGATCTATCACCACCACGATCATTTCTTCAATTTCCCGGATGGCGGGCTGCTGTTCCGCGGTGCATTTCAGCGGCCGAGCCGCGCGGTGGATTATCGGATCTACCTGCCGGCCCTGATGAAGGACTTCGAGGATCGTGGCGGCCTGATCGAGTATGCCAGCATTCAGGATGACGACATCCCCGCGCTGGTCTCGCGCTTCGACCTTCTCGTCGTCTCCACCGGCAAGGGCGCCCTCGGGCGCATGTTCGCTCACCGGCCCGAACTCTCTCCGTACACGCGGCCGCAGCGCCTGCTTTGCGTCGGCCTGTACGATGGCGTCGATCACGGCAGCCCCGATGGTGACGATCCACGCGGTGTCACCCTGTCCGTCTCGCCCGGCCATGGCGAGATGATCGTCATTCCCACGCTGAGCTTCGGCGGGATGAAAACGGCGCTGTTGATGGAAAACATTCCAGGCGGCGACATGGCCGACCTGGTCTCGCTCAGCTACGATGCCAACCCGGCAGCATTCCGGCAGACCCTTCTGGACAAGCTGGAAAAGCATCATCCGCACACCTACGACCGGATCGACACGCACCGCTTCGGGCTGGCCCAGCCGCTCGACCTGCTGCAAGGCGCGGTGGTGCCGACGGTGCGGCAGTCCTGGGTAGCTTTCGACGGCGACAAGCTCGCCATTGCCTTGGGCGACGTTCACTCCGTCGTCGATCCCTTGATGGGCCAGGGCGCCAACATGGCCTCATATGCGGCCTTCGAGCTCGGCAAGGCGATCGCCGATGCGGTGGCATTCGATGCGCGCTTCGTCGAGGACGTCGACCGTGCGCGCGAGAACCGCGTGCTTGCCGCTGCCCGCTGGACCAACATGATGCTGCAGCCGCCATCGGAAGCCATGGGCCGGCTGATCTTCGCCATGTCGCAGGACCGGGAGCTTTGCGACGAGTTCACCGAGAACTTCAATTATCCGGAGCGCCAGTGGGATCGTCTGGCGAGCGACAAACGCATCCACGCCTGGATCGATAGAAGCGGCAGGATCGCCGCCTGACGACGAACCGCCGTACGGACTCAGTTCCGCTCCTGGGCGGATGCTGAACCATGTCTGAGAGGAACACCAATGCATTGCCTGACCGTTCTTTACCCGACGCCCGACGATCCATCGGCCTTCAGGGCCTACTACGTCGACAAGCATGCCCCCCTGGCAGCGACGCTCCCTGGTCTGGTGCGTCATCATTACGCTTTCCCCCAACGACTCGGACCGGGGGAGGCGCCGTTCTGCATCTTCCAGGCATTCTTCTCCGATGCGGCTGCGATGGACGCGGCGCTCGGTTCGGAGATCGGCCGGAAGGTCGCAGCCGACGTGCCAAACTATTCGCCCAAGGGGGCGACACTCTGCCATTTCAAGATCGAAGGCGCGTAATGGGCCATCATGCCGAACCGGCCGGTTTTCGGGCAGCCGCATCGCGGTTCGCGACGGGCATTACCGTCGTCGCGACCGTCGATGAGGATGGCGCGCCGCTCGGCATGACCGCCAACAGCTTCACGACCGTTTCGGCAAACCCGCCGACGGTGCTTGTCTCTCTCATGCACGGGCGGACGTGGCAGGCTGTGGCCAGGTCCGGCGTCTATTCGGTCAATGTCCTGCATGCGGAAGACGCCGCGATCTGCGCGCACTTTGCCGGAAGGCCCTTGTTGCGCGACGCTCCGCCGCTCGTCGCTCGCCAAGGATTTTTCGTGCTCCCGCAGGCGATCGCGCAGTTCGCCTGCGAGGTGGTCCAATCGATCGATATCGCCGACCACACGCTCTTCATCGGCGAGGTGCGCTGGTGCCGGCACAATGAGGGAACGCCTCTCGCATTCTACGCCAGCCGTCTTCGAAGGGGCATGGGGATAGAAATCTCTTCCGCGGATAACGTTGCCTATCCCGGTGACGGATGGTGGACTTGAGACCTCTGTTGTTGCGCCAGGAGCCAAAGCGTCAGTCTTCTTCAATCCGAATTCCAGCCTCGCTCACAGCGCTCAGAATGCGGTCGATGTCTTCGGGGCTCAGTACACGGCCTTCACAAATCTGATTCAACTGATCGAATGTGATCTTGCCGCTCCGTTCGCCAATTTCGATGGCTCGTCGTATGATGTCCGGCACTAGCATGTTCTCACCTTTTCGGTCGCCCTACTGGGTTATCGCATTTGAGGGCTTTCGCTGCGGCCATCCTTCGAGACGCCCGCTTTGGGCGGGCTCCTCAGGATGAGGATCGAATGCGTGGCGGCAGTTTCAACGGGCACTGATGCTGATGAGCCTCATCCTGAGGAGGCGCGTTAGCGCCGCCTCGAAGGACGAGGCGTGCGCACCGGTCGCCGCCACGATTCATATGCGGTAGCAGCTATACCTTCCGCCGACCAATGCAACCCAGCGCATTGCAGATGATCCGCGCGACCGCAATCGCTCCAAGATTCTGCACATCGCGCTCGGGAACGAATTCGACGATGTCCAGGCCCACTATTCTGGACTTTGCCGCGACACCCCGTATGAGGTCGATAACGTCGAAATAAGACAGGCCGCCGGGCTGTGGGACGAGCACGCCGGGGATGACCGATGGATCGAGACCGTCGCAATCGATGGTCATCAGGCACTCGCCGTCATCCTCGATCGCGTCGAGCACGCTTGCGATCCCGTGATGCTGGACATGTCTTGCCGTGAAGATCTTCGCGCCCCACGCCTTTGCATCGTCGAATTCGGCGCGACCGGAGCCGCCGATGCCGCGCAAGCCGACCTGCACGATGCGCTTGACCCAGGGCAATTCGCTGGCGCGCCGCATCGTGCTGGAGAAGGTATAGCCCGATCCGTTTCGCTGATCCCGCCAATCAAGGTGGGCGTCGATCTGCACGACTGTCAGTCCCTTGCAGTCCTGGAACGCCTCGAAGAAAGGAATGGGGACGGAATCATCACCGCCCAGGAGGATCGGAACGGCGCCGACCGAAAGGACGGCCTGCGTGGCTGCTCTGATGGCATCACGGTTGCTCTCCGGCGTCATTGGGTCGGTCGGGACGTTTCCACCGTCCAAGACCCTCATTTTGCTCGGATCGAGCAGCTCGGCGTCCTGATCGAAATCCCAGCGGGTGAGATCGCTCTCATAGTGACGCAGCGCGCGACGGATGACGTCGGGCGCTCTTGCGGCATGGCTGGTCTGACCTGCGAGGTACGGGGTGGCATCCGACGCGCCGAACAGGATCGCGTCAGCCGCCGGCGGTGGGGCGGTCAGGTCGCAGGCCTCAACACCTAGGAATGTCGTCATGTCGGGATGCACTACGCGTATCCATGGATCACCCGCGCGTCCGTCAACGTGCATCGCTCGACCGTGTTCCGGGTCGGTATCTCGATGTCCCCTGGAATGCCGCTGTCACTTGGAGGGTCTTGAACGTCTGGAACTCTCATGCGTTAGTCGGCGGCGCCATCCGGCATGACGATGCGGCCACGGAGTTCGGTTCTTGCTCAGACTTTACAGGTGGCCGTCCGACGACTGGCACGGCATCGGCGCGGAAATGCCCACGGAGGTCATCTGGGCCGATCTTCTAAACGGTACCGACGAGGAAAAGCAGTTCGTCGAGCGGCTGCTCGGCATCCGCATTCCCTCGGAAGACTCGCTCAGCGAGATCGAGGCGTCGAGCCGCCTGATCTTCGACCACGGCACGCTCTATCTCAGTTCGCCCGCGGTCCGGGTCACCGAGGCCGACGAGGCCGAGATCACGCCGGTGGGCTTCGTCATCGGTCCGCATGTGCTGGTGACGGTGCGCTTCGCAGAGCTGCCGATCTTCGACGACATCGGCAAGCGCATCGGCTCCGATGACAGCCTGGAGAACGGCATGTGCGTGTTCGTCAGCCTGCTCGAGGCCATGATCGATCGCGGCGCCGATGTCCTGGAGCATCTCGGCGGCAAGGTCGACCAGCTCTCGCGCGGTGTCTTTAGGGGCGGGCTGGTGCGCACCCAGCGCCCGGTGCGCTCCAGCCGCAGGATGCGGGAGGCCCTGGAGACTGTCGGCGAGCTGGCCGACCGGCTCGCCAAGGCGCGCGATGTCCTGCTCGGGGTGGGCCGCGTTGCCGCGTTTGCCGGCGACGTCGGCAGCGAGTGGATCACGGCATCCTCGAAGAAGCGTCTGGAAGCCGTGTCCAAGGACGTCGTCTCGCTCAGCGATTACGAGACGCGATTGTCGGACAAGATCCAGCTGCTGCTCGATGCCGTGCTCGGCTTCATCAACATCCAGCAGAACGAGCTGTTCAAGATCCTGACGATCGTCTCAGTCGTCGGCGTGCCGCCAACCATCATGGTCGGCGTCTGGGGCATGAACTTCAAGCACATGCCCGAATTGGACTGGAGCTTCGGCTATCCGCTGGCCTGGCTCGCAATCATCGCCAGCGGCCTGTTGCCGCTGATCTGGTTCAAGCGGCGCGGCTGGTTCGAGTGATGGCAGCGGCGCATCGTTCAAACGATGCGCCGCTGCTCGATCATGCGGCCTTGGCGTCCGCCTTGCTGATCCAGTCGCGGGCGAGCGTCACGTCAGCTTGCGACAATTGATGGCCTGCCGGCAGCACCTTGTGGGTGACGCTCGCACCTGCCTGCGACAGCAGTGCGGCGAGCCGTGCCGAATTGCTCGCCGGCACGATTGGATCAGCCTGCCCGGAGAGCAGCAGCACCGGCTTGCCGCCGAGCGCAGCCTTGGGCGGATCCGACAACGGCACCATCGCGCGCAGCAGGATCGCGCCGGCCAGCACGTCCGGCTGCAGCAGCAACAGCGCGGCCGCGATGTTGGCGCCGTTGGAGAATCCGACTGCGATCGGCGCGGCGAGGCCGTAGCGTTGCCGCGCCTCTGCGACGAACTCGCCCAGCTCGTGCGCGCGACGGCGCACGTCCTCCTCGTCGAACACGCCTTCGGCGAGACGGCGGAAGAAGCGCGGCATGCCGTGCTCGAGCACGCGGCCGCGCGGCGAAAGCAGGGCAGAGCCGGGCGAGATCATCTGGCCGAGGCCGAGCAGGTCGTTCTCGTCGCCGCCGGTGCCGTGCAGCAGCAGCAGAGGTGGAGAGCCCGCGTCGCCTGCGGGCTCGAAACGATGGATGAATGCAGTCTCCGTCATGACGCGGTCTCTTCCAGATTCGGCAGAACGCCCTCGATCTGCTTGCGGTGCGGTTCGAGGAAAGCAGGCAGCTTCAGCTCGCGCCCGAGGCTCGCCACGGGCTCGTCGACCGCGAAGCCGGGGATGTCGGTCGCGATCTCGAACAGCACGCCGCCGGGCTCGCGGAAGTAGATCGAGCGGAAGTAGTTGCGGTCGCGCTGCTCGGTCGGGTGCAGGCCGTGATTGCTCACGAGCCTCTCGGCCATCTGGCCCTGCTCGGCATCGTCGGCCGCGCGGAAGGCGATGTGGTGCACCGAACCGCCGCCCTGGTGCCCGCGCAAGAAGCCCTTGGCCTCGTAGATGTCGACGACGCTGCCCTCTGCATCGCCGGGTGCCTTGAAGCGGATCACCGAGCCCTCACGCCCGCTCTCCTTGAAGCCGAACACGTCGGTGAGGATGGCCGCCGTCTTCGCCGCGCTGTCGAGCAGCAGGGTCACGCCGTGGAAGCCGCGGATCGCATGCTCGGCCGGCACGTCGCCATTGCTCCAGCCCGGCTCGTTTTCGGCACCGGGAATGCCGACCAGCGCGAGCGCCATGCCATCAGGATCGGTGAACGGCAGGACGGACTCGCCGAAGCGCTTCTCCAGCGCCTCGTAGCGAATGCCCTTCTCGGTGAAGCGCTGCGTCCAGTAGCCGAGCGAGCGCTGCGGAACGCGGAAGGCGGTCTGATGGGTCTCGCCGACGCCGCGGCGGCCGGCCGAGACGCCGGCCCACGGAAAGAAGGTCAAGATGGTGCCGGGGCGGCCGGTCTCGTCGCCATAATAGAAGTGGTAGGTGCCGGGATCGTCGAAATTGACCGTCTTCTTGACGAAGCGCAGGCCAAGATCCCGCGTGTAGAAGCCGAAATTGCGGATGGGATCGCCAGCGATCGCGGTGACATGGTGCAGTCCAGACATTGTCGTCCTCCAGGTTCGGGGAGCGGTCTTGCTCTGGCCGGAAATATCGTTCCGCTTTAGACTGGAGACAATCCATGCAAATATGACGGCTATGTCTACGATTTGGAAACAGTCGACGGGGCGATCCCTTGGATAAGCTCGGCAGCCTCCGGGCCTTCGTGAAGGTGGTGGAAAGCGGCAGCTTTGCCGAGGCCGGCCGGCAGCTGCGGCTGTCGCGCTCGGCGATCAGCAAATACATCGCCGACCTCGAGGAGAGCCTCGGGGTCCAGCTTCTGAACCGCACCACAAGGCACGCCAGCCCGACCGAGAACGGCCAGCGCTATTTCGAGCGCGCGGTCGTGATCCTCTCGGAGATCGAGGCGGCGGACCAGGCGGTGACGCAGGCGCAATCGGCGCCGCGGGGACTGCTCCGCGTCAACGCGCCGATGTCGTTCGGCACGATGCGCCTCGGGCCGGTCCTCGCCGATTTCATGGCGCGCTTCCCGGAGCTGCAGCTCCAGATCGTGCTCAGCGACGATCTGCTCGATCCCGTGCAGGACGGCTTTGACGTGACGTTGCGGATCGCGGAGCTGGAATCGTCGAGCCTGATCGCGCGCAAAATCATGCCGGTGGCGCGCATGATCTGCGCGTCGCCGGATTATCTCGCCCGGCACGGCACGCCAAAACATCCGCAGGATTTGCGCGAGCATGCTTCGCTGACCTACGGCTTCCTGCTGACGGGCAATCAATGGAAGCTCACAGGCCGCGACGGCGATCACTGGATCCAGCCGGCCTGGTCGCTCTGCGTCAACAATGCCGAGGTGCTGCGCGACGTCGCAGTCAAGGGCAGGGGGCTGGCGCTGCTGCCGGAGTTCATTGCGGTCGATGCGTTGCGGAAAGGCGAGTTGCGGACAGTGCTGGATGATTATTCCGCGCCGCCGCTAGCGCTCTATGCGGTGTATCCGCCGACGCGGCATCTGTCGGTGAAGGTGCGGCTGTTCATCGATTTTCTGGTCGAGCGGTTCGGGCGGGAGGATGAGGAAGTTGGCGGGCGCAGACGTGCGGAGGCTGGGTCGTGAAGCCACGAATCTGCCGGGGCAACGGCTCGCAGCGCCAGTCTAGGGACTCTGCCGCTGAAATTGTGAGTGGCATGGGTTCTCCCATTGTCAGCGTTGTTGACAGTGATTCCTCGGAATTACTCTTGCGCGAATGATAAGATGAAGTCCGGCAACCAGCAGCGGCCATGATGATTGTGCCTCTGCTGAGAGTCCTGCGCAGTGGCTGGATAAGATTATATCGCAACGGAGACTTGAACTTTCTTCCCGTGGCTTGGGACTCATATTCGCGTCCCGACTTCGCCTCAGGACAGGGAGAGTTCAGCCGCTGTCGGGCGTTGCCGAGGGCTCTCTTCCGTGCCACCGCGAAGAGCCTGGCTCGATGAGTCGCCCGCACTTCTCGACTTGGTTTCAACAAGCGCAGGAGGAAGCTATGCGGAAGTCTCTCACCTTTTTCCTTTCTGGTGTGGCATTGGCCGTCGCGGCGTCAACCGCCGTAGCCGGTGAGCGGGTGCTCGAGTTCAAGCTCGTCACCAAGCCGCTCGACCTCAAGGTCATAGAGGCCGCAAACGTTGAAGGACAGACGGTCGTGTCCGGGAAATTCTTCGGAGTGGCCGTCTTCAGCGATGGCCGTATCGGCGTGAAAGAGTTCGTCAATAGTTCGGACCTGCTCAAAGGGTCTGGCCCCTTCTTCGGCTATAGCACTTACACGTTCGAGGAAGGCTCGATTACGGCGCGCTACACCGGATCGGCCAAAGACGGCAAATCGACGGGCGAATACACGATTCTGTCGGGCACTGGTGCCTACGCGAATGCAACGGGTACGGGAACCATCGAAAGCGCGCCGAACCCATTCAAGGGTGTCAACCTGCTCAACATAAAGCTGGTCGTTAAAACTTCGGGCTCGTGATAGCGAATGCTAACAGGTCCCGCACGAAGGTAGTTGATCTCTTGGGGGGCGCGCTGGCCCGGCCGGAAACACAGCGCCGGCCGGGCGACCTGCTGAAGAACCGGCTGGAGTCGTGGGATTGATCTTTCAGCTTGGCCAGCCGCTGGTGCCGCAGGAGAGAACGCTTGGGAGCTCCGACCTGCGCAAATCTAGCTGACAGATTGCTGTCCGGCAGGTTCAAGCAGATCATTCAGCGCTTGCATCGACGCCTGTCGAATCTCGGCGAGTTCGCGTGCGGCACTGTCGAGTTCGGCAGGTGACATCGCGGGTGCCGCCAGCTCGACGTCGCGGCTGCGCTCGAACAGGCGGACGAGGCCGAGCGCACTTGCCGCGCTGCCAAGTTGATGCGCGGATCGTGCGAGGTGCTTGTGATCGCCCGCCGCCGCGGCGTCGGCGATGTCGTGGATCAATCGTTCTCCCGTCTGCTGGAGCAGATGGTGGAGCTTGTGGATTTGCGCGGCGCCCAGCAGCTCCCGCTGGTCGTCGAGGAAAGGCCGATCGATCAGTTCGGTCGCCGGGCGTTGCGCGGCTGCCGGCTCGGCCACCAGATCATCCTCGATCGCCTCGCGCAGCGCGTTGATCAGGATCGGCTTGCTGACGACCTTGGCGATGCCGGCGCCGGCAAGCCGATCGCGGGCGCGGCCGGAGACGTCGGCGGTCACGGCGATGAGGCGCGGCATCTTGGCAAGTCCGAGCTCGCCGATCCGGAAGGCCGCCTCCACGCCGTCCATGTCGGGCATGTGCAGATCCATCAGGATGACGTCGAAGGCCTGATCGCGGGCGAGCTCGACGGCTGCGGCGCCGTTCCTGGCGATCGTCGTGTGGTGGCCGAGCCGGTGCAGGATCGCTGCGCCGACCTCGCAATTGACGGGGTCATCGTCGACCAGGAGCACGCGGAGCTGCCGCGACGGCGGCGCAAGCGCGCCTTGCGCCACGCTGCTTCCGGCAAGCCCGAGCGGCACTTCGAGCGTGAACGTGCTGCCCGCGCCGGGCGCGCTCTCGACCTTGAGCTCGCCGCGCATCAGGCGGGTGAGACGGTGCGCGATCGCAAGGCCGAGGCCGGTGCCGCCGAAGCGGCGCGCGATACTGTCGTCGGCCTGGACGAAATCCTCGAAAATCCGCTCGTGCAGCTCGGGCGCGATGCCGATGCCGGTGTCGCGCACGATGATGCACAGCAGGAGGTGATCGCCGCGCCGCTCGGTTGCCGCGCTCACGCCGATGCCGCCGCTCGGGGTGAACTTGATCGCGTTGCCGATCAGGTTGAGCAGGATGCGGTTGAGCCTGACGGGATCGCCATGCGCGGCGGTGTCGACCGTGTCATCGCAGGCGAGATCGAAGCTCAGGCCCTTGTCGAGGGCTTGCGGACGCATCAGGTCGCCGGCGGCTTCGATCAACTGGTCGAGACGGAAGTCGCGCGTCTCCAGCATTTCCGTGCTGGCCTCGAGGCGCGCATATTCCAGCACCGCATCGACCAGCGCGATCAGCGTTTCGCCCGACGCCGCCGCGGTGGCAAGATGGCGGCGCTGGGCCTCGCTGAGGCTGCCGTCGTCCAAGAGTTGCAGCACGCCCATGACGCCGTTGAGCGGCGTGCGCAACTCATGGCTGACGACGGCGAGGAAGCGCGACTTGGTCTCATTGGCCGCGACCGCCGCGCGGCGCGCGCGCTCGGCGGCGTCGTGCTCGGCGAGCGCGTGGTCACGGGCCTTCTCCAGCTCGGAGGTGCGCTCGATCACCTTGCGCTCGAGCGTGGCGTAGGATTCGCGCAAATGCGCCGCCATGCGGTTGAACTGCTCGCCGAGCGCCTCCAGCTCGTCGCCGGTCTTGATCGCGAGCCGCGAGTTGAGGTCGCCGCTGCCGATCCGCCTGGCTCCTTGGGTCAGCAGCTGGATCGGCACGGTCATGCGCCGGCTGAGAATGAGCGAGACCAGCACCGCGCAGGCGAGCAGGATCACGTGCAGGAAGGTCGAGCGGCCGATCGAGGCATAGATCGGCGCGTAGGCTTCGGTAAGCGGCAGCTCGACGAACACCAGCCAGCCGAGCGAGGGCACGGTCGCATAGGTCGACAGCACGCGCTGGCCGGAGAGATCCTCCTTGACGAGGCCGCCCGAAGGCGGCCCGATGCCGCCGAGCGCGGCGCGGACGTCGGCATGGCCGGAGAGATCGCTGCGCTGGAGCGCCCGCCATAAATCGGGATGCGCGATCAACACGCCCATGCGGTCGACGACATAGGCCTTGCCGGTGTTGCCGACCCTGATTCCCGTGACGAGGTCCCAGATGAAGCGCAGATTGACCTCGGCGACGATCACATCGGGAGCGCGCCCGATGCCGCGCGTGGCGAGCGTCATGAAGGGCTCGGTGTCGCCGACGAAATAGACGGGACCGTAATAGGCCCGGCTGTCATTGGCACCGCGGAAGGCGGCTGAAGCGGAGAGATCGGCGTTGCTGCCGACCTTGTCGGCGATCCGGCGCGATACGCGCAGCTGCTCGCGGCCTTCCGAATTGAGCTGGGCGATCTCCGCGATCGCAGGCGAGAGGCGCAGGAGGCGGATGGCGTTCAGCCGCTCGTCCTCGTGGGTCGACAGCTCCGGCGGCAGGCGCGCGAGCCACCTGATCTGGTTCTCGATCTGGCCGATGAACTGGCCGATCTGAATCGCTGCGGAGGCGGCCTGTTCGCGCTGGGTCGCCGCCAGCAGCTGCTTCTGCTCGCGATAGGAGAACCAGACGTCGAAGCTGGTGTTGATGGCGAGCGCGGCGAAGGCGAGGGCGACGATCGAGTAGAGATATTTCCTGAACAGCCGGCCGGAAGGCGTGCGCGAAGGTTCCTGGTCGCCGGGATCGTTCACTCGCGGATCTCGTCGGCGCGCGCGAGCAGCGTGAACGGGATCGTCAAGCCGAACGAGCGGGCGACCGCGCGGTTGATCAACAGCTCGTATTTGCGCGGCGATTGCACTGGAAGGTCGCCGGGCTTGGTGCCGCGCAGGATCAGGTCGACGTAATCGGCCGAGCGCACCTCGAGCGTTGGGCCGTAGCTCATCAGCCCGCCGGCATCGATGAAGTAATGGAACGGATAGATCGTGGGCACGCGGTATTTGGCGGCAGCCGCGACCACCGCCTTGCGGTTGACCACGAGGAAGCTGTCGACCAGCGCCACCATCGCCGCCTTGGGCAGTTCGGAAAAGCGCTTGACGGCGTCGTCGATCTCCGCGGGCGCGTTGACGGGCGCGGGGATCACGGAGACGCCGGATGCGGCAGCCTCCTGCTCGATCGATTCGAGGAAGAAGCGTCCGCCGCGCGGCGTGGTCGCGGGGTTGAACAGGATGCCGACGCGCGCGACGTCGGGCACGGCCTCGCGGATCAGCTGGAGCCACTTGCCGCCCATCTCGGCGCTGCTGTTGGTGAAGCCGGTGGCGTTGCCGCGGGGATGCGCGAGGCTTTCGACGAAGCCGTTGCCGACCGGATCGTTCGCGGTCGCAAACACGACCGGGATGGTCTTGGTGGCGGCAAGGACGGCGGCGGTCTCGATCGTCGACCCCGTCAGGATCACGTCCGGCTTGAGGTCGAGCAATTCCTGGACGGCCATCTTCAGCCGGTCCGGCGCGCCGAAGGTGGAACGGAGCTCGAGGCGGAAGTTGACGCCTTCGACCCAGCCGCGCTGCCGCAAGCCGGCGACGAGGTTGCCCAGGCGAGAGCTCGCGCTGTCGATCATGCCGCGTCTGGTCAGCTCGTCGTCGAGCGGCAATGCGGTGAGCGAGGCGACGATCCGCATACGATCCGGCGTTGCGCCGAGCGCGATCCATCCCGCGACCGATGCAGTCGCGAGGCGAATGAAGCCGCGGCAATTGACCGCCGAGGAAACGAAAGATCGCCCCGTCATGGACTACGTTGCACGATCGCCCTTGCTTTGCTCGATGCTTAGCGCGAAAGCGGGGTGCCCACAATCGACGAAAGGCGCATGTGAATGTTCGTTCGCAGGCTTTCGATCTGGTGCCCGGCGGCCTAGCGCCGCAGCGTGAACGCGTCCGCGCTGCGCCGTTGCTCCCATTTCGCCTGCTCCAGCTCGGGCCGGTCGCACTCGATCTCGGGATAGCCGATGCAGAGATAGGCGATGAACTTCCAGCTGTCAGGCACGTCGAGAACAGCGTGCATGCGCGCAGGGTTCAGTATCGACACCCAGCCGAGGCCGATGCCCTCGGCGCGGGCGGCGAGCCACATCGCGGTGATGGCGGCGACCACGGAATATTCCGTCGTTTCAGGCATGGTCGCGCGGCCGAGGCCGTGGCCGATGTCGCTGCCCTTGTCGGCGAACACGGCAAGTTGGCCGGGCGCCTGCTCGAGGCCGGACAGTTTCAAGGTGGCATAGCGTGCGGCGCGGTCGCCGGAGTAGCAGCTCAGCGCGTCGGCATTGCACGTCCTGAAATCTTCGACCACGGCGCGGCGCGTTGCAGTATCATTGACGATCACGAAGCGCCAGGGCTGGCTGAGGCCGACCGAAGGCGAGAGGCAGGCGGTCTCGATCAGGCGATCGATCGCCCCCTCCGGCAGCGGATCGCTGCGGAAGCGGCGCACGTCGCGGCGCCACACGAACAGCTCGCGTAAGTGCTGGCGGAAGCTATCGTCGAACTCGACCATGAGGTCATCGCCCCATTTGGAAGGACGCCGCCACCAGCAGGATCAGGATCTCGCCCGTCTGCTCGAACGCGCCGAGGATGTCGCCGGTCTGCCCCCCGATTTGGCGGATGGCAAGCCGCGCCAGCAGCAGGCCGGCCAGTGACAGCAGGATCAGGCCGACCAGCGCCTTGCCCGGCCCCAACGTCAGGGCAAGCGCAAGCGTTCCAAGCGCGAAGGCGATGGCCACGCTGCGCCCGGGCGGCGCCCCGGCGCCGGCAGAGAGGCCATCAGGCCGCGCCGACGGGACTAGCGACATGAAGGCCGGCAGGCCGGCACGGGCAGCAACGTGCGCCGCGCACAGCGCGAGCATGACGGCCCATGGATTTGCGATCGTCGCAAGCGCGCTCCAGCGCAGGCCGAACGATAGGATCAGGGCGCAGACGCCATAGGTCCCGATCCGGCTGTCGCGCATGATCTCGACCTTGCGCTCGCGCGTGCGGCCGCCGCCGAGGCCGTCCGCGGTGTCGGCAAGTCCGTCCTCGTGCAGCGCGCCGGTGATGAGGGCGGTCGTGGCTAGCACGAGGAGGGCGGCAAGGCTCGGCGTCAGTCCGAAGCGAATGGCGATCTTGTAAGTGAGGGCGCCGGCGAGGCCGACCAGCAGTCCCGCGACCGGCAGCGCCCACATTGCCCGCGCAACGGCGCCGTCGCCCGCAGGCTTCGAGGATGCCACCGGCAGGATCGTCACGAACGATGTCGCCATCTTGAGATCGGCGAGGATGTCCTTGAGGTGCTCGGCGCGCGGGATCATTTCAGCTTTAACGGCAGGCCGGCGACGACGAACTCGACCTCGTCGGCGACACCGGCAATGATCTGGTTCATGATTCCGGCGGCATCGCGGAAGCTGCGCGCCAGCGCGTTGTCGGGCACGATGCCGAGGCCGACCTCGTTGGTGACGAGCACGACGGGGCTGTTGAGGCGGGGCAGCGTGTCGGCGAGCTCTCTCACCTCTCGCTCCCAATCGCGCGCCGCATGCATCAGGTTGGAGAGCCACAGCGTCAGGCAGTCCACCAGCCTCGCGCCGCCACCTTCGGTCGAGAGCAGCGCGGGCACGAGATCGAGCGGCACCTCGCGCTCGATCCAATCGGCTCCGCGCCGCGCGCGATGTCTTGCGATGCGTTCCTGCATTTCGCCGTCGAGCGCCTCGGCCGTCGCGACGTAGACGGGCTGGCCGGCAAAGCTGCGCGCGCGCGCCTCCGCCCGGGTGCTCTTGCCCGATCGCGCCCCGCCGGTGATCAAGATGATGGCCATAAAGGTCTCCTGCCGCAGCACTAATCATCAAACGCGGCCAAAGACAAAGCCGAAATCAGGCAGCGAGGGGCTTGCGCTCGGCCGCCGTCTTGCGCAACAGGGGCGGGACAGGAGCTGGATGTGGACTTTTCGGGCGCGATGGTGGTGGCGATGGCGGTGGATGCCCTTCTGGGCTGGCCGGCGTGGCTGTTCGCGCGGATCGGGCATCCCGTCACCTGGCTGGGCGGGCTGATTGCCGGCATCGACACCGCCTTGAATCGCGCGTCCGATCCGCCGGCGTTGCGCCGAGCCGCGGGCGTCGCCGGCGCGCTTGCGGTGATCGCGCTCTCCGCGGCGCTCGGCTGGGCGCTGCAATCACTGCTTCCTTCGGGCTGGATCCAGATCGTGCTGATTGGCATCCTGGCCTGGCCATTGGTCGCGCTGCGCTCGCTGCACGATCATGTCGCTGCCGTGGCCACGCCCTTGCTGGCCGGCGACGTCGCCGCCGCGCGCGAAGCGGTCTCGCGCATCGTCGGCCGCGATCCCGCAAGCCTCGATCAAGCCGGCATCGCGCGCGCGGCGATCGAGAGCCTTGCCGAAAACGCCTCCGATGGCATCGTGGCGCCGGTGTTCTGGGGCGCACTGTTGGGCTTGCCCGGCATCCTCGGCTACAAGGCGATCAACACGCTGGACTCCATGATCGGCCATCGCAGCGAACGCCACGAAGCCTTCGGCTGGGCGGCAGCGCGCATCGACGACGTCGCCAATTTCGTCCCGGCGCGGCTGACCGGATTCCTGTTCGTGCTGCTGGCACCGCAGCGGTCGGAATCATTGGCCTGCATGACGCGCGATGCGCGCCGGCATCGCTCGCCCAATGCCGGTTGGCCGGAAGCGGCCATGGCCGGCGGACTCGGTGTGCGGCTCAGCGGTCCCCGCATCTATCACGGCAGCGCGACCGAAGAGCCCTGGCTGAACGAGGGTGCGCGCGATCCGCGCGCCGCCGATATCACCGAGGCGCTGACAGTCTATCGCCGCGCCATGCTGCTGGTTGCCGGCGTGCTTGCGATCCTGGCTTTCGCGTGAAACAACGGGGCATGCGCGAGCACGGTGGAAATCTCGATCTGGCCCAGCGGCGTTTCGGCGGACGCGCAGAGGATTGGATCGATCTGTCGACCGGGATCAACCGGATGCCCTATCCCGTGGGCGAGGTAAGCGCACGCGCGTGGAGCGCGCTGCCGTCACGCGCCGAGATCGAGGCATTGCATCGGGCCGCAGGGCACGCATACCGCACCGGCGCGCCCATCGTTGCGCTTGGCGGCGCGCAGGCTGCGATCCAATTGCTGCCCCAACTTGCGCGGCCCGGTCGCGCGCGTATTCTCGCGCCGACCTACAATGAATATGCCGGCGTGCTGTCTGCCGCAGGCTGGGAGGTGCAGGAAGTCGGAGAGCTTGGCGCGCTGCCGGGCGCGGATCTCGCCATCGTCGTCAATCCCAACAATCCCGATGGCCGGCGTTCTGCGCCACAGGATCTGCTCGCGCTGCTGCCCCGCGTCGGCCGTCTCGTCGTCGACGAGAGCTTTTCCGATGCCGATCCGCAATCGTCGCTTGCACCAGAAGCGGATCGGCCGGGACTGTTGATCCTGCGGTCGTTCGGAAAGTTCTACGGCTTGGCCGGCCTGCGGCTCGGCTTCGCCATCGCTCATGCCGCCGACATCGACAGGCTTGCCGCGATGTCGGGGCCATGGCCTGTTTCGGGTGCGGCGATCGAAATCGGCTGCCGTGCCTTGCGCGATGAGGCCTGGACCGAGGTTACGTCGGCGCGGCTCGCGCGCGACTGTGTTCGCCTCGACGCATTGGCGCATGCGCAAGGCTGGCGGCTCATCGGCGGCACGTCGCTGTTTCGCTTGTACGAAACGCCTGACGCACTGGCTGCACAGGAAAGGCTCGCGCGCAGCCACATCTGGTCCCGCGTGTTCGCGCAACAGCCGACATGGCTGCGCCTCGGGCTCCCCGGCAGCGAAGCCGAATGGACGCGCCTTGCCGTGGCCCTAGCGCGCTAGCGCGAGCAGGCCTTCGACGTCGAGATGCTTTTCGATGTGATCGGCCAGCGCCTCGAGCGCGCTTTCGACGCTGGCGTGATAGGGCTCGTCGCCTGCGGGAATGTCGAGTTTGGCGAGGTAGGCCTTGCGGAAATCATCCGACGTGAACAGGCCGTGCAGATAGCTGCCCTGCACACGGCCGTCCCTGGAGATCGCGCCTTCCGCCTCGCCGTCCAGCTTGGCGAAGGGGCGGGCGCGATCCGGGCCGTCGGTGTGGCCGATATGGATCTCGTAAGCCTGGATCGGCTGATCCGTCGCCGCATGCACGGCCGCAACACGTGTCAGCGTTTTCTGCGGGCTCATCACCGTCTCGACATCGAGAAGCCCGAGGCCCGGCGTGTCGCCCGCAGGCCCCTCGATGCCTTCGGGGTCTGCGACGCTGCGCCCCAGCATCTGATAGCCGCCGCAGAGGCCGAGCACGTGGCCGCCGCGGCGGTGGTGCGCGAGCAGGTCGATGTCCCAGCCCTGCGCGCGCAGGAAGGCGAGGTCGCCGCGGGTGGATTTTGAGCCAGGGATGATCACGAGCCTGGCATCGCCGGGAATGGCTTCGCCCGGACGCACCATCACGAGATCGACACCCGGCTCGAGCTTGAGCGGATCGAGATCGTCGAAATTGGCGATCCGCGACAGTGCGAGGCAGGCGATCTTGCATTGGCCCGGCTTGCGCGCATCGCGCAGGCCGAGCGCATCCTCGGCCGGTAGCTCGCCGGCACGCGGAAACCAGGGCAGCACGCCGAAGCCGCGCCACGACGTTTTCTGCTCGATCAGCCTGTAGCCGTCGTCGAACAGCGTGGGATCGCCGCGGAACTTGTTGATGACGAAGCCAGAGATCATCGCGGCATCGTCGGGCTCGATCACCGTCTTGATGCCGACGAGCTGGGCGATGACACCGCCACGGTCGATGTCGCCGACCAGCACGACCGGCACATTCGCCTTGCGGGCAAAGCCCATATTGGCGATGTCGGACTTGCGCAAATTCACCTCGGCCGGGCTGCCGGCGCCTTCGACCAGCACCAGATCGGCGCGCTCCTTCAGCCGTTCGAAACTCTCCAGCACCGCGCCCATCAGCGACGGTTTCATCGCCGCGTAGTCGCGCGCACGCGCCGTCGCGATGCGCTTGCCGTGGACCACGACCTGCGCGCCGACATCGGTCTCGGGCTTGAGCAGCACCGGGTTCATGTCGGTGTGCGGCTCGACGCCGGCGGCGAGGGCCTGCAGCGCCTGGGCGCGGCCGATCTCACCGCCATCGACGGTGACGGCGGCGTTGTTCGACATGTTCTGCGGCTTGAACGGCAGCACGCGCAGACCACGGCGCGTAAAGGCGCGCGCGAGGCCGGCGACGATGAGCGACTTGCCCACGTCCGAGCCGGCTCCCTGGATCATCAGCGCGCGTGCCATCGTGCCTTCAAAACTCGACGCCGGCCTGCGCCTTGATGCCGGAACGGAACGGATGCTTGACCAGCGTCATCTCGGTGACGAGGTCGGCGATCTCGATCAGCTCGTCCTTGGCGTTGCGACCGGTGAGCACGACATGCGTCATCGCAGGCTTTTGCGTCGTCAGGAAGTCGACCACCTCCGCGACGTCGAGATAGTCGTAGCGCAGCGCGATGTTGATCTCGTCGAGCACGACCATGCGCAGCCGCTCGTCCAGGATCAGTTCCTTGGCCTTCTCCCAACCGGCGCGCGCTGCGGCGATGTCGCGGGCACGGTCCTGCGTCTCCCAGGTGAAGCCTTCGCCCATCGCGTGGAACTGACAGAGTTCGCCGAAATGGCCGGTGAGTAGGCGCCGTTCGCCGGTATCCCAGGCGCCCTTGATGAATTGCACCACCGCACAAGGAAAGCCATGCGCGACGCAGCGGACGATCATGCCGAAAGCCGAGGAGGATTTGCCCTTGCCGGCGCCGGTATGGACGATGATCAGGCCCTTTTCGCCGCTCTTGGTCGCCATGATCTTGTCGCGAGCGGCCTTCTTCTTCGCCATTTTGGCGGCGTGGCGGGCGTCGGTTTCCTCGGTCGTGTGGGTTTCCGGTTCAGGCGTCATCGGTCCCGGTCCTTCGGCTTGACAAGTGGCGGCCACCGGCAAATGGTGGCCGGGCGTTGGTTCCTGTCCTATGACAGGCGAAGAGGGAATGCGATAGGGTCCGAATCCGCAAAGATTTGGGTCCAAAATGCAGCCGCCCCCGCGACCGTGACCGGAGAGATGCCCGAAGCCACTGATTCCTTTTGGAATCGGGAAGGCGGGGATCGAAGGGCCAAAACCCTGCTCCGCAAGCCGGGAGACCTGCCAGCGCGGACGAGTTTTGGACCGGCGGACGGGGTGTTCCGCGACGGGGAAGCGGGCCTTCAGGAGAATGGTCCGTGCGCCTCATCGCCTCCCGCTGTTATCTGGAAGAGGCGATGACCGTCACACTTCATGTCTGCATCACCTGCCGCGCCGGCCAGACGCTTGGCGAGGGCGAGACGACGCCCGGCAAGCGCCTGCATGGCGCGATTCTCGAGGCCGGCGTGCCCGAGGGCGTCAGCGTGGTTCCCGTCGAATGCCTGTCGGCGTGCAGCCAGGGCTGCTCGGTCGCGCTCAGCGCGCCCGGCCGCTGGTCCTATGTCTATGGCCGCCTCTCCGATGCGAATGCGCAGGACGTGGTCGCAGGTGCTGCGGCCTACGCGGCGGCGCCCGACGGAATCGTGCCCTGGCGCAGCCGTCCCGAAATCTTCCGCAAGCAGTCGCTTGCCCGTATTCCCCCTGTTACCGTCGTGCCGGAGGCCGCTGAATGAACTCGCTCGCAAAAGTCCCGGTTACGGTCGTCACGGGTTTCCTGGGCTCCGGCAAGACGACGCTGATCCAGCATCTGCTCAGCAATGCCGGCGGCAAGAAGCTCGCCGTGCTCGTCAACGAGTTCGGCAGCGAAGGCGTCGACGGCGAGATCCTGAAGTCCTGCGCCGATGCGAATTGCCCGGAGGAGAACATCGTCGAGCTCGCCAATGGCTGCATCTGCTGCACCGTCGCCGACGATTTCATTCCGACCATGGAGCAACTCTTGGCGCGCCCGGTGCGGCCCGATCACATCCTGATCGAGACCTCGGGCCTGGCGCTGCCAAAGCCGCTGCTGAAGGCGTTCGACTGGCCGGAGATCCGCTCGCGCATCACGGTCGACGGCGTGATCGCGCTGGCCGACGCCGAGGCCGTCGCGGCCGGCCGCTTCGCGCCGGATCCGGCTGCGGTGGAAGCGCAGCGCACGGCGGACGACAATCTCGATCACGAAACGCCGCTGTCGGAAGTGTTCGAGGACCAGATCGCCTGCGCCGACATCGTGCTGCTGACCAAGGCCGACCTTGCGGGCGCAGCCGGAATCGAAGCCGCAAAAGCGGCGATCACCGCCGAGATGCCGCGCCGCGTGCCGATGCTGCCGGTCACCGACGGTGCGATCGATGCGCGCGTCATTCTCGGCCTCGGCGCTGCCGCCGAGAATGATCTCGCCGCGCGGCCATCGCATCATGACGGCGAGGAGGAGCACGAGCACGATGATTTTGCCTCGGTCGTGATTGACCTTCCGGAGGTCGCCGACATCGACGCGCTGGTCGCATCGGTCCAGAAACTGGCGCGCGAGCAGAACGTGCTGCGGGCCAAGGGCTACATCGCGGTTGCGGGCAAGCCGATGCGCCTGTTGTTGCAGGCGGTCGGTGAGCGCGTGCGCCATCAGTTCGACAAGCCATGGGGTGTGGCTCAACGGCAGTCCAAGCTCGTTGTGATCGGCGAGCATGGCGATATCGACGAGGCCGCCATCAAGGCAGGACTTGGTCTTTCAGGATCTGGCATCTGATGCACGTCGTCTTCCGCGAGAGCCGCGGTCTCGAGGAGACCGCGACGCCAAGAGACATCGGCCAGGACCCGGCCGATCTCGTGGTGCTCTCGTATTCGGATTCCGATTTGGCCGCGTTTGCGGCCGGCTGGCGCCGCGGTCGGGGCAGCCTGCCGTCGCTGCGGCTGGCCAATCTCGCGGAGCTGCGTCATCCGCTGTCGGTCGACACCTATATCGAACGGACGCTGTCGCAGGCGCGGGGCATAATGGTGCGCCTGATCGGCGGGGAATCCTATTGGGCGTACGGGCTTGCGGCGCTCCAGCAACTCGCGCAAGAGCGCAACATCGTGCTCGCCGTGCTGCCGGCGGACGGCCGCGACGACGCGCGGCTGGATGCGTACTCGACCCTGCCGGTCTCGACGCTGCGGCGGCTCAAGGTGCTCTGCGACTCCGGTGGCCCGGTCGCCGCGCAAGCCGCGATCGCGCAGCTCGCGCTGGCCTCGGGCCTCTATGCCGGCCCGGTCATCGGCGAGATGACCGTGCCCGAGATGGGCTTCTACGATCCCGCGCGCGGTGTCATTGCCGCGCCAGTTGGCGAGGGCAAGCCGCGCGCACTCGTGACGTTCTATCGCTCCTATCTCACGGCCGCCGATACGGGGCCGGTCGACGCCTTGATTGCGGCGCTGCGCGAGAAGGGATTTGACGCCTACGGCGTGTTCGTCACGTCGCTGAAGGCGCCGGGCGTTGCCGACTGGCTGCGCGCGCATCTGGCGCAACATCCTGCGGCGGCGATCGTCAATGCGACGGCGTTCTCGGCCCTTGGCGATGACGGCACGACGCCGTTCGATGCCGCATTCTGTCCGGTGTTCCAGGTCGCGCTCTCGACGGCGCGGCGCGAAGATTGGGCGGAATCACTGCGTGGCCTGTCGCCCGGCGATCTCGCGATGCATGTCGTGCTGCCGGAGGTCGACGGCCGCCTGTTCGCCGGCGTGGTGAGTTTCAAATCGGCCGGTCAGCGCGATCCCGATCTGCAATTCGCGCATCTAGCGCACAGGCCCGACGAAGAGCGCGTCAATGCCGTTGCCACGCGCGTCGCGGCTTGGCGTCGCCTCGCGGAGAAGCCCGCCGGCGAGAAGCGGCTGGCGATCGTGCTCTCGAATTATCCGGGCCGTCCGCATCAGATCGCGCACGCCGTCGGGCTCGACGCGTTGGCGTCGGTCGAGGCTTTGATTTCCGATGTCGCTGAGGTCGGCTTCGACGTTGCGCCGGTTGATGCGCTCGGCGAGACACTGTTGAAGCAGAGTTTGACTTGGGGCGTCGCCGATTATCGAGCGGGGCTGTCGCGCCTGCCGCAATCCTTGCAGGACGATCTCGCGCGCGCCTGGGGCGCGGTGGAAAACGACCCGAGCTGCCGCGATGGTGCGTTCCACTTCGCCGCCATCGCGTGCGGCCGGTCGGTCATCGCGGTTCAGCCCGAGCGCGGCGACGCGGCCTCGCGCGATGCCGATTATCACGATCTCGCCTGCACGCCGCGCCACGCCTATGTCGCGTTCTATCTCTGGCTCCGGCAGCAAGGCTGCGATGCCGTCGTGCATATGGGCGCGCACGGCACGCTGGAATGGCTGCCCGGAAAATCCGTGGCGCTGTCGCAAGCGTGCTGGCCGGAAGCGCTGATCGGCGATCTCCCCGTCATCTATCCCTTCATCGTCAACGATCCCGGCGAGGCCGCGCAGGCCAAGCGGCGCATCGGCGCGGTCACGATCGGCCATCTGCCGCCGCCGCTTGAGACATCCGCGGTGCCGGAGGGCCTGCGCCGGCTCGAACGCCTGCTCGACGAATATTCGACCGCCGATGGTCTCGATCCCGCGCGCCGCCAGCGGCTGATCGCGGCGATCCGTGACGAGGCGCGGGCGGCGGGTCTCGAAGACGATCTCGGCCTCGATGCAATGGCCGCACCGGCCGAAGCCATCCCGCGGATCGACCGCTTCGTCTGCGACCTCAAGGAGAGCCAGTTCGGCGATGGCCTGCACGTGTTCGGCCGCGGTGCCTGCGGCGAAGCGGAGCGCGATGCATTGCGTTCCGTGCTCGCCGGAAAACGCGTTGCCCCCGGGCCGTCGGGCTCTCCGTATCGCGGGCGTCAGGATGTGCTGCCGACAGGGCGCAACCTCTTCGCCGTCGACCCGCGTGCGGTGCCGACGCCGTCGGCGCATGCGCAGGGGATAAAACTCGCCGAAGAGCTGTTGCGCCGTCACTTGCAGGATCGCGGCGACTGGCCGAAGGGCCTCGTGGTGGATCTCTGGGGCTCGGCGACGATGCGCACCGCAGGCGAAGAGTTCGCGATGGCGTTGCATCTGGCCGGCCTCGCGCCGCGCTGGGATCACGCTTCCGGCCGTGTCACCGGTTACGACATCATCGCCCCGGCCGAGCTCGGCCGTCCGCGCATCGACGTCACGCTGCGCGTATCCGGCCTGTTCCGCGATGTCTTCGCAGGGCTGGCGCAATTGTTCGAAGCCGCCGCCGAGGCGCTCGCCGCGCGCGAGGACGAGGGCGATGAGAATCCCTATCGCCAGCGTGCGTCCCGCGTGTTCGCGCCGCGGCCCGGACAATACGGCGTCGGGCTCTCGGCGATCCCGGATGCCTTCACGCCGGAGACGCGCGAGGCCGCAGGCGAAGCGTGGCTGTCGGCATCGTCCTGGGCGTTCTCTGCCGATGGCGCGATGCAGCCGGATCGCGCAGGTATCGAACAGCGTCTCGCGTCCGCCGACGCTTTTGTCCACGTCCAGGACTTGCCCGAAACCGATCTGCTGCTGGCCGCCGATTATGCCGCGCATGAGGCAGGCATCGCCGCGGCAGCCGCGCACCTCGGGGCAGGCGCGCCGTCGCTCTATCACCTCGATGCGACGCGGCCCGGCGAACCACATGCGCGCACGCTGACGGAAGAGATCTCGCGCGTCGTTCGCGCACGGGCGGCCAATCCGGCCTGGATCTCCGGCATGATGCGCCACGGTTTCCGCGGCGCCGCCGAGATCACCGCGACGCTGGAGCACATGGCCGCCTTCGCGCATCTCGCCGGCGCCGTGCCGCCGCATCTGTTCGACCTCTATTACGACGCGACACTCGGCAACGACGACGTCCGCGCCTTCATGGCGCACGAAAATCCGTCCGCACTCGCCGCAATGGAAACCTGCTTCACGCGCCTGCACGAAGCCTCGCTCTGGCGAACGCGCCGCAATTCGATTGCGGCGGCGCTGCGGGAGGCGTCATGAGCACGGCCACGGTCAAGGGTTGGTGTCCGGGCGCGCTGCGCCCGATGCAATCGGGCGACGGGCTCGTGGTGCGCGTGCGCCCGTTCGGTGGGCGCCTTGAAGCGCCGCAAATCTCCGGGCTTGCGGAACTCGCCGAGCGCTTCGGCAATGGTCTGATCGACGTCACGAGCCGGGCCAATCTGCAGATCAGGGGCGTGAATGAGGACGGCCATCGGCCGTTGCTCGATGGTCTTGCGCGATTGGCACTGCTCGATCCCGACGCCGACATCGAAGCCAGGCGCAACATCCTGGTGACGCCATTCTGGAGCAACGGCGACGAAACGCAGTCGCTCGCCGCGGAGCTCGAGGAGGCGCTTGCCGATTCTGGCCTGGCGCTTCCCACCAAGTTCGGCTTCGCCATCGATGACGGGCGGTCGCGTGTTCTCGCTGGCGATTCCGCCGACATCCGCATCGAGCGCGACCGCTCGGGCGGTCTCCTGGTGCGGGCCGATGGCGCCAAGCTCGGTCGTTCCGTTGAACGCGGACAGGCCGTGAGCGCGGCGCTGGCGCTCGCAAGCTGGTTCGTCATCTCCGGCGGTGCAAACGGCGGGCGAGGGCGCATGGCAGCCCACATCGCATCCGGCGCCGAGTTGCCTCAATCCTTGCGCGGCGAGACCGAGCCTGCGCCGGTGATGGCCGCGGTGCGTCCCGGGCACTATCCGCAAGGCGCAATGGTCGGGGTGGCGTTCGGGCAGATGCTGCACGCGACGCTGCATCAATTCTCTGCTTGCGGCCATGCGCTGCGCATGACCCCCTGGCGGATGGTGCTGAGCGAGGGCAAGCGCGAGATGCCGAGCGCGGCGGGGCTCATCACCGAGCCGTTCGATCCGGCGCTGCGCGTCATCGCCTGCAGCGGCGCGCCGCGTTGCCGCGAAGCCCATGCCGATACGCGCGCGCTGGCCGCGGCGCTGGCGCCGCGCATCCCCGCCGACGCGCGGCTCCATGTCTCCGGCTGCGGCAAGGGCTGCGCCCATTCCGGCGCGGCTGCGGTTACCCTGATTGCGACGCGCGCCGGGTTCGATCTCGTCCGCGACGGCTCGACCCGCGACGCGCCGGTCCTGCGCGGGCTGAACGGCGCCGACATCGTCAGCGATCCCTCCATCCTGGTCGGAGGGAACTGATGCCGCACACCTACGAGACCGACGGCGCTGTGATCTACCGGCAATCCTTTGCCACCATCCGGGCCGAGGCCGATCTCGCGCGCTTCACGTCGGACGAGGAGCAGGTGGTGGTGCGGATGATCCATGCCGCCGGGATGGTTGGCCTCGAGGCGCATATCCGCTTCACCCCTGATATGGCGATTGCCGCGCGCGCGGCCTTGCAGAAGGGGGCGCCGATCCTGTGCGACGCGCGCATGGTGTCCGAAGGCATTACGCGGGCAAGACTGCCCGCGGCCAATGCCGTGATCTGCACGCTCGGCGATCCCGCCGTGCCCGCGCTGGCGCAGTCCATGCGCAACACGCGCTCGGCCGCGGCTCTGGAGCTGTGGCGGCCGCATCTTGATGGCGCGATCATCGCGATCGGCAATGCACCGACCGCGCTGTTTCATCTGCTCAACATGCTGGAGGATCGCGACTGCCCGCGGCCGGCTGCGATCATCGGCTGTCCGGTCGGCTTCGTCGGCGCGGCCGAATCCAAGGCCGCGCTGATGGCCGATCCGCCGGCACCGGCGCTCACCGTCGAAGGCCGCCTCGGCGGCTCCGCCATCACGGTTGCTGCCGTGAACGCGCTGGCAAGCCGGAGCGAATAGCCATGGGACGCATCATCTGCTGCGGTCTCGGCCCCGGCGATCCTGATCTGATGAGCGTGCGTGCCGATCGTACGGTGCGGGGCGCCAGCCACGTCGCCTATTTTCGCAAGAAGGGCAGGCCCGGTCAGGCGCGCCGCATCGTCGATGGCATGCTGGCTGCGGGCGTTACCGAATATCCCATGGAATATCCTGTTACGACGGAGATCGCTTTCGACAGCCCCGAATATGTCCAGCTGCTCGCCGGCTTCTACGACGAATGGGCCGAGCGCCTGGCGCGGCTTTCGCGCGCCGTCGACGTCGTCGTGCTCTGCGAGGGCGATCCCTACTTTTACGGATCGTTCATGCATCTGCACACGCGCCTGCAGGGCCGCGTCGAGATCGAGGTGATCGCCGGCATCCCCGGCATGGTCGGTTGCTGGAACGGCGTCGGCCGGCCGATCGCGCTCGGCGACGACGTGACGACGGTGCTGATGGGCACGCTGCCCGAGGCCGAGCTCGAACGCCGCATGCGCGATTCCGATGCACTGGTCGTCATGAAGACCGGCCGCAATCTCGCAAAAGTGCGCCGCGCGCTCAGCTCCGCCGGGCGGCTCGCCGATGCCTGGCTGGTTGAGCGTGGCACCATGCCAGGCGAGCGCGTGGTGCGGCTCGCCGAGATCGATGCGGCCGACTGTCCCTATTTCGCGATCGTGCTCGTGCACGGCAAGGGCCGGCATCTGGATGCCGCCGAATGACAGGCACACTGATCATCGCGGGCCTCGGGCCGGGCAGCGACGCGCTGGTGACGCCGGAAGTTTCCGCCGCGCTTGCGACGGCGACCGACATTCTGGGCTATGCGCCCTATGTCGCGCGCGTGCCGCCGCGGCCTGGGCTCACTCTGCATCCATCCGACAATCGCGAAGAGCTGCAACGCGCGAGCGAAGCCCTGCGGCTTGCCGCCGAAGGCGGTCAGGTCGTCGTCGTCTCTTCTGGCGATCCCGGCGTGTTCGCGATGGCATCCGCCGTGTTCGAGGCGCTCGAGCAGGCGCCGGAATTTCGTGAACTTTCGATCCGTGTGCTGCCCGGCGTCACCGCGATGCTGGCGGCCGCCGCGCGTGCCGGCGCGCCGCTCGGCCATGATTTCTGTGCGATCAACCTCTCCGACAATCTCAAGCCGTGGGCGGTGATCGAGAAGCGCCTGCGCCTCGCGGCGGAAGGCGATTTTGCCATCGCGATGTACAACCCGCGCTCGGCCAGCCGCCCGGAAGGATTCGGCCGTGCGCTGGCGCTGCTTCGCGAGGCCGGCTGCGGCGAGCGTCTCATGATCTTCGCGCGCGCGATCAGCGCGGCCGATGAAAAGATCGAGATCGTGACGCTGAACCAGGCGACGCCCGAGATGGCCGACATGCGCACGCTGGTGATCCTCGGCAACTCGCAGACGCGCCGCGTCGGCCGCTGGGTCTATGCGCCGAGGCGGGCAGAATGACCGAGCCATTGCATCACGTCAGTGACACTCTCGACCCTTTGGCGCTCGGGCAGCTCTGGTCGCGAGATCATGATTACGGGCAGGCCAAGCATGCGCGCCGCGTCGATCTTCGCGCGTGCGCCGTCGCCGCCGGAATTGCGGGCAACGATCCAGGCGATGCCGCGTGTGCGCATCATCGCCAGCTCACTATGAAGCGTGAACGGTCCGCGCGACACGATCACATCGGCCGCGAAGGGCAGGGGCGCGTCGGGCGGGTCGACGAAGCGCAGCGTGTAGGCGTGCTGCGGCTTCGTCGCGAATGGCGCAATGTGCTGGCGGCCGATGGCGAGGAACACGTTTGCCGGGGCGTCGGGCAGCGCGGAGACGGCAGCATTGACATCCGCCACCTCGATCCAGTTGTCGGTGGACGCCTTGATCCAGGGCGCGCGCTCCAGCGCAAGCAACGGCGTGCCCGTCTCGGTGCAAGCCGCAACGGCGTTGCGGCTCATTTCCGCGGCGAAGGGATGCGTTGCATCGATCACATGCGTGATGCCTTCGGCGCGGATGTAATCCGCAAGTCCGCTCACGCCGCCGAAACCGCCGATGCGGGTCGGCAGCGGCTGACCGGCCGGGACTCGCGTGCGGCCGCCATAGGAATAGACGGCGTCGATGCCGGCGCGCGCGATCTCCGCGGCGAGCAGGCTCGCATCGGCCGTTCCGCCCAGAATGAGGGCGCGAATCATGAATGAGCCCTGGCTGACCATCATCGGTATCGGCGAAGATGGCCTTGCCGGGCTGTCGGAGGCAAGCCGAAAGGCGCTTGCCAAGGCCGAAACCGTGTTCGGCGGCGAGCGCCATCTTGCGCTTGCCGAAATTGGCAGCCGCGGTCGTCCATGGCCGGTGCCGTTCGATGCGAATGTCGTGCTGAGCTGTCGCGGCAGGCCGACGGTGGTGCTCGCCTCCGGCGATCCGTTCTGGCATGGCGCTGGCGCAAGCCTCGCCGAGAAGCTCGATAGCGGCGAATGGATCGCGCATCCCGCACCTTCGACCTTCTCGCTTGCGGCCGCGCAGCTGGGCTGGCGACTCGAATCCACCGTCTGCCTCGGGCTTCACGCCGCACCGTTCGAGCGTCTCGGTCCGCATCTGGCGCGAGGGGCGCGCATCATCTGTTTCGTGCGCGATGGGAACGCGGCTGGCGATCTGGCTAGGTGGTTGAGCGAGCGCGGGTGGGGCGCCTCAGCCTTCTGGATGCTCGCCGCCCTCGGTGGCCCGCGCGAAAGCATCACAGAATATCGCGCCGATAGTCTTGCCGATGATCTCGCCGGAAACCTGGTCACCGTCGCCGTCGAGGCGAAGGGCGGACAGGGGATGCCCCGCAGTTCGGGATTATCGGACGACCTCTTCGTTCACGACGGCCAGATCACCAAGCGGCCGGTGCGCGCGCTTGCGCTCTCGGCGCTGGCGCCGCGTGCCGGCGAGCGGCTGTGGGATATCGGCGCTGGTTCAGGCTCGATCTCCGTGGAGTGGGCGCTGGATGGTGGGACGGCGATTGCGGTCGAGGCGCGCGAGGATCGCGTCGCGAACATTCGCAAGAATGCAGCCGCCTTCGGTCTGGCACATCGGATCACAATCGTCACGGGCAGGGCACCGGAAGCTCTTGCCGGGTTGGAAGCGCCGGATGCCGTCTTCATTGGCGGTGGTCTCGACGAAGTGTTATTTGATGCGATCTGGTCGCGGCTCTCGCTCGGAGCGCGGCTCGTCGCACACTCGGTCACGCTGGAAACGGAAGCGTTGCTCAGCGAGCTACATCAGCGCCATGGTGGCGAGCTTATGAGAGCCGAAATTTCTCATGCCGCTCCGCTCGGCCGCTATCGGTCGTGGGAAGCAGCACGCCCCGTGGTGCAGTGGAGTGTGGTCCGATGAAGGTCGCCGGACTCGGCTTCAAGCGCGATGTGACGCTGGCTTCGTTGCGCGAAGCGCTGCTCGCTGCGGGCGGTGCGGAAGGGCTTGCGGCGATGGCAACCGTCAGCGACAAGGCCGATACCGAGGCGCTGAAGCAGCTCGCACGCGAATGCGGCGTGCCGATCAGGGCCGTTCCGGTCGCGACACTGGCCGGCATCGACACGCCCACGCAATCGAAGCTCATCGCGGAGAAATTTGGCACCGGATCTGTAGCCGAGGCTGCTGCGCTCGCGGTCGCCGGTCCGCGCGCGCGGTTGATTGCAGCACGGGTTGTCTCGCAGGATCGCACCGCGACCGCGGCGATTGCCGAAGGAGACGGCCCATGACCGTGCATTTCATCGGCGCCGGGCCGGGCGCGCCCGATCTGCTGACGTTGCGCGGCCGCGACCTGATCGCGGCCAGTCCGGTTTGTCTCTATGCCGGCTCGCTGGTGCCGGAGGGCATGTTGGCGCATTGCCCGCCCGGCGCACGTATCGTCAACACCGCGCCAATGTCGCTCGACGAGATCATCGCCGAGATCGCAGCCGCGCATGCGGCAGGCCTGGATGTCGCGCGGCTGCATTCCGGCGATCTCTCAATCTGGTCGGCGATGGGCGAGCAGCTCCGCCGTTTGCGTGCGCTCGGGATTCCCTACTCGGTGACACCCGGCGTTCCCTCGTTCTCGGCTGCCGCGGCCGCGCTGGAGGCTGAGCTGACGCTGCCCGGTCTTGCTCAGACGGTCGTGCTGACGCGCACGCCGGGCCGTGCCAGCGCGATGCCCGAGGGCGAGAAGCTCGCCGCGTTCGCTGCGACCGGCGCGGTGCTCGCGATCCACCTGTCGATCCATCTGCTCGACCAGGTCGTCGCCGAGCTGACGCCGCATTACGGCGCGGATTGCCCGGTCGCGATCGTCTGGCGCGCGAGCTGGCCGGAGCAGCGCATCGTGCGTGCGACGCTCGCAACGCTCGATGCGTTCGTGGGTGGCGAGATGGAGCGCACGGCGCTGATCCTGGTCGGCAAGACGCTTGGCGCTGCCGATTTTGACGAGAGCCGTCTCTATGCCGCCGATTACGACCGCCGCTACCGGCCCGTCGGTGCCGAGCCGCGCTTTCCGGAGGCGTCGTGATGCCGGCGAGCCTTGTCATCTCCGCGCCGGCCTCCGGCGTCGGCAAGACGACGCTGACGCTGGCGCTCGCCCGCGCCTGGCGCAAGCGCGGCTTGAACGTGCAGTGCTTCAAGAGCGGCCCCGACTATATCGATCCCGCCTTCCACGCCGCGGCCACGGAACGCGCCTCGGTCAACGTCGACAGCTGGGCGATGGATCGCAGCACCATCGCGCATCTCGTCAGCCGTGGCGGCGATGCAGATGTCGTGCTCGCCGAGGGATCGATGGGCCTGTTCGACGGTGTCGCTGCGCGCGGTGTCTCCGGCACGGGAGCGACCGCTGATATCGCGGAGATGCTGGGTTGGCCGGTGGTTCTGGTGATCGATCCCTCCGGCCAGGCGCAGACTGCGGCAGCGATCGCCGGCGGCCTTCGCGATTACCGCGCCGGCGTGCGCCTTGCGGGCGTCGTGCTCAATCGCGTCGCCAGCCCGCGCCATGAGGATCTGGTGCGGCGCGCGCTGAACGAGGCCGGTATCAAAGTGTTCGGCGCGCTGCCGCGCCATGCCGAGATCAGCCTGCCGAAGCGGCATCTCGGTCTCGTGCAGGCCGAGGAGCAGGCCGAGATCGGCAAGCTGATCGACGAGGCCGCGCGCTTTGTCGCCGAGCACGTCGATCTCGATGCGGTGCTCCACTCGGCAGGCCAATGGTCGCCGCAAGCTGTGGCGAACGGCTTGAACGTGAGGCCGCCCGGCCAGCGCATCGCGCTGGCGCGCGATGCGGCGTTCTCGTTCGTCTATCCGCATATGCTGGAAGCCTGGCGCGCGGCGGGCGCCGAGATCGTGCCGTTCTCGCCGCTGGCCGATGAAGCGCCCGATGCGAGCGCCAACGTGTGTTGGCTGCCCGGCGGCTATCCCGAGCTTCATGCAGGAAAGATCGCGGCCAATGCGCGCTTTCGCAGCGGCTTGCGCGCTTTCGCCGAGACGCGGCCGGTGCATGGCGAATGCGGAGGCTATATGGTGCTGGGCGCAGGCCTGACCGACGCCGACGGTATCAGCCATGAGATGGCGGGGCTGCTTGGCCTCGAGACCAGCTTTGCCAAGCGCCGCATGCATCTCGGCTATCGTCTTGCTGAACTGGCTGCGCCGATGCCGGGGCATCAGCCTGGCGCGCGCCTGCGCGGCCACGAGTTCCACTATTCGACGATCCTCGCCCAGCCCGATACGCCGCTCGCGGTCGTGCACGATGCCACCGGCGCGGTCATTGCCGAAACCGGCTCGCGCCGTGGCCATGCCACCGGCACGTTCTTCCATCTGATCGCGGAGGACCGGTGAGCGGTTTTGTCTCTTTCGTTTCCGCCGGTCCGGGCGATCCCGAACTCCTCACGGTGAAGGGCGCCACGCGGCTGCGCGAGGCCGACGTCGTGCTTTATGACGATCTTGCCTCCGGCGCGATCCTCGATCTCGCACGGCCCGGCGCCAATCTCGTTGCGGTGGGAAAGCGGGCCGGGCGTCCTTCGACCAAGCAGCACCACGTCAACCGTCTCCTGGTCGACTATGCCGCAACCGGCGCGCGCGTGGTGCGGCTCAAGTCCGGCGATGCCGGCATTTTCGGCCGGCTGGAGGAGGAGATCGAGACGCTGCGCGAGGCCGGCATCGGCTACGAGATCGTTCCCGGCGTCACCTCCGCCTGTGTCGCCGCCGCCCAGGCCGGCATTCCCCTGACCCGCCGGTATACCTCCCGCCGGGTGCAGTTCATCACCGGCGCTGACGTCACGGGCGAGCTGCCGCCCAATCTGAATTGGGCGGCACTGGCCGACCCCGAGGCCACGACCGTGGTCTATATGGGCCGGCGCACCTTTCCGGCGCTTGCCGCAAAATTGATCGCGCACGGCCTCGCTCCCAGCACTCCGGCGCTGTTCGCCGAATCTCTCGGGCGTCCCGACGAACGGCTGGTCCGCACCACGATTGCCGAGCTCGCCGAGCAGCTTGCGCGCGGCGGCGCCGCTTCCACCGCCGCCGTCATCCTGTTCGGCGCGCTGGCGGGAGAATATCCGGCATGACGGCTCCGGCATCGGTTCGCCCCTTGACGCCCGCGATGCGAAAGGGGCACACAAGAGCGGCATGGTGCTCGACGCGGCGCAAAGCGCCGGAGCATAATCGGGAATGGGGATGGGCGGACCCAGTTGCGGCGCCCAAAACCCCAGCCGCCCCCGCGACTGTAAGCGGTGAGGGCCTCCGAACCGCCACTGGACCGCAAGGTCCGGGAAGGCCGGAGAACCCAGTGAACCGCGAGCCAGGAGACCGGCCGTGCACGTATTGAGGCCAAGGCCGTCGGGTGTGACGGCGGAAAGGAATTGAGCCATGCATATCGAACCCGGGATCGTGACGGGCGCCAAGCTCGTGTTGAGTTACGCAACCGGCATCGCCGCAGGCGGCGTTGCCTTGAAGCTCGCGGTCGAGACCGTGCGCGAGCAGGGCGCCGGCTCGTTCGCGGCGCGGACGCTGGCCACCACCGCTCTCGTCTTCGTCTTCTTCGAGATCCTGCCGCACTTCCCGGTTGGGGTATCAGAGGTGCACTTCATCCTCGGCTCGACCTTGTTCCTGCTCTTTGGTGCTGCGCCCGCCGCCTTCGGCCTTGCATTTGGCCTGCTGCTTCAGGGCATGCTGCTGGAGCCAGTCGATCTGCCGCAATACGGCATGAACGTCACCACGCTGCTAGTGCCGCTGTTCGCGATCCAGGCGATCGCCACGCGGATCATCCCTCGCAACACCGCCTATGTCGATTTGAAATACGGTCAGGCGCTGGCGCTTTCGACGACCTACCAGGCCGGCGTGATCGCATGGGTGGCGTTCTGGGCGCTCTATGGCTCCGGCTTTGCGATGAGCAACCTCGCCAGCGTCGGGACGTTCGCTGCCGCTTATGCGCTGGTGATCGTGATCGAACCGCTCGCCGATCTCGCGGTGCTGGCGCTGGCGAAGTCGCTGCGCGGCGTCACCGCGCCCGGCCTCGTCACCCCGCGCCTGCACAACGCGGCGTAAGAGATCAGCGATGGGCGGCCGGTGTGGCCGCCCATCGCGCTCGCGATGCTCACGCTCTCCCTGATCGGCATCGGTTGCGGCGATCCCGCGCAGCTCACGCGCGCCGCCGTTGACGCCATCAACGCCGCCGATCTCATCCTGATCCCGCGCAAGGGGACTGCGAAATCCGATCTCGCCGATCTCAGGCGAACGATCTGCGCCGGTGTGCTCACCAACAAAACGACGCGCATCGCCGAATTCGATCTTCCCGTGCGCGATGCGACCGAGGCGGACTACCGCAAGGGCGTCGACGATTGGCACGATGCGGTGGCCGCGATTTGGTCGCAGACGATAGCTGGGCATCTCGAAGATGAGGGCAAGGTCGCGCTGCTGATCTGGGGCGATCCTTCGCTCTATGATTCTTCGCTGCGCATTGCGCGGCGGCTCGATCCATTGCCGACAATCGAGGTCGTGCCTGGGATCACCTCGATCCAGGCGCTGTGCGCGGCGCATGCGCTGCCGCTCAACGACATCGGCGAGCCGTTCCTGGTCACGACGGGGCGGCGCTTGCGCGAAGGCGGCTGGCCGCAGGGCGTCGATACCGTCGTCGTGATGCTCGATGGCGGCACGGCGTTCCAATCGCTGGATCCAGAAGGCCTGCAGATCTGGTGGGGTGCCTATCTCGGCATGCCCGATCAGATCATCATGTCCGGCGCGCTGGCTGAACTGGGCGCGCGCATTGCCGCCGTGCGGCAGGACGCACGCGAGCGGCACGGCTGGATCATGGACAGCTACATCATCAAACGCAGGCGTTGAGCAGCATGCTTCCCGAATGGGTTACCCAGAACTGCCCCGAGGTCTCCGCTGTTCATCGCGAGGCGGCCATTGCGCGGCAGGCGCAACTGACGAAGCCGACCGGCGCGCTCGGCCGGCTCGAGCAGCTCGCAATCGAGCTTGCGGGCCTGCAGGCCACCGAGCAACCGCGCGCCGCGCGGGTGCCGATCATCATCTTCGCCGGCGACCACGGCATCGTCGCGCAGGGCGTGTCGGCCTATCCGCAAGCCGTCACCATCGCGATGATGACGAATTTTGCTGCCGGTGGCGCCGCGATCTCGGTGCTGGCGCGCGAGCTGGGTTCGAGCCTCGAGGTGGTCGACGCCGGCACGCTGACCGAGGCGCAGATCGCGGGAATCGTCACCGACAAGCCGCGCAGCGGCACCCGCGATTTCAGTGTCGAGGCCGCGCTCACGCCCACGGAATTGGCCTTCGCCTTCGAGGCCGGGCAGCGCGCGGTGGTGCGCGCCGAGGCCGGCCGGCCTGATCTCTTGATCTTCGGCGAGATGGGGATCGGCAACACCACGACGTCGGCGGCGATTGCTGCGAGCCTGCTCGGTGTGAGTGCCGACGAGATCGCGGGCAGCGGCACCGGCGTCGATGCGTTGGGCCGCGCGCACAAGGTGCGGGTGATCGATGCGGCGATCGCGCATCACGGCGTTGCGGGGGCGTCACCCGAAAAAATCCTGTGCGCCGTCGGCGGCCTCGAGATCGCGGCGATCTCGGGCGCGATCATCGCGGCTGCGCAACGTCGCATCCCCGTGTTGATCGACGGCTTTATCGTCTCGGTGGCGGCGCTGGCAGCAGTGCGCCTCAACCCGTCCTGCCAGCCGTTCCTATTGCCCTCGCATCAATCGGCGGAGCAGGGACATCGGCTGGTGTTGCGCGCGCTGAATGTGCAGCCGCTGATCAGCCTCGATCTCAGGCTCGGCGAGGGGTCGGGGGCGGCGATCGCGCTGCCGCTGGTGCGCTCGGCCTGCGCACTTCACAACGGCATGGCGACGTTCGCGCAGGCCAACGTGCCGGATCGGCCTAGCTGATGCGTTGATTGACCGAGACGACACGCCAGCCGCCCGCGAGCCGGTCGATCCGGGTCAGCGACAGCGGATCTATCACGAAGCGCAGCGCGGCGTCCGGTGTGAGATCGAGCGCGATGCAGAGCGTGGCACGAATGGTGCCGGAATGAACGACCAGCGCCGCGGAGCCTGCGCCAATCTGCGCCAGGCCGAGGCGGACGCGGGCGACCTGATCCGCAAAGCTTTCGCCGTTCGGCGGCCGTCCGTGCGCGGGATCGCGCCAGACCTGCGCGTAGGCCTCGCCGCCGGTCGCGGCGAGCTCGTCATGCCGATGGCCGGTCCAATCGCCGAAATCCTGCTCTCCGAATTCGCTGACCAGCTCCGGTTCGAGTCCCAGGGCGCGCGCCGTCTCGACCGTGCGCCGCGATGGGCTGGCATAGCCGGCGACATCCGCGGGCAAGAGGCGCCTCAGGGCCGCCAATGCAGCGTGATCGCCGAGGTCGGCCCGCGCATCGGCCGCATGGATCGTCCCGGGCACGCCCGCGACGGCCGCATGCCTGATCAACCAGAGGAAGGTCTCGCCTTCCATGCTCATCTCCAAGGAAGTTGGTTGCTGTGGCCCCAACGCCGCAACTGGCACATTGACTCTGTCTTGGTGGTAATCCTAGATGCTCGCGACGGTTTTCCCGAGAGGGAATGAAAAGGGAATGCGGTGCGGGGAAAATTGTCCCCAATGCCGCGGCTGCCCCCGCAACTGTAAGCGGTGAATCCTTCGTCACGAGCCACTGGGTCCTCGGTCCCGGGAAGGCGACGAAGCGGTCACGACCCGCGAGCCAGGAGACCTGCCGTCAGCCGTGGTCACACGCGAAGATGTCGGTCGGGGAGTACAGACATTCGGCTTCATCGGACGGCTAAGGCCGACGGTGAAACCTCGTTCGCTGTGACGTGCCACTGACGTCATACCGAGGTTTTGACCTGTGTCTTCCATCCGTATCGCACGACCGCGCCGCGTCCTGCTTGCCTCCGCCGCGTTCACGTCCTTTGCCGCTCTTGGTCTGCCGGCCGCTCTGGCGCAGCAGGCCCGAGAGTCACTGCCACCCGTCGAGGTGTCGCCCGCCCAGGCCCGCAAGCCGGCCAAACCGGCAGCAGGAACGGCGCAGGGCGCGCGCCGCGCGGCAGCGCGCAGGCCGGCGGCTGTATCCGCAGCGCCAAGACCCGTCACGCCGGATTCAACGCCGCAAACGCCGCTCAACTCCAACGCCGTTGCCGAAAGCGCCTCGCGGCTCGGCTTGACGGTGCGGCAGACGCCCGCGACCGTCGAGGTTGTCTCCGCCGAAACCATGCGCGAGCAGGGCCATCGCACCGTGTCCGAGGTGGCGCAGGGCGCCGCCGGCGTCACCTCGGGCGACAACCCGGCCGAACCTTCGGCCTTCTCGATGCGCGGCTTCACCAACAGCCAGATCAACACGCTCTACAACGGCATCAAGATCGGTCCGCAGAACATGACCTCGCGGATCGTGGACACCGCCAACCTTGAGGCGGTGGAATTCCTCAAGGGCCCGGCCTCGCTGATTTCGGGCGAGGGCGCCGCGGGCGGCGCGATCAACTTCGTCACCAAGCAGCCGCACACCGGAGCTGTCCGTAACGAGGCCGATTTCTCCTGGGACTCGCTGAACTCGTTCCGTGCCCATTACGGCTCCGGCGGCAGCACCAATGTGCAGGGCCTGGACTATCGCTTCGACATCAGCCGTTCCGCCCTCAACGGCTTTGCCGATGACACCAATGTCAAGACGTTCGGCACGTCCGGCCAGCTCAACTACCGTGTTTCCGACAGCCTCAGGATCTGGGGTGCGGTCGAATATCGCGAAGACCGCTCGAAGGCCTATTGGGGCGCGCCGCTGGTGCCGGTGGCCTTCAGCGGTTCGCATGCGACGACGGGGATCGTCTCCGGCAATTACGTCTCGAATTACAACGGAACCAATCTCGGTGCCGTCACCATCGACGACCGCACCTTCAACACCAATTACAACGTTCTCGATAACCGCAACGTGGCGCAGGAAGTGTGGCTGCGTGGCGGCTTCGAGCTGAAGCTCGCGCCTGACCTCACGCTGAAAAGTCAGGCCTATGGCTATGGCGCGGAACGGACCTGGTTCAATAACGAGATCGAGGCGTTCAATTCCACCACGAACCTGGTCGATCGCGAGCGTTTCTATGTCGCCCACAGTCAGCGACTGGTCGGCAACATCACCGACCTGATCTGGGATACAAATATTGCGGGCTTCGACAACCGGCTGGTCACGACGCTGTCGTCGAGCTATCTCGATTTCGTCAGGCCCGGCGCGGCAAACTTTCCCGGCGATTCCGTCTCGCTGGTCGACCCCAACCGCGGCTTCTACGGCCTGCTCACGACACAGCAGCAGACCGCGCGCATCGACAACGAGGCGCTGTCATTCGAGGACAGGCTCAAGCTGACGCGCAGCTTCGCGCTGATCGGCGGCCTCCGCGTCGAGCATATCGGGCTCGACCGCAATTCGACCGACCAGAACGGGATCGTGAAGGCGGGCTTTCCATTCACGAAAGACTGGGCACCGGTCACGGGGCGCATCGGCTACACCTGGGAGGCCGTTCCCGGGCTCACCTTCTTCAGCCAATACGCCACCGGCGCCGACGTCGCAGCCAACAACATCTTCCTGCTCTCGCCCACCCAGCCGCTCGATCTGACCACCGCGCGCACCTATGAGACCGGTGTCAAGCACCTGTTCTGGGACAATCGGGCGGAGTGGTCGTTCTCGGCCTATGACATCCTGCGCAAGAACGTCTATGCGGCCGCCGGCGGCATGCAACTCAACATCGCCGGACGACAGGAGTCGAAAGGCGTCGAGCTTGCCGCCTCGATACGCCCGATCGAGCCGCTGCGGCTGTGGGGCAACATCGCCTATGTCGATGCGCGCTATGCCGACTACAATTTTGCCGGCGGCTCGTTCTCCGGCAACACGCCGCCAAACGTGCCGCGTATCGTCGCCAATGCCGGCGCGTCGTATCGCTTCTTCACACCATGGCCGGTGGAGCTTGGCATCACCGGCCGTCATGTCGGCGACCGCTACAACACCGACGCCAACGTCGTGACGATGAAGGCTTACACCGTGGCCGACGTCTACGCCTTCGTCGACATCCCCAAGACGGCGTTCAATGCGGTCGACCAGGCCCGCCTGACCTTCCGTGTCCGCAACATCACTGATAAGCGCTATGCGATCTGGGGCGATCCGTTCTATCCGGACCAGATCCTCCTGGGCGCGCCGCGCACCTACGAGATCTCGGCCGCGTTCAAATGGTGAGGCCCTGAGCGCATGATGGGCGCGATCGTCCTCACGCATCGCTGGCTCGGCATCGCGTTCTGCCTGCTGTTCGCGATGTGGTTCGCGACGGGAATCGTGATGCACTTCGTCCCGTTTCCGTCGCTGACGGAAGCGGAGCGATTTGCCGGACTTGTGCCGGTCGATCGCGACGGGACGAAGATCTCGGTCGCGGACGCCGTTGCGGCGAGCGGGATTGCCGATGCCACGCGTGTTCGGCTGATCCAGCGGAGCGATGGACCGGTCTACGTCGTCTCGGGCTCCACAGGTTCGCGAGCGGTTCGCGCCTCCGATGGAGGAGACGCGTCGGTGACATCAGCCGATGTCGCGCTCACCATCGTGCAAGCTTATTCACGTCAGCGCGGGCTTGAGGCGGTACGCGCTGCGATCGTCGCGCGGTCGGATTACGATCAATGGAGCGTGCCGAACGGTTTTGATCGCCATCGCCCCTTGTTTCGCGCCGCTCTTGGCGATGCCCCTGGAACGGAGGTCTACGTTTCGTCGCTGACCGGCGAAGTCGTCCTGGATACGACGCGCAGCGAGCGCGCGTGGAACTGGGCCGGCAGCGTGCTGCACTGGATCTATCCGACAATTCTGCGCAGCAGCTGGGCGCTGTGGGATGGCGTGGTCTGGACGCTGTCGCTGCTGGCCCTAATCGCGGCATTGCTTGGTGCGGTGCTCGGAATCGTGCGTGTGAAGATACGGGGACGCCAGCTCTCGTCGCCCTATCGTGGCTGGCACGCCCTGCATCACATCATCGGTCTCGTCGCGACCGTGTTTGTGCTGACCTGGATCTTCAGCGGCTGGCTGTCGATGGATCACGGCCGCCTGTTCTCGCGCGGGCAACTGACTCCGACAGAGGCCGGCGTGGTCGATGCCGCCCCGGATTGGCGAGACGCGTCGTCGCTCGATCCGCAGCCAATATCGCCGTTGGCCCGCGAGGTCGAATGGTTCGCCTTCAACGGCCATGTCTATCGGTGCGACCGGGTTGGTCTCGGCCGTCAGGCGTTGATCAGGGCAGGGGACGCGCCGCGCGATGGACCGGCGTCATACCTGGACAGGCAGGAGATCGGCGACCTGACGGCGCGCCTTGGCACCGGCTGTGCCGCACCGTTCCTGCTCGCCGGCAACGACGACTATCCGGCGCAATCCGCACTTCCGGGGGCCCCCGTCTACCGGACGACCTGCGGCGATCTCTGGTTCGATGTCGATGCTGCCGATGGCAAGCTGCTGCAAAGACTGGACCCGTCGCGCCGCGCCTATCGCTGGCTTTACAGTGCGCTGCACACGCTTGATTTCCCGATTCTGCTGGCTCATGCGCGGCTGCGTGACGCTCTCATTGTCGGGCTCTGTACGCTCGGGCTGATGTTCTCCATCACAGGCATCGTCATCGGCTGGCGGCGCTTGCGGGCATGGCTGGCGAGCGCATAGCCAGTCGCGAAATCTCCGTACCCGGCGCGACCCGTTCGGCGCGCCGGGTTATCCACCAGCGGCCGGTGATGTCCTCGCTTACCGACCGTACAATAAAGAGAGGCTGAGCCGACCTGCGTGCATAGCTCTTGGTCAGTGCTGTCTCCCGCACCGCCGACCGATCGCCTGCAAATTAGACAAACGGCCTTGTGCGATCCGATTGCAGTGCAACGGGCGCTTCTATTTGCCTCGAAGAATCCAAGGGTGCGCTGCACATTTTGACTTCGCGGCCTTCTGCTCTCTGCGCGAGCAGCGCTGCACGGAAACGTGCAGCCGATGCTGCGCCGCGCAAGGCCGGTGGCTTGCTAGCGCTTTGGTTTGCGACAACTCTGACCCTATCCCGCGGCCATCGCTCTGTCGCACGCTCGCACGTGATGGCATGACAGGGAATGATGATGAACGTCACGCGTAGCTGATTGTGCAGATGAGCGATCCCGGCAATCATTGGGAGGTCGGCACCGATATCGGTGGCACCTTCACCGACATCATCGCGATCCGGCGCGATTCCGCGGAAGCGCGGATTGCGAAGGTGCCGTCGCGCCCCGACGCACCGGTGCAAGCGATGCTGGAGGCGATCGAGGCGGTCGGCCTTCGCAAGAGCGAGGTGAAGCGCTTCGTCCACGGCACCACGCGCGTGACCAACGCGATCGTCGAGAACCGGCTGCCGAAGGTGGCGCTGGTCGCGACCGAAGGCTTTGCCGACGTGCTCGAGATCGCGCGCTATCGCCGCCGAGACCTCTACCGGCTCGACATTCCGCCGAAATCGCCGCCTCTGGTGCCGCCTGAACGCTGCTTTGGGCTCGCCGAGCGCCTCGATCATGAGGGGCGGGTGCTGAAGGCGCTCGAGGAAGCGGAGGTCGAACGCCTGGTGGCGTGGCTGAAGGGGACCGGCGTGCAGAGCGTCGCAGTCGCGCTCCTTCACGCTTATGCCAATCCGGTGCATGAAAAGATGCTGGGCGAGCGGCTCAGGGGCGTCGTCGCCCACGTCTCGCTCTCGCACGAGGTCAATCCCGAGGCGCGCGAATATGAGCGAACCTCGGCAACCGTGTTCAACGCGGCCGCGATGCCGATCGCGGTGGAATATCTCAGCGAGCTGGAGCAGCGGCTGCCGATCGGGCCCGGCCTGCAGGTGTTTCACTCCGCCGGCGCCATGGTGCCGATTTCGGCGGTGAAGCAGCGTCCGCTGGTGATGGCGATGTCGGGCCCGGCGGCCGGCGTCTCGGCGTCGGTCAGCATTGCGCGCCAGCTCGGCTGCGCGCGGATGCTGACCTTCGACATGGGCGGCACCACGACGGATGTGTGCCTGATCGTCGACGGCCAGGCCGAGATGACCGACGGCCGCATGCTCGGCGACAAGCCGCTGCGCCAGCCGATGCTCGCGGTGCATTCGATCGGCGCCGGCGGTGGATCGATCGTGCGCAACGGTCCCGGCGGGCTGACGGTCGGGCCGGAGAGCGCCGGCTCCGAGCCGGGCCCGGCCTGCTATGGCCGCGGCGGCACGGAGCCGACCATCACCGATGCCAATGCGGTGCTCGGCTATCTCAATCCTGAGACCAAGCTTGGTGACCGCATCGGCATCGACATCGCGGCCGCAAAGCGCGTCATCGCGCCGATTTCCCGCGCGCTCGGGCTGAGCCTGACGGAGACGGCGCTCGGCATCATCAAGGTCGCGAACGCGACCATGGCCCGCGCGCTCCGCCGCGTCACGGTCGAGTGCGGCATCGACGGGCGCGATTGCACGCTGCTGGCCTTCGGCGGCGGCGGCCCGATGCATGCCGCGGGCCTTGCCGATCTCTACGGCATTGCGGAGGTGGTCGTGCCCAGTGCCTCGAGCGCATTCTCGGCGCTGGGCTGCCTCACCGCCGATTTCAGCTTCCTGCAGCAGCAGACCCTTCGCGCCGCCCTCGACGGCATCGATCTCGCCCGCGCCTCGGAACGGATCGAGGCCCTGATTGCCGATGCCTCGGCGCCGCTTCTCGCCAACAATGTTGCGAAGGCCGAGATCCAGGTCGAGCCGGTGGCCTTGATGCGCTACGCGGCGCAGAACGACGCCATTCCGGTATCCTTCACGCTGCCGCTCGACGTCGCCAGGCTGAAGCAGGACTTCCTGACGCGGCATCATGAGCTGTTCGGCTATGCGACCGGCGAGCCCTGCGTCATCGAATCGGTGCGGGTGCAGGCGCGTCGCCCATCAACGACAATTGTCAGCCGGCCGGCGACCGCGGCGAGGGCAGTGTCTATGACCACGCGCACCTGCTCGTTCGACGGCTTCCACGACATCGCAACCGCGATCGTCGACCGCGCCTCGCTCACGGAGACCATCATTGGTCCCGCCATCATCGAAGACGCCTGGTCGACCGTGGTGGTGCCGCCGGGCTGGCAGGCGAGGCCCGATACATCAGGCAATCTGTTCCTGACGCGGAGGGCGGCATGAAGCTCGATCCGTTCGTCGTCGAGGTCATCAGGCACGGGCTCTCCGCCGCGGCCGAGGAGATGAGCCTCGTCATGACGCGCTCGGCGCGCTCGCCGCTCTTGCGCGAGGCCGGCGACCTCTCCTCCGCGATCACCGACGGTCACGGCGGCCTGGTCGGGCAGGGCCGCGACATTCCAATTCATCTCGGCGCGATGGCCTACACCATCCCCGAACTGTTGAAGGTGATGCCGCGCGATGGCCTGAACGACGGCGACGTCGTGATCTACAATGTCGGCGCGCTCGGCGGCAATCATCTCAACGACGTCAAGGTCGTGCGTCCCGTCTTCTTCGACGGCGAGATCGTCGCCTTTGCAGTCAGCCTCGCGCATTGGCCCGACATCGGCGGCACCTGGCCCGGCAGCTATTTCGCCAAGGCGGTCGATACCTTCCAGGAGGCGATGCGGATTCCGCCGGTGCTGATCGCAACGGCAGCCGGCCTCAACACGCCGATCGTGCAGCTGCTCAAGGCCAATGTCCGCGATGCCGAATCCTGCGAGGGCGACCTTCTTGCCCAGATCGCGGCGACCAAGGCCGGCGAGAAGCGCATCGTCGAGCTCTGCCGCGAGCATGGCAAGGCGGTCTTCATGGCGGCGCAGTCGCGCCTGCACGACCTCTCCGAAATCGAGATGCGGGAAGCGCTGCGCGATCTGCCGGATGGCATCTATGAGGGCGAGGATTATCTCGACGACGGCAGCGCGAACAACGCGCCGGCGCGCATCCATGTCAAGATCACCATCCGCGGCGACGAAGCGACCTTCGACCTTTCCGGAAGTTGCGACCGCGTCTCCAATTTCTGCAACACGACGCCATTCATGGCGCGCTCGGCGGTCGCCTATGCCGCGCGCATCATGAGTGGGCGCGACATGCAGCAGAATGCCGGCGCGCTGCGGCCGCTGACCATCATCACGCGCCCGGGCTCGATCCTCGAGCCCGGCTGGACCGCCTCCGTTGCCGCCGGCAATCACGAGACCTCCATGCGCATCGTCGATGCGATTTTCCGTGCCATGCAGGACACCATTCCCGAGCGCCTGTCCGCGGGCGGTGCGACCACCGCGGGTGTGCTGTTCTTCGCCGAGCCGCGGCCGAACGGGTCGTGGAAGATGCTCTATGAAGTCCATGGCGGTGGCGAAGGCGCGCGGCACGATCGGGCCGGCACGTCCGCGACCCGCGTGCATCTGTCCAACACCTCGAACACGCCGGTCGAGGTGATCGAGGCGAATTACGCGATCCGGCTCGAGCAGCAGGCCATCCGCCGGAATTCCGGCGGCGCGGGCGCGCATCGCGGCGGTGACGGCTCGGTCCGCACCTACCGCATCCTGGCGCCCTCGATGCACCTGACCACCTGCGTCGAACGCATGGTGATGGCGCCGTGGGGCATGCAGGGCGGCTCTCCCGGCAAGGCCTGCCGCATCTCGCTGGTCCGGCAGGGCGCCAACGTCGCCATCGACGGCAAGTCGAACCTGGTGTTGCAGCAAGGTGATCTCGTCACGATCGAGATGTGCGGTGGCGGTGGCTACGGCGCCGTTCCGGCGGAGTGAGGCAGTGGCGATGAGCAGATTGTTGCGAACCGGGCTGAATGCGGGCGAGGCTGCGCCGATGGCCGTGGTCGGCGGCGAGGGCGTCTACTTTCACCTTGCGGACGGCCGCAAGCTGATCGACGGCAGCAACACCGGCGGCGGCCTCGGCCATCGCCATCCTGCAATGGTGGAGGCGATCCGCCGCGCGGCCGATACGCCCGTCGTCAATGAAGGGTGGACCTGGGTTGGCCGCGAGCAGGCCGCCGACGATCTGATGACCACCGCCTTCAAGGGCGAAGAGGACTGGGTCGGCGCGGTGCGCTTCTGCATCAGCGGCAGCGAGGCCAATGACATGGCGCTGTCGCTCTGCCAGGCGCTGACGCAGCGCTCGGCGCTGGCAACGCGCGAGCGCGCCTATCACGGCATCACCGGGCTGTCGCGCAGCATGACGGTGCAGCCGCAATGGCACGGTGGCCTTGCGGTGCACGCCGGCGGCTCGAAACTACCGGCACCGATGGCGCCGGTGCGGATCCTGCCGGCGCCGGATGGGGCGATCTATGGCGCGCCGGCCATCAACACCCCGCCCAGCGAATATCTCGCGGACGCCCCGCGCCTGCTCTCGGACACGGCGGCGACGATCATCGACTATACGCAAGGCGGCATCTACTACGACGGGGCCTATCAGGACGAGGTCGCGCGCTGCGCGCGGCAGGCCGGCTCTTACTGGATCGCGGACGAGGTCGTCACCGGCGCGGGCCGCGCGGGGCGCTGGTTCGCGTTCCAGGGCGCGCAGAGCCGGCCCGATATCGTGACGCTCGGAAAGTCGCTCGGCGGCGGCGCGGCGGCCGTTGCCGCTGTCGTGGCGTCCAAAGACATCGTCGAGCGGCTGAAGGGCACGAGCTGGCAGAACTACGGCACGCTGCGTGGCCATCCGATCAGCATGGCGGCCGTCAGCGCCTATCTGAAGGTCGTCAGTGAGGACAGGATTCTGGACCACGTGCAGAATCTGGAGAAGCTGTTCACCCGCCGCCTCCTCGCAATAGCGCAAAAGCACCCCAGCGTGCAGCGCGTGGCCGGGCAGGGGCTGCACTGGACGGTGGAGCTGCATGGCCCGGATTGGCGCAGCTGGCATGCCGACACCACCGAGGTGCCGATCGCTTCGCGCGTCGCGGAGCGCGCACTGGAAGCCGGAGCCGTGATCGGCACCAGCGGCGAGCAGACCTCGCTGTTCCTGGCGCCGCCGCTGGTGATCTCCGAGCGCGAGGCGACGCTGCTGCTCGATGCGCTCGACCACGGCCTCGAAATTGCCGATAAGGAGCACGGGTGATCGCGGACCACGCAGCACCTCGTCGTTCGCCGGCCTGGCCGGCGGATGAGCCGTGGCATCTCGCGATGCCGGAGGGGACGCTCTACGACGCGCTGGCGCGCGCTGCAGGTGAACGGCCAACGCATCCGGCCACAATGTTCTACGGGGCGAGCCTGAGCTACGCCGAGCTGCGCGACCGGGTCGATGCCATGGCCGGCTTTCTGCAAGGCGTTTGCGGAGTGAAGCGCGGCGACCGCGTCATGATCGCGCTGCAGAATTCGCCGCAATACGTCATCGCTTACTATGCGACGATGCGGGCGAACGCCGTGATCGTGCCGGTCAATCCCATGAACAAGACCGCCGAGATCGCGTATCTCGCCGTGGACAGCGGCGCCAGGGTTGCAATCATCGGCAGCGAGCTAAGCGATGTGTTTGCACCGCTTGTGGGCGAGGCGATTACGCATGCGATTGTGGCGCAATACCGCGACGAAGTTCCAGCCGCGACGCCCGACACACTGCCATCATGCGTGACCGAGGCGCCGTTGGAGCCGCCTTCATCGCCGGGCTGGTATTCGTGGTCGCCCGCGATAGTGCAGGGCCTGCAGCCGGGTGCGATGGAGGCGGGGCCGGCGGATCTGATGATCCTGCCCTATACCTCAGGGACAACAGGCAAGCCCAAGGCGTGCATGCACACCCATCGCAGCGCGCTGTTCACCGCCGTCTTGCAGGCGCGCTGGTATCGGCTCAATGGCAGCGACGTGATGACCGGCTTCATGCCGCTGTTCCATGTCGCGGGCATGCAGGGCTCGATGAATGCCGCCATCGTCTCCGGCGCCACGCTGCTGCTGATGGCGCGCTGGGACAAGGATCTGCTGTCGGATTTGTTCGAGACCTATGGCGTCACGTTCTGGAACGCTGCGCCGACCATGATCGTGGATGTGCTCGCCAGCGCCGGCTTCCGCGACAAATGTTTTGCGAAGCTCAAGGTGCTGACTGGTGGCGGCGCGGCGATGCCGACAGCCGTCGCGGAACGGCTGAAGGGGCGGTTTGGGCTCGATTTCGTCGAGGGCTACGGCATGACCGAGACGATGTCTCCGACGCACCTCAATCCGATGGCGGCGCCGAAGCGGCAGTGCCTCGGCATCGCCGTGCACGAGACCGACGCCCGGGTGATCGATCCCGAGAGCCTGGTCGAGCTCGACGACAATGTCGTCGGCGAGATCATCGTGCACGGGCCGCAGGTGCTGCAGGGTTACTGGAACAGGCCGGAGGCGGATGCTGAAGCCTTCATCGAGCGCGACGGCAAGCGCTTCCTGCGTACGGGCGATCTCGGCTATCGCGATGCCGGCGGCTATTTCTTCGCCGTCGACCGCCTCAAGCGGATGATCAATGTCAGCGGCTTCAAGGTGTGGCCGGCCGAGGTCGAGGCGGCGATGTACCAGAACCGCGCCATCCGGGAATGCTGCATCATTTCAGCGCCGGACGGCTATCGCGGTGAGACCGTCAAGGCGCTGGTAGTGCTCGATGACGCCGCGCGCGCGACGACGTCGGAGGGCGACATCGTCGGCTGGGCGCGCAGCGCGATGGCGAGCTACAAGGCGCCGCGCGCCGTCGTCTTCGTCGAGTCCCTGCCGCGAACCGCCAGCAACAAGATCAACTGGCGGTTGTTGCAGGATGCCGAATGGGGGCGGACGGCATGAAAGCTGCTTGGCTGGAATATCGGCACGGAGCCGCGTTATGCTCGGCGCCGCGGAAGATCCTGCAAGCCGACGCTTCCCCCCAGACATCACCAGGAACTCGCTGATGCGCATCGTCAATGTCGCCGCCGCCCAGATGGGCCCGATTCAGAAAGCCGACAGCCGCGAGGCCGTGGTCAAGCGCATGATCGCGCTGATGGACGAAGCCAAGAGCAAGGGTGCCGACCTGATCGTCTATCCCGAGCTGGCGCTGACGACGTTCTTCCCGCGCTGGTACGTCGAGGACCGCGCCGAGTTCGACATCTGGTTCGAGCGCGAAATGCCGAACGCAGCGACCAGGCCGCTGTTCGAGCGCGCGGCGCAGCACGGAATGGCGATGAATTTCGGCTATGCCGAGCTGACGCCCGATGGCCACCACTTCAACACCGCGATCCTGACCGACAAAACCGGCAGGATCGTCGGCAAATACCGCAAGGTGCATCTGCCTGGCCATGTGGAATACGACAGCAAGCGCTCGCATCAGCACCTGGAGAAGCGTTACTTCGAGCCGGGCGATCTCGGCTTCAAGGTCTGGCGCGAGCTTGGCGGCATCATCGGCATGGCGATCTGCAACGACCGCCGCTGGCCCGAGACCTATCGCGTCATGGGCCTGCAGGGCGTCGAAATGGTGCTGATCGGCTACAATACGCCGTCGGTGAATGCCGAGAAGAGCGAGGAGGGCGTCGAGAAGCGCCTGTTCCACAACCGCCTCTCGGTGCAGGCCGGCGCCTATCAGAACGCGACCTGGGTGGTCGCGGTGGCCAAGGCCGGAAATGAGGATGGCCACCCGCTGTTCGGCGGCAGCCTGATCGTCGATCCCAATGGCGAGATCGTTGCCGAGGCCAAGACGGAGGACGACGAGGTGCTGGTCCACGCCTGCGACCTCGATGCCACGGCTTTCGGCAAGACCACGATCTTCGATTTCGCCCGGCATCGCCGCATCGAGCATTACGGTCTGATCACCAGCCAGACCGGCGCGGTGCCGCCGCCGGAGAAGTGACGCCATGGCTGACAAGGGCATATCCCTGCGTGAACTCGATCCGCGCGATCGCTACAAGCTGCTGTGCGGCGTGGTGGTGCCGCGGCCGATCGCGCTGGTGACGACGCTGGATGAGAACGGGGCGGTGAATGCCGCGCCGTTCAGCTTCTTCAACGTGTTCTCCGAAAGTCCGGCGCTGATCGTGCTCGGGCTGCAGCACAAGCCGGATCACTCGCCGAAGGACACCACCCGCAACATCCATCGCGACGGCGAGTTCGTGGTGCACATGGTCGACGAGGCGCTGTCGGGCGCGATGAACGACTGCGCGGTCGATTTCCCCTCCGGCGACAGCGAGGTCGCCGCGACGGGCCTGGCGACGCTACCTTCGGTCGACGTGAAGGTGCCGCGTCTCGCCGCGGCGCCCTTCGCGCTGGAATGCCGGCGCCATGTCGTGCTGACCTTCTCGCCGGAACGCGAGCTGCTGGTTGGCGAGGTCGTGCGGGTTCACGCCCGCGGGGGGCTAGTCGACACCGCCAACATGTATGTCGATCTCGACGCCTATCGGCCGATCGGCCGCATGTTCGGCAATCTCTACACCACGCAGCGGGACACGTTTGCTCTTGTCCGCGAGAGCCATGCGCAATGGCTCGCGCGCCAGGATTCCAAAGAGCTGAAGGACGCCTAGTGAGCCGAGAACTGCACCGTACCCAGCGCCATCGTGACGGCCGCCTGCGTCGGGTCGATCACGGGAATCCGCAGCGCGTCTTCCAGCGCACGGCGGTGGCGGGCCATGCCGGCGCAGCCCATCACGATGGCGCGGGCGCCGTCCTCGTCGCGCAGCGTGCGGCCGATCTCGATCATCTTGGCGAGCGTGCCTTCGCCCGAGGCGGTTTCGGCGACGCTCATGTTCAGCGGCCGCTCGCCGGAAAAGCGGTCGGTCAGGCCCATCTGCCTGAGATAGCGCATGTGACGCGGGATCGAACGCTGGGCGATCGCGATGACGCCAAAAGTCTCCGCGCGGGAAAGCGCCGTCAGCACGCCGCACTCGGCGATGCCGAACACCGGGCGGTCGGTGCCTTCGCGGCAAACCTGCAGTCCGGGATCGCTGTAGCAGGCAATGACGAAGGCGGCCGAGCTGTTGTCGCTTTCGACCAGCTTTCGCAGCGGGATCGCAACGCTATCGGCGTCCGCCTGGCTTTCAATGCCGAACGGACCCTCGGCCAGCGTCTGGCAGACCACCTCGGGCCCGCCCTCGAAATCGAGCGGCTTCAACGCGTCCTCCAGTCCCTGCGTGACCTTGTGGTTGGAGTTCGGGTTGATGACGAGAATGCGCGGCCGGGACATGATGATCTTCCTGCGAGATTTAGCGAACGTGCCTTGAGCCTATCACGGAGTGCCTCATGACTGAACCCGCTTACGACCTGATCATCCGCGGCGGCCGCGTCGCCACCACGGCCGACGTCTTCGAGGCCGACGTCGCCATCTCCGGCGAGACCATTGCGGCCATCGGCCGCGGGCTTCCGCCCGCAAAGCGCGAGATCGACGCGCGCGGCAAGCTGGTGCTGCCCGGCGGCGTCGACAGCCACGCGCATATCGAGCAGCTGTCGGCCGCCGGCATCATGAACGCCGATACGTTCGAGAGCGCCACCGTCTCCGCCGCCTTCGGCGGCACCACCACGGTGATTCCGTTCGCGGCTCAACATGTCGGCATGAAGCTGCCTGAGGTCGTCGCGGATTATCACGCCCTGGCAAAGAAGGGCGCCGTGATCGACTACGCTTTTCACATGATTATTGCGGACGCGACCAAGGAGACGGTCGAGGAGCACATTCCCGCGCTGGTGAAGCAGGGCCATGCCTCGATCAAGATATTCATGACCTATGACCGCCTCAAGGTCGATGACGAGCCGCTGCTCGACATCCTGCTGGCGGCGCGCCAGTCCGGCGCGATGCTGTGCGCCCATGCCGAGAACCACGGCATCATCGCCTGGATGGTGAAGCGGCTGCTCGCACGTGGCTACACCATGCCGAAATACCACGCCGTCAGCCACGCCCGCGTGTCGGAAGCCGAAGCCTTCACCCGGCTGATCGGCATGGCCGCGCTGATCGACCAGCCGATCATGATCTTCCACGTCTCGACCGCCGAAGGCGCCAAGGTGATCCGCGACGCGCGCGGGCAGGGGCTCAAGATCTTTGCCGAGACCTGCCCGCAATATCTGTTCCTGACCGCTGGCGATCTCGACAAGCCCGGCTCGGAGGGTGCCAAGTGGATGTGCAGTCCGCCGCCGCGCTCGCATGCCGACCAGGAGGCGCTGTGGCAGGCGCTCTCGCTCGGCGATCTCCAGACCATCTCGTCGGACCACGCGCCGTATCGCTACGACGAGACCGGCAAGCTGCGCGCCGGCCCCAATCCGAATTTCAAGCAGGTCGCCAACGGCCTGCCGGGCCTGGAGCTGCGGCTGCCGCTGTTGTTCGACGCGATGGTGTCGAAGGGCCGGCTGGGCCTGGAGAAATTCGTCGAGCTGACCGCGACCGCCCCGGCAAAGATCTACAACCTGCACCCGCGCAAGGGCTCGATCGCCGTCGGGGCCGACGCCGATATCGCGATCTGGGATCCCAACCGCGAGGTCACCATCGCGGACGAGATGATGCACGACCTCGCCGGCTACACGCCGTTCGCGGGTCGCAAGCTGAAGGGCTGGCCGGTGTCGGTGCTTTCGCGCGGCCGCGTGATCATCGAGGGCGACAAGTGCCTCGCGAGCGCCGGCAGCGGAAAGTTCCTCGCGCGCAGCGGCGGCGAGGCGGCCAGGCCGACCGGCCGGCTCGTCGCCGACATGGATCCCGAACGGAATTTTGGGGCAGAGCTGCTGTGATGGTGGATCGCGCGCGATGAGGATCGTCATCTTCGGCGGCACCGGCTTTGTCGGCCTCAATCTCGCCGAGGTGCTGCTCGCGCGCGGGCATGAGGTGACGCTGTATGATCGTAAGCAACTGCCGGCTGGAGCGGAGCGATCCTTTGCCGACTACCGGGAGCGGCTCACGATTATTCAGGGCGAGATCTCGGACGTCGAGAGGATCGAAACGCTTGTAAAGCAGGGCTTTGACGCGATTGTCCTTGGCGCTGCCATAACTGCCGGGGATCAGCTCGAGCGGTCCACGACCTCGAGCATTCTCGAGATCAATGTGATGGCTCAGTTCCCGATTCTGAGCGCTGCGATCCGCCGCGGTGTTCGGCGTGTGATCAATCTGTCGTCAGCATCTGCCTATGGAGCCGCGGGGCAACGCTATCCGATATTGGACGAGGAGACGCCGTGCGATCCCGTCTCCTTCTACGCTGTCAGCAAATTCACGTCAGAGAGATCCGTGGCGCGGCTTGCCGAGTTGTGGGGAGGCGATTTTCTGAGTGTGCGCTTAAGCGCAGTGTTCGGTCCGTGGGAACGCATCGGGAAGGTGCGCGATACGCCAAGCCTCCAGTTTCAGATTCTAGCCGCATTCGCGCGCAGCGAGCCGGCGCTGCTGCCGGCGCCAGGCATCAAGGATTGGACCTACGCGCCGGACGCCGCCGAGGCCGTGGCTGTGCTGATCGAAGCCGAGCGGCCGCGCCATCGGCTCTACAATATCTCCAGCGGCGCGGCCTGGTCGGCGCTGCAATGGGGCGAGGCTTTTGCGGCCCTGCATCCCGGGCTGGAGTGTCGGCTGGCGGAGCCGGGCGAGAAGACCTTCATCAAGCTTCATGGAGGCGATCGCGCGCCGCTCTCAGTGAGGCGAATGGCCGACGAATTCGGCTGGCGCGCGCGGTTCGGCTGTGCGGAGTCAGCTGCCGCGATGAGCGCCTGGTGGATGCAGCACAGGGAGGGGATCTGACATGCGGCTGCAGGGGCGCACGGCCATCATCACCGGCGCAGGCTCGGGCATCGGCCGCGCCAGCGCAAAACTGTTCGCGGAGGAGGGCGCGCGCCTTGCTTTGGTCGATCGTGACGCCGCGGGCCTCGAGGAAACGCTGAGCCTTATCGGCGAAGCGACGACGCATATCGGCGACGTCGGCGATGGCGCATTCGCCGAAACCGTCGTCGGCGACGTCGTGGCCCGGCATGGTCGGCTCGATATCCTCATGACCGCGGCTGGCTTCTCCTGTGGTGGCACGGTGCTGACCACGAGCCTGGACGACTGGGATGCGGTGTTCCGCGCCAATGTCGGCGGCACCTGGCTGTGGGCGCGGGCTGCGGTGCCGCAGATGCAGCGGCAGAACAGCGGCTCGATCATCACGCTGGCATCGCAGCTCGCCATTGCCGGCGGCAAGGGCAACAGCGCCTATATCGCGGCCAAGGGCGCGATCATCAGCCTGACGCGGACCATGGCGGTGGATTTCGCAACGGATGGCATCCGTGTCAACGCGATCGCGCCCGGCGCAATCGACACGCCGATGCTTCGCCGCAGCTTTGCCCGGCACGCCAATTCCGAGCAAGTGCGCGAGGCCTCGCGCAACCGCCACGCCATGAAGCGCTTCGGCGTGCCTGAGGAGATCGCGCAAACCGCACTGCATCTCGCGAGCGATGCCTCGTCGTTCACGACCGGCACCGTGATGGTGGTCGACGGAGGCTGGCTCGCCGCATGAGTGAGACGCTGACCCAGCTCGAAGCCGACATTCACGCCGATCTCGCTCGGATCGCGCATCCCGGCGCGGCGTGGCTCGAACCGAAAGCGGGGCCAGACGGCAAGCCGGCGCTGGATGTTCTCATCGTCGGCGCCGGCCAGTCCGGCATCGCCATCGGCTTCGGCCTGCTGCGCTCGCGCGTCAGCAACATCCTGCTGATCGACAAGGCCGAAGAGGGCAAGGAGGGCCCGTGGCTCACCTACGCCCGGATGCCGACGCTCCGCAGCCCGAAGGACTACACCGGGCCCGACCTCGACATCCCCGGCCTGACGTACCAGTCCTGGCACGAGGCCCGCTTCGGCAAGGCGAGCTGGCAGGAGCTCGGCCTGATCGCGCGCGAGCATTGGGCGGAGTATCTGCTCTGGCTGCGGCGCGCGGTCGGCTTGCCGGTGCGCAACGCTTGCGAGCTCAAGGAGATCGCGCCGGCGGCTGACGGCCTGCTCGCTGCGCGCGTGAAACGGGCAGCAGAGGTCGAAACGCTCTATGCCCGCAAAATCGTGCTGGCGACAGGGCAGGAGGGCATGGGCGGCTGGATGATTCCGGAGCAGCTGGTGCATCTGCCGGCGAGCTCTGTTGCAACCGTCGCCGACGACATCGATTTCGAAAGCCTGCGCGGCAAGCGCGTCGCCGTGATCGGTGCCGGCGCCTCCGCTTTCGACAATGCGGCGACTGCGCTGGAGGCCGGTGCCGCTGAAGTGCGCCTGCTGTGCCGACGCGCTCAGATCCAGGTGATCCAGCCCTATCGCTGGCTGACCTTTCGCGGCTTCCTGCGCCATCTCAGCGATCTCGACGATGCCTGGCGCTGGCGCTTCATGCGCAAGATCCTCGAGATGCGGGAAGGATTTCCGCAGCCGACCTATGACCGCTGCGCGCGTCACGCCAACTTCACACTGCACGAGGGCGCGCCGGTCGAAGCCGCGCGCAAGACTGATAACGGCGTTGAACTCCAGACGCCGCGCGGCGCCATCACCGCCGATTTCGTCATCTGCGGCACCGGCATCGACATGGACTTTGCCGGCCGCGGCGAGCTCGCCCAATGTGCCGGCAACATCGCGACCTGGGCCGACCGCTACCAGCCGCCGGAAGACGAACGCAACGAACGGCTCGGCCGCTTTCCCTATCTCGCCGACGACTATGCCTTCACCGAGCGCGAGCCGGGAATGACGCCGTGGATCGCCGACATCCATCTGTTCGCCATCGCCTCGACCATGAGCTTCGGTCCGTCGGGATCGTCGATCAATGCGATGACGACCGCCGTTCCAAAGCTGGTCCACGGCCTGACGCGCGGCCTGTTTCGCGCCGATGTCGCACGGCACTGGGATTCGCTCAGCGCCTATGACGTGCCCCAGGCTGTGGTGACGCGTCAGGCGCGAGAAATCGGGGAATCGCTGTGATCACCCATGCGCCGTCGCGACCTCGCGTCCCTCGAAATGTCCGATCGGACTGGCGCGCAACTTGCTTCCTTCTGAACCTGCCTTGCTGGCGTTCTCGTTCGAAATTCAGGGAAAAACCAATGCGTTTTGTGTCTTTCAGACTGGCGACCTCGGTTCTCGCCACCACTGCGCTGCTGCTCATCGCCACTGCGCCGTCGCAAGCGCAAACCAGGGCAGAGACCTTGCGCTACGTCACCGGCGCCTCCGTCAACACGCTCGATCCCAACATCCCCGGCTCGACCCGCGAATCCTTCGCGTTGAGCATGAGCACCTATGACAGGCTGGTGGCATTCGGCCGCAAGCAGCTCAACGGCAAATGGGTGTTCGACCTCGACACGATCACCGGCGAGCTCGCCGAATCCTATGACGTCAGTCCCGACGGCCTTAAGATCACCTTCCGCCTGCGCAAGGATGCAAAGTTCCAGGACGGCTCGCCTGTTACGGCCGAGGATGTCAAGTGGTCGCTCGACCGCTGCGTGACCGCGCCGATCCTCGGCAAGGCGCAGCTGCTGACGGGCTCGCTGACGTCGGCCGATCAGTTCAAGGTGATCGATCCCCTCACCATCGAGGTGACGCTTCCCAAACCCGACAAGCTTGCGCTGCCTAATCTTGCCACCGTGTACCCGATGATCATCAACTCGAAAGTGGCGAAAGAGCACGCGACGGCTGACGATCCCTGGGCCACGGCCTGGCTGAAGGAGCACACCGCCGGCAGCGGCGCCTATGCGGTCGAGAGCTTCAAGCCGGGCGAGCAGGTGATCATCAAGCGCAACGAGGCCTGGAACCGGGGATCGCCCGGCAAGCCGGCGTACTTCAAGCGCGTCATCGTGCAATCGGTGCCGGAGCCGGCGACCCGCGCCAACCTCGTCGAGCGCGGCGATGCCGATCTCGTGCTCGACCTGCAGGCCAGCGACGTGCAGTCGCTGGAGGCCAAGGGCAAGCTCAAGGTAATCTCGACGCCGCAATACAATGCGGTCACCTACGTCTCGATGAACAACCAGATCCCGCCCTTCGACAACGTCAATGTCCGCCGCGCCATCGCTTCCGCGCTGCCCTATGAGGACATGTTCAAGGCGGCCCTGTTCGGCCGCGGCGCGCCGCTGTTCGGCGCGACCTGGCCGGACGGCAAGCCGGCGAACGGCATCTATCCGTTCCAACAGCCGGTGAAGATGGATCTCGACAAGGCCAGGGAATACCTCAAGGCTGCAGGTCTGCCCGAAGGCTTCTCGACCACCTTCAGCTTCAATGTCGGCCAGGCCTCGACGGCCGAGCCGATGGCCGCCCTCGTCAAGGAGTCTCTTGGCAAGATCGGCATCAAGGTCGACATCCAGAAGCTGCCGGACGCGCAGATGTCGACGCAGATCAACGAGAAGAAGCTGCCGTTCTTCACCGAAGGCATCGTCGCCTGGCTGCCGTCGACCGACTATTTCTACCGCAACTTCTACACCGGCACTCAGCGCTGGAATTACTCTTCGATCAACAATCCGGACCTTGCCGCGATTGCGCAGGAGGCCCGCTTCGAGCCGGATAAGGCCAAGTACGAGGAAGCCGGCCGCAAGCTCAACGCGATGCATGTCGACCTGATGCCGCAGATCATGCTGTGGCAGCCCAATCAGGACGCGGTGATGGCGCCGTCGATCGAAGGCTACACCTATGAGTTCCACCGCCAGGTGGATTATCGCGATGTCAGCCGCAAGTGACATCCGCGGCCAGCAGGGACGCTGAATGGTGACGACCGGTCTTGGTGCAACGATGGTGCGGGCGGGCAGGCGGCTCTTGTCGTCGCTGCCGGCACTGTTCGGTGTGCTGGTCTTCACCTTCCTGTTGATGCGCGTCCTGCCCGGCGACCCCGCGGTGTTCTTCGCCTCGGGGCCCAATGCCGGCAAGGAGGAGATCGAGCAGATCCGCAAGCAGATGGGGCTCGACAAATCCGTGCCGGAGCAGCTCGTGTTCTATCTCTCCGACATCGGCCACGGCAATCTCGGCCGCTCGATGATGACGGGACAGCCGGTGCTGAAGGACCTGCGCGAGCGATTGCCGGCCTCGCTCGAGCTCACCTTCACCGCACTGTTGATCGCGCTCATCGCGGCGGTGCCGCTTGGGGTGCTGGCGGCGCTGCGGCCGGGATCAATCATCGATCACGGCGTGCGGCTGTTCTGCGCACTCGGCGTCTGCGTGCCGACCTTCGTCTCGGGCCTGCTCTTGATCTATGTCTTCTATTATCTGTTCGGGCTGGCCCCTGATCCGACCGGGCGCATCGACGTCTTCACCTCGCTGCCGCCGCAGCGCACCGGCTTCCTCTCGATCGATTTCCTGCTCGCCGGCGACGTCGAGGGCTGGTGGGCGGCCTGCAGGCAGTTGATCCTGCCGGCGGTGAGCATGGCGCTGTTCGTGATCGCGCCGCTGGCGCGGATCACGCGGGCCTCGATGCTGGTCTCGCTCGGCAGCGATTTCGTGCGCACTGCGCGCTCGGTCGGATTGTCCTGGCGCAAGGTGGTCGTCACCTATGCGCTCCGCAATGCGATCCTGCCCGTCATCACCATCGCCGGCATCGTGTTCTCGACCATGCTGGGCGCCAACGTGCTGGTGGAGAAAGTGTTCTCCTGGCCGGGCGTGGCCTCTTATGCGCTCGACGCGTTGCTGTCCTCCGACTATGCGCCGGTGCAGGGTTTCGTGCTGCTGATGGCCAGCCTGTTCGTGCTGGTCAATCTCGTCGTGGACATCTGCTACGGCATCGCCGATCCCAGGGTGTCGATCGAATGACCAGCGCCACACTTCGCCATTCGGTCTGGATCCTGCGCGGCAATCCGCTCACGGCGGTGGCCGCGGCCGGGGTGACGCTGTTCGTCCTGGTCGCGATCTTCGGACCGTGGATCGTGCCCTACGATCCCGTGGCCTCGAACGTGTCGGAGGCCCTGCTGCCACCGAGTGCGGCGCACATTGCCGGTACGGACCAGCTCGGCCGCGACGTGTTCAGCCGTCTCATCATCGCTGCACGGCTCGACCTTGCCATCGCAGTCTCCGCGGTCGGAATCTCCTTCGTGATCGGGGCCGTGGTCGGCGCGTTCTGCGGCTATGCCGGCGGACGGCTTGATCGCGCCGTCGGCCGCTTCGTCGACGTGATGATGGCGTTTCCGCTGTTCGTGCTGGCGATGGCGATGGTCGCCGCGCTCGGCAACCGGATCGAGAACATCGTGATCGCGACCGCGATCATCAATCTTCCGTTCTACATCCGCTTCGCGCGCGCCGAGGTCAACGTCCGCCGCAATGTCGGCTGGGTCGAGGCTGCGCGCGCCTGCGGCGAGAGCCATTTCTCGGTGGTGCTGCGCTTCCTGCTGCCGAACATCCTGCCGGCGATGGCGGTGCAGATCTCGCTCAATCTCGGCTGGGCCATTCTCAATGCCGCCGGCCTGTCGTTCATCGGTCTCGGCGTCAAGCCGCCGACGCCGGAATGGGGCATCATGGTCGCGGAAGGCGCGCGCTTCATCTCCACCGGACGCTGGTGGCTGGTGGCCTTTCCCGGCCTCGCACTGATGCTGGCCGTGCTGTGCTTCAACCTCCTCGGCGACGGCATGCGGGACATTCTCGATCCCCGGATGCGCACATGAGCGAGGACCTGCTTAGGATCGACGACCTCCACGTCGCGTTCTCGACGCGGCGGGGCATGGTCGAGGCCGTGCGCGGCGTCACGCTCACCGTCAAGGCCGGCGAGATGCTCGGCCTCGTCGGCGAGAGCGGCTCGGGCAAGTCGGTCACCGGCTTTGCGACGACGCGGCTGCTCGATGCAGCCGGCCGCGTCACCGGCGGCAAGATTCTGTTCCGCGGGCAGGACGTCACCAAGCTCCGCGGCGATGATCTGCGACAGCTGCAGGGCGCCGCGATGTCGATGATCTTCCAGAATCCGCGGGCGGCGCTCAACCCGATCCGCGCGATCGGCCTGCAGATCGCGGACGCGATCCTCACCCACAAGCGTATCTCGAAAGAGGCCGCGCGTGCCGAGGCGCTGGACCTGCTGCGCGCCGTTCAGATCCGCGATCCCGAGGCGCGGATGAACGCCTATCCGCACGAGCTTTCCGGCGGCATGTGCCAGCGCGTCATGATCGCGATCGCGATCTCCTGCAATCCCGCGCTGCTCATCGCGGACGAGCCGACCACCGGGCTCGACGTCACGACGCAGAAGGTGGTGATGGATCTGCTGGCAGACATTGCCGCCGCGCGAGGCATGGCCACGATCCTGATCACGCACGACCTCGGCCTTGCGGCACGCTACTGCCGCCGCATTGCCGTGATGGAGCGCGGCCGCATCGTCGAGGAGGCGAGCCCCGGCATTCTCTTCAGCGCGCCGCAGCACGCCTATACCAGACGCCTGGTAGCGGCGTCGCCGACGGCGACGTCACGGATCGCAGATCTCGTGACGGAGGAGGACAGAGAGCGTTACGCCAACGTCGTCACCAGACCCAGGCAGGAGCGAGCGCACGGCACGCCGCCGCTCCTGGAAGTGCGCAAGCTCGCCAAGCGTTTCGATCAGGGCTCCGCTGCGGTTGCCGACTTCTCGATGACGATGGCGGGCGGCGAGAGTGTCGGGCTAGTCGGCGAGTCCGGCTCGGGCAAGAGCACGACCTCGCGCATGATCTGCCGCCTGATCGATCCGAGCGAGGGCGACATCGTGTTCGACGGGCAGTCGATCGGGCACGTGGCGGCGCGCGATTTCCACCGCTCGCCGTTGCGCAAAGACATCCAGATGGTCTTTCAGGACCCGAACGAAAGCCTCAACCCGCGCTTCACGGCGTTCGATTGCATTGCCCATCCCTTGATGCGGCTCGACGGCATGCGCGCGGGCGCAGGCTTGCGCAAACGGGTGGAAGAATGCGCCGAGCGAGTCGGGCTGCCGCTCGATCTGTTGCCGCGGTTTCCGCATCAACTCTCCGGCGGGCAGAAGGCCCGCGTCGGCATCGCCCGCGCCATCGCCTGCCGGCCGCGGCTGCTGGTGCTGGACGAGCCGACCGCCGCACTCGACGTCTCGGTGCAGGCGGTTGTGCTGCAACTGCTCGATCGCCTCAGGCGCGAGAACGACATTGCGCTGCTGTTCGTCAGCCACGATCTCAACGTCGTGCGCATGCTGTGCGACCGCACCATCGTGCTGCGCAACGGCGGCATCGTGGAGCAGGGCGAGAGCCGGGCGTTATTTGATAATCCAAAGACCGACTACACGCGCAAACTGGTCGAAGCGATCCCGCATATCGAGACCGGGCCGACGCTGGCGGCCGCTCTGTAAGCCCCGAACTCGCATTCCTGGACCGCCAAATGGCGAGATCCCGCTGGCGAAGCCGCATTTAGTGGCATACCATTTGCTTGCAAATGGGCTCGGTTTCACTTGCCCTTTGCCAATGAATAGCTGGCATCACGGCACTTCTGGGAGGACTTCATGGATCGCAGGACGGTATTGAAGGGACTGGCTGGCGCGGGCAGCCTGGCATTGACGGGTGGCCTGTCGGCCCCGGCGATCGCTCAGGGTGCCTCGGCGCGCACCCTGCGTTTCGTGCCCCAGGCCAATCTCGCCAATTTCGACCCGATCTGGGGCACGCAATATGTCGTGCGCAATGCCGCCGCGATGGTTTGGGACACGCTATACGGCATCGATTCCTCGTTCCGGCCGCAGCGGCAGATGGTCGAGTCCGAGGAAGTGACCGACGACGGCACCACCTGGACGTTCAGGCTGCGGCCCGGCCTCAAATTCCACGATGGCGAGCCGGTGCTCAGCAAGGACGTCGTGGCAAGCCTGACGCGGTGGTCGGCGCGCGATCCGATGGGCCTGATGATCAAGGCGCTCCAGCAGGAGCTCACGGCCGTCGACGACCGCACCTTCAAATGGGTGCTGAAGCAGCCCTTCCCGAAATTGCTCTACGCGCTCGGCAAGAACAATTCGCCTTGCAGCTTCATCATGCCGGAGCGCATCGCGCAGACCGATCCGTTCAAGCAGATTTCTGAGTATATCGGCTCCGGTCCGCTCAAGTTCGCCAAGAGCGAGTGGGTCCCCGGTGCGAAGGCCGTGTTCGAGAAATTCGCCGACTATTCACCGCGGCAGGAGAAGGCGTCCTGGCTTGCTGGCGGCAAGCAGGTGATGGTCGACCGCGTCGAGTGGGTGATCATGCCGGATCCGGCAACCGCGGCGGCCGCGTTGCAGAACGGCGAGATCGACTGGTGGGAGAACCCGATCGCGGATCTCGTTCCGGTTCTGAAGAAGAACAAGAATATCAGCGTCGATATCGGCGATCCCCTCGGCAATATCGGCTCGTTCCGCATGAACTTCCTCTATCCGCCGTTCAATGACGTCAAGGCGCGGCGTGCGGTGCTGATGGCGCTCAGCCAGGAAGACTACATGCGCGCGATCGTCGGCGACGACAATTCGCTGTGGAAGCCGCTGCCCGGCTACTTCACGCCGGATACGCCGCTCTACACCGAAGTGGGCGGCGAGATCCTGAAGGGCAAGCGCGATCTGGACGCCGCCAAGAAGCTGCTCGCCGAGAGCGGCTATTCCGGCCAGCCGGTGACGTGCCTCGTCGCGCAGGACCAGCCAATCACCAAGGCGATGGGCGACGTCACCGCCGATCTTCTCAAGAAGCTCGGCATGAATGTCGACTTCGTCGCAACCGATTGGGGCACGGTCGGCTCCCGCCGCGCGCAGAAGACACCTCCGGGACAGGGCGGCTGGAACATGTTCCACACCTGGCACGCCGGCGCGGATTGCGTCAATCCGGCTCCCTACACCGCCATTCGTGCCAACGGCGACAAGGCCTGGTTCGGCTGGCCCACCAGCGCGGCCACCGAAAAGGAGGTCGCCTCGTGGTTCGAGGCCAAGAACGTCGACGAGGAGAAGGCTGCCATCGGCCGCCTCAACAAGGCGGCGCTCGATGACGTGGTTTACGCGCCCACGGGCTTCTTCCTGAGCTACACCGCCTGGCGCAAGAACGTCTCCGGCGTTGCCAAGGGACCGCTGCCGTTCTTCTGGGGCGTGTCGAAGTCCGCATGATCGTGCGCTGAGGCCAGATGCTCTCCTACATCCTCCGTCGCATCGTTGCGACCTTGCCAGTCATGGCGATCGTCGCGCTGTTCGTGTTCAGCCTGCTTTATATCGCGCCCGGCGATCCGGCCGTGGTGATCGCGGGCGATCAGGCAAGCCCGGAGGATGTGGAGCGCATCCGCCAGAGCCTCGGGCTGGACCGGCCCTTCCTGGTCCAGTTCGGAGGCTGGGTCTGGCGCATCCTGCACGGCGATCTCGGCACCTCGATCTTCACCAACCTGCCGGTCTCGGCGATGATCGGGCAGCGTCTCGGACCGACGCTGTCGCTGATGATCGTCACGCTGCTGCTGACGATCGTGGTGGCGGTGCCGCTCGGCGTGGTGGCGGCATGGAAGGCCGGCAGCCTGATCGATCGCGTCATCATGGGCTTTGCCGTGTTCGGATTCTCGCTGCCGGTCTTCGTGGTCGGCTACATGCTCGCCTACATCTTCGCGCTGGAGCTGGAATGGCTGCCGGTGCAGGGCTACACGCCGCTGGCCCAGGGTTTCTGGCCATGGCTGGAAAACCTGATCCTGCCGGCGATCGCGCTCGGCTGCGTCTATATCGCGCTGGTCGCCCGCATCACGCGGGCAGCCATGCTCGAAGTGCTGCAGCAGGACTATATCCGCACCGCCAAGGCCAAGGGCCTCGGGCAGGGCGGCATCCTGTTCATTCACGCGCTGAAGAACGCGGCGGTGCCGATCGTCACCGTGATCGGGATCGGCATCGCGCTCCTGATCGGCGGAGCGGTCGTCACCGAGAGCGTGTTCGCGATTCCCGGCCTCGGCCGCCTCACCATCGATGCCATCCTGCGCCGTGACTATCCGGTGATTCAGGGCATCGTGCTGCTGTTCAGCTTCGTCTACGTCCTCGTCAATCTGATGATCGACGTCGTCTACACGCTCGTTGACCCGAGGATCCGCTATTGACCGACACCACCGTTAATCCGCATTCGCTTCCGGCCGGCCTCGTCCTTGCGCCGCAACTGCCCGAGATCCTGCGGCCGGTCAGGATACGGCGCGGCTTCGTCGGCCTCCTGCGCGGCCACCCGACGGTCGCGATCGGCGGCGCGCTGCTGCTGATGCTGGTGCTGATCGCGATCTTTGCGCCATACCTCGGCACGGTCGATCCGACCGCGCTTGCGCCCGCCAAGCGCACCCGCGCGCCGTCGGCCGATTTCTGGTTCGGCACCGACGTGCTCGGCCGCGACATCTATTCGCGCGTGCTGTTCGGCGCGCGCGTCTCGCTCACGGTCGGCCTGTCGGTCGCGATCTGCGCCTCGGCGATCGGCCTTGCCATCGGCATGGTCTCCGGCTTCATCCGCTGGGCCGACGGCATCCTGATGCGGTTCATGGACGGGCTGATGTCGATTCCGCCGATCCTGCTGGCGATCGCGCTCATGGCCCTGACGCGCGGCAGCGTCGGCAACGTCATCCTGGCGATCACCATCGCCGAGATTCCGCGCGTCTCGCGCCTCGTCCGCAGCGTCGTGCTGTCCTTGCGCGAGCAGCCCTATGTGGACGCGGCCGTGGCCTGCGGCACGCGCACGCCGATGATCATCCTGCGCCACATCCTGCCCAACACGGTTGCGCCGATGCTGGTCCAGGCGACCTACATCTGCGCCAGCGCCATGATCACGGAGGCGATCCTATCCTTCATCGGCGCCGGCACGCCGCCGACCATTCCGTCCTGGGGCAACATCATGGCCGAGGGCCGCGCGCTTTGGCAGGTGAAGCCCTACATCGTGTTCTTCCCGGCGGCGTTCCTGTCCGTCACCGTGCTCGCAGTGAATCTGCTCGGCGACGGCCTTCGCGATGCGCTCGACCCGCGCATGGCCAAAAGCCTGTGATGTTGTCTGTGATGGATCGAGGCTGATTGCGATGGCTTTGCTCGAAGTCGAGAACCTCCAGACCCATTTCCGCACGCCCGGCGGCATCAACCGCGCGGTCGACGGGGTATCCTTCCATGTCAACGAGGGTGAGACGCTCGCCATCGTCGGCGAATCCGGTTGCGGCAAGTCGGTGACGTCGATGTCCTTGATGCGGCTGATTCCGGAGCCGCCGGGCCGGATCGCAGGCAGCATCCGCTTCGCGGGCAGGGATCTGCTGAAACTGTCCGATCGCGAGATGCGCGCGATCCGCGGCAACGACATCTCGATGATCTTTCAGGAACCGATGACGAGCCTGAACCCGGTGCTCACCGTCGGCCGCCAGATCCGCGAGACCTTGATGATCCATCAGGGCCTCGACAAGCAGGCGGCGGAGGCGCATGCGGTGGAGATGCTGACACTGGTCGGCATTCCCGAGCCGAAACGGCGCGTCGGCGAATATCCGCACCAGCTGTCTGGCGGCATGCGCCAGCGCGTGATGATCGCGGTTGCGCTGGCCTGCAATCCGAAGCTTCTCATTGCAGACGAGCCGACAACCGCCCTCGACGTGACAATCCAGGCGCAGATCCTCAAGCTGATGCTGGACCTGAAGCGCCGGGTCGGTGCGGCCATCATCCTGATCACCCACGATCTCGGCGTCGTCGCCGAGATTGCCGAGCGTGTCATGGTGATGTATGCCGGCCGCAAGGTCGAGGAGGCGCCGGTGGCCGAGCTGTTCCGTTCCCCGCGCCATCCCTATACGCAGGGCCTGTTAGGCGCGGTGCCGAAGCTCGGCTCTTCGCTTGCGGGCACCGCGACGCGGCTCGCCGAGATTCCCGGGCAGGTGCCTGATCTGCGCAAGCCGATCACGGGCTGCGTCTTTGCCGGGCGCTGTGCGCTCGCGACCGATCTGTGCCGCCAGTATGCGCCGGGGCTGGAAGAGAAGGGCCCCCGCCACATCGCTGCGTGCCATTACGCCGCCAAGGGAGCGATCGCGGCATGAGTGTTCCGCTGCTCCAGGTCAACGACCTCAAGAAGCACTTTCCGATCAACAAGGGCCTCTTCGGACGGCAAACCGAATTCGTCTACGCGGTGGACGGCGTCTCCTTCGAGATCGCGCGCGGCGAGACGCTGTCCCTGGTCGGCGAGTCCGGCTGCGGAAAATCGACGGTCGGCCGCGCCATCCTGCGACTGTTCGAGATCACCTCGGGCCAGGTCATCCTCGATGGCCAGAGGATCGACGACGCAGCACCTGGCACGATGCGCCAGATGCGCCGCCGCGTGCAGGTCGTGTTCCAGGACCCCTTCTCCAGCCTCAATCCGCGCATGCGTGTGCGCGACATTCTCGCCGAGCCGATCCGCAATTTCGGCCTCGCCAAGTCCGCAGAGGATCTCGAGGTCCGTGTCACATCACTGATGGACACGGTGCGCCTGCCGCGCGAGGCGCTGAACCGCAGGCCGCACGAATTCTCCGGCGGCCAGCGTCAGCGCATTGGCATTGCGCGGGCGCTGGCTGCCGAGCCCGAGCTGATCGTCTGCGACGAGGCGGTCTCCGCGCTGGACGTTTCGGTCAAGGCGCAGATCGTCAATCTACTGCAGGATCTGCAGCGCGAGTTCGGGCTCGCGCTGCTCTTCATCAGCCACGATCTTGCCATCGTCGAGCACATGACCCATCGCGTCGCCGTGATGTATCTCGGCAAGATCGTCGAGCTGGCTCCGCGCCGCGAGATCTTTGCCGCGCCAAGGCATCCATACACCAAGGCGCTGCTTTCGGCCGTGCCGCTGCCGGAGCCCGGAGCCCAGCGCAATCCCATCATCCTCAAGGGCGACGTGCCGAGCCCGATCAATCCGCCGAAGGGATGCCGCTTTCACACCCGTTGCCCGTTCGTGTTCGATCGTTGCCGGACCGAGGAGCCGACGCTGCGCGCGACGGGACCCGAGCAGTGGGTGGCGTGTCACCTGGAAGAGGCTGCGCCGGCAGTCAGCGGTTAAGGACCTGACTCCAGTCCGCGTCGCACACCGCGCCGACGCTGGGCAGGTGCCTGGATGGCGGGCGCAACTGACATCGGGTGATGATTACATTATGCCCCTGTTTTGCCCGACGAGTCAAAATCCACCGCCGATCCTGGTCGGCATTGGCCTCGGATGCGAGGTCGCGCGGTGCATCGGAAATTCGTAAGCGAAAACAAGCCCCGTTCTACTGTGCATGGGGTTGTTTTCGCACTTTGTCGTGGCGGACCCTCAACCCTGCCGGCGCAGGAAGCCGGTGATCGTCACCTTGTCCCAGATGCCGGCCGCGGCAAACGGATCGGCGCGATTGAAGGCCTCGACCTCGCTACGGCTAGGGGCCTCGATCAGGAACAGGCTGCCGATCATGGTCTGGCCGTCGTCGGAGACGAGCGGACCGGACATCACGATCTTGACGCCGAAGCGCGAGGTGTCGCTGAGGAAAGCCTTGTGGGCATCGTAATTGGCGAGCCGGGTCGGCAACGCGCCGGTGCGGTCGAGGGCGTGAATGGCGAACAGCATGCTGTCTCCGTTTCTTGGCTTCATTCTTGGGACGGCCGCGGGCTGCGGCCGTCCGGTCTTGATGTGGGGGGATGGCCTACTTCGCGCTGAGCTTGCCGGCGTCCTCGAAGGTGGGGCAGGTCCGCTGCTCCAGCGGCACGTCGAACGGCCCGTAATTGTCCTTGGTGATCACCGTCGGCTTCAGCACGATCTCGCTGATGACAGGCTGGCCCCGCAAGGAGCGGATCGCCATCATGGTGCCGAGGCAGCCTTGCGCAAAGCCGTTGTAGTCGCCGCTCGCCAGCAGCTTGCCGGACTTGATCGCGTCGATCGCCTCCTTGGTGCCGTTGATGCCGATCACCTGCGCCTTGCGGTTGGCACCGTCGAGCGCCTCGATCGCGCCGACCGCCATGGCATCGTTGGCGGCTAACACGCCGTCGATCTGCGAATTCGACTGCATCAAGTTCTCCATCACCTGGAGCGCCTGGAGCCGCTGGTAGTTGCCGGGCTGCGAGGCCAAAAGCTTGGCGCCGGGGGCTTCCTTCAGCGCGTCGTTGAAGCCGCGGACGCGGTCGACATTGGTCAGCGAGCCCTTGACGCCTTCGATGATGACGATGTTGCCCTTGCCGCCGAGCGTCTTGAGCAGGAAGCGCGCGGTCTCCAGCCCAAGGCTGTAATCGTCGGCGCCGACGAAGGACAGGAACTTGCCGCCGGCAGAACGGTCGGTGATGTTGACGACCGGGATCTTGGCTTCGTTGATCTTCTCGACGCCCGGCACCATCGCCTTGTAATCGACCGGCGTGAACACGATCGCGCTCGGCTTCTTCACCACCACGTCCTCGATCTGGCTGAGCTGCTCGGGAATCGAGTCCGGCTTGGTCGGGATGTATTGCAGCGTCTTCGCGTTCAGCACCTTCGCCATGTTGTCGGCGCCGACCCGCACCGTCTGGAAGAACGGATTGGTCTGGTTCTTGGTGAAGACGGCGATGGTCTCGCCGTCGGCACGCGCCGCAGTGGTGAGCGCGGTCGCCATCAGCAGCGGCAGCGCCACATAGCCAATTGTCTTTCTCATATTGCCTCCATCCCTCATTTTGCTTGTTGGATTGCTGGAACTCATTGCGCGCGGCGGCGGGTCTTCATGTCGAGCCAGACCGCGAGAATGACGATAACGCCGGTGACGAGCGGCTGCCAATTGGCGCTGACCGCGAGCAGGTTCATGCCGTTCAGCACCAGGGTCAGTATCAGCGCGCCGATGAAGGTGCCGAACACGGTGCCGACGCCGCCGAACAGCGAGGTGCCCCCGATCAGAACGGCCGCGATCGCCGGCAGCGTCAGGCTCTCGCCGATATCGGCCTCGGCCGAATTGAGCCGCGACAGGAAGATGATCGAGGCAAGTCCCGCCATGGTGCCTGAGACCGCGTAGACCAGCAGCAGGCGGCGCGCGACGGGAATGCCTGATAGTCGTGCGGCGACAGGATTGGCGCCGATCGCGTAGATCTCCTGGCCCCAGACCGTGCGCTGCGCGAAGAACGTCCCGATGCCGAGGAACACCAGGAGCAGGTAGACCGGAATGGGTAGGCCGAACAGATAGCCGCTGCCGATCTGGCGGAAGCCGGCCGGGAAGCCGTGCAGGGTCTCGCCCGCCATGTACCAATAGGTGAGGCCGTTCAGCACCCAGAGCATGCCGTAGGTGGCGATGAAGGAGGGGATGCGGAGCGCCGTGACCATGACGCCGTTGATCAGGCCGACGAGCCCGCCGCAGGCAAGTCCGGTGAGGATGCCGAGCGCAGGCGAACCGGTCGTGTGGATCACGGTACCGGCGAGGCAGGCGGACAGCGCGACATTGGCGCCGACGGAGAGATCGAGGCCTGCGGTCAGCACCACCAGCGTCAGGCCGGAGGCGATGAAGAAGGTCAAGCTTGCCTGCCTCAGCACGTTGAGGATGTTGCCGAGGCTCAGGAAGGAATCGCTGAGCACGGCCAGCACCGCGCAGATCAGGAAAGCCGCGAGCAGGCGATAGAATAGCTGGACCGCGTCCTGCGACAGGAAGGAGCGGGGCGGCGCCATGGCGCCCTTGGTGATGTCGGTCATGTGCGGCTCCTGAGGCCGTCGAGGAACAGGGCAACGATGACGAGCACGCCGACGCTGGCGACCTGCACCGAGGAGGGGAGCGAGATCAGGTTCAGGCCGTTGCGCAACACGCCGACGGAAAGGACCCCGAGCAGCGTACCGAGTAGCCAGCCATTGCCCCGCTCGAACGAGGTGCCGCCGACGGCGACGGCCGCGATGGCATCGAATTCCAGGCCGAGGCCGGCGGTGGGATGGCCGGAGTTCATGCGTGCGGTCATCAACAGGCCTGCGATTCCGGCCATGGCGCCACCGATCGCGTAGACCGCGATCAGCAGCCTGTTGGGCGAGAGCCCGGCATAGCGCAGCGCCTCGCGGTTGCCGCCGAGGGCGAAGATGTAGGTGCCGAAGCGGGTGTGATAGAGCAGGCCGTGAAAGGTCGCATATGTCACCAGCGCCATCACGATCGGCACGGGAATGCCGAGCAGCGTCGCCGAATAGATGTCGCGCACGCTGTGGGGAATGCCGACCACGCTCTGGCCGTCGCTGACGATCAGCGACAGGCCCTGCGCCATGCCGAGCGTGCCGAGCGTCGCGACGAAGGGCGGTATGCCGAGAATCGCGACCAGCCAGCCGTTGGCGAGGCCGAAGGCGGTGCCGACCAGAAGGCCGGCGCCGAGGCCCAGCAGCATCGACTTGGTCGCAAGCGACACGATCGCGACGCAGAGCGAGGTCAGCGTCAGCACCGCGCCCATCGACAGGTCCAGCCCCTCCGTCATGATGATCAGGGTCATCGGCAGCGCGAGCATGGTCAGGATGGTCGACTGCACCAGCACGTTGGAGAGGTTGGCGACCGACAGGAAGCCGGGCGCGATCACGCTGAACAGCGCGATCAGTAGCACCAGCACCATGGCAACGCCGGGAATGCGCTGCAGCGGATTGGGTTGAGCGACGACCGCGACCTCACGCATGATGCATCCCCAATCGCACGATGTTCTCCTCGGTCAATTCGTTGCGGGTCAGGTGTCCGGCGATGCGCCCCTCGCGCATCACATAGGCGCGGTCGCAGACATGGCAGATCTCGACCTGTTCGGACGAGATCATCAGCGCCGCCGCGCCGTCCGCGACCAGGCGGTCGATCAGCGCGAAAATCTCCGACTTGGCGCCGATGTCGATGCCCCGTGTCGGCTCGTCGAAGATGAAGAGCTTCGAGCCGGCGGCGAGCCATTTGCCGATCACGACCTTCTGCTGGTTGCCGCCCGAGAGCAGGCCGACGGTCTGGCGTGCGCTTGGTGTCGCGATGCGGAGCTGCCGGATCAGACCGTCAGCGGTACGCTGGGCCGAGCGTTGGTCGAATAGCCCGCTCGGAAACAGCTTTTTCAGCGCCGACACCACCAGATTGTCGCTGACGGATCGCAGCAGCGCGAGGCCTTCGCTCTTGCGGCTTTCGGGGATCAGCGCGATGCCGCGACGGGCGGCGAGATCCGGCTCGCCGGAAATGCTCTTACCATCGAAGATGATCTCGCCCGAGGTCACGGGGTCGGCGCCGAAGATGGCGCGGGCGACCTCGCTGCGGCCGGAGCCGACCAGGCCGCATAGCCCGACGATCTCGCCCCGGCGCACCTCGATGTTGATGTCGGAGATGCCGGTGGGCGCGGAGAGGCCCTTGACCTGGAGCAGCACCTCGCCGGGCTTGTCGGCGAAATGGCGCGGATAGGTCATGTCGACGTTGCGGCCGACCATCATGCGCACGAGCTGGTCCGGCGTGACGTCGGCGGGCCGGACGCCGTCGATGCGGCGGCCGTCGCGCAGCACGGTGATGCGATCGCCGAGCGCGAACACCTCGGCCATGCGGTGCGAGATATAGACGATCGAGACGCCGTCGGCCTTCAGCCGCGCGATCAGCGCGAACAAGAGCTCGGTCTCGCGGTCGGACAGCGCCGCGGTCGGCTCGTCCATGACGAGGATGCGGGCGTTCTGGCTGATCGCTTTGGCGATCTCGACCATCTGCTGCTGGGCGACGCCGAGCTTGTCGACGGTGGTGGCGGGATCGATGTCGAAGCCGATCGTGTCGAGCACGCGCCTTGCGTCAGCCAATATCCTGCGGCGGTCGATGGTGCCGGGAATGCGGCCCTTCGGCTCGCGTCCCAAGAAGATGTTCTGGGCGATGTCGAGATGGGGGACCAGCGAGAATTCCTGGAAGATCACGGCGATGCCGAGCTTCTGCGCATCCGCGGTGGAATTGATCGCGACCTTCTCGCCCTTGTAGTAGAATTCGCCGGCGTCGGCGCGATAGGCGCCGCACAGCACTTTCATCAGGCTCGACTTGCCGGCGCCGTTCTCGCCCAGCAGCATATGGACCTCGCCGGGGTAGACGGCGAAGGACACGTCGTCGAGCGCCTTGACGCCGGGAAACTCCTTGCTGATGCCGCGCAGCTCCAGCAGCGGCGTGGGTGAGGTGACCTCGATCGGGAGCGCGTCGCTCATGGCTTGTTGCTCATGTTGTGGCTCTGCCAGAAAAGATCTTTCCGGGGTTCATCAATCCGTCGGGATCGAGCGCCGCCTTGATCGATCGCATCACGTCCACGGCCTCGCCGAGCTCGTCGGTGAGATAGTCGATCTTGCCGAGCCCGATGCCGTGCTCGCCGGTGCAGGTGCCGTCCATGGCGATGGCACGCGCGACCATGCGGGCCTGCAGCGCCTTGGCGCCCTCGACCGCCTCCGGTCGTGTCGGGTCGATCAGGATCAGCATGTGGAAATTGCCGTCGCCGACATGGCCGACGATCGGCGCGGTGAAGCCGTGCTCGTCAGCATCGCGCCGCGTCTCGATCAGGCATTCCGCCAGACGCGAGATCGGCACGCAGACGTCGGTGATCACAGCGCGCGCGCCGGGCCGCAAGCCAAGGCCGGCGTACAGGGTGTTGTCGCGGGCATGCCAGAGCCGGCTGCGGTCTTCCTGCGCCTTAGCCCAGGCAAAGCCATGGCCGCCATGCTCGGCCGCGATCGCCTGCGCGGCTTCGGCCTGCTCGGCGACGGAAGTCTCTGAGCCATGGAATTCGAAGAACAGGGTGGGAGCCTCGCGATAGCCGAGCTTTGCGTAGGCATTGATGCCGCGCATCATGACATCGTCGAGCAGCTCGATGCGGGCCACGGGGATCGCGGACTGGATCACGGAGATCGCGGTGTCCACCGCATCGTGCAGGGTGTCGAAGCTGCAGACTGCCGCCGAGATCGCCTGCGGCACCGGGTGTACCTTCAGCGTGATCTCGGTGATGACGCCGAGGGTGCCTTCCGCACCGACGAACATGCGCGTGAGGTCGTAGCCGGCCGCCGATTTCCGCGCGCGCCGGGCGGTACGGATCACGCGGCCGTCGGCCAACACCACCTCCAGCGCCATGACATTGTCCTTCATGGTGCCGTAGCGCACCGCCATCGTGCCCGAGGCGCGCGTCGAAGTCATGCCGCCGATCGAGGCGTCGGCGCCGGGATCGATCGGGAAGAACAGGCCGGTGTTGCGCAGCTCCGCATTCAGCTGCTTGCGCGTGATGCCGGGCTGCACCACGACGTCCATGTCGCTGTCGTGCAACATCAGTACCTTGTTCATCCGCGCGAAGTCGAAGCAGACGCCCCCCGCGACCGCGGCCGCATTGCCTTCGAGCGAGGTGCCGGCGCCGAACGGGACGATCGGCATGCCGACGCCGGCGCAGAGCTTGACGATTTCGGCGACCTCCTGCGTGGTCTCGGGGAAGACCACGATGTCGGGCGGCAGGCTCTGATAGTGCGACTCGCTCTGCCCGTGCTGATCGAGGACGCCGCGCGCAACGCTCGCGCGCGGACCGATCATGCCGGTGAGGCGCTCGGCCAAAACGCCCGTGCTGATCCGCGGTCCCATCCTCAGCTCCCGTCCCTGTTTTACGGACTCTTGTTGGTCCGTTGTTGAGCTTAAGCGGCTCTTGCGTTGCTTGCGACCTGCTTCAGGCCGAAATCATAGTTGAGATGAAAATAATCGCGCTCCACCATGCGACCATCCGGCGCACGGCCGGCGGGATGACGGACGAATTCGCGGATCAGGCTGTCCTTGACGCCGAACACCACGTCGCTGTCGAGATATTGGTCGCCGGCAACGAACACGTGCGTCACCAGCTGCTCGAAACCGGGCGCTGAGATCATGAAGTGCACGTGCGCCGGGCGCCAGGGATGGCGTCCCTGCACCTCCAGCATCTCGCCGACCGGTCCATCATGCGGAATCGGGTAGGCGGCCGGCTTGATCGACCAGAAATGGAAGCGGCCGTTGGTGTCGGTATGGAAGCGGGCGCGCATCGCGAGATCGCCGATCTTGTCGAGCTGCTGCACGTCGTAATAACCGTCGTGGTCGGAGTGCCAGACGTCGACGATGGCGCCGGCGAGCGGCTTTCCGTCCACGGCCGAGACCGAGCCGGTGACCAGCATCGGATCGCCATCCATCGGCCCGGAGATGTCAGCGCCGCTGTCCTTCTCGGGCGCAGCCTGGACGAAGAAGGGGCCGAGCACCGTGGTCTCGGTCGCGCCTTCGGGCACCGGATGGTTGATGGCATCGACCAGCATGGAGACGCCAAGCGTGTCCGAGAGCAAGATGAATTCTTGGCGCTTGTCGTTGCACATGTGCCCGGTGCGGGTCAGGAAATCGATGCCGAACTCCCATTCGTTCTGGGTGGGCCGCACCTCGCGGACGAAGGCGTGCAAGTGCCGCACCAGCGCTTCGCTCACCTGCTTGATGCGCGGGTCGGTCGCGCCCGCGATCCGCTCCAGCACCGCATCCGTGATCGTATTTTCGTTGAAGTTACGCATGTGTATCTCCGCGATCAGGGTTTTGGTTCGCCGAGGCCGGACAGCCGTTCGAGATGCTTGACGGTCGCGATGAAGTCGGTATCGCCGTCGCCCTGCGCGACCAGCGCGCCATAGGTCTCGCGCACTTGCGCGGCGAGCTGCAGCGGCACGCCGACGGCATGGCCGGCGCCCAGGATCAGGTCGAGATCCTTGGCCATCTGCCTGCAGGAGAAGGTGGACTCGAAGTCGCGAGTCCGTAGCGGCGCGGTCTTGTACTTCACCATGGGAGAGGCGACCGCGCTGTCGTCGAGCACTTTTAGGATGTCCTGCCAGGCGATGCCGCCCTTGCGCGCCAGCGCCAGGCTCTCGGCCATCATCGCCGCAGACACCGCGATCATCAGGTTGACCGAGAGTTTTGCGTAGCGCGCTTCCTCGGCCGGGCCGAGATAGGTTTGGGCGCGGGTGAATGCGGTGAACAGCGGCTTTGCGCTCTCGAAGGCGTCCTTCGGCCCCGAGACGAAGCAGGTCAGCGCCCCCGTGTGCACGATGCTGGCATTGCCGGAAACCGGCGCGCGCAGATAGGCAATGCCACGCGCCTGCGCGGCGGCTGCAACCTCAGCCGAGGCTTCGACACTCACGGTGCTGGTTTCGATCAAGACGGCACCGGGCGCCATCGCGGCGATCAGGCCGGCGGAGCCGAGCAATGCGCCGCGCAAAGCGGCGTCGTCGGGCAGGGACGTGATCACGGCGGCCTTGCCGCGCACGGCCTCGGCCGGCGAAGCGGCAATCGCAATGCCCTGCGCGCGTGCCTCGTCGATGCGCGCCGCGCTCTGGTCGAACGCGGTAACGGCAAAGCCCGCCTTGGCGACGAGCACCGACATCGGCAGGCCCATCTTGCCGATCCCGATGAAACCAACTGTTTTCAGAGCGTCAGTCATTGTTCTTGTCCATTGGCGCCTCAGGCGGCGCGTCCCTGTCGTTCAATATCCTGCACCAGCCGCCGGCCGGATTGCGCCAGCAGCTCCTTCTTCGTCTCGAGTCCCTCGACCAATAGCCGCCCGTTCTGCTTCTTCCAGGCACCGCCGATCATGACGGCCTCGATGTTGGCGAGGCTTGTCTGCATCACGACGGTTGCGACGGGATCATGCACTGGATGGAGATTGAGGTCGGAGGCGTTGATGATGACGAGGTCGGCGAGCTTGCCCGGCGTCAGCGAGCCGATCTGGTGCTCGCGGCCGAGCATGCGGGCGCCTTCCGTCGTGATCCAGCGCAGCGCTTCGCGCACGGGAATCGTGGTCGTCGCCGGAATGGCGCCACTTGCTTTGCGCGATTCCACATTGTCCAGTGCCCGCTGCATCGACAGCGCAACGCGCGCGGCGGAGAGGAGATCGCCGGCCAGCACGGACTCCAGGTCGATGCCGATGGTCGGCCGCACGCCGCGCTTCAGGAGGCGGCCGGTGATCGGAAAGCCATGGCCCTGGATCATCTCGTTCTCGGGCGTCACCGAGAACGATACGCCGAGATCGACGAGACGATCGAGCAGATCATCGGGCAGATCGTTGCCGTGGACGATGTTGATGCCGGGGCCGACGAGGCCGGCCTCGAGCAGCTTCTCCCAGCCGCCTTGCGTCTTGGCCGGACCGCCGCCCTGATGCATCGAGGCGATCAGGTTCAGCTCCCGCGCCAGGCGGAAATCGTGCATGGCGACGTCGAGCGTCGAGTAATGCGGGCCGAGAATGGCGAGCCCGAGCGTGACGAGGCCGTCGCGGTCGGCGAGGGGGCCCGCCAGCAGCCGCTCGACCTCGCGGCGCGGATGCGGCACTTCCGAGAAATGCGGCTCGCCCGGCTTCGGCTCGGGCTTGGGCGAGCCGTGGAAGAACGCGGCGCGGATGCCGCTTTCGATCAGGCCGCGCAAGGCGGCGTCGGTATGGTCCGACGTCGGGTTGTTGTGGCACCAATCGACCAGCGTGGTGACGCCGTGATTGATCTGGTTCAGCGCGCCGACGAGGGTTGCGATGTAGATATCGTCGGGCCGGAACACGGTGGCGAGGCCCGCATGCATGCGGCGGAAATATTCCAGCAGCGTCCAGTTCGCGGCAAAGCCGCGCAAGCCGGTCTGCCAAGTGTGCATATGTGCGTTGATCAGGCCGGGAATGACGATGCGGCCCGTGCCGTCGACGACCGCCGTGTCGGCCGCAGCGTCGATCGACGGGCGCACCTCGGCGATCCGGCTGCCCTCGACCAGCACATCGCCGGTCGAGAGATCGCCGATCGCGTCATCCATGCTGATGACGGTGGCGGATCTGATCAGGGTGCGCCGCATCGCTTCAAGCTGCCGCTTTGATGGCGCCGGGTGGCTCGCCGGTCCAGGCGCGCGCGATCAACTCGCGAATGGCGCCACGCTCGAGCGGGCGCGGATTCCAGTAGGCATTCGTGACTGCGAGGTCAGCCGCCTTGTCGATGCCGCCCTCGGGCATGCCGACATCGCGTAGCGCGACCTTCGCACCCAGCCGCTTCGCAAGTTCGAAAAGCCCCCGAGCTGCATCGGCTGCCCCGATCGCGCGCGCGATCCGCACCATCGCGTCGGGCACGGCCGGCGCGTTGTAGGCCAGCGCATGCGGCAGCACGATGGTGTGCGTTTCGGCGTGCGGCAGGTCGAAAGTGCCGCCGAGCGTGTGACAGAGCTTGTGATGCAGCGCCATGCCGACAGTGCCGAGGCAGACACCGCACAGCCAGGCGCCATAGAGCGCCTCAGTGCGGGCCTCCCGATCGTCGTTCCTGGCGACAATGGCGGGCAGGGCGCGCGCCAGCGCGCGGATGCCTTCTTCGGCCATCAGCGAGGTGACAGGGTTGGCGTCGCGCGCGTAAAGCGCCTCGACGGCATGGGCGATCGCGTTGATGCCGGAGGTTGCGGCGAGGCTCGCCGGCAGCGTCAGCGTCAGGTCGACGTCGTAGATCACGGTCTCCGGCAGCACGGCTGCATCGCGCACCGTGGTCTTCAGCCCGTTCTCGGTCTGGCCGACGATCGGCGTCATCTCCGATCCGGCATAGGTGGTGGGAATGCAGAGCTGGTTTACACCGGTGCGCAAGGCCAAAGCCTTGCCGAGCCCGGTGGTCGAGCCGCCGCCGAGCGAAACGACGCAATCGGCTTCGCATGCCTTCATTGCCGCGAGCGCGCGTTCCGTGACCTCGACCGGCGTGTGCATGGTGGCGCCGGAAAAGATGCCGGCATAGAGCGGGCCGAGCGCGGCTCCCAAGCTCTTGCCTTGTGCCTCCTGCTGCGGCGTCGTCAGCACCAGCGCACGCTTGCCGCCGAGCCGCTCGACCTCGGCCTTGGCTGAGGCAAGCGTGCCGCTGCCGAACACGACGCGGCAGGGCAGGTTTTCGAAGGTGAACGAACCGATCATGCGCCGGTCTCTTTGATGGGATAATCGACCTGGAAGCGCCCGATCCGCAAGTCGCCCAGCGCCTCGCGCACGCGCAGATGCTCCGGGTGGTTGGCATAGGCGGCGAGCGCCGCCTGGTCGGTGAATTCGGAGAACAGCACCACGTCGCAGGCGTAATCGACCGCGCTGACGTCCATGCCGACTTCGATATGCGTGAGGCCGTCGATCCGGCCTTTGAGGCCCTCGAACAGGGTCTTGACCTTGAGCCGGGCGGCGGAGCGCTCCGCGGGCGTCTCCCCGCGCAGTCGCCACATCACGATGTGCCTGATCGGGCCCGACATTTCCTGATTTCCTCGCCTGCAATGGTGCTTTGTTGGCGCCATTTTGCCTTGCAGAAAACGGAAATAAAGGTCAAAATTTGTAAGTCTCTTTTCCTGTTTATGCAAAAATGGACCGGCTGCTTCAACTCGAGGTCTTCTCCAAAACCGCTGAGCTCGGCAGCCTTTCCAAGGCCGCCGAAATCCTGCGGATGTCGAACGCCGCTGCGAGCCGCCATCTCAGCGCGCTGGAGGAGCGGCTTGCGGTCCGGCTGATCGAGCGCAACACGCGCCGGCAATGGCTGACCGAAGCGGGACAGGAACTGCTGCAGCGGTGCAGCACGCTTCTGAACGAGCTCGCCGAAGCCGAGGACGCCGTCTCCGACCGCGCGCTGTCGCCGAAGGGCATGCTGCGCGTGACGAGCTCGCTGTCCTTTGCGATGATCTACCTCGCGCCGATGCTGCCCGCCTTCCGCGCGCTCTATCCCGATCTCAGCGTGCAGATCATCAGCGCGAACCGCTACCTCGACTTCATCGAAGCCGGCATTGACGTTGCGATCCGCACCCGCGAGCACGAGCCGGATTCAAACATCGTCGTCCGCCGCATCGGTCAGATGCACCGCGTGCTCGCGGCCGCTCCGTCCTATCTGGAGAAGCACGGCCGGCCCGAGCATCCCGCCGATCTCGCCCGCCACAACATGCTGATCTACAACCTCGCCAATGATCCCTATTCGCTGCGGCTGAGCCAGGGCAGCACGACGCAGACGATCCGGATCGCGCCGACGCTCGACAGCAACGACGGCCAGATCATCTGTGGTGCGGCGCGCGCGGGGCTCGGCATCCTGATCCAGCCGCTCTATATCGTGCAGGGCGATATCGCGGCTGGCCGGCTGGTGCCTGTCCTGAGTGATTGGCAGCTGCCGTTGCTCACCATGAACATCGCCTATCAGAACCGAGTCAGGCTGCCCGCCAAGATCAGGGTGTTCTCCGACTTCCTCGTCAGCTACATCCGGGAGCATTCAGAGCCGGGGATCTGGATCGACGCGGCGAAGTGAGCGGAAGCAGCATGTATCTCGGCATCGATCTCGGCACGTCGGCGGTCAAGACGGTTCTCGTCGACGATGCCCAGCGCGTGATCGCAAGCGAGAGCCGGTCGCTCGCGACCGTCTCGCCGCAACCGGGCTATTCCGAGCAGGATCCGGCGCAGTGGATCGATGCGACCTTCGCCACGCTGGATGCCCTCAAGGCGTCGCATGCCGATGCGTTGGCGGCGGTCGCAGGCATCGGGCTGTCCGGCCAGATGCATGGCGCCACGCTGCTCGATGCGAGCTCTAGGCCGCTGCGGCCCTGCATCCTCTGGAACGACGGACGCTCTGCGACTGAGTGCCGTGTCCTGGAGCAACGCTGGCCCGCCTTGCGCGAGGTGACGGGCAACAAGGCGATGCCGGGCTTCACCGCGCCAAAACTGCTCTGGATCGCCGCGCACGAGCCCGAGATCTTTGCGGCGACGAAACTCGTTCTTCTGCCAAAGGCCTATCTGCGACTGGTGCTATCGGGCGAGGCCGTCGAGGATGTCTCGGATGCCTCGGGATCCCTGTGGCTCGACGTCGCGCGCCGCGACTGGTCGGACGCAGCGCTGGCAGCGAGCGGCTTGTCGCGCGAGCACATGCCGCGCCTGGTCGAGGGATGCGCGCCCGCAACCACGCTGCGCAGCGAACTCGCGCGGCGCTGGGGGATGATCAGGCAGCCGGTGATCGCGGGTGGGGCCGGCGACAATCCCGCGGGCGCCATCGGCATCGGCGCGATCCGGCCGGGAGCCGCTTTCGTGTCGCTGGGAACCTCGGGTGCGCTCATGGTCCCGACCGACCGGATCGCCGCCAATCCCGACCGTGTCGTGCACACGTTCTGCCACGCCATTCCAGGGATGTGGATTCAGGCCGGCGCGATCCTCTCGGCCGCTTCCTGCCTTGCCTGGCTCGCGCGCCTGTTCGGCGCCGCCGAGGCCGAGCTGCTGGCGCCGCTTGGAGCACGACCGCAGGCGCCGTCGCCCGTGAGCTTCCTGCCTTATCTCGCCGGTGAGCGGACGCCGCACGACGATCCCGTTGTGCGCGGCATGCTGGATGGCCTGAGCCATGGCACCGATCGCGCGGCGATCGTGCGGGCGGTGCTCGAAGGCGTTGCCTTCGCGCTTGCCGATTGCCGCGATGCGCTCGCGGATGCCGGCATCGGGATTGCGGAGGCCGACGTAATTGGCGGCGGTTCACGCTCTACCTTCTGGCTCTCGGTGCTGGCGAACGTGCTGAGCATTCCGATCCATCGCTTTGCCGGAGGTGAAACCGGCGCCGCGTTCGGTGCGGCGAGATTGGGGCGGCTTGCTGTCACGGGTGAGGCAATCGGTGACGTATGCATGCAGCCGCAGCGCATCGAAACATTCGAGCCCGACGCTGCACTGGTCGATGCCTACGCTGAACGGCTTCCCGCCTGGCGCGACCTGTATCGGCCGCGCCACTAGCTGGCCCAATCTGGTTTGCATACTTCGGTATATTCGCCTTCGGTATTGCCCTGCGTCACCCGCTTTTGTTTAATGACCAAACCGCGTTGCCGAGAAACGAGACGCGGGTGGGAAACGCATTGTGCGCCGGGAGGCACGATGAACGATCCGATCCTCGAGATGCGCGGGGTCTCGAAGACCTTCTTCGGCATCAAGGCGCTGCGGGCCGTCGATCTCACCGTCTATCCCGGCGAAATTCACGCCCTGATGGGTGAGAACGGCGCCGGCAAGTCGACGCTGATGAAGATCCTGTCCGGCGCCTACCGGCCCGACCCGGGCGGCGAGATCCGCATCGAGGGCAGGGCGGTGCGGATCGAAGGCCCGCTCGGCGGCCGCGCGGCGGGCATCTCCATCATCTACCAGGAGCTGTCGCTCGCTCCCAATCTCAGCGTTGCCGAGAACATCTATCTGGGACGGGAGATATCGCGGTCAGGCTTGCTGGCGCGCGGCACAATGCGCGAGGGCGTCGGCCCGATCCTGAAGCGCCTGGGCGCGGACTTCCTGCCCTCGACGCTGGTGGCGCATCTGTCCATGGGGCAGCGGCAGCTGGTCGAGATCGCCCGTGCGCTGCACGTCAGATCGAAAATCCTCATCATGGACGAGCCGACCACCTCGTTGTCGGCCGCCGAAAGTGAGCGGCTGTTCGCGTTGATCCGCCAGCTTCGCGCCGAGGGCCTTGCCATCATCTACATCTCGCATCGCATGGACGAGGTCTATGCGCTCGGCGATCGCGTCACCGTGCTGCGCGACGGCCGCCTCGTCGGCTCGCTCGACAAGCCCGAGATCCGCGCCGACACCATCGTGCGCTTGATGGTCGGTCGCGACGTCTCCTCGTTCTACAAGAAGGACCATGATCCGGAGGCGGGGCGGGGGCATCCCGTGCTCGCGGCGATCGACATGGCCGATGGCGGGCGCGTCAAGGGCTGCTCCCTCACCGTGCATGCGGGTGAGGTGGTCGGCCTCGCCGGCCTGATCGGCGCCGGTCGCACCGAGCTTGCGCATCTCATCATCGGCGCGTCGCCAAAAACCTCCGGCCGGCTCGAGCTGGAGGGGCGTCCGGTCGAGATCCGCACGCCGGGCGAGGCGCTCGAGGCCGGCATTGCCTATCTGACCGAAGACAGGAAGGCGCTCGGCCTGTTTCTCGACATGTCGTGCCTGGACAACATCAACCTCGCCGTGCTCGGCCGCGACGCGAAGCTCGGTTGGTTTCTCGACCGCGACAAGGCACGCGAGCGCGCCGACCGCGCCTTTGCCGGCCTCAGCATCCGCGCCGCCAATCCCGGCGTTCCCGCCGGCGGCCTGTCAGGGGGCAACCAGCAGAAGGTGCTGCTGTCGCGACTGCTCGCCATCGCGCCGAAGGTCCTCATTCTCGACGAGCCGACGCGCGGCGTCGATGTCGGTGCCAAGTCGGAAATCTATTCGATCATCGACAATCTCGCCAAGGCCGGCACCGCGATCCTCGTCATCTCGTCCGATCTGCCCGAGATCATCGGCATCTGCGACCGCGTCATCGTGATGCGTGCCGGGCACATTGCCGGCGAGGTCAGCCGCGGTCCGAATTCGCCGCTGGCGCAGGAAGATATCATGGGGCTTGCCACGGGGATGGAGCATCTCGATGCCTGACAATGGTGCTGCGGAAGCAAAGCCGGCATCGACGACGACCAATGGCGCTGCCGCGGAGACAAGACGCCAGCGGATGAGGATGCTGATCAGCGCGCTCGGCATGTTGCCGGTGCTGCTGATCCTCTGCATCGGCTTCAACGTGCTGTCGGAAGGCCGCTTCTTCACCGGACAAAATCTCGGCATCGTATTGCAGCAGGCCGCGGTGAACACCGTGCTCGCCGCCGGCATGACCTTCGTCATCCTCACCGGCGGCATCGACCTGTCGGTCGGCTCGATCCTGGCGGCCTCCGCGATGGCGGGTTTGACGCTCTCCAAGATGCCGGAGCTCGGCTTGCTGTGGCTGCCGGCCGCACTGCTCACCGGCCTCGTCTTCGGCATCGTCAACGGCGCGCTGATTGCGCTGCTGCGCCTGCCGCCCTTCATCGTCACGCTCGGCTCGCTCACCGCAGTGCGCGGCCTGGCGCGGCTGCTCGGGGCTGACACCACCGTGTTCAATCCCTCCATTCCCTATGCCTTCATCGGCAACGGCTCGTTGACGCTCATTCCCGGAGTCGCGTCGATCCCATGGCTCTCGGTAATCGCCTTGCTCGTCATTCTCGTCTCCTGGCTGGTGCTGCGCCGGACCGTGCTCGGCGTGCATATCTATGCCGTGGGCGGAAACGAGAGCGCAGCGCGGCTTGCCGGCATCAAGGTCTGGGCCGTCCTGATCTTCGTCTACGGCATCTCCGGACTTTTCGCCGGGCTCGGCGGCGCCATGCAGGCGGCGCGGCTCTACGCAGCCAACGGACTCCAGCTCGGCCAGTCCTACGAGCTCGATGCAATCACCGCGGTGATCCTCGGCGGTACCTCGTTCGTCGGCGGCATCGGCTCGATCTGGGGCACGCTGGTCGGTGCGCTCATCATCGCCGTGCTCTCGAACGGGCTCATCCTGATCGGTGTCTCCGACATCTGGCAATATGTGATCAAGGGCCTGGTGATCATCGGTGCCGTGGCGCTGGACCGCTACCGGCTGCAAGGCTCCGCGAGAACGTGAAAGGTCTGGCGCGCAGCGGGTGCGCATGGCTTGAGACGAGATTCCGTTGCGGCAACTGGTCTGCCGCGCCGGGGACGAAGACAGACCAGGGAGGAAGTCCATGTTGAAGACGATCATGCTCGCCGGCGCCGCCATGGCGCTTGCCCTCACCACCGCACCATCCTTCGCCAAGGAGCTCAAGTCGATCGGCGTCTCGCTGGGATCGATGGGCAATCCGTTCTTCGTCGCGCTGTCGAAGGGCGCCGAGTTCGAGGCCAAGAAGACCAATCCCAACGTGAAGATCACGACGGTCGGCTTCGAATACGACCTCGGCAAGCAGGTCACCCAGATCGACAATTTCATCGCCGCTGGCGTCGACCTGATCCTGCTCAATCCCGGCGATCCCAAGGCGATCGGGCCGGCCATCAAGAAGGCGCAAGCCGCAGGCATCGTCGTCGTTGCGGTCGACACCGCGGCCGAGGGCGCCGATGCCACCGTGACCACGAACAACGTGCAGGCCGGCGAGATCTCCTGCCAGTACATCGTCGACAAATTGGGCGGCAAGGGTGACGTCATCATCGAGAACGGGCCGCAGGTCTCCGCCGTGATCGACCGTGTGGTCGGCTGCAAGAACGTGTTCGCGAAGAATCCCGGCATCAAGGTGTTGTCGAGCGACCAGGACGGCAAGGGCTCGCGCGAGGGCGGCCTCACCGTCGCGCAGGGCTATCTGACCCGCTTCCCCAAGATCGACGCCATCTTCGCCATCAACGATCCGCAGGCGATCGGCACCGACCTTGCGGCACGCCAGCAGAACCGAACCGGCATGATCATCACCGCCGTCGACGGCGCGCCCGATATCGAGGCCGCGCTGAAAGATCCGCAGTCGCCGCAGATTCAGGCGTCCGCGTCGCAGGATCCGTTCTTCATGGCGCGGCGGGCCGTGCAGGTCGGCGTCGGCATTCTCAACGGCCAGAAGCCGGCTTCGACCGTCGAGCTGCTGCCGTCCAAGCTGGTGACCAGGGACAACGTTGCCGCGTACAAGGGCTGGACCTCGGATCGCTCGCAGTAAGGCATCGGGGCGTTCGAAGCACGAGAGATGGCGGGTGGCGGTTCGATCGCGCCGCCCGCCGCCGATACCTCGCGTGCTCACCAGTAGCACGCAGCAATGCCTGTGCTAGCTTTCCACGATCTCGTTCGGTCGATTCGGAAAGCAGATCCGGTGAAATCCACGACGTCAGGCACCGCGTGGCGGCATGCCAATATCGGCCGCCTGCTCAATAACGCGGTGCGGCGCTTCGAAGGCCGTGTGCTCGAATTGATGACCGAGCGGGGCCACGACGAGACGCGCATCGCCCATGTCAGCCTCACGCGCAATCTCGACGTGGAGGGGACGCGGCTCACCGAGCTCGCCCGCCGCGCCTCCATGAGCAAGCAGGCGATGGGCGAGCTGGTCGACCAATGCGCCGCGCTCGGCCTCGTCGATCGCATCGCCGATCCGACCGACCGGCGCGCGCGCATCGTCGTGTTCACGCCCACGGGGCGCAAATGGCTCGATGCGTTCCGTGATGCCGTCGACATCGCCGAGCGGGAGATGCGGGTCGAGCTCGGCAAGGCCACGATGGATGCAATCCTGAAGGGGCTCGCGGTGTATGGCACGGAATTCGACACGCTCGATGACCCGGATTAGTCAGGCAGCTTGACGAAATAGTCAGGTGTCCTTACCATGTAGGTTGGTGTTGGTAGGGAGAAGCATCTTGGAAATTCGTCTGACGGCCGCGGTGCTCATCGTTGGCGGGGGCCCTTGCGGGCTGATGCTGGCCAACGAGCTCGGCCGCCGCGGCGTGTCCGCGATCCTGGTCGACGAAAAGCCGGGCACGGCCTTCAACCCGCAAGCCAATGCGACGCAGGCGCGCTCGATGGAGCATTATCGGCGGCTGGGCTTTGCCGACGAGATCAGGCGCGAAGGTCTGCCCGCGGACTACCCGACCGATGTCGCATATTTCACGCGCTATACCGGATACGAGCTGGCGCGGTTCGCGCTGCCGTCAGCGTCGCGGGCGGGTGAGCTGATGAAGGGCATGTCAGGCTCCTGGAGCGCGGCGGAGCTGCCGCATCGGGTCTCGCAGAAATTTGTCGAGGCGGTGCTACGCCGCCACGCCGAACGGCTGCCCGGAATCCAGCTCAACTACAGTCACCGGCTGATCGGCTACACGGAAAGTGATGACGGTATCGCCGGCAATATCGAATGTCTCGACGATGGCAGCCGCTTTCGGGTCCGCGCCGACTTCCTGGTCGGGGCCGACGGGCCGCGCTCGATGGTCCGGCAATCGCTCGGGATCGTCTATGGCGGCGAGAGCGGGACGCAGCGCGACTTCATGGGCGGCCGCATGCTGGCGGTCTATCTCCGCTCGCCCGATTTCTACGCGCGCGTTCCCCACGCGAAAGCGTGGATGTACAATTGCTTCAACGGCGACCGCCGCGCCTTCATGGCCTCGGTGAACGGTCGTGATGAGTTTGCATTCCACACCCAGTTGCGACCGGGCGAGGACGAAACTGCGATCACGATCAACCAGGCCAAAGCCGCGTTCCAGCGCGCCTGCGGTGCGCCGATGGATTGCGAAGTTCTGTCCTTCCTGACCTGGACCGCCGGTCACGCATTGGTGGCAAGCGGGATGCAGCGGGGCAGGGTCTTCCTCGGCGGCGACGCGGCGCATCTGTTCACGCCGACCGGCGGGCTCGGCTACAACACCGCCATCGAGGATGCGGTCAATCTCGGCTGGAAGCTCGCAAGCGTCGTCAAGGGCGTGAGCCCGGCGGCACTGCTCAATAGTTACGAGGTCGAGCGGCGTCCGGTGGCGCTCCGCAACACCGATCATGCGCGCCGCTTCGCCGATTCGCTTGGCCTCTTCGCGCCGGCGCCGGAGATCGAGGATGCCACGGAGGCCGGCCACAAGGCGCGGCGAATCGCGGGTGCCTATCTCAATCAGCACGTCCGTGCCGAGTTCAACATCCCCGGCGTCACCTTCGGCGGACGCTACGACGGCTCCCCAATCATCGTCCCCGATGGTAGCGAGCCGCCGCCGGATGCTGCCAACGTCTACGTTCCCACCGCCTCTCCCGGTGGCCGCCCACCGCATGCGTGGCTGGAGGACGGCATGTCGCTGTACGACCAGTTCGGATTCGAATGGACCTTGCTTCAGTTTGGGGACGTCATGTCGGCCCATGCGTCATTCGCTGACACCATTCGCGCGATCGGGGCCGACGTAAAGCTCGTCACGCTACCCAGATCGTTGCGCGATCTCTATGAGGCGGATCTCGCCCTGATACGTCCCGACCAGATCGTGGCTTGGCGCGGCAACGCATCGCAGGCCGGAACGATCGCACGCGTTCTTAGCCGCGTACTCGGGCGCGAAGACGCGCGGCTGCTAGCCGGCGGTGGAGGGATTGGTTCGCGCAGGTGACACGGCCGATGGAATTGCGCTCGTAAAGAGACTGGTCTTGGGCTGGACGCGCGATCCGTCGATCAGCTCGAGCCGCCCGCAGCGATTCAAGGTGTGCAGCTTCCTGCCCGGCCATGCCGGTCCGGGTTTCAGAGTGTGGCGGACGACCTGCTTGAATACCGTCGGCGACAGCTCGACCACTTCCGCCAGGGCAAGCGCTGCGCCGTATCCGTCGGTGCAATCCTGGACCGGTCGCCACAGTTTGTCATCGAGCGTGACGAAGTTTCCTGCCGGCCGCGTGCTGGCGCGGTCGATCAAGACGGGATTGCTGGCGTGGGGAAGCCAAGGCCCCAAGAGCCGATCGGCGTAATAGATTGCCAGCGAATCCGAATAGCCACCCGTTCCGTCGCGCCAGGCGCCAAACAGATAATACAGGCCGTTGTGGCGCGTGATCGTGACGTCGGCCAGCTCGAGGCCGGAAAGGAGCGTTGCGTATCGCTCCCATTTGTCCGGAAACCGAGTGCATTTGTAGAGAGCGACGTCCCCGCGGGTCGAGCTCTCCGGGATCATCCACAGCTCGCCATCGTCCTCGATCAGGAACGGATAGGAGAGGTGACAGGGCTCCTCCAGCACCGGCATCACCTCGCCGATCGGCCCCGCGTCGTTGAACGCGATCGCGGAAATGATACCTTTTCCGACACGGTGATCGAGATCCTCGAAGAAGGCGAAGGTCCGTCCCTGCCACGTGACGGCAAAGGGATCGGCGTAGAAGTGGTTTCCAGGATCTCCCAGAACGTTCCAGCTTGGACCTGACAGGTCTCCGGTCTGCCAGACGCCCGGGCCGTCGTTGAAGCGCCATCCGATATGCCAATGCGGGGCATAGCAGCAGAGGCGATAGATCTCCTTGGCGATCGATACGGCAAGGCCGCGCGCCACGTAGCCAACGGGTCCGCGGTGCGGGACAGTTGAAGCGGGGCGCGGCAGGTGCGGCACGATGCGCGGCCTTCCCGACAGGATCGCCGCCAGCATGGTGAGGGTCCGCGCCATGATCGTTTCGAGCGCACCACTGAGGCCCGCAGCAATCTCACCGGACGGATGGCCGCGGTCGAGGACCGAACCGTCGATCTCGTTGACGATCTCGATCACGGGCAGGTCGCCGGCGAGGATGGCGGCGAGCGCGGCATTTTCGCCTGCGACGCCGTTGAACAGCGGCCGCAGATACAGCCGGGCCGGGCTCGCCGGATCGCGCGGGGCATTCGTGAAATCGACGATTACGTCGGCGGTGCCGATGCTGACCCGTGCTGGTTCGGAGCTGATCGTCAGCCTGTCGGCGGCGCTGTGCTTGCCCTTGTGCAACACGATGCGTTCGAGCTCGAACAGCGCATCGAGACCTGCCGGCCGCGGCTCCGCCGTTGCCGTCCATGCAACTTGCACCGACATGTCCCGGCCGTCGACCGACAGCGTCCTGCGGTCCATCCAGCGCCGCGCATAGTCACGTTCACAGCGAAACTCGATGATCATGTCGAGCCAATCTGTTCCGACGTATCAGGTCAAACGACCCGGTCGAGAATCCGGACGTATTCCTCGACCATGGCATCTACCGAATAGCGCAGCCGCAGGCCTTTGGCGTTTTGTCGCAGCTCGTCACGTAATTGCTTGTCGGTTACCAGCCTGGAGACCGCCGCGGAGAGCTTCGCATGATCGGAGGCATCGACGAAGAGCGCCGTCGGTCTGCCCTCGTAGGACAATACCTCGCGCAGGACGGGAAGATTGGTCACGACGGAGGGAACACCGGCGTTGGCGGCCTCGACCGCGGCCAGACCGAAGGTCTCGGCCTGGGTCGGAAAGACGAACACGTCGAGACAAGCAAGGAAGTCCGCCATCCGGCCAGGAGGAATCTCTCCCAGCAAATGCAGACGGTCCGCGACGTTCAAGTGGTTCGCGAGCTGCCTCAGCCGGGCCTCGTCGGCTCCCTGGCCGGCCAGCGCAAGATGCCAGGACGGTTGATCCGGCAGCAGACCGATCGCCAGATCGAGCCGCTTATGCGGATGCAGCCGTGCCGCGCAACCGAGCAGGACGCGGTCCGGTGGCAGGTTGAATTGACCTCGTGCCGCCTCCTTCGACAGGGTAAGGGCCTTGTCGTCGAAGCCGTGCGGCACATGCACCATGCGCGACCGGTAGGCCGCGGGGTAGCGCGAATATTCGCGCTCCATGTCCTGCGAATTGAGCGTGATGCAGTCGAAGAAGCCGAGGCTGCCCATGGCGATGTCGGCGGTGCGGACCGGCCAGCTCATCGCCAGCGCGGATGAAACCTGATTGGCGACGACGGGTGCACGGCTGACGAGGCGCGTGACGCCGGCGCCGATGACGTTGCCGAAATGCTGGAAGGTCAGGACGGCGTCGGGCCTGGTGGTTCTGATGTGGCGGCCGAGCGTCCACAGCATCCGCAGCAGCGCCAGCGGATTGCCCGGCCGGCTCGGCGCGCAGTAAAGCGTGGCGGGCGGTTCGTCAAAGGAGTCCGATTTGCGGAAGAAGAACAGATTGGTGACCCGGTGACCGCGCGCGGTCAGCCCGGCGCCGAGCAGCCGCGAGATCTCCTGTGCACCGGCGTTCTCGGCCTGGGTTTGCGCAAGAAGCACGTGGAGTTTTCGCCCACTGCCGTTCGGCCGCGCAGGTGCCGTCGCGCTCGTCTCGTCCAGGTCTTTGTTCGGCTGATAATGGAGCACGGATCCCGACCCGCTAAAGCAACGAAATCTTCACCTTCTTAACTCCGTACCTATCATGCGGGCATCCCGCGGACACCGGCTAGCAACAAACGGAGTTAATGCGGCGCGGATGGCGACGGTGTCGTTGGCGCAGCATTTCCGCTGGTTCCCCGCTGGCGCGTTAACCAATCGGTCCTGCGCGTTCACCCCGGCGGCGCGTGCTGACACCTAGTCACGCGAGTCCGCGCTGCGAACGGCATAATTGCCGCGCCTCGATGCTGGGAAGCGCAAGAGCACCAGAACGGAAGGATCCACCCCGCTGCGCCGGCGGCAGAGGACGTTCAGGGCGATGGTCGCGAGCGCGAGCGACACGGTCGTCGAAATCGCCGCGCCAAGCACGCCGAGGAAGGGGACCAGGACGAGAAATCCGACGAGCCGCAGCCCGACGTTGGCAGCGACCACCGGCACATAGATTCGTTCATGACCGGTCAGCTGCAGGATCGCAGCAGCCGGGCCGCCCGCCGCCTGAATGGCGGTTCCGATTGCAAGCACGATCAGGACCGAATGCTGCTCGGCGAAATGAGGTCCGAACAGGTTGAGGAGATAGGGGCCGCCGATCCAGATCGTGGCGAGACCGGCGACGACGCAGAGCCCAGTCACTTCCGCCATCAAGCGCGAGGTCCGCTCGAACTCCCCGTGGTTCTTGCTGAAATAGAGCGACGGGAGCCGGCGCGCACCGAACGTGTAAAGCGCCGCGGACACCATGGCGAAAATGTTGGCGAGGCGCGAGGCGGCAAAGTAGATTCCCGCGGTCGTCGGATCCAGCATCCAGTAGACCAGAATGACGTCGAGATACTGATTGGCGACTTCGAGGATCGATGCGAGCCAGAAGTGCAGGGCACTTGATCGCCAGCGTGACGTCTCCGAGCGCGCCGGCGTACTGCGCAGATCCGGCAGCACGCGCGCGACGGATACGATCTGCGCAACAAGGCCAACCGACATGGCGACCGTCATCGCCGCGAACAGCTCGGCCGGATCGAGTTGGCGATGGGCGAGCAGCATGACGAGCAGGAACACGACGACGAGGGCCCGCCAAAGGAACTCGCGGTTTCCTTCGCCCATGAGAATGCTGACCAGCGAGCGCGCGATTTGGCTGCCGAGCATCAATCCGGCATTGACGGCCGTGTAGGCCGACACCGCAAGGATCAGCAGCCACCAGTCGCCTCTCATGCTCGCGACGATCGCGATCCCGCCGATCACGATCAGCATTGCGACCGAGGCGATCTTCAAGCTCGATTGCAGCACGCCTTTGGTAAGGTCCGGCCTTTCGCCGACCTGATATTCGTTCAGGAATCGCACCAGCAGGGATTCCTGGCCGACCAGTCCCACGACGGCTGCGATCTGCGCGACCGACAGCCAGGTCGCAAAGATGCCGAAGCCGTCAGGCGACATCGTCCGCGCAGCCAGCGAGAACAACGCGAACGCGAGCACGCCGCTGCCGACCTTGAGCAGGATGGTCCCGGCAACGCCGCGCGTGACGTCGCGCCGCATGAACTGGAGAATGGATGCGATCATGGAAGGGTTAAGGGAGCCGCGCTCCCCTGACGAGACATGTTCCGATACCGGCGAGAACCTAGCATGTCGAGCAATCGCGAGTGTTAATGGACGAGTTGGAGGATTTCGGCGATCGCGGTGATACGGGTTGCTTCGTTCTGGAACATCGCTGTCTCCATTGTCCAACATCTGCGAGTTTCAACTCGCGCGACGGACGGCATAACGCCGCATCGACGACTGAGAAGGCGAGATCCGGGGCTCGCGTGCAGAATGGTTTCGGGACAGCAAGACGCGTGCCGCGGCGAGTCGGCGAACTGGGCACCTGCGGTCATTAACCTCAATCTCAGGAAATGTTCGCACCCGGCCCTGCGATGCGACATCAGGCGAGAGAATTGCACTGCAGACGCTGTTAACCGTGGGAGCCGGAGCCATGACGAGAACCGTGACCGAGCCGGTCGACGGGGACGAGACCGCAACCATCGACTCGGACGTCGCCATCGTCGGTGGCGGTCTTGCGGGATCGCTTGCGGCGGCCGTGCTGGCGCGGGCAGGGCGTCGCGTCGCTCTGATCGACAAGCGGGCAGTCCATCCGGATGAGTTTCGGGTCGAGAAGATCGGCGGCCATCAGCTGGAGCTGTTCGGCAAGCTCGGCTTTCTCGATGCGCTCGAAGATGTCGCGTGCCGATATGATCAAGTGCTCAACATCCGTGAGGGCAAGGTGGTCGATGTCAGCGTCGGCAGGGCTTACGGATTTGCCTATGCCGATCTCGTCGCAATGGCGCGTCGCCAGCTTCCGGATCCTTCCAACCTGATCGTCGACGAGGTCACAGCGATTGGCAGCAGCGGCGATGTCCAGCATCTCGAGCTCGCCTCCGGACGGCGCGTGGCGGCGCGCCTCGTCGTTCTGGCCACCGGCATGGCGGGAGCCCTGGGCTACAAGCTCGGCATCAGGCGGCGCGTGCTTGCCGAGCGCCATTCGGTGTCGTTCGGTTTCACGATCGCTCGCCAGGATGGCACCCCGTTCGATTTCGAGGCGTTGACCTGTTACGGCGAACGCACCGCCGATGGCATCGACTATCTCAGCCTGTTTCCCGTCCACGCCGGAATGCGTGCCAATCTCTTCATGTTCCGCGATCCGACCGATCCTGTTATGCGCGAGTTGCGCCGCGAACCGGAGGCGACAATCTTGCGCCTGCTGCCGGGATTGCGGAGCTACCTCGGCGATTTCCGCGTGACCGATCGCGTCCAGAACTGGGTGATGGATCTGACCGTCGTCGAGGGGCATCTCCGGCCCGGAATCGTGCTCATCGGCGATGCGTTCCAGACCAATTGTCCTGCGGCCGGAACGGGTGTCGCCCGCCTGCTCGTGGACGTCGACCGTCTCTGCACCGAATATGTGCCGCGATGGCTCATGACTGCAGGCATGGGCCTGGAGAAGATCTCGCAATTCTATGCCGATCGCGACAAGATCGCGGCGGATCAGCAATCGCTGAAGATGGCACGCTTCCGCCAGGCGCTGACCTCGCGCAACGATATCGGCTGGGACGTGCGGCGACGGTTGCACTTCCTGCGGCGCAGTCTTGCACACCGCGTCGATCAGATGCATCCGGGCTGGCTTGGCCGCGTCCGCGGCGTATTGCGCGCCTGATCTCTGCGACCCCCCGCCGGTCAGCGCGTGGGCCTCGCGGTGTGGGCGGGCTGAACCTTCAAATCGGAGAGCCGCTTGGCCGCCAGCTTGAGCCAGGGCGCCTGCTTCAGCGCGAAGAGGGCGATCGCGCCTACGGCGCTGCCGACCTGCGTGACCTCCCACATCGGTGAAGCCTGTGCGCCGAACGATTTCTTGTATGGCTCGTCGCCGATGGTGAAGTCGAGCATCTGATCTCCGCGCTCAATACAATCTCGCGCCACTTGTTCGAACATCAGCGCGCCGATGGACTGGCTCTTGTAGCCGGCGATGTCGAAGGCGCTCATGATGACGAGGAAGCTGTCGCGGTGGCACAATCCGAGCACGGCGGCGATCACTTCGCCGTCCATCTTCATGGCATAGAGGCGAACGAAGGACCCGAGGCCCCGAAGGGCGACGTCGGAATAGAAGCCGTAATATTCGGGCCGCTGCAGCAGGTCTCCGTCGCCTTGTGCGTGAAAGCGCGGGCCGCGAAACTTCCTCATCACCTCCATCGTCTCGAGCACGGCGGCGCTGTCGCTGCAGCATGAGAAGCTCAGCGCGCCCTTCTTCTGCAGCTGACGATATTTCTTGGCGAGTTCCTTCTGGTAGGAGCGATCCATCGCACTGGCCCGCCATTGCTCGTAAGGCGCGACCAGAACCGTGGCATAAGCATTGGTGTTCATCGAGACACGGCGGGATGTGGCCAGGAGGTCCTCGATCGGAAGCCGTCCGTCGGGCAGCTTGGCCATCCGGAGCAGATCGAAGGGGCGGACAAGGCGCCGAATCTGCGCGCATGCGGCCGCATCATCGAGCAATCGTGAAAACACGTCCGGGCTGCAAACCGGTGCCAGATAATCGGAGACGCGGAGGTCGGCGAACTCGATGGTTCGTATCGGACCGCGCCGGATTCGGAGCAGCGGTAACACCATCGCAAGCGTGCCGGTGTCGCGGTCGCGCACGATGACGACCAGAGCCGTTGCATCCGTTTCCGGCGCGAGCCTGGTGTAGAGGCTATGCAACCAGACCGGATGCTGGAAGGCAGTGGCAGCCGAACGATCGAACAGCTCTGCATATTCCGGAGACAGAAAGTCGAACGACGGCTCGATGGCGATGTCGAACGTGTTGCTGGGCTTATTCATGCGCACAAGGAAACCGGATCATCCGCGAACGTCGTTCGAACCGTAGCTGCGCTTATACCAAGGCCGTTACAGGTCAGACACTGCCGCCGCGCGATTTGCGCCAATGCGTTCAACCATGCTCGTATGGTTACCAAATTCTGAAGCCGGAGGCGGAAATGGCGCATGGAGCGCACCTTGCGCGGCGCCATCGTCTGCATGGCGCAGGCAATGATCTACGATCCTCGGCTGCAGGAAGCTATGGTTCGCAAGGTCGAGCTCGTTCCCTCCGCTCCGATCCTCGGGCCGATCGGGCTCAAGCGCGAGTGAGACTTCTTAGAGCCGCACCCCGGTGGTGGCAAACGCGTGCGCGGCGGGCTCCTGCACGCGATCGAGGATCACCATCCCACCAACCGCGATCACCACGGCCGCGACGCAGCCAAGCAAAAAAGCCTTCATCCTCAGCCTCCCTCGATTGGACCACGCCATCTATACGACAGGGCCTGCGGCGAGCAAGCTCGTCGATCGCATCAGCCATCCGCCCGCTATGGGCTTTTGAACACGGGATCGGCGGAAAGACGCATCGCCCATCGAGCCAAGGGACCGGAGCTCGGCGCTGCTGCGCTGCACGATCCGGAACGGATGCGGGTCTTGCAAGTTTTCTGCAGGCCTGGTGAGCGCATCGGAGGCTTGGCGTGAAATTACCGAGAACGATCCTGTGCTTCGCAGCACTTTGCATTGTCGAGGGCGCCCTGGCCCAGCCGGCGCAAACCAACTCGCCGACGGGGCAAACGCCTCCCGAGGACAAGGGCCAGCTCCAGCCGCAAGGTTGGACGGGTCCGATCAATACCGGCTCGGGTGGTGCGCCGCCCGAAAGCCCCCAGGGCCAGAGTCCGCCCGGAATGCAGCCCGCGCCGGAGGGGTCGTCCAAGACCACGACGGCACCGGCCAAGTAGACTGTTTCAAGTAGACCGTTCCAGGATATTCATTTCCGTTGCCTCTTCTGGCAATCTCGAGCGGGTGAATGTCAGCAGGCGGCCAGGAATGAACAGATCGGCTCTGTGCACGAAGGTGGCCGCATTGCTGTGGACCATCTTTGCCGCATCGACGGTGCATGCCGACATGGTCGGACACGGCGGCCCGATACGGGCTCTCGCCATTTCGCCCGATGACGACAGCCTTCTCTCCGGCAGCTTCGACACCGCCGTCATCCGCTGGTCGCTCAGGACAGATACGGCAGAGCACGTGCTGCGGTATCATGCCGATGGCGTCAACGCCGTCGCCTTTCTCAAAGACGGCCGCATGATCACGGCCGGAGCCGATGCGCGCATTGCGGTGTGGACGGCGGGCCGGCCGGAGCCGGACCGGGTGCTGGAGGGACATGTCGCTCCGATCGCGGCGCTTGCTGTGTCGTCCGATGGGACGCTTCTCGCATCGGCGTCATGGGACCAGACAGTGCGGCTCTGGTCGCTGTCGGACAGCACATCCCGCGTGCTCGAAGGGCATACGCAGAACGTCAATGGGGTCGCTTTCCTGCCGGACGGCAGGCTCGTCAGTGTCGGCTACGATCTTGCGCTGCGCATCTGGCGTTTGCCGGATGGCCAACCTGACATCGTGACTTTGCCGGCGCCGCTGAACGCGGTGGCTGTCGCGCCGGATGGTGAAATCGTCACGGGCGCGGTCGATGGCAGGCTGCGCATGCTGACAACGGACGGCAAGGTCAGCGGCGAGGTCGCGGCCAGTCCGACGCCGGTGGTGGCCTTGGCCATGTCGGCGGACGGTGCGCTGGTCGCTGCGGCCGGGATCGGCGGCACGGTGGCGATCATCGATCGCAAGTCGCGCAACCTGCTGCGCACCCTGGTTGGGCCCGGGCTGCCGGTGTGGGCGGTCGCCTTCCTTGCCGATCGCGAGACACTGATGACGGGTGGTGCGGACGGCAGGATCAGGCGCTGGAATGCCCGCACCGGCAATCCCATCGGTTCAAGCCTGGTCGGCACACCGGCCGACCCGCTTGCGGCCTATGCCGGCGATCACGGCGCCGATGTGTTTCGGGCCTGTGTTGCCTGCCACACGCTCTCGGACAAGGAGGTGCAGCGCGCGGGTCCCACACTTGCGGGACTCTACGGCCGCAAGATCGCTTCGGTGCCGGGATATCGCTTCTCTGATGCACTGAAGACGATGGACATCGTCTGGACGCCGGAAACCGTCGCACGATTGTTCGAAATCGGGCCGAATGCCTACACCCCCGGCACCAAGATGCCGGAGCAGCGCATCGGCTCGGCCGAGGACCGGCGCGCGCTGACCGAATTTCTGGCCCGCGCGACGTCGAGATGATTGCCTTGCGCCGATTCGACCTCGTCCGCTTTAGTCCTTGCCGTTGCGTTCGCGGATGTAATCATCCGTCGTTCGCGGCGGCGTTCGTTCCGGAACGCCCTTGAACGGATCGAATTGCTGTTCGCTCATGACCACGACGCGGCAGTCCGCGCACATCCTGAGCGCCTCGATTCGCTTGTCGCCGGCCGGATACATCCAGTGCCGGCCTTCGAGCTTGGCGGCGATGCGGTCGATCGTGCTCTTGACGCCGAAGGGCGTGCCGCAGCGGACGCAGAGCGCGGGCTCCTCTTCCTTGATGACAACGGCGGGCGCGCGCGCCGCCCGGAAATCGATCTGCGGCTTGAGGCTGATGACCTTTTCCGGACAGGTGCTCTGGCACAGGCCGCACTGCACGCAGGCATCCTCGATGAATTTCAGCACCGGCCGCTCGGGATCGTCGCGCAATGCGCCGGTCGGGCAGGCCGAGACGCAGGATAGGCACAGCGTGCAGCCATCGGCCTCGACGCTGATTGCGCCGACCGGCGCACCTTGCGGCAGCGCGATGATGTCGACCGGCTGCGGCGCCAGCCGATGCAACTCGCTGAGGGCAAACCGCAAGAGGTCGCGCCGCTTGCCGACGGTCTTGAAAGTTGCCGGCGTCGGGACCGCGGCGAGCGTGCCGATATCAGTCAAATGCGCGCCGAGCGCGTCGGGATCGTCGGTTTCGATGGTGGCGAGGCGACGGCCCGCAAATCCAAGGCCGCCGAGGATCGCCTCAGCCATCGCGATCGTCTGCGTCAATCCGGTCACGTCGTGGCGCGGCTTGCCACGGAGCAGGAAGCGCACGGCAGAGACGCCATAGGCAAAGGCGCCGACGATCGCCTCCAGCCCGACCTGCGTGAGCTCGTTGACGGCAAAGGGAAGCACGTTCGCCGGCAGGCCGTCGCCATGCCGCGCGAGGGCGTCGATCAGCGGCGTGCCGTGCGGGCTGTCGTGAAAGAGCAGCACCGCATTCGCGCCGCCGGCCTCGCGGTAGGCGAGCAGCATGGCGCGAACTTTATGGAGCTGCGTATCGGCGGGCGGCAGCGCGTAGGAGACCGCGCTGGTCGGGCAGGCCGCCGCGCATTGGCCGCAGCCCGCGCAGATATTCGGATCGATTGCGATATGATCGCCGACGGGCGTGATTGCCCCGGTCGGGCAAAGATCGAGACAGCGATGGCAGCCCGTACGCTTCGAGCGCGAATGGGCGCAAAGCGCCGGCGCAACCTCGACATATCTGGGCTTGTCGAAGCTGCCGACGAGATCGCGCGCGGTCAGCACCGCGCGCAGCACCGCGGCGGGATCTTTCGTGTCGGCGCGGAGATAGCCGTCGCGCAGGTCGTGGGCGGGAAACATTGGCAGACCGCCGGAAAGATCGAGCACGATATCGCAGCGCGAGGTGACCCCGCTTCGCGGCGAGTCGAGCACGAAGCGATCGCGCGAGGAGGGGCGGGGACGCGCATAGTCGTCGATGACAAGCTCGAACGCGCCGAAATGTCCCTTCGCGGAGCGGATCGTGCCCTTCACGATCGGGAACACCGTGGCAACCGGCGGCACCGTGTCATCGAGCTGCTTCAGCATCACGGTGACGTCGAGGTGATCGGCAAGCAGGCGGCCGGCCTCAATCGCGGCCTCATCGCGCCCGTAGATCAGGATGACGCCCTCGCTCGACAAGGTGACGAGCGGATAGTCCGGGGCGGGGATGGAGGCGGATGCGAGCAGGGCGGCCATTTTTGCGCCGGCGTGCGCGCCGTCGCGGGACCAGCCAGCCGTCTCGCGGATATTGACGAAGCCGATCGCGTCAGGCCGCTCGCCGGCCTCGTCCGAAAACTGCGCCGCCTGCTGCGTGCAGGCGACCGTCAACACGCCTTCTGTCGCGGCCATGTTGCGGAAATGATCGAGCTCCGCCCCGCAGAGGTGGCGGAAGCTCTTGACCTCGCTGTTCGGACATGCGCGCCGGATTGCAGCCACGTCGAGGCGCATCGTGTCTTCGCACGAGCAGATCAGGATGGTCTTCGACGGCTGCTCCAGGTTAACTCCTCCGCCTTTCGGACGACGACGACGGACTCGCGCCGGCCCTTCGCCTCGTATAGACATTATCCATCGGGAAGAAAAGGAAAGCGGAGGACGGTCTGCCGTCGATCCCAGTGAGCCATGTTTCCACGGCGGAACCGATCCACCTGCCGCCGCCGTTCACATTGGTGCGATTGCGCGAGAGCGGCGACGCTTTTGCCCATGCATGCCGCATCGCACCGGAGAGCGGCGCCGGAACGCTCGTCTATGTCGGCCGCTTCGACCTCGCCGAGTTCGCCGTGGTGCTCGAGCCGGCCGAGCCGTTGCGCAGCGCGCGGCGTGCGTTCTACGCAGGCATGGTTGCGCTCACCGACGCGCTTCGCGCCTATGCACCGCCGAGCAAGCCGATCACGATCGGCTGGCCGGATGCGGTCAGGATCGACGGGGGGCTGGTCGGCGGCGGACGGATGGGTTGGTGTTCCGGAGCTGACGAGGAGGCGCCGCCGCCCTGGCTGGTCTTCGGCGCGATGATACGGACGGTTGCCATGAATGATGACGATCCAGGCGTCCACCCGCTGGCCTCGGCGCTTGACCAGGAAGGCTTTGGCGAGGCGGGCGCGGCGCAGATCACGGAAAGCTTCGCCCGGCATCTGATGCTGGCGCTGGACGGCTGGCGGGTCGACGGCTTCGACAGCGTCGCGCGCGACTATCTCACGCGGATGCCGCGTGAAAGGCAGACGATACAGCGCATAGATGATTGCGGCGACCTCCTGACGCGCCGCATCGGGACGGAGACGATCGAACGAAGCGACCTGGTCCGGGCGCTCGCGGTGCCGTCCTGGCTCGATCCGGCCCTCGGAGGACCGCGCCTGTGAAACTCCTGCGCACGATCGCGCTCGATCCCTCGGACACTTTCGTGTTCGACGTGGCGGCAGAGCCGGGCGAATGGGCCGTTTCCGGCGCCTTCCGCTTCTGGGATTGCGATGGCGCGAAGCTCGAGGGCAAGGCCCGCGCGGCGTTTCGCGGTGGGTTCCTCGGGGTGCAATCCTGGGGCTGGTCGACGCTGGCGCAGATCGTTCCGGCGACCGCGGACGATTACCACGGCCTGGTCGATCTGCTGGCGAGGCAATTGGTCGATCGTTTCGGCGCGCCGGATATGGCGGCGGCGAAAACGGCGGCCGAAGAGGAGGTCGCTTTTGCCCAGTCGCTCTGCAGCCATCCCATCAGCTCGCTTATTGCAGTGCACCGCACCTCGAGCGACGGGGAGGTCCGCGAGTCGTTCCGCCGGCTGCAGCTTCGGGAAGGCCAGGGGCATGGCAAGGCGTTCTCGTTCATCGAGATGGAGGACGACGTCGAGCCGGACGGCGATCTCAGGCTTGCGGATCTCGGCCGGGAGCCGACCGTCCGATGAACGATTTCTGGATCTCCTGTGGTCACCACCTGCTCGATCGCGACGAGGGCGGCGGCCTGCGTGTCACGGACGAATTTCTCAAAGCCTATTTTGCCCGTCCCGAGCTGATGCCGCCGGACGACGCGTGCCCGGTCGAACGCCGGCTGCATCGCGATCTGCTCGCCGACCCGCGCCAGGCCGTCGGCGCCGGCGAGATCGCCGCGATTGCCGATGCTGATGCCAGGGAGAATTGGCAGTTCGTGCTGGCGTTCCGCGATCTTCTGCTGCGGCATCCGACGCTCGAAGCGGCCTATCTTGCCTGGCTCCGCTCAGGGGCGAACGATCTGCCGCCGCTGTTCGTCAACCAGCTCGTGCACGTCATCCTGCGCAACGCGCTCGACGGCTGCGACGACCCGTTCGTGCTGCGCGCGGCCGAATTGTTCTTCCGGATCCAGCGCGTTCTCCCACATGAGCACGCTTTGTTGCTGGGAGACGAGGAGGTCGTCGGCGGCCGGAGCCCGACCCCGGTGCTCTCGCTGATGTCGATGCTCGGCGCCACCACCGATGCGGTGGTCGAGGTGTTGGGCGAGGAGAATGCCGAGGCCTATTGGCACCGGAGCGACCAGTTCGACATGGCCCTCGACCTGACCGCCGACGGCCGCGGACCTGTAGCGCTGGCGCAGGCGATGACGCGTTGGGTCTCCCATCTGCTCGGCATCGATGTCGTGATCGAGCCGCTACGGGCGCTGCACGAGGCGAAGCTGAGCTGGTATGTCGGGCTCGATGCCGATGCCACGAGGCTCGGCGACCGTCTGTGGCGCGGCGAAGAGCTCGGCGAGCGCGACGCCGATCGCGTGCTGGCGCTGTTCCGGCTGACGTTTGCGGATTCCAGCCGTGCCCTCGACGATGTCGGGGATGAGCCGGTCTACCTGATCCTGTCGATGACGGCGGATCAGAAGCTGCGGATGAAGCCACAGAATCTGCTGACCGGGTTGCCGGTGAAGCGGCTGGAGATGGCGACGTGAGCCCCGCGGCATTGCCGTCCCTCTCGATTGCCGTCGGCGTCGTAGTCGAGCGGCGCAAGGCCGACTCGCCTTGGGTCGATTTCATCTGGCGCGGAATTGCTGTCCTGCCGGACGAGCCGTCGACCGAGCCATGGACCGTGCTTCGCGAGCAGGACGGCACGACCCTGTTCTATGCCGGAAGTGCGACCATCGATCTCTATCCGTCGGAGACGGCGCGCTATCGCGACAATCTCGCCTCCGGCGGTCCGAGCATCTGGGTCGTGTTGTCGCCTGCGCAAGGCGTCTGGCCCTATGCAGTCACCGCGGTGACCGCCGACCCCGCCGAGGGCGAAGGCTTTACCGAAGCCGCCGACAATCTCGTCGAGGCCGTGCCGATGCCGGAAGTGCTGCGCGAGGCGATTGAAAGCTTCGTGGCCGAGCACCATGTCGAGCGCGAATTCGTCAAACGCAAGCGGCGCCGTGCCGATCCGGAGGCGCTGGCGCGGCGCGAACATGAAGGCGGAAAGGAATGAGTGAGGAGGACTTCCTTGCGCGTTGGTCCCGCCGCAAACAGCAGTCGCGAGCGGAGCCGGCGAAACCTGCCCCGGCGCAGCCGACGCCGCCGTCCGAGGACAAAGAGGACGAGACGGAGTTCGATCTGTCGAGCCTGCCGTCGATCGACGAGATCAATGCTGCCACCGACATCACGGCCTTCCTCGGCAAGGGGATTCCTCGCGAGTTGAGCCTTGCGGCTCTTCGCCGCGCTTGGGCGACCGATCCCGCGATTCGCGACTTCGTCGGGCTCGCGGAGAATGCATGGGACTTCAACGACCCGACGGCGATGCCGGGATTTGGCCCGCTGGATTGTTCCTCGGAGGAGCTGGCCGCACTGGTCGATCGCATTGTCGGCGGCGTGCGCGAGGCGGCCCAGACTCTTGCTGAGGCGTCGATCGAAACGGCGGATTCTCCGGCGGAATCGCATCAAGCCGATGTGGCACTTGTTTCCAATGTCGTCGAGCCGCCCGATGAGACGCAGCACCTGGCAATCCCTGCTGCAGTGCAACCGACAGTGGGTGAAAGACCTGCGGATTCTGCAGAGCCTGTGAGGTCCCGCACGCATGGTGGTGCACTGCCGCGCTGAACCACGACCAAAGACTATAGGTACAGGCTATGGCAGGCGATTGACCGTTGCTGGAACCCGGATTACGCTACCTACTGCTTTGTAACAAAAGCGATAATCAAGCAGACGGGACTGGGATGGGAGGTCCACGTGCGCGATGACGGACTTGATCGAGCGATCGATGCCGCAGGCGGCATCGCTCAGCTTGCACGCAAAATAGGCATCAGCCAGCCCTCCGTCTCGAATTGGACCCGTGTGCCCGCACAACGGGTGGTTGCAGTCGAAACGGCGACCGGCGTCTCCCGAAACGATCTGCGGCCCGATCTTTACGGTGAGCAAGCCGGCTCCGCCGAGCTCGTCGATCCCATCGATGCGGCGCGCGCGCGGGAATACGTCTTGCTCGCGGCGCTGCTGTCTGCGCCTCCGTCGAAGCGCCTGCTCGATCAGCTCGCCGCGCTCAGCGGAGACGCGACGCCGCTCGGTCGTGCGCATGCGGCGCTCGCCGACGCGGCCTCGAGCGCCGTCCCGTCGAAAGTCGAGCGGGAGTATTTCGATTTGTTTGTCGGGCTCGGCCGCGGTGAATTGCTGCCCTATGCTTCCTATTATCTCACGGGCTTTCTCAACGAACGGCCTTTGTCGCGCCTGCGCGGCGACCTGATGACGCTCGGCATCGAGCGTATCGCCAACGATTCCGAACCCGAAGATCACGCTGCCATCCTGTGCGAGATCATGTCGGGCCTTGCCGATGGCCGCTTCGATGCCTCACACGAGGCGCAGCGCGCCTTCTTCGAAAAGCACGTGTCGCCATGGATGGGGCGGTTGTTCGCCGACATCGAGAACGCGGGGACTGCCCGTTTCTATCGCGCAGTCGGCGCGCTCGGCCGCACTTTCATCGAAATCGAGACGGAAGCATTTACATTCGCCAGCTGACCGAGGCGCTTCGGTCCGGGAGAGATGCGATGAGTGACGAGACGAAATCAAAGGTCGGACGCCGCGATTTCCTGCGCAAGGTCGGCTTGGGTACCGCCGGTGCCGGCGCGGCCCTTGCAACACCGTTGGTCGGGTCCGCCCAGGCCGACAGTGAAACCAACGATGAGAAGCGCAAGGCGCGCTACAAGGAATCCGATCACGTGAAGACGTTCTACCGCGTCAATCGTTATCCGGCCTGAGAGGGAGGCTGCCCGTGCTTATCAAGCGAACACACCAGCGTTCCGATCGCCGCGGTTCCGTCGCCGAATCCCTTGCGGGGCAGGGCGGGGGACTTGATCGCCGCACATTCCTGCGCAAATCCGGTTTGGCCGGCGGCGCGCTCGCCGCGCTCGGGGCCATGCCGGTGGGCAACGTGCGAAAGGCGGAGGCGGCCGCCGCCGGCCCGCTCGCGGCCGGCGCCACCGTCAAGAAGAGCATCTGCACGCATTGTGCCGTGGGCTGCACGGTGACGGCGGAAGTCCTCAACGGAGTCTGGATCGGGCAGGAACCGAGCTGGGATTCGCCGATCAACCGTGGCTCGCATTGCGCCAAGGGCGCCTCGGTGCGCGAGCTCGTGCACAGCGATCGCCGCCTGCGCTATCCGATGAAGCTGGTGAACGGGCAGTGGACGCGCGTGTCGTGGGACACGGCGGTGAACGAGATCGGCGACAAGCTGCTGCAGGTTCGCGAGAAGTCGGGCAGCGATTCGGTCTATTGGCTCGGCTCGGCCAAGATGACCAACGAAGGAGCCTACCTGTTCCGCAAGTTGGGCGCGTTCTGGGGCACCAACAACACCGATCACCAGGCGCGGATCTGCCACTCCACCACCGTCACCGGCGTCGCCAATACCTGGGGCTACGGCGCGATGACGAACAGCATCAACGACATGCGCAACTCCAAGACGATGCTGTTTATCGGCAGCAACGCGGCGGAAGCGCATCCGGTCAGCATGCAGCACCTGCTCGAATCCAAGGAGCTCAACAAGGCGAATTTCATCGTCTTCGATCCGCGCCTGACCCGCACCGCGGCACATGCCACCGAATATGTCCGCATCCGTCCCGGCACCGACATTCCCGTGCTCTACGGCATGATGTGGCACATCCTGAAGAACGGCTGGGAGGACAAGGAATTCATCGCCCAGCGCGTCTACGGCTTCGACGACCTGCGCAAGGAGGTCGAGAAATGGAATCCGCAGGAGGTCGAGCGCGTCACCGGTGTGCCCGCCGCGCAGCTCGAGCGTGTCGCCAAGACGTTCGCGACGGTCAAGCCCGCGACCATCATCTGGTGCATGGGCCAGACCCAGCACACGGTCGGCACCGCCAACGTGCGGGCGAGCTGCATCGCGCTGCTGATGACGGGCAACGTCGGCAAGGCCGGGGCCGGCGCCAACATCCTTCGCGGCCATGACAACGTGCAAGGCGCGACCGATGTCGGCCTCGATATCGTGACGTTGCCGTTCTATTACGGCCTCGCGGAGGGCGCCTGGAAGCACTGGTCCCGGGTCTGGGAGGTCGACTACGACTATCTCGTCTCGCGCTTCGACGAGAAGAAGCAGATGGAGACGCCAGGCATCCCGCTGACGCGCTGGTTCGATGCCGCGCTGTTGCCGAAGGCCGACGTCGCACAGAAGGACAACGTCAAGGCCGTGTTCGTGCAAGGCCACGCCAGCAACAGCATTACGCGCATTCCCGAATCGCTGAAGGGCCTGAAGGCGCTGGAGCTGCTGGTGATCGCCGATCCGCACCCGACCACCTGGGCGTCTCTGGCGGTCGAGGCCGGACGCAAGGACGGCGTCTATATCCTGCCCGTGGCGACGCAGTTCGAATGCGCGGGATCGCGCGTCGCCTCCAACCGCTCGATGCAATGGGGCGAGCAGATCGTCAAGCCGATCTTCGAATCCAAGGACGACCTCGAGATCATCTATCTGCTGGCGAAGAAGTTCGGCTTCGCCGACAAGATGTTCAAGAACATCAAGGTCGAGAACAACCTTCCGGTCCCCGAGGACGTGCTGCGCGAGATCAACCGTGGAAGCTGGTCGACCGGTTATTGCGGCCAGTCGCCGGAGCGCATCAAGGCGCACATGAAGAACCAGCACAAGTTCGACCTGGTGACGATGCGCGCCCCCAAGGACGATCCGGAAGTCGGCGGCGATTATTATGGCCTGCCTTGGCCGTGCTGGGGCTCGCCCGAGGTGAAGCATCCCGGCTCGCCGCTGCTCTACAACAACAATCTGCACGTCATGGACGGCGGCGGCGCATTCCGTCCGCGCTTCGGCATCGAGCGCGAGGAGAAGCTGCCCGACGGCACGACGCGGAAGGTGAGCCTGCTCGCCGACAAGTCCTTCTCCAAGGGATCGGAGATCGAGGACGGCTATCCCGAGTTCACGCTGGCGAGCCTGAAGAAGCTCGGTTGGGACACGGATCTCACCGAGGCCGAGATGGCGACCATCCAGCGGGTCAACCCGGCCAATCCGGATGCGGTGTCCTGGGCGCTCGACCTCTCCGGCGGCATCCAGCGCGTCGCGCTGAAGCATGGCTGCGTGCCCTTCGGCAACGGCAAGGCGCGCATGAATGCGTTCGGTCTACCGGATCCGATCCCGGTGCACCGCGAGCCGATCTACACGCCGCGCGTCGACCTCGTCGAGAAGTATCCGACCTTGCCCGATGCCAAGCAGTTCCGTCTGCCCAACATCGGCTTCTCGGTGCAGAAGGCGGCGGTGGAGAAGGGGATCGCCAAGCAGTTCCCGCTGATCCTCTCCTCCGGACGTCTCGTCGAATACGAAGGCGGCGGCGAGGAAACCCGCACAAATCCGTGGCTCGCCGAATTGCAACAGGACATGTTCATCGAGATCAGCCCGGCTGATGCCGCCGATCGCGGCATCAAGGACGGCGGCTGGGTCTGGGTGAGCGGCGCTGAGAACAACTCGCGGGCCAAGATGAAGGCGATGGTGACCGAACGCGTCGGCAAGGGCGTCGCCTGGATGCCGTTCCATTTCGGCGGCTGGCTCGGCGGTAACGACCTGCGCAAGAACTATCCTGCCGGCACCGATCCGATCGTGCTGGGCGAGAGCGCCAACACGATCACGAGCTACGGCTACGATCCTGCAACCGGCATGCAGGAGCCGAAGGTCACGCTTTGTCAGATCGTCGCAGCCTGAGAGGAGCACGCACATGGCTCGGATGAAATTTCTCTGCGACGCTGATCGCTGCATCGAGTGCAACGCCTGCGTCACCGCCTGCAAGAACGAGCACGAGGTGCCCTGGGGCATCAACCGGCGGCGTGTCGTCACCATCAACGACGGCAAGCCGGGCGAGCGCTCGATCTCGATGGCCTGCATGCACTGCACGGACGCGCCCTGCGCGGCGGTCTGTCCGGTGAACTGCTTCTACACCACGGCCGATGCCGTGGTGCTGCACTCCAAGGACCTCTGCATCGGCTGCGGCTATTGCTTCTACGCCTGTCCGTTCGGCGCGCCGCAATATCCAAAGGTCGGAAACTTCGGCTCCCGCGGCAAGATGGACAAATGCACCTATTGCGCCGGCGGCCCGGAGGCCGACGGCAGCAAGGAGGAATACGCGAAATACGGTGCGAACCGGCTGGCCGAAGGCAAGCTGCCGCTCTGCGCGGAAATGTGCTCGACCAAATCCTTGCTTGCGGGCGACGGCGAGATCATCGCGCAGATCTACAAGGAGCGCGTCATGAAGCGCGGCTATGGCTCGGGTGCATGGGGCTGGAAGACCGCTTATCGCGAGGCGATCGAGTCCTGAGGTGGCAACAGAAGGGCGCGCAAATACCGGGGAGGACGTGATGGCGTCATTTGGAAGGTTCATTCGCCTGGCGTTCGGCGTTTGCACGCTGCTTCTCTTGGCGATGGCGGCGCCTGCGAGTGCTCAGCAGGTCAATCCGACTGCAAGCTCGGTCAAGGAGCAGCAGCTTCTGCAGGAGCTGAACCGGATTCAAGGGCGTGTCAGCATTCCGGATCAGCGGTCCGGCGTTCTCGAGCAGCCGCAGGGGCGGGAATGGCGGGAATTCCGCATGGTGACGCTGCCCTGGATCGGCGGCGTTGCCATCATCGGCATGATCGCCCTGATCATGATCTTCTATCTCACCCGCGGCATGGTTCGGCTGGAAAGCGGCCACTCGGGCCGCACCATCGTGCGCTTCAACGGTTTCGAACGTTTCGTGCACTGGATGACGGCAACCTGCTTCATCATCCTGGCGATCTCCGGCCTCAACGTCACCTTTGGCCGGCAACTGCTATTGCCGCTGATCGGTTTCGAGGCCTTTTCCGAATGGTCGCAATGGGCCAAATACGCCCACAATTATCTGAGCTTCCCGTTCACGCTGGGGGTCGTGCTGATCTTCCTGATGTGGATCGGCGGCAATATCCCCAATAAGGTGGATGTCGAATGGGCCAAGCGGGGTGGCGGCCTGATCGGGCATGACCATCCACCGGCCAATCGCTTCAATGGCGGCCAGAAGATGATCTACTGGATCGTCGTGATCGGTGGTGGGCTCGTCGCGGCGAGCGGCTATGCGCTGATGTTCCCGTTCTACGGCACGGGTATCGAAAGCATGCAGATGGCCCAGATCGTCCACTCCATTGTGGCGGTCCTGTTCGTCGCGGCGATGATCGGGCACATCTATATCGGCACCATCGGCATGGAAGGTGCGTTCGCCGCCATGGGCTCGGGCGAAGTCGACGTCAACTGGGCGCGCGAGCACCACAGCCTCTGGCTCGACGAGCAGATGGCGCGAACGGGACCGAACGATGGGCAGCGGCAACCTGCGACCGCAGCGGCCGAATAAAGCGAGCCTGCCGGCCTACCGCAGCTCTTTCGCAAACAAGACGGAGCGGTCCTGCAGCTCCTGCTCGGGAAGCTTGTCGGCCCGTCCCGTCTGCATATCTTGAATGGACGCCATGCCGGGCTGACCGAAATGAGGCACTGGATGCGGCCTGAACACGCTATTGGCCGCACCGGCGAGAAGCATGGCTGCGATTAGCGAGAGCATGAGGAGTTTCATGCGCGTCTCCGTCTGCCATCTCCACCCGGCACGATGAATACATCGGGATCGTCGAATCGGATGTGAGCGGCTTCACAGCAACGGGTTCCAGTTGCGTGGGTCGAGCTCCCCCTGACGACCGTCAACTTCGGCGTCAAACTGGATATCTGCTTGCCAATGCGAGCGCCCATCCCGCATCGGCGCGGTGATCCCGCTGACGCGGAATTCCTCCATCAGGCCCGCCATTTGGCTCGCATTCCGTCGGCTCGTCAGGGGGCAGACCGAAACTGGTCCGGCTCTTGCTCTTGCCAGTATGAGAAATTTTGATAAACGTCATACTGTAAGGGCGAGCGAATGGAACGAGCAGCGATGCGGACTTTGCGGGCGGTCGAGCCCGGAACGGTGGCGCTGCTTGGCGGGCTCGTCGCCGCCAACATCGCCGCATGGGCCTGGGCCTTCACGCTGTTCGGCGACCGGCCGACGGTGATGGCGACGGCCTTGCTGGCCTGGGTGTTCGGCCTGCGTCATGCCGTCGATGCCGATCACATTGCCGCGATCGACAACGTCGTGCGCAAGCTGATGCACGGCGCCGAGACGCCGCGCAGCGTCGGCCTCTATTTCGCGCTCGGCCATTCCACCGTCGTCGTGGTGGCGACCATGCTGCTGGCACTGGGCGTCGTGAGCCTCGGCGGCGACAGCCTGCTCAAGGAGATCGGCGGTCTCATCGGCACCTCAGTCTCGGCCCTGTTCCTGCTTGCGGTTGCCGCGATCAACCTCGTCATTTTCGTCGGCCTGTGGCGGACGTTTCGCGCGGCGCGGGAGCAGGGCGTTCACGATGCTGCGCAACTCGATGCGCTGCTTGCCAGCCGCGGTATTCTGGCCCGGCTGCTCGGCCCGATGTTCCGCCTGGTGACGAAGCCCTGGCACATGTACCCGCTCGGCTTCCTGTTCGGCCTCGGCTTCGACACCGCGACGGAGATCAGCCTGCTCAGCATCTCCGCCAGCGAAGCCGCGCGCGGCGCCTCGCTCGCCGATGTGCTGGTTTTCCCCGCGCTGTTCGCTGCAGGCATGGCGCTGGTCGACACTGCCGATTCCGCGCTGATGGTGAGCGCCTATCGCTGGGCCTTCGTCGATCCCTTGCGCAAGCTCTGGTACAATCTCACGATCACCGGCGCCTCCGTCGCGGTTGCACTGTTCATCGGCGGGATCGAAGCGCTCGGCCTGATCGGCGAGCGGCTCGGTCTCTCCGGCGGCGCATGGGCGCTGATCGAGGACCTCAACGAGTCGCTTGCCAATGTCGGCTTTGTCGTGATCGCGCTGTTTGCGGTCGCATGGCTCGTCTCGGTCGTGCTCTATCGCCGCATGTTCGCAAACGAGCCTCGCCGCGCCGGCACGAAAGTTTTGGAATGCACCGATGCGACCGAGGCGGCCTGAGCACGGTCGTCACGGCGGCGCTTTGACGGCACTCTCGGTCCTGGCGCTGCTCGCGGATGACGGCCGCGCCTTCGCACAGAGCAATGACACCTCACGCGAACTGCCGCCGGTTGAGGTCAGTGGCGGCGCCGCGCCCGGGCGCAAGATGACGGCCGCATCGCGCCGTGCCGCCAGATCGCCCGCGGCCGGTCGCCGCTCTTCCGCGACGGCGCAGGCGTCGGATCCGCGCAGTGCCGGCTCGGGTCCAAGGGCCGCAGCCGGCATGGCCAGCGAGATCACTGTCTCCGGCGACGAGATCAACGCGCGCCCTTTCACACGGCCGGGCGAGGCGCTCGAAGCCGTTCCCGGTCTGATCGTGACGCAGCATTCCGGCGAGGGCAAAGCCAACCAGTATTTCCTGCGCGGGTACAATCTCGACCACGGCACCGATCTGGCGATCATCGTCGACGGCGTCCCCGTCAACATGCGCACCCACGCGCATGGCCAGGGGTATGCCGATCTCAACTGGCTGATCCCGGAAACCATCGCCGCAATGGACGTGCGCAAGGGACCTTACTTCGCCGACGAAGGCGACTTCGCCTCGGTCGGAAGCGTTCACATCGGCCTGATCGACAGCACAAGGCGGCTGGCGCAGGTGAGCGCCGGCAGCTTCGGTTACCGCCGTCTGCTCGGCATGGATTCCGCGAAGGTTGGCGACGGTTCGCTGCTGGTGGCCGGCGAGATCGGTACCTACGACGGCCCGTGGGACAATCCGGACAAATTGCGAAAGCTCAACGGCCTCGTGCGCTATAGCCAGGGCACCGCGACCGACGGCATGTCGCTCACCGGCATGGCCTACGTCAACCAATGGAATGCGACCGACCAGGTGCCGCAGCGCGCCATCACCAGCGGCCTGCTCGGCCGTTATGGTTCGGAAGATCCGAGCGACGGCGGCCATGCCAACCGCTTTGCGCTGTCCGGGCGCATCGCGCAGACCGACGACATCGGTTCATGGAAGGCCAACGCCTATCTGGTGAAGAGCCAGCTCGACCTCTTCAACAATTTCACTTACTTCCTCGACGATCCCGTGCTCGGCGACCAGTTCCACCAGCACGACGACCGCTTGATGGCGGGCGCCAATGTCTCGCGCACGCTGGACGGCTCCTTTGCCGGCCTGCCGATGCAGACCACCTTCGGTCTGCAATCGCGCTATGATGCGATCGACCTCGCGCTCACCAATACGTTCCGGCGCGGCTTCATCGGCAATATCCGCAGCGACAAGGTCGGCGAGGGCAGCGTCGGGGTCTATGCCGAGAACACGGTGCGCTGGACCGACTGGCTCAGGACGACGTTGGGCTGGCGGGGCGATTATTACGCCGCCGACGTCACCTCTCTGTTCAACGCCGCAAATTCCGGTCGCGCCGATGCCGCGCTCGGCAGCCCGAAATTCAGGATGGTGCTTGGTCCGTTCAATCATACGGAATTCTTCCTCGGCGCCGGCTACGGCATGCACTCGAACGATGCCCGCGGTGCGACCACGACGGAGGATCCCACCGATCCCGCGACAAGGCTCACGCCGTCGCCGCTCCTGGTGCGCACCAGAGGCGCGGAGGTCGGGGTTCGCAGCAGGATCATTCCCGGCCTCGACAGCTCTCTCAGCCTCTTCATCCTGGACCAGGATTCCGAGATCCTGTTCGCTGGCGATGCCGGCGACACCTCGGCAACGCGCGCCAGCCGCCGCTACGGCTTCGAGTGGACCAACCACTACCGGCCACGGTCCTGGATCGACATCGACGCGGATCTCGCAATGACGCATGCGCGCTTCCGGGGCTATGACAGCGAGCAGGCCGCGGTCTATGCCTCGCTCGCCGGCTATCCGGAAGCGCAGATCGGCAATGCGCCCGGCAACTACATTCCCAACGCCCCCGCGGTGGTGGCATCGGCCGGAATAACGCTAGGCGAGAAGACCGGCTGGTTCGGCAGCGCGCGCTGGCGCTACATCGGCTCCAGCCCGTTGACGGAGGACAATGCGTTCCGCTCGCGGCCGACCGGCCTCGTCAACGCGCGGCTCGGCTACCGCAGCGAGAACGGCTGGCGCATCCAGTTCGACGTGCTCAATCTCTTCAACAGCAAGGCGAACCAGATCACCTATGCCTATGGCTCGCTGTTGAAGACCGATACGCTCTACAATCTCTGCGCCGCCAATGCCGCACCTGCCGCGGTCTGCGGGAACGGCGTGATGGATTATGTGCTGCACCCGGTCGAGCCGATGGCGTTCCGGGTCACTTTGGCCGGGACGTTTTAGGTTTATCGCGCTGGCGCATTGGGCGACCCGCCAAGGCCTTCACGGTTGCTCGGACATCGTCAGGCGGCCGCGTGCTGAATGGCGCGTCCTGCGCGCGGCGATGGCCGGCACGAGCGTGGGCGATTCCCCGGCGAGACGGAGCGCAAAATAGGCGATGGTCGCTTGAAGGCCGTCCTTCAATGCCACCCTCGGACGCCATCCCAGGATCTTCTCGGCGGCGTCGATCACAGGCTTGCGCCGCCTGGGATCGTCCTTCGGCAGGGGCTCGAAGCGCAGCGGGGACGCAGATTCGGTGCATGCCAGCACCTCACGGGCGATGGCCTCGATCGTGACCTCGTGCGGATTGCCGAGATTGCACGGACCGCTGACCGAGGCGGGGCTCTCCATCAGGAGCTGAAGCCCCCGCACGAGATCGTCGACGAAGCAAAAGCTGCGGGTTTGCGTGCCCTGGCCGTAGATCGTGATCGGCTCGCCACGCAACGCCTGCACGATGAAGTTGGACACGACGCGGCCGTCATTCTCGAGCATGCGCGGCCCGTAGGTGTTGAAGATGCGCGCGACCTTGATCTCGGTCCCGTGCATGCGCCGGTAGTCGAACATCAGCGTCTCCGCGGCGCGCTTGCCTTCGTCGTAACAGGCCCGCGGCCCGATCGGATTGACGTTGCCGAGATAGGATTCCGGCTGCGGATGCACCTCCGGGTCGCCGTAGACCTCGCTGGTGGAGGCCTGAAGAATCCGGGAACCCTTCTGCCGCGCCAGTTCGAGCAGGTTGATCGAGCCGAGCACGCAAGTCTTCATCGTTCCGACCGGATCGACTTGATAATGGCGGGGCGAGGCCGGGCAGGCGAGGCTGTAGATCCGGTCGATCCCGCCCTCGATCTCGATGGAATCGCGTACGTCATGCTCGATGAAGCGGAAGTTCGGATGGTTGAGCAGAGGCCGGATGTTGTCGGTGGTTCCCGTGAACAAATTGTCCAGGCAGATCACCATGCTGCCGCGTTGCAGGAGCGCGTCGCAGAGATGCGATCCGATGAAGCCGGCGCCGCCGGCGACCAGGACCGTCGGCGAGCGGCGGGACGCGTGGATGCGGGTCTGGAGCGTCATGACGTGGCCTTTCAGAGTTGGGCGACCTGCATGGGGCGAACGACGGGGAGTGGCGCCGTCTTGCGGCGGCGCCGCGCGGCTGCCTCGGCGTAATAGGTCTCCAGCTGCCGTGCGCGATGGTCGGGCGTGTGATCGGCGAGAACCCGCCGCCGCGCGTTGTGGGCGATCGTGCGCCGTTGCTCTTCCGGCATGTCGCGCAGGATCTCGACGACCTCGCGCGGGCTGGCTGCCAGCAGGATTTCCTTCGAGGGCGCGAAGATCGTCTCGATCCCGGGCCACCGGTCCGAGATCACGGGCGTGCCGCAGGCGGCGGCCTCGAACAGCCGGACGCTCGGGGAGAAGCCCAGCGCCTTCATGTCGGCGCGGGTGGCGTTCAGCGTGAAACGCTGCGCCGCGTAGAACTCCGGGTGCTGCTTCGGCGAGAGGTGCTCGATCCGCGTAACGTTGGCGGGCCAGGCGATATTGTCCGGATATTGCGCACCGGCGACGACGAATTGATCGCTCGGCAGCGTGCGCGCCGGTGCCAGCAGCAGCTCCTCGAGAACGGGCTGCCGGTCCTCGCTGTAGGTCCCGAGATAGCCGAGCGCCCATTTCGGCGGCGCCTGCTTCGGCGCGTAGATCTCCGCGTCTGCGCTGCAGTAAAGCACACGCGCGAGCGGACTGCCGTAGCTCTGCTCGATCATGCCGGGCACCGGTCCGCCGGTGAACGACAGATAGAGATCGAAGCGCGGGATCATTGCCGCCGAGAGATAGTCGAGGCCTTGCTCGAGCCGCGCCAGAGTGACTGGCGTGTCGATGTCGTAGAACGCGGTGATGCCCCTCGCGTGCGTCGTGGTCCATTCGGCGAGCGCGATCCCGTCAGGAACATAAGAGCCGATGATCACCAGATCGGCATCGCGGATCAGCTTGCCGAACTGGCGCGGAACATCTTTCGAAGAATGGTACAATTCGACAGTCCAGGCAGAGGGCTTGGTCAGGTCGCGGTGATCGCGATACCAGGGCACGTCCCGCTCCAGGAACGTGACGCGGTGACCTCGTCGCGCCAGCGCTTCGATCAGGGCGCGGTAGGTCGTGGCATGACCGTTGCCCCAGGACGAAGTGACCGAAAGACCGATGACGACGATGGAGAGGTTCATTCTGCTGCCTCGATTCGGGAACTGTGGGCGACGAAGAGATCGTTGAACTGGCGGGCGCGCTGCCGGTAGGTGTGCTGGCTGAGAATGCGGGCGCGGGCGCGGCGGGCGATCGACCGGGCCCGCTCGGGATCGAGCGCGGTGAGGTGCTCGGCCACCTCGGCGCCGTCGGCGGCGACCAGCACCTCGCGGCCGGGTTCGAGGAAATGATCGATGCCGGCCCACTCGTCGGTGATCAGGCAGGCACCGGCGCCGATCGCTTCGAACACCCGTGTCGGCGGCGAGAAGCCATAGCGCGCCATGCTGTCGCGATTGACGTTGAGCGTGGCGAGCCCGGAGCCGAAGAACGCGTTGTGATCGGCGGTGCCGACATGGCCGACCTTGCGCAGATTGGCGGAGGCGTCCTTGTCGTCCCAGCCGGAGCCGCCGAGCACGAAGGACTTTCCGGGCAGATGGCGTGCAACGTCGAGGAAGAAATGCTCGACGCGCTTCTCGCGGTCGGGCAGGCGGTTCGCCAGCAGGCTGAGATCGCAGGCAAAGCGCGGATTGGGCGGCGACGGAAAATGCGTGGCCGGATCGAGCGCGTTGTAGATCGGCACGCAGTCCCGCGCGCCCACCGATCGATACGCGGAGACGACGGGCTCGCCGCCGCCATAGGTCAGGACCATGTCGTAGTATGGGATCGCGCGACGCAGATGATGCTGCGGATCGCTTTCCATCGCCTCGAGCGTGGCGGGAGCATCGACGTCCCAATAGATCCGCGTCAGCCGCGAGGGCAGCGCGGCGACGGCGTTCTCCAGCTCGAGATCAAAGACGCCGACGCCGCTGGCCTTGACCAGCATGTCGGCCGATTGTGCGGCTGTGTCGAGCGAGCTGCGCCAGCCGTCGGCGGTCGCGGGATAGACCACCACCCTGGCCCAATCCGGCTCGTCGATGTCGCGATGCGACTGGCGGTCGAAGGCGTCGGGTTCGTAGAAGGTGACCTCGTGGCCGAGCGCCGCGATCTCCTTCAGCATGCCACGGTAGTAGGTGGCAGCGCCGTTCCAGTAGGACGAGACGAGGCTGGATCCGAAGAAGCAGATCTTCATGCGACGGCTCCGATGTCGTGCTGAGGCCGTGCCGAGCGGCTGGAATCCCTGAGGTCGGTGACGATGTCGATGAGCTGCTCGGCGCGGTGGCGGCAGGTATGACGATCCCTGATGACCTTCAGGCCGGTCTCCACCATCGCGGCAGAGAATTCCGGATCGTCGATGACGGACCGAAGCGCATGCTTCATCTGTTGGCCATCGCCAACGCTGAGATAAGCGCCCTCGGGGAACAGGCCTTCCTCATCCGACCAGGGTGCCGAAACCAGGGGAATGCCGCAGGCCAGCGCCTCGAAGACGCGGATGGTCGGGATGCCCGGCAGCAGGGCGACGTAAGGCCCGCGCGGCACATGGATGGTCGCGCGCGCGCCCGCGAAGGCGACGGGGGCCCAATGCGCCGGCAGCCAGCCGCCATAGCGGATGCCTGCGCTCCTGATGGTGCGGAGCGCATCATCCGAATAGCGCACGCCATGGACGCTGGCGCGGAGCTTCATCTCCGCCACGGGCTCGACCAGGAACTCGTTCAGCTCGGCGCTGCGCTCGCCGTCGCCCCAATTGCCGATCCAGACCAGATCGTCGGTCCGCTCGACCTGGGGCAACGGGTGATACAGCGCAACGTCCGCTGCCTCGTGCCATGTGAAGACCCGGTCTGCCCAGCCGAGCTTCAGATAGATCTGCCGAAGCACCTCGCCGAAGGCGAGCACGCCGTCGAATCCGTCGAGATCGAATTGCGCAAGCTCGTCGGGCGCGCTGACCGCACGGTGATGGGTATCGTGAAAGAGCAGGGTGAAGGACCCGCCTTGCACCCGCCTGCGCCCGATCTGCGCGATGAGATCGGGCGAATTCCATTCATGCACGATGACGAGATCCGCGCCATCAAGCGCCCGCTCGAGATCGAGGCTCGTGTCGTAGCGGCGGATGTCGATGCCGGGGAAGAGGGCGGGAATGTCCTCCATCGCATGACTCCCTCCTTCGCGGATGGCGTTCAGGCGGCTCCAGCCGTCGATGGGCTCGAACACGACCACCTCGTGCCCAAGCGCATGGAGCTCGCGTGCATAGCCTCGCAGGAAATGCGCGTTGCCGTTGTTCCAGCAGGAGGTGAAGGCATGATAGAACAGGACGCATTTCATGCGCGCACCTCGATTTGGCTGGCCGCGGCGCTCGTCCGGCGCGATGCGATCAGATCCTGGTAGAGACCGAGATAGGCGCTCGTCATGCGCGTCAGCGAATAGGTCAGGGATTGCTCATAGGCGGCCCGCTGCAGCTTTGCGCGGCCCATCTCGTCAGCGCAAAGATCTGCCAGAGCCCGGTGCAGCGCCTCGCTGTCGGCGGGATCGACGAACAAGGCGGCGCCGCGCCACAATTCCCTGAAGGTCGGGACGTCAGAGAGGACCAGCGCGCAGCCGGCGGCGGCGGCTTCCAGCACCGAGAGACCGAACGGTTCATAGAGTGCGGGGCTGACGAAGATCGCTGCATGCTGCAGGCGCGTCTCCAGCGCCGCGTGCGGCAGCTCTCCGAGCCAGGTGATACCCGCTGGCAGGCGTGCTTCGATAGGACCGGCCACCTCGACCGGCCAATCCAGCCCAGGAGCGGCGGCGGCGAGCGCTTCGATGTTCTTGGCTCGGTCCCACAGCCGTCCTGCCGCGAAAATCAGGTCCTGCTTTCGCCCAGACGGGGCGCGTGGCGAAATTCCGTTCCAGATCACCGCGCCGCGCGATTGCGGCTGGTAGATCGCCGTGATGTCGTCGTGGAAGGCCCGGCTCGGACAGACCCAGGCCTGCGCCGCGTCGAGCGCAGCGGCGACCCGCTCGCTGTAGCGGCGCCATCTGGGCTCGCCAAGCCAGGCGGTATCGCGGCAGGCCAAGGCCCAGGAGTTCACGCAGGAATGCGCCACCAGCACGGTCGGGGCCTGCCATGCAAAGGTCGCCTCGCGAAAGCTGTTGAGATGCACAACGTCGGGCATCAATCTGGCTTCAAGGTTTGCAAGCACGCGCCTTGCGTCGGAAACGTTTTGGCCCTCCGGGTCCTGCCATTCGAGTGCGAGGTCCGTCTCGATCAGGTGAACGCTGGTCTCGTGCAGCATCTGACGCTGATCGACGCGCGCCCGCGGGCCCAGCGTCACCAGCGTGACGTCGGCCCCGGACGCAGCGAGACTTGTGGCGAGGGCGCAGGAATAGGTCCACACGCCGCCAACCGTGTCGGTCGTCATCATGATCCTGATGTCGGCGCCACGGTTCATGAGGCCACCTGGAGTTCGAGGCTGTCGAGCGGCACCGGGCGATCGTTCTGCACGTCGCTGAACTGGTCGAACATCGCGAGATAGTGCCGGTGTGCGCGCTCCCAGGCGACATCGTCGGGCTCGCCCCAGAGCTTGCGGTAGTCGGGAGAGCCGGGATAGGGGTAGAGCGGCACGGGATCGTTGGCCCAGACGCCGGCATCCTGCATGGTGCGGCGCCAGCGCTGCACCACGGGATCGTCGTCCTCGGGCACCTCGATCAAATTGGCCTGCACGAAGGGGACGTGGCGGCGAGCTTCGACCAGCCGGTCGGCGAGCTGATCCGTCGTCATCTTGCAATTCTTGGCGAGGGCCGCGCGCCCTTCCACGGTGAGGCTCTCGATGCCGGCTTCGATCGAGACGCAGCCGGCGCGCCCGAGCAGGGCGAGCATGTCGGGCTTCCAGAGGTCGATCCGCGTCTGCACGCCGAACTTCAGCCCACGCGTCGTCAAACCTTCCAAAAGTTCGCGATTGGGAAGAAAGATCTCGTCGATGAAGTAGACGTACTCGATGCCATGGCGGCGCAGACGATCGATTTCGTCGAGAATGACGGCGGGCGGCCGCTTGCGATAGGCGTTGCGGAAATTCTCCTTGGCGCAGAACGTGCAGTTGTAGGGGCAGCCGCGCGAGGCCTCCACCTCGGCGCCCGGTGCGGTCGGCGCGGCCTCGAAGCGGTGATGGTGGTGATGGTGACGCCTGATCATCTCGTCAGGCCAGTCGAGCGCGGGCTGATCGCTGAACGCGACCGCCTGCGGGCCGCCATTGACCCGGAGCGAAGCACCGTCGGCGAAGCACAGGCCGGGAAAGTCTCGCTCGCCATTGGCGAGACGCAGCAGGGACGCCTCGCACTCGCCCATCACGACGATATCGACGCCAAGCTTCCTCAGGGCGGTCTTCGGCGTACTCGAACCATGCGGGCCGACCGCGATCAGGGTCGGCGCAAGGTCCCGCACCGCGATGGCGAGCTGCTGCGGCACGCGCAGCTCGGGCGGCGCGCAGCGCCAGAACAGATAGGTCGGTGCGGTGGTGAAGACGATCTGGTCGGGATCAAAGGCGCGCAGCTCGGCCTCGATCTCAGCGAGGGAGAGATCGAACATATGCGCATCGAGCAGCAACGTGTCGTGGCCGGCCGCCTTCAGATAGTGCTGGGAGATGCCGAGCTCGAGCGGCAGGTGAGGCGAGCGGCAGCCGAAATAGATGCTGCCCGAAAAATCCCAGTTCGGATTGATGAGGGCGACCCGCGTCATGCCAGGGCCTCGCTTCTATTCTGTGATCCGAAGCGGCTGTCGAGCCAGGTGTGGAGCGAGCGCAGGCCATCGGCGAGAGGCATTTGCGGCGTCCAGCCGAGCGCGGTGGCGAGCGCCCGCGTGTCGGTCACGTACCAGGGCTGATCGCCCGGTCGCCAGTCCGCAAAGCGATAGCTGACCTTGCGGCCCGTCAGCTCTGTGATGCGGTCGATCAACTCGAGCAGGCTGATCGCATTCGCAGGACCGCCGCCGAGATTGAAGACGCGCCCGCGCGCCAGCGCGATGTGGTCGAGCGCCGCGAGCCAGGCGCTCACAGCGTCCGACACGTGCAGCGCGTCGCGGACCTGCTTGCCATCGCCATAGATCGTCAGCGGATTGCCGCTTATGGCGCTGAGCAGGAAGTGTGCGATCCAGCCCTGGTCCTCGGTGCCGAACTGCCGCGGCCCGTAGATGCAGCTCATGCGCATCACCACGGTCTGCAGCCCGAACACCCGGGCATAGTCGTGGACGTATTGATCGGCGGTGCCCTTTGAGCATCCATAGGGACTGTAGAAGTCCAACGGCGCGTTCTCCGAAATGCCGCCGGCGAGCAGATCGTTGACCGGCGTGTAGCGACGGCCGGTGAGCGCGATCTCGCTGTCCTCGATCAGGCGCCCGTAGACCTTGTTGGTCGAGGCGAAGATCACTGGCGCTGAGGCGTTGTGCAGGCGGACGGCTTCGAGCACGTTCAGCGTGCCACGGGCGTTGATCTCGAAATCGGCCGAGGGATCGCTGACGCTGTCGGTGACGGCGACCTGGGCCGCGAGGTGCAGCACGGCGCGTGCCTCGCGCACGGCGTCGATCACCGGAATGGGGTCGCGGATATCGGCCACCGTGATCGCGACGCGGTCGCCATGCCGGGATTTCAGCCATTGCGCGTTCTCGCGCACGCCGGCGCGGGCGAGATTGTCCAGCACCAGCACACGGTCGCCGCGCTCGGCCAGACGGTCGGCGAGATTGCAGCCGATGAAGCCGCAGCCGCCGGTGACCAGGACAGGTCTGTTGTCTTGTTCACTCATCACGCGACCAACCCTCGTTGCAGCAGCTCACGGGTCGCCCGCTCCGCCTGATCGTCGGCGATCTGGTCGGCGAGGTACCCGGCGAGCTCTTCGAGCCCGTCCTTGAACGCGACATGCGGCTCGAAGCCGAGCAGGTCGCGTGATTTGCCGATGTCGGCGAAGCAGTGCCGGATGTCGCCAGCACGGTATTTCCGTGTGATCTCGGCAGCGATTTCGCACCGTCCCATCACCTGGGCAAGATCCTCGGCTACCGACAGAATGGTGCGGCTCTGGCCCGAGCCGACGTTGAAGACGTCCTGGGCGTGGTCGGATTCGAGCGCCATGCGGCAGGCGCGGGCGACATCGTGCACGTGGACGAAGTCGCGCCGCTGCAGGCCGTCTTCGAAGACGAGCGGCGGCCGGCCATTGAGCAGCCGCGCGGCGAAGATGGCCAGCACCCCGGTATAGGGATTCGACAGCGCTTGCCGCGGACCGAACACGTTGAAGAAGCGCAAGCCGACCGTCGGAATGCCGTAGGCCTTGCCCGTGATCAGGCACATCCGCTCCTGCGCATATTTGTTCAGCGCGTAGATCGAGCTCAAAGACGGCTGCTTGGTCTCAGGCGTAGGCACGGGATCGAGCGCATGGCCTGCATGATCCCGCAGTTCCCACTCTCCTTGGCGAAGCTGCCCGATCGGTCGTTCGTCGCAAGCCACGACGTTGCCGACGGCATCACGATACAGGCCCTCGCCGTAGATGCTCATCGAGGACGCCACAACCAGCCGTGCGACCGGTCGCTTCGCCAGCGCCTGCAGCAGCACGGCGGTGCCGAGCTCGTTCGTCCTGACATAGGGCTCGATGTCGTACATGCTCTGGCCGACGCCGACGGCGGAGGCGAGATGCAGGACCATGTCGGCGCCGCGCAAGGCCTGTTCGACGGCGACGCTGTCCGTGACGTCGCCGACCACGAGCTCGGCATCGTCCGCGAGATAAGCGGGCCGCTGACGGTTGCCGCCATGGACCTGCGGAGAGAGATTGTCGAGAAGGCGGACCTCATAGCCAGCCGCAAGCAGCACGTCGGCCGTATGCGAACCGATGAATCCCGCGCCTCCGGTAATCAATACTCGCGTCATTCACCGCTCCGTGCCGCATGGGACCGATCCGTTCGGGACCAGCCGATGATGAGAGTTGAAGCGCGCCTTTGCTTGGTCGGGCGACCTGCGCGCCAGTCACGTCTGGGAGTTAGAAGCGGTGCAAGGAATGTTCGTTCCTGCGAAACCTACAAACGAAAATTTCTCTAACCTGGATCAATAACCCAAGTGAATCCCAGCTAGAATCCCGGCTAGAAATGCGCGCCATGAAGTGGCGCCGGCAGGTCGAGATGTCTTGCAACCGTCGCGCCGATGTCGGCAAAGCCGGCGCGTCGGCCGATCGGAGCCGTTGACTGCGCGGTCCACGCCAGGATCGGGACCTGCTCGCGCGTATGATCGGTGCCGCTCCAGGTCGGATCGCAGCCATGATCGGCGGTGATGATGAGGAGATCGTCGCTTCGCAGCCGGCTCAGCAGCTCGGGGAGGCGGGCGTCGAAAGCTTCGAGCGCCGCTGCGTAGCCGGCGACGTCGCGGCGGTGGCCGTAGAGCGTGTCGAAATCGATGAAGTTGGCGAACAAAAGCCCGCCTTCTGCAAGGCCTCCAAGCCCATCGAGCGTGGCATCGAACAGCGCTGCATTGCCGTCGCCGCGCAGGTTTCTCCCGGTGCCGCGATGAGCGAAGATGTCGTCGATCTTGCCGATCGTGACGATGTCGCGGCCGGCAGTTTCTGCAAGGTCGAGGATGGTTCGCTCGGGCGGCGGAACCGAGAAATCGCGCCGGTGCGAGCTGCGCTTGAAATTGCCTGCGTCCGTTCCGACGAACGGACGCGCGATGACGCGGCCGATGTTCAGGGGATCGACCAGCCGTCTCGCGATCGTGCAAACGTCGTAAAGCCGCTCAAGCCCGAACGTCTCCTCGTGCGCCGCGATCTGGAACACGCTGTCGGCCGAGGTGTAGCAGATCGGCTCGCCGCTGCGCATGTGGCGCTCGCCGAATTCGGCGATGATGTCGGTGCCGGAGGCGTGGCAGTTGCCGAGGATGCCGGGCAGTCCGGCTTGTTCGCACAGCTTTGTTACGAGATCGCGCGGGAAGCAGGGCTGGATCTTTGGAAAATAGCCCCAGTCGAACGCGACAGGCACGCCGGCGATCTCCCAATGGCCGGATGGCGTGTCCTTGCCCCTCGATATCTCGCTGGCGCATCCATGGCGCGCACCCTGAACCCGGCCGTCGAGCCCGGGCGGGACGCGCCCCGTCGCAAGGCGGCAGGCCTCGCCGAGGCCGAGCACCACGAGATTTGGCAGGCACAGCGGCCCCTCCCGCTGCGGACTATTGGCACGCCCGGCCATGCATGCATCCGCAATGTGGCCGATGGTGTCGGCACCTTCGTCGCCGTAATTGGCGGCGTCGGGCGCGGCGCCGATTCCGACGGAATCCATCACCAGGATCAGGGCACGCATGTCGGCTCCCTGATCGGCGGGGAGACGCCACTAGAGGAGGCGAGACCGGTCTTCGTGCAATAGCGCTCGACCATCTGCGCGCAGAAATCGGCGAACTCGTTCACGTCGAGCGGCGGGCTGGTGTGATGCGGTTCGAGACCGCGGTGCTCCGGCGTGAAGCAGAACGTCACAGTGATCTCGAACTCGGCCAGCGCATCCATCTGGCGGTCGAACCAGTCCAGTGCGTTGGGGCGGAAGCTGTCGGCCCATGACAGGCCGGTCCGCAAGTGCCGCACGCCGAACCGTCGCATCCAGCGCACGGCATCATCGAGACGATGGTCCTCGAAATGAAACCACTGGCAGAGGCCCATGTCGGCGGCGTATTGGCCGAACAGCTCCGCCGCGGCTTTCGGCGTTCCATCCTCGCGCAGCAGGCCCATGTGGAAATGCCGGTAATAGGAGGACCCCTCGGCCTCCTTGTGCCGCGTGGTCGCCTCCCAGGCCGAAGGGAGATCATAGAGGCTGTACCAGTGGATGCGCGGCGCGCGGCCGATCAGAAGGTCGGCGGTGCGCGACAGGCCCCAGGCTTGCACCTCCTCGGCGCCGAACGAGGAGACGCCGACCTCGGTCACCCAGACCGGGAGCGAGGTGACGGCCTTGATCTCCTCGATCTTGGCCGGCCATTCTCCGATCTGCCATAAATTCCAGTCGAGCGGAAAGCCGTGCACGGCGACGGCGTCGACGTGGTCGAGCACGCCGCGCGCCTGCATGCTGCGCATGAAGGACGGGTCGATCGGCGAAATGCCGCCGAGCACGCGCGGCAAGGTCGGATGCGCGCTGCGCATAGCCTTTCCCGCCGCGAGGGCAAGATTCGCGAACATCGCCCAGTCCGGGTCGATCAGCAGGTCCCAATGCGACTTGTTGTTGGGCTCGTTCCAGATCTTGGCCGCCTCGATCATCGGCTCGCCTCCCGTGACGGATAAACCGGCCCGTCGACCTGCGGCCGCGTCGTGCGCTTGCACAGATAGACCTCCTCTTCCGGATGGGCCGCGATGGCAAAGCCGGCGCTGCGCAGCATGGCCTCGACGCAGGCGCGATTGGGCACCCACCAATTGGTGGGGTCGTCGGCATATTTGTGCTCGATGAAGTGCAGCTTCGGGTAGCCGGAGGAATCGAACTGATCGGTAGTCCAGAAGTCGTAATTCTTCTCGATCGCATCGACCCGGCTGTCGCCGCGCAGCATCGACTGAAACAGGAGGAGATCGCCGGCGACGTGCTCATGGATCAGGTCCAGCGCCAGCAGCGGGTGTCGCAGATGATAGAGCACGCCCATGAAGATCACGAGGTCGAACTTTTCGCGCAGCTGCCCGACATCATAGGCCGACATCTTGCGGAATTCGATCCTGAGCCCGTTCACCTCGGCCGCGAAGCGGGCCTGGGCCAGATATTCTTCGTCGGTGTCGAGGCCGAGCACGCGTTCGGCGCCGCGCCGCTTCATCTCCATTGCGTAGAAGCCGGCATTGCAGCCGATATCGAGCACGGTCTTGCCTTCGAGCCGGTCCGGAATGATGCCGGAGAAGCGCTGCCACTTCACATTGGGGTAGTCGCCGAGAAAGTGCGACGGCGCTGTCGGCACGCCCTTGAGGTCGAGATTGTGAAACCATGGCCCCAGCGCATCGACGCGCTGGCGGATTTCCTCGCGGGAGAGGGCGCCTCTGGTCATGCAATCGCTCCGTTATTCATTGAGACCGGCCGGGCCCCGTCCGATGAGGCGCGGGTCCGCGACTTGGAACGGCCCTCGACGCCCTCGGCGAGCAGGGCCATTGCCGTGCGATAGCCGTCGATGGTGCCGACATCGACGTAGGATTCGCCGGCCTTGACCCCGATGCCGTTGCCGCCGGCCGAAAGGTACGCATTGACCAGCGTCCCGAAATATTCGTCGCGGCGTTCGCGTGCGTGCCACAGCGCCTGGAGCTGGCGGAAGCCGTGGGCCGACATCTTGAAAGCACCCCAGATCCAGCGCGAGGCTGCATTCGGCTGCTTGACCTGGATCTCCGTCACCTGCTCGCCGTCCAGCACCACCGCATCGAAGAATTCGGGGTGCTCGACCGGGAACAGCAGGAACGAGAGGTCTGCCTCGGGCAGGGATTGCAGGGCCGCCTTGGGAAACCACACCGTGTCGGGCAAGCCGACCATGACGTCTTCGTGCCGCCCGACGACGGTGCTTGCCCTGAACACCGCGTCGCACAGGCCGGAGGCTTCGGGCTGCACCACATAGGCGAGCTCGGCGCTGCCGTAATGGTCGCCGAAATATTCGAGGATGTCGGACTTGCCGGGCGAGATCACGAAGCAGATCTTGTCCGCGCCGCCGAGGATGAGGCGCTCCAGCAGATATTCGGAGACCGCGCAGGGACGGTCGGTACCGTCGTCATGCCGGCTGCCGACCGGCAGCAATTCCTTCGAGAACGCAAGCGGCTGGATACGGCTGCCGCGGCCCGCGGCCGGAACGATGCCCCACATGATCAGGCCTCCTCGATTTGTTGCCGGCTGATGCGGCTCGACGCAATCTGCTCGAGCATCGAGATCAGTTCACGCGCCCGCTTGTCGGATGTGTGCTGGTCCATGGTGCGCTCATAGGCGCGCAGGGCCATGCGCCTGAGCTCGGCATCCGGCATCGCGAGTGCGGCAAGCGCGTCGTGCTCGTCGCGTGCGATCAGGATCTCTTCTCCGGGCGCGAAGAAGTCCGCTATTCCGGGCCAGTCGTCGCTCAGCAGCGGGGCACCGCAGGCCGCGGCCTCGAACAGCCGGCCGGACGGGCACCAGCCCATCTCCGCCATGGCCCGGCGGGTGACGTTGAGGGTCAGCCGCGATGAGGCAAAGAACGGCGCGTGCTCGGACGGCGGCAGGTGCCGCACGAAATAAATGTTGGGCGACCATGGGAAATCGTCCGGGTACTGCGCGCCGCCGATCAGGAAGCGGAGATCCTGGCGCGCCCGCGCGGGCGCAACGAAAAGCGCCTCGAGCGTGTGCTGGCGGTCTTCGGAGTAGGTGCCGAGATAGGACAAATCGGCGCGATAATGCGGCTGCGGCGCGACCGGATGGTGGATGTCTGTGTCGACATGCCCATAAAGCGGCCGCGTGTCGCGCGCGCCGAGCCTGTTGCGGAATTCGTCCGCAACGTGAGGCCCGCCGGTAAAGCTGAGCACCAGCGCGAAGTCCCGCAGGCCGCGCGGGCCGATATAGGGAACGGCCTCGCCGGCGATGAGCCTTGCCAGCGTGACCGGAGTATCGAGGTCGTAGAACACGGGAACGGCACGATCCTCAGCAAGGATCAGCTCGGTCGCGGCGATCGCATCGGGGCAATAGGAGGTCACGATCGCAACGTCGGCGTCACGGACCTCCGCGCTTGCCGCCTGCCGCACATCGTCCCAGTTCGCGAACAGTCGGAGCGCGCCGCCCGGCAGCTCGTAGAGATCCCGGGCACCGGAATAATAGGGCACGTCGCGCTCGAAGAAGACGACGCTGTGTCCCGAACGCGCGAGATGCTTGCAGAGGCCGCGCCACAAGGTGGCGTGACCGTTGCCCCAGGAAGACGAGATTGTCAGGCCGAAGATGACGATCTTCACGCCGGCACCCGCTGGTTGATCCCGGTGATCTTCATGCCCCTTCTGTCGGCGCGGAGCGTGCTGATGCTGGCAGGATCGATCTCGATCGAAAGAAACTGATCGAGCGGCATGCGCGAATAGTGCAGCAGCGCGGCACGGATCGGCTCGGCGTGGCTGACGAGGACGACCGCGTCGAGATTGCGGTCGCCGCGCAGCTGCTCCAGATGAGCGACCATGCGGTTCTGAAGCGACCGCATGCTCTCGCCGCCGGGCGGGCGGCTGGTGCCGCGTCGCCCATTCCAGCGCGACCATCGGGGATCCGGCGCCAGCTCGTCGAACGATCGCCCGGTCCATTCGCCATAATCGAGTTCGTCGAGGGCAGGAACGATCTCGACCGGCAGCCTGAAATGCGCCGCGAGGATGCATGCCGACTGCATACAGCGCCGTTGCGGGCTGGACTGAATGAGCGATGGCCGCGCCGCGATGGTGCCGGCACAGCGCGCCATTTCCTCACAGCCGAGATCGTCGAGCGCGACGCCTTTCATCCGGCCGCACAGGATGCGGCCGAGCAGGGCATGATGACCGTGGCGGACGAGATGGATGATCCCAGCCATCACGCAAACGCCTTGTCGTCGATGAAGGCGCGCGTCCGCCGTCCGGCCTCCTCGTCGGTGAACTGCTGCGGCGGCGATTTCATGAAATAGCTCGAAGGGCCGGTCAGCGCTCCGGCCTGGCCGCGGTCCATGGCGAGCTTGGCACAGCGCACCGCGTCGATCACGACGCCCGCCGAATTCGGGGAGTCCCAGACCTCGAGCTTGACGTCGGCGCTCAGGGGAACGCCGCCAAAGGTCGTTCCCTCCAGGCGGATGAAGGCGAGCTTGCGATCGGTGAGCCACGGCACGTGGTCGCTCGGTCCGACATGGATGTTGTCGGGGTCCATGGGGACGTCGAACTGGCTGGTCACGGCCTGGGTCTTGGAGATCTTCTTCGAGGCCAGCCGCTCCCGCTCGAGCATGTTCTTGAAATCGGTGTTGCCGCCGACATTGAGCTGGTAGGTGCGGTCGAGCCGCACCCCGCGCTCGCGGAACAGGTTAGCGAGCACGCGATGCAGGATGGTGGCACCGACCTGGCTCTTGATGTCGTCGCCGACGATCGGCAGGCCGGCCTCCTCGAAGCGGCGCCGCCATTCGGGATTGGAGGCGATGAAGACCGGAATGCAATTGACGTAGCCGCAGCCGGCCTCGATGGCGCGCGCCGCATACCATTCGCTGGCGCGCTGCGAGCCGACCGGAAGATAGGAGACCAGAACGTCGGTGCGGGACATCGCCAGCACTTCGGACACGTCGGCCTCCGGCACGTCCGCAATCGGAACGTCGTCGGTGAGATAATGCCCGATGCCGTCCAGGACCGGTCCGCGCTGCACGATCACGCCTGTCGGCGCGACGTCGGAGAAACGGTGCGTGTTGTTGGGCGAGGCGAAGATCGCATCGGCGACGTCGCGGCCGACCTTGTTGGCGTTGACGTCGAACGCCGAAGCGATCTGGATATCGCTGATATGGTAACCGCCGAGATCCGCGTTCATTAGCCCCGGGACCGGCTCGTTCGACTTGGCGTTCCGGTAGTAGGTGAGGCCCTGGACGAAGGAGCTCGCGCAATTGCCGACGCCGACGAGTCCGACGCGCACGCGGCGCCTGTGTTGGAGACGAGAATGCATGGAATGAAGCCCTCCGGAAGCATGCGGCGTCGGTGCAAGAGTCGGTGTAAGTACGTCGGCGAACGTGTGGAAGGTATGTTCGTTCCTGGGAAGGAGATGCGAGCGGCACGCCGTGGGCCGATTCATCGCGACAAAATGCGACGCGCTTAACATGGGATAAAGTCCCGTACCGCCAGCTCGGAACGAACGACTTTCATGATGAAGATGAAGAAGATGATGCTCGCCTCACGCGGACCGTTTCGTATCTGCCGCGAAGAACCAATCACTGCGGCCCGCGTTTGTCGGCCAATGGTTCGATGCGGTGCGGCGTTCATCGCCCGCCTAGTGAACGAGGTGTGACATGACATCCAAGGCACAGAACAGCGAAGCCCACGAGACCACCGATCACAACGTCATCCAGAAATGGGCCGAAGAACGCGGCGGGAAGCCGGCGACCGTGAAGGCGACGGAGGAGGGTGGCCACGCCGGAATCCTGCGTATTGATTTCGATCCGCCGGATGAAGCGTTGGATCGCATCAGCTGGGATGCGTTCTTCGAGAAGTTCGATGAAGCCGGCATCGCGTTCCTGCATCAGGATCGAACCAAGGACGGCAAGCTCAGTCGATTCCACAAGTTCGTGCGACATTAGCGACCGCGCGACATGGCGGGCGGCTGGGCGGAAGCGATCAGGGCGGGCGATTTCGCACGCGCCTGGACCATCAACGATGGTGATTTGCTGGAGATCGCGCATCCGCCAAAGCACACTGGCCCGCGTCACCTCCAGCGGATCTGGCGCGGCGAGGAGCTGAGGGATAAGCACGTGCTGGTGCGCTGCTATCACGGACTCGGCGACACCATCCAGTTCCTGCGCTTCATGAAGCCGCTTCGCGCGATTGCGCGCAGCGTCACCCTGTGGTGTCAACCCGAGCTGCTGCCGATGGTCGAGGGCGCAGCAGGCGTCGATCGCGCCATTCCGCTGCATGATGGTGCGCCCGAGAGCGCTTTCGAGGTCGACATCGAGATCATGGAGGTGCCGCACGCCATCAGAGCGCGCCGGGATCAGGTCGAGATGCGCGGTCCTTACCTGGCGCTGCCTACAATTGCTCTTCCGCCGCTTCGGCGAGAACAAGGGCTGGCCGTCGGCCTGGTCTGGAAAGTCGGTGAGTGGGACAAGCGCCGCGAGGTTCCGGCCGTCTTGCTGCGCAATCTCGCTGGACCCGGCGTCGCGCTCCATTCGCTCCAGCGCGGGACGAGCACCGAAGAGCTCGCGGCGATCGGGGCGCGGGACATCAGCACGCCTGACATCGTCGCGCTCGGCCATCACCTGCGGCAGCTCGATCTCGTCATCTGTGTCGACACCATGGTGGCGCACCTTGCGGGCGCGCTCGGATGCGAGGCCTGGGTCTTGCTGCATGCCGATTGCGACTGGCGCTGGCCCCAATCCGGTGCGCGTTCGTTCTGGTACCCGAGCCTGCGGCTGTTTCATCAAACACGGCCGGGCGATTGGGTCGATGTCATCGCCGACGCCCGCAACGCGCTACGGGTGCGGCTCGAAGGAGGTCGAACGACCGCGGCGATGTGATTTCCAGACGTTCTTTCCAAGACATTGATGAGGAACGAGCGCCGCCCACGCGCTTTGGTGCAACGCCCTCGCAATGGAAAGACGCTCATGCAAAATTCCGACGCCGGTGTGTCGACTGCCAGCCTGTCGCAGGTGACCGACGATATCTGGATCGTGAACGACAAGCCGATCAACGCCGCCGGCCTGCAACTGCCCGTGCGGATGACTGTCATCCGCCTGTCGAACGGCGACCTCGTGCTGCATTCGCCGGTGAGATATTCGCCGGCTTTGCGCCAAGAGCTGGAGCGGCTGGGCACGATCAGATACCTGCTGGCGCCGAATATTGCGCACTGGATGTTCCTGCCAGAATGGCAAAGGCAGCTGCCGCAGGCCGCGATCTTTGCTGCGCGCGGCCTTGCGGCGCGCGGGCAGGTGCGGGCGGCCGGCCTCCGCGTCGATCGCGAGCTTGGAGACACGACGCCGGAGGAATGGGCCGCCGACCTCGAAACGGTGTCGGTGAATGCTCCGATGTTCTCGGAGGTCGAGCTGTTCGACAGGCGGAGCCGGACGCTGGTTCTGACGGATATCGTGCAGAACCTCGATCCCCACCACCTCAGCGCCTCGAATACAGCCGCGGCGAGCCTGCTCGGCATTGCCAAGCCGGACGGGAAGGCCCCAATCTATCTGCGGCTGTTGCTGCGCCTCGGCGGCCGCTCAGTGCGGGCTGCGGCCGAGCGGCTCGTGAAGCTGGCTCCGGAACGGGTGATCTTTGCGCATGGCGACTGGTTCGAAACCCAGGCAATGGCGCGGCTGCGGCGATCCCTGCGCTGGCTGCTCCCTACGGACGTCTCCGGACCCGAGCACGGGCAGATGGTCGGCACCCGCGTCGTCATCACCGGCGCCTCCAGTGGAATCGGCAGTGCCGCGGCGCTGGCCTTTGCCCGCAACGGCGCGACCGTGGTCCTCGCTGCGCGTCGCGGCGAGGTCTTGATGCGGCTTGCTGCGGAGTGCGAGGCGCTCGGAGGCCGGGCCCTGGCCGTGCCGACCGACGTCACTGACGCGGAGGCGGTGCAGCGTCTGGCCGGTACGGCGGACAAGGCCTTCGGCGGCATCGACGTCTGGATCAACAACGCCGGCACGGGCGTGTTCGGAGCCTATCAGGACGCGGATATCGCGCTTCATCGCCGGACCATCGAGGTCAATCTGCTCGGCACCATGCATGGCGCGTTCGCGGTGCTTCCGATCTTCCTCCGCCAGAACCGCGGTGTCCTGATCAACAACATCTCGCTCGGCGGCTGGGCGCCGACGCCCTTTGCCGCAGCCTATACCGCCAGCAAGTTCGGCCTGCGTGGCTTCACCGCGAGCTTGCGTCAGGAACTCCGGGCTCATCCGGGCATTCATGTCTGCGGCGTCTTCCCGGCCATCGTCGATACGCCGGGCTTCGTCCACGGCGCCAACGTCTCCGGACGAAGGCTCGATCCCGGTCCGCTCCTGTATCAATCCGAGGACGTGGCCCAGACCTTTGTCAGCCTCGTCCGCGCGCCGCGTGACGAGGTAGCCGTGGGGTGGCCGGCGCGCGCCGGGCAATTGGCCTATGCGATTGCCCCTGAGATCACCGAGAATATCCTAGGAGCTGCATTCCGCTGGCTGCTGTCGCGCGCGCGTCCCGCAGCAAGGAACGAAGGCACCTTGCTCGAAGCGGGTCCGCAGGGCACGTCCGTCGACGGCGGCTGGCTGGTGCGGAAGCAGGTTCCGCCGGCCGCTGTGCTCAGCAAGGGGCTCGTGGTGCTCGGGATCGCTGCCGGCCTGGCATTCGCGGCATCGAGGGCTGGCCGTTCCAGACCCCGCGCGAGGACGCGGCGGCGCCGCGCGTGAGTCCGCGGCAATCTCGCGCCGAGGACAGACGGCGATGCCCGCCCGCCGGACCGCAGATGGCTCCGGCGCCGGAACGAAGCCCTGAGACCGCGCGTTCCTGCGGGAACACCCGAGGACCAGACGTTGCCGCGCTATCATTTTGATTTGGTGGATTCTGAAACCGTAGCCGACGAGGGAGGTGCCGATTTGCCGGACGACATCAAGGCTCTGGATGTCGCCGAAGAGATTGCGCGGCGCCTGCTCGAGGAGCGTCCCGAGCTTAAGGGCCGCCACTTCTCGATCCTCGTCACGAACGAGGATGGTGAGGAAATCGGCCGGATGCCGCTGGATGTAGTGCACTGAAGCCGTGATCTGACATGACGTTCAGGATTGGGGTGATCGCCGACACGCATGGACTGCTGAGGCCCGAGGCGAAGCGCTGCCTCGCCGGCGTCTCGCACATCATCCACGCCGGCGACATCGGCGCCCAGGCGGTGATGGACGGGCTTTGCCGCATCGCACCCGTCACCGCGATCAGGGGAAATGTCGACCGGGGCACGTGGGCTGAACGCTTTCCCGAAACACAAACGCTGCGCCTCGGCGGCCGCAGCTTCCACGTCCTGCACGACCTCAACGAGCTGACGATCGATCCTGCCGAGCTCGGGATCGATGTCGTGGTCTCAGGGCATTCCCACCGCGCGCGGATCGAAACCGTCAACGGCGTGCTCTATCTGAATCCAGGCAGCGCAGGGAAGCGCCGCTTCAAGCTGCCGATTACGCTGGCAACGATGGAACTGCACTCCGGCGGGCCGCTGCGGCCGGTCATTCACGATCTCGACACGCCAGCAGGCCTCCGCTGCTAGTGCGTCTTCGATTTCTGCCACCGCTCCAGATCCAGCGGCGGCCGTTCCGGATCGATCTGTTCCTTCTCGGGATTGCCTTGCCAAGGCTTATCCGTCTGCCGGTGCGTCGGCATATCGGTCTTCCGGCGCGGATCGTCGAGCGGTGTCTCTCGCGGATCGGTTTCAGGTTCAGTCGCCTTTGGCATGTGTTTCCCCGTCGAGAGTTTCCCTGTCGAGCTCGCAGGATGGGCTGCGGCAGCACCCTCTGATCAACCCGGGACGCAGCGCGGTGTTCCCTGTCTCGCGCTGCGGCGATCGGCGCAGGAACGACCCCTGCGACAACTCATTGTTCTATTTCGACATTGCGAACCATCGACACAGGAGCAGCACATGTCAAAGATGCCTCCAGTCCCCGAAGAACAGCGGAGCAACAAGGGACCCGGTTCCGATCCGGCCGTCGAGCCGACAGAACGGGAGCCGGGCCGCGAGAATTTCGATACCCAGGGCCGCCACGGCAACATCAAGCAGAACACGACCAACCAGGGCTACCAGCAGGATCGATGATGCTCGACCTCAACAGATGCACCAAGAGACAGTCGATGAGCAGGACAGGTCTGGTGCTGCTCGCCGTGCTGGCGACCGCCTCCGCCGGAGCGGCATTCGGGCAGGGAGGTGGCGGCGGCGG